>CAJUTM010000008.1 GCA_910589595.1 uncultured Eubacterium sp.
CCACAAGGGAACCCTTTCCGTTTTTATCATAGCCGTACAGAGTTTCTTCTTTTTCCTGCCCGTAATTCACTTCATCCGTCAGCAGTTTATTCTCATTATATAGGTACAAAGTGACGTTCTTTTTTGTGTCTCTTTTTAACCGCATTGTTTCCGGGTTGATTTTCGATTTTTTATAGGTGTAGTCATAATACTTCCCGTTTGTTTTATATTTGTTCGGGTTAAAGGTGCTGACTACGGTTACGGCCCTGAGCCCGCTGTTTCCATACTGCCATGCCTCATAAATGGGTCCGTCTTCTCCTTTCCTCTCGCGGAAGTCGTCGTAGCTGCGCAGGCTGCCGTTTCCTTTTTTCTGGAAGTAGTCGTATTTGATGCCGTTTGATTTTTTGCCCGTTTTTGTGTCTTTTTCATACTCCCTTGTGACGTAGAACTGTTCGGTGACGACGTCTCTTTTCTGTTCACTGTTTCCGCCTTTTTCGCCGCGCAGGGAGCAGGCGCGGTATTCGTAACGGGTTTCGCTGCCGTCGGCGGTGATTTTGTTGAGGAGGTAGCTCTGGTTGGTGGAGACCCGCTGGGAGGCGACGCCGGCGCCGGAGATGTTGACGAGCCGCTCGGCGGTCTGGTAGGCGTATTTTTCTTTGCTGCCATCGACGGTGGCGCTTGTGAGGATGGCGCCGTGCAGCCGGTCGCCGTAGTGCGGCGTGTAGGTTTTTTCTTCTGTCTCGTAGGTGATGGTTTTCCGGCTTACGCCGCCTTCTTCCTCTGTTCCCTGAACGGTGACGGATGTCAGTACTTTTTCGTCTTCTTCCCCGCTGTAATGGAATTCGATTTCCCTGCCGACGGCGTCGGTGATTTTGCTGAAGTAAATGCCGTCGGTGTAGGTGTAGCGGATGGTGTTGCCGTGGGCGTCTTTCTGCAGCACAATGACGCCGTTTTCGTTGAAGTAGGTGCGCAGGCCGGTTTTGTCGCGCAGCAGGTATTTACAGGCAGTGCCGTCGACGGTTTTGTTCCAATCTTCGAGTTTGATGTCTTCGTAGCCGTAGTTTTCGAGTTTCCGGATGGGATAGCGTCTGCCGGCTCCGTCCTGTTCTGTTTCAATGGGGATGACGCCGGCGCTGCCGTAATGGAGGTAGGCGGGTCTTGGTTCCCAGCCTTCTTTTTCTGCGAGTGTGACGGTTTCGATCCACGGGAAGTCGTAGCGCCAGCCGCTGGCGATTCCGTATACGTTGTGGTTTTTGTTGCTGATGATTTTCGTGCGCTGGGTTCCTTTTTCCGGTTTGATGACGTCCTGATGCTGCACGTCTCCTTTTTTATAGCTGGCGCCGATTAGGTTTTTGAGGGCGTTTTTGTGGTTTTTGAGTAATGCCGTGTTGACGATGAGTTCGCGTTTGCCGCCGTCGGCTGCCGTGTAGCTGACCCAGACGGTGTCGCGTTTGAGTTCGCTTACGTGTTCGACGGTGGCGTGGCCTAAGTTGGCTTCGTTGCTGTCGTAGTAACGGTTGAGTTCAAAATCCATGCCGCCGAATCCTTCGAGGGAGAGGTCGTTGCGGGAGAGGATTAGGTGACCAGTGGCGGTGTCTACGCCGTCGGCGCATTCGGCTTCTAAGGGGGAACCGGCCAGACGGTTTTCGTAGACACTGCGGAACGTGTCGCCGTAGGCTTCTTCGACGGCGGTGTTGTACACCTCACCAAAGGTGAGGTTCTCATCCACAGCCTGACAGATGCTACTGTTTGCAGACAGAACCGTTCCACTTATCATAACAGCAGTTATTATTCCAAACAATGTCTTTCCCAATCTTCTCATAGATTTCAAACTCCTTCCTTACGCAGGACTCCATTCTCCCTGCTAAATTTATGATCCATTTGCAGGCTGCTTCTTCAGTTCTTTGATTGTCATCCCTGCATCCAGCTTCTGTATCACTTCATCAAAGGTATAGGTTCCGTTCATAAGCAGGATGGCAACTTCCACCCGTCCCTCTTTTTTTCAGAGACCCGGCCTCCAGCTTCTGCGCCTGCTCCTCGGTCAGCAAATCCCTTTTTGTTATTTTTCCGTCAATGTTATTTCCACCCTTGTCTTTCCGTCAATCTTTCCTTCTACCGGAATGGACTGGTAGGTTTCATAACTCTCTCCCCTCTCCAGGCTTCCCGTGAGTTTCAACACCAGCACGCCTTTTTTCGGCTGGTATTTTAGTAACGTAACCCCGTCAGCGCCCTCTTTCAGTGCTTCTTCTGTCTCGAAAGAGGAGGCGTTTTGTATCTGCAGTTCTTCGGGATTGACGGCTACGCTCACTACCTTTGTCTCTCCCTTTTTGAGATTTCCGGCTGTTACCTGCAGCTCATAGGCCTCGCCTTTCTTTACCACCATTTCCTTGGTGGTGCTTTGCACTTTGACGGTATACTGCTCTACCACATCCAGCACACCGAATCCCGGCATTTCCCCGCCAATACTGTACAAGTCGTTGCCGCTGGCGGCGAGTGCGCTGTCTTTTTTTGTCAGGTTCATGTCGGAAATCCGGCTCCATTCGCCGGCATAGGCGTCATAGACGAGGACTTCTTTTGTCTCTGTCTCTTTTACCATGTAGATTTTGCCGCGGATGACGGCGGATGCCTTGTATTTATCAGATGCTGCAAACGGACACTCTGCCCCTGCCTCTTCAAATATATTGTCTTCCGGCAGGTATTCCTGCCAGTACATTTTTTCTCCATCTTCTTTTAATACAAAGACACGGTTGTCCACGCTGGCGGCGTCTATGATGCTGCTCGTGTCCGGCATGACTGCCGTTTCCCATGTGTCGGTTTTGATGTTATAGATTTCTGCTTTGTCGGTGGTTCCTGCTTTTGTCCACAGATAGAGCTGGGCTTTGCTGACTGCATAGGCAGCATTGGTTCTGCCTTCTGCCATGTCCGACTTTTTCTGCCACTGCTTTGTATCGGTGTTAAATGCATAGACGGATTTTAATAACTTAGCGGCAGCGCCGGTGCCGGTCTGACCGCCGACGACATAGATTTCGTTGTTGTATGCGAACATGGCGGCCCTGCATATGCCGTCTGCCGTGCCGGGATAATCCGGCAGGGATTCCCATGTTTTCTTTTCGGTGTCGTATACGGCAAAACTTTTCAAAGAGACATCCATGGCGGAAGAATGTTGCTTTGCAACAAGTCCGCTTCTGCGGACGTTTCTTCCCGTGTGAATGGTTTTTTCATTCACACTTTCCCCACCGAGGACATAGATTTTTCCGCCCAGTGCGGCAACTGAACTGTTTTTTCTGCCCTCCTGCATCGGTGTCGTATATACCCACTCGGAGTGGCTGTCCGCACTGAATATCATGCGGGAGGGTTCTCCGGTAAGGGATGCATTTTCCCTTGCCGTTACCGTGAAGCCGAGGATTTTTCCTGCGGTTTCGTTGTTGTAAATGTAATCATAGGAAGTACCTGTGGTGACGGCTTCGTTTATCTTCTTTCCGCCGTCATAGATGCTGACGAGATATTCTTTTGCCTTGTCTACCGCATTCCATGTGATGGTAGCTTTGTCCTGTCCTTGGATGGCGGCCGGTTCCGGGATGGCAAAACGCTTTTTCAGGGAAAGTGTGTATTTCCCCACTGCCGTTCCTTTTACATTGACTTTCAGATAGCGCTTTCCATTATAACTTTTAATGAACTGAAAGTTTTCATCCAGTCCGCTGTTATCGTCGTACTCCAGACGGTTTTTCCCACTGTCATACAGAATTCCCTGCGTATCCAAAGCGGATGTCGTATAAAGGTCATAGGCAATCCCCGGAACTGCATCAAAGTAATAATAATTCTCCTGCCCGCTTTTTAATACATCTCTGGTAATGTCCTGATTCTCTTTCAGTTCCACTGCCCCATCAAATCCGACTGCTTCATAATGAATGGAGAAGTATGGATTCTTCCCGATTTTTGTCTGGTACGAACCATTACTGTTGTCCGCCACCAGCGCCACACCATTGTTTTCTTCGCCGCTGTACCATGCTTTTACGATATCAGTCACATTGCAGGAACAGGTTCCTTTGTTCTGCATAGACAGGGTAGCTGAACTTTGTGGCTCATACGATGGGCGTTTATTATTGGTCACCTTTTTTCCGCTCCATTTTTCTGTTACTTTATGTACTCCTGTCTGGAAAGTCTTTCCAGCTCCCATTTTCAGCGTTTTTTCGTTTTCTACATACAGTCTGGCATCCCGCACCCTGACGTTCGGGTTGCCCAGTCCGGCAAAGCTGCCCATCTGGGTAAATGCCACACATTTATTTGCCTGCAGGAGCAGGGATTCGTTGTAGGTGAAGTTGCTGTTCGGTACGCCGGCATAAGCGGCTCCGATTTTCACGTCCCTCTCGTGTTCACTGGTGGTATACGCCGTGCGGAAAGATAATGGGAATTTCCGTTTTTTGCTTTTTAACCACTTTTTATTAGGAGTCAGCGTAATGATTTTCTTTTTCTTATTATATGTTACTTTTACCTTTGAGGTAGATACCCCTTTTGCGTCCGTCACTATTGTTTTCAGACGGGTGTATCTGGTTTTTCCTTTTTTTGTTTTGAAGTAAATGCGGTTTTTCTTTACTTTTACTTTCTGCCTGCCGCTGTCTGCTTTGATTTTTATTTTCTTTGCAGCAGATTTCTTTTTCACGGAGATTTTTTCTAAGATTTTTTCCGGATAGATTTCATAGGTCAGAGTCTGGTTTTTGTAAGATTTTTTATATTGAACCTGATTGCTGTTGAGGATGTCTGTCTTGTCTTTCTTTTTCGGATTCTGAATCGTAACTTTTTTTGCTTTTATTTTCTTTCCCTGTAAGGCAAGGGAGAGCTTATGGGAACCGCGTTTCATTGTGACTTCTGCCTTTTTGTTGGCTTTCTTTGCCACTGTGATACGCAGGTCGGTCGAACTGGTCTTATAATTCTTCTTTCCCGATTTTACTAAGGTGGTATTGATTTCTTTCCATCTGCCACCCTTTTTATAATGAATAGGCATGGAATAGGAGTTGGCTAGAAAACTGCCGTCTGAGAGAACATACTGCTTGGTGAATTTGGTACGTCTGGCGGTCAGCTCTTCTGTAACATCCGCCTCGCTGCGGGTTATCTCCGCAACTTTTTCTGCTGCATCGGAAGCCTGAGGAGCATCCATAGCCGGTAAGCTTGTTATAATCAACACCAGCGCTGTCCATATGGTACTTCCCGTTATAAAGCGATTTCCTTTGTTCTTCATAGTTTTCCCTCCTGTAAATTCAAATGATTTTTTATCCATTTTTGCAATTTTATTTTTATTATAACTATACAACTTAATTAACAAAAACGCAATAATTTTTCAACAAAATGATATATTTTCTTTATTTTTTGTATATTTTTTATTTATGCAGCAATTGCAGCAAAGCCACTAAAATAAGACTGAGCGCTATACATATAGGATATCGCTCAGTTCAAAAAATTTTTTTAAAAATATATAGCATTATCATTGTTATCAATGTCTGTAATGCTTTCTCTCATCCTCCGCCAGTTGCCATCAAGAATAACCTCCATACCCTCTCCGCAGTGCAGACCACCATAATACTCTTCTAGCCCAAAACGTATATCCATGCGCCCACTTCCTTCGTCATAAATCAAACAACCTTTTCTCATTTATTGCCTCCTGACATCTTTTTAAATGCAAAAAGGCCAATACATCTATTTTCATAGATATATTGACCTCTTATGCCTTATTTGCATTCATGCGTTTCTACATGAACTTAACCCAAAAACATTATAAACCTTCTTCCGTTCGTCAATTGGGTTAAAAATGGGTTAAATTCACTCTTTTTAACCATAAAGTTTTTTGCAAACCCCCGATTTTACGGGGTTTACCGCTTACTCGCCGCTGGCAAGAATCTCTTTTTTATTGTAGCTTCCGCAATTTTTGCAGACACGGTGTGGTACCATCAATGCGCCGCATTTACTGCACTTTACCAACGTAGGAGCTGTCATTTTCCAGTTCGCTCTACGCTTATCTCTTCTTGCTTTTGAAGATTTATTCTTAGGACAAATACTCATGCCGGTTACACCTCCTCTGTATTACTCAAAATACTCAAAACACTTTTCCCATTATATCGCACATGGTAACTATTGTCAACAATTTTTTTATGTTTCGATAACCTGTTTCGATAACCTGCTTTGATAACGAATAGGATTACAACAGTGCCACTGTCTCTCTGGCAATCGCCAGTTCCTCATTGGTCGGAATAACCGCAACCGTTACTTTCGAGGACGGTGTAGAAATAATCTTCTCTTCACCACGCATCTGATTGGCCTCTTCATCCAATGCAATTCCCATATATCCAAAATATTCCAAAATCTGTTTGCGGACTACAATATTGTTCTCCCCGATACCGGCGGTGAAAATAATAGCATCTACACCATTCATCGCTGCCATATACGAGCCAATCACTTTCGCAACACGGTAGGAAAATACTTCTACTGCCAGTTTTGCTTTTTCATTTCCTTTATTTGACGCCTCATCCAAATCACGGAAGTCGCTGGACAAACCGCCGGACAAACCGTAAACACCGGACTCTTTGTTGAGGATTACCATAATTTCTTCTAATGACTTATTCAAATTATGAGCTAAATATTCTACGATAGTCGGGTCAATATCACCGCAGCGGGTTCCCATAACAAGCCCTTCCATCGGCGTCATACCCATGCTCGTGTCTACAACTTTTCCATTTTTCACTGCCGAAATACTCGAACCATTTCCCAAATGACATACTATCACTTTCGAGTCATCCGGATTTAAGTGCAGCATCTCAACCGCCCGTTTCGACACAAACGAATGGCTGGTCCCGTGAAATCCGTAACGGCGCACTTTATATTTTTCGTAATATTCATAAGGAAGACCATACATATAGGCAACCGGACTCATCGTCTGATGAAAAGCAGTATCAAACACACCTACGTTTGGCACGCCCGGCATAATGGTCTGACAGGCACGGACACCAATGAGGTTTGCTGGATTGTGCAATGGAGCGAGCGGATTACACTCTTCCACGCCGGCAATCACTTCTTCGTCTATAACAACGGATTCGGTAAATTTCTCGCCGCCGTGGACTAAACGATGGCCTACCGCATCAATTTCTTTCAAATCACCGATGACTCCGTATTGATTATCTACCAGAGCATCTAATACCATGCGGATAGCCACTTCGTGATTCGGCATATCCTTTTCTATGACAACCTTTTCACCGCCCTCCGGCGTGTGATTCAGTCTTCCGTCGATTCCAATTCTCTCACACAAACCTACTGCCAAAGCTTTCTCTGTTTCCGAATCAATCAATTGGTACTTTAGCGATGAACTACCACAGTTAATAACTAATACTTTCATTGTTTGCATCTCCTTCCCTGCGAAACGGGCACGATTCCCGCACCATATAAAATACCGCATTTAATTATACTCCTCCGGTTTTCAAAAGGCAAGGAAAGATTTGCCATAAAATGAAAAATTGTACAAAACTTATTCTCTTGCAGCGGCTAACTGCGGTTATCTCTGCTGTACTGGAGTTCCGGATTCTTAATATTTACTTTCATACCGGCAGAAATCGAATTTACAATAAAAGCATTGCCGCCAATCGTCACCCCGTCCCCAATCACCGTATCTCCCCCGAGAACAGAAGTGTTCGAATAAATCGTTACGTGATTGCCAATCGTCGGATGACGCTTTTCTCCTTTTAGAAGCTGTCCCCGCTTCGTCGAGAGCGCTCCCAGAGTCACACCTTGATAGATTTTTACGTGCTCGCCAATCGTTGTTGTCTCACCAATCACAATGCCGGTGCCGTGGTCGATACAGAAATATTTGCCAATCGCCGCCCCTGGATTGATGTCAATCCCCGTTAATCCGTGCGCATATTCCGTCATGATACGCGGTATGAGCGGAACCCCTAGTTTCACCAGCTCATGGGCCACCCGATATACTGTAATGGCATAGATTCCCGGATAGGAAAAAATCACTTCGTCGGTGCTGTACGCCGCTGGGTCTCCCTCATACGCCGCCTGTACATCGGTATACAAATATTCGCGTATCACAGGTATCCGCAGCAAAAACTGATGAACGATTTCTTCCGCCTGCGAGGACGCTTCTGATTTCGGGCAGCACTCACATCCGTCCGCATTTCCCAATACTCTGGCAACCTGCTTTTTCAGATGGTACTGTATATATTCCACCCGCTCTCCCACCAGATATTTCAGGTATTCGCTGCGGACACGGTTTTGCTCAAAAAACCCCGGAAACAAAACCTTGCGGATTTCTTTCATCACCTCAATAAGAATTTCTTTATTTACAATATTTTCCGTATCCACATGTATCGTCTCTTCGTGCTGCTCATAACTGTCCAAAATGCTATTAATAATCCTCTCGGAATTGTTTTCCATAAAATCATCCCCCTCGTCTTACTATCCTATGCCGCTGTCGTAAAAAGGTTATCACATCTTAGCCTGACGGTGGCAGGTCAGGCTAAATCACCGACGGCAGCCGTCAGCGGTGTTCGCCATAATAAAACAGCGCCACCGTGCCCGGACCGGAGTGCGCTCCTATGACAGGGTCTAAAACGTGGATTGATATCTTCTCTACTCCCATGCATTCCCGCACTTTCTCCGCCACATATTCTGCGTCCTCCAGACAATCGCCATGGCTGATATATACCTCCTGCTTTTCCGGTTCAATCGCATTGTTTTTCATTCTCTCCACAAGCGCATCTAAAGACTTCTTTCTCCCTCTCGTTTTACCGACGGGAATCAGATGCCCCTCATCGTCCACATGAAGAACCGGCTTGACGCTCAACGCCGTTCCCAACACGGCAGTCGCCGCGGAAATGCGTCCGCCTCTCTTAAGAAAGAACAAATCATCTACCGTAAATTCATGGCAAATATTGAGCCGGTGCCGGAGCGCCCAAGAATAAGCCTCCCCGATGGAGGCTCCATTCTCACGCATATCAACGACGTATTTTACGAACAGTCCCTCTCCCAGTGCAGCGGACAGCGAATCGACAGCCAGTACTTGACGCTGCGGATATTCCTCCCTCAACTCCTCAAAGGCAGCGCTTACTGCCTGAAAGGTACTGGATAGTCCGGATGAAAATCCTAAATATAATAAATCTATGTCTTGCTTCAAAATAGCTTTTCCCATTCGGTAGGCGTCTTCGCTATTGGCCAAAGAGGTTTTGATATCTTTCTTCTCTCTCATCATGGCATAAAAGGGCGCCAAATCCATTGTCTTTCCCTTTTCATATCCTTTATACTCTTTTCCATCGACAACAAAACTCAAAGACAACACATGCAAATGATAGTCCCTAATCATATCCCCCGTCAGGTTTGCCGTCGAATCAGTCATTATCTCAAACATCTGCATAATTCCTTTCAACAATGATAATAAAATAGTACCATAGACAACTTCTATTTGTCTATATGATTCGCATAGGATGCTAGTAAACAAAAAGGCAGAAACGGGGAATACCATGATAATATGCACTCTCGCCTATCTTCTCATCCTGTTTGTCACTCCGTCTGCTGCGCTTGCCGGCAGCAAATACGGCGCCTCCCTGTGGCTTACGGAACTGCTCCCAACCCTGCTTCCGTTTTTTATCGGCATCCGTATGTTTCAACAAAGTCTGCCGCAAATCGCCTCCCGACGCGGGGCCTTACTTCTCGGCCTCTTATGCGGCTATCCGACCGGCGCCGCTTTCGTTGTCTACCAGTATCAGAGAGGTCTTCTCCCCAAACATCAGGCCTATTTTTTTCTCGGTTTTGCCAATAACCCGAGTCCTATGTTTATTTTATCCTTTTGTGGCTCTTACATACTCCATTTGTCTTATGCCGACAGTGTTTTCCTATTCCTCACAATCGTGCTGACAAGTCTGCTTGGAAGCCTGATTTTTTCTTTCTTATACAAAAAACGTTATGGCGTTGTATGCGCCGCGCCATCCTCTTCTTCCCTGTTTACCTCAGGCAAAACGGCAACATTCAGCCAGTACATTGACGACGCCATCGAGCAGAGTTTTCTCCTAATCACAAAAATTGGCGGATATGTTATCCTCTTTTGCATCATCGGACAAATCGTCGGGCAATTTGTATCCCTCCAATCCGCTTCCGGCATTACCGCACTCGGGGCGCTGGAAATAACGAGTGGTATTTCCTATCTGAAACAGGCGCCTTTGAGCCATTCAACAAAAGAAATCCTGACCGCCATGCTGCTATGTTTTGGCGGACTTTCTGCCGCCGCACAAACCAATAGCGTTCTGGCAAAATCAGGACTCTCTGTTTTTCCTTATGTAATCAACAAATTTTTCAATGCCTTCTTAGCGGGAGCAATTGTTTCACTACTGCTGCGCCTTGTTTAAAAAGGCGTCTTCCGACACGGCAAATTCTCCGACAACTTCCCGCTCAACGACTTCCAACTGTTCGTGGTTGTTTGGCACCGGCTCCACTTCCAATCTCTGTTGCTGTGCCGGCTGCGGTTGCTGCGGCTGTGGCTGCTCCGGCTCCAATTGCGCCATGAGTTCTTCTTTATTGGACTTAATTAGCTGAATGCTGTTTTTCATCGCACTATTGAGCATCCGCTCCTTATTGTCTATCTCGCGAAACGATTCTTCAATATGCTTCTGTGCATCCGTGAGAATTTCATTCGTATACAACAGCGCCGCCTTATGCATCTGATTGCTCTCGGCTTCCGCCTGATTCACCAATTCACGGGCTTCCTCGGTTGCCTGTTTCATAATATCCTCGGCTCTCTGATAGGCGGTTTGTACAATTTCACTCTGGTCTAAAATCTGCGCTGTCTGGTTCTGGGCCTGCGCCAGCATATCTTCGGCACGCTGCTGTGCCTCGTTCAAAATACCCTCGCGATTGTTAATAATCTTCTGGTAACGTTTAATCTCTTCCGGTGCGCAAAGACGAAGCTCGTCCAGCAAATCATACAATTGTTCCCTATCTACCACGACTTTGCTGGGCGCTAATTTCGAAGGCTTACAGCCCTCCACATAATTGTAAATTTCATCAATTGCCTGTTCGATTCTTGATGGGTTCATATCCTTTCTCCTTTTCCCGTCCCCTCTCTTACCCGAAGGAACAAATGCTGATTTGTTTTATATTCCTTGATTTTCACTATCTCATAAACCGTTTCATCTACATAATCCGGTACGGTCTCCCTCGAAGATTCAAAAATAAGCAGAGTGCCCGGTTTTACGATTGTCGACGCCGCTATCTGCGATGCCAGTTTCTCCTCGTACCCCTTGCCATAAGGAGGGTCGGCATAAATAATATCAAAACAGCGCCCCTGCTTTTCCAGTCTGGATACGGCGTAAGTAACTTCCATCGGCAGCACTGTCGACTGTTCTGCCAATTTCGTCTTCTCCAAATTCGTTCGGATACACGCGAGCGCCTTTCTTTCGTATTCAACAAAGGTCGCATGCTTCGCCCCCCGGCTGAGCGCCTCGATACCAATCCCGCCGCACCCGCTGAACAAGTCCAGAAACTCGCTGTCATACACATCATTTTGTAACATATTAAATAATGTCTCTTTTATGCGGTCAGTCGTCGGCCTCGTATTCTTTCCCTCTGGAGAAACCAACAACAAACGCCTTGCCTTACCTGCAATCACCCTCATGCGAAGCGCCTCCTGCTCATATACTCATATCTTTTATTGTATATGATAGCAATCGTTTTTTCAAGACCGTTTTTATAACGTAACCTGTCCCAAATAATACTCGATTCGTTTCTTTAACCGCCTGTTCTTTTTATAGAGCAGCACAATTTCATCTTCCGTCAATGATTTCGCCTCTTCTCCCGCCGCCTGCAAAATATCTGCGTCTTCAAATATATCTGCCAACACGAAAATCTGCTCTCCACTCTGCCGAAGTCCAAAAAGTTCTCCTTGCCCCCGCATTTTCAAATCCTCTCTGGCGATGTAAAAACCGTCGTTGGAATTGGCAAGTACATCTAGTCGCTCCCGTGAATCTTTCGACTCTTCACCAACCATAAAAATACAATAGGACTGTGACGCTCCCCGCCCCACACGGCCCCGAAGCTGGTGGAGCTGCGCCAAACCAAACCGCTCGGCATTTTCAATCATCATAACCGTCGCATTCGGTACATCGATACCGACTTCAATAACGGTAGTTGATACGAGTATATCAATATCTCCCTGTGAAAAAGATTGCATAACCGCCTCTTTCTCCGCCGGTTTCATTTTGCCATGCAATGCCTGAATACGCACGGAAGACGGAAAGATTTGTCTTAACTCCTCAGAATAAATTGTCACATTTTCCAATTCCGATTCTTCTTTCTCCTCTACCATCGGGCAGATGATGTATACCTGATGTCCCTGTTCTATTTGATTTTTCATAAACTGATAGGCATTGGGCCGATATCCTGTGTTCACCACGCAATTCTTAATCGGAAGACGCTCTGCCGGACGCTCCCCAATCACCGATAAATCCATATCTCCATACAAAATGAGCGCTAACGTCCGCGGTATCGGGGTAGCGCTCATTGCCAGTACATGAGGCTCCTTTCCTTTCTGATACAGACTCTCTCTCTGCTTTACACCGAAACGGTGCTGCTCGTCCGTAATCACAAGCGCCAACTTGGAGAAAACTACATTGTCCTGAATAATCGCATGCGTGCCAATAACAATATCCCACATACCGAGAGCTATCCTCTCCTTTGCCTCCCGCTTCTCTTTTGCGGTCAGCGCTCCCGTCAAAAGACCAACACGCACCCCGAGCGGCTCTAACATCTCACACAAACTGCGATAGTGTTGTGTCGCCAGCACTTCTGTCGGTGCCATAAACGCCCCCTGTGCGCCATTGAGTACCGTCTGATATAATGCCAATACTGCCACAATCGTCTTTCCGGAACCGACATCGCCCTGCACCAGACGATTCATGGCATACCCGCTTTTCATATCATCCATAATTTCCCGATATGCTTTCTTCTGTGCATCCGTCAGCACAAACGGCAGTCCGCTCTGAAACCGTTGTGCCTCCTCTTTCTCCTCCACTACATAACGGCTCTCTATGCGCCCTGCCTTTTTGATATAGGCAAGCGCCAGAGAGTATAAGAATAACTCATCAAAAACCAAACGGCGCCTTGCCGCCATCATCTCTTCCCTGTTTACCGGAAAATGGATTTGCTGCAACGCCTTTTTGTAAGGCAGAAGCTTCTGTCGCTTCCGTATGTCTGCCGGTAAATATTCCTGCAAATCTTCCCCCTCTTTCAAAGCAAGCGCAAGTGCTTTCGTCACGGCCTTATTGCTCAAACCGGACGTCAGCGGATAGATTGGCTGAAGTTTTCCTACCTGACGGTAAAATTCTTCCCTCGTGTAAATATTCGGCTGTTGTAACTGCAACTGACCGCCTCTGCGCTCTATCTTACCGCGTAATATGTAACGTACTCCCATTTTCAGCCGGTTCCTCAAAAAGGGCATATTAAACCATGTAACCGGAAGCGCACCACTCCCGTCGATCAGCGTAACCGTCAAAATTTTAAGTCTCCCTTTTGATTTCATCTGCGGCCGCTCTCGCAGGGTCCCCTCTACTGCTACCGTCATGCCCTCCTCCACACCGTCAATCGGCTGAATGGGTTTCCACTCATCGTACGCGCGCGGATAGTGCTCAAGCAAATCCGCCACGGTGTAAATATTCATTTTGTGATAACACTGTTCCGCCTTTTCCCCCACTCCCTTAATGTCTCTTACCGATTGCTCTAATTTCATAGTTCTATTCCCTTTTCTACTTTACTCCTCATTTCTAAATGAAAACAAATAGCCGGAATAATATTCCGGACAGTATGACCGTTTTCATTATAACATGTTTTTATCGGGTTGTGAAAAAACGATTCCATGTTTCACCGTACCTTTTCTGTTTCCCGCACAATATCCCTATACATCGGATACTCTGCAAGAAACTGCCCTATAATATCCGGTTTTTCCCAGTAATGCATCGGATAAACGGTCTTTACATCCACGTTCTCCAAAAAATACCGCATTCCCTCCGCATAATACTCCTCCTGCCTCGGGTCAAGCGGAAGAAAGGCCACATCTATTGTCTTTCCGGCAAGCATTTTTATCTCATGCCGGTAACTGCCGGTCATCTGCCGGTTGTCCTGCTCCGGCTCTCCTTTCCACACCCAGTCGTTCAAATCGCCGGCATAATAAATGACTCCCTCCGCACATGTCACCAGAAACGCCACACCGGAATCGGTCGAATGGAGCGTCTCCAGACTCGTTCCAAACGGCAGCTCATAGTGCTGATGGAACGTTACACAGGTAGTCTCAATGTCTTGCTCCTCCGGATAGTTTCGCCTTGAAATATCTTTTGACAATATAGCATGGATGTCTTTCATACCCTGCCGCTTCAACAAATGAAATACTTCTTTGTTATAATGGTCGTGATGGAAATGGCTGGCGAATACGAGAATTGGTTTTTCCGGATTCAATTTTGGCAGTTGCTTCCGATAATAATCAAACAAATAGTAACAGACTTTCGTCTCCACAAGAAAACAGCTATGATAAATGTAAGTTATGTCCATAAAATCCCCTCCTCTTAAGATAGTAAACATTCATAAACTTGCCCCCAGTATAAAAGCATTTGGATATTTATTGTCCAAATGCTTTTAAAAACTGACTATTTCCGTTATCTACATAAAACTAATTATCATTTCCTTTGCTTCGTTCCATAAATTCTCCGGACATTCTTCTTCAAATTGAGCATTTCTGGCGCCAACATCTAACATTTTTGCCTGATCACACAATATTACGCCTGTTGTTTGCGTCCGCTCATCCAATTCTATATGGAATGGATGCTTTTTATTGGTATTAGTTATCGGACAAACAAGTGCCAATGAACTATGATGATTCAGAATATCATTGCTCAAGACAAGTGCCGGCCTTCTTCCCCTCTGTTCATGCCCCTTTTGAGGGTTAGAATCCATAACAATTATGTCACCTTGCTTATAAGTTACCACTGCTCATTCCCTACCGGATCACCTACATCAACCTCTTGCGTACTTTCGACATAAATTTCATCAATCGGTTTATTGTAGAATGCTTCCAACCTTTCTTGTAAATTAAGATATTTAGGCTTATTGATCTTTTCAATAGTCATTTTTCCATCATATATATTTATTCCGACTGTATCATCTTCCTTTAAATTCATTTGTGATAATACTTCTTTTGATAATCTGATTCCCTGACTATTTCCCCACTTCCGTATTGTAGTTTTTGTTGTAAAATTAAAAATTGTATCTCTTGTCACTTTATTGGTTTTCATTTCCATATTAATCCCTATCTCTCTCTGTTCGCTCGTATACTATCTTATGTAATACTCATATTTTCATGTATACTCATATCTTCGTGTATTGGTCTTTTATCTTATAATTTTATATATGATGAAATATATCTCATATCTTAAGTATATACAAAGTATATCCATTTGTCAATATAAATATTCACTTCCTTTACAATCTTTCATTTCACCAATTTTTTCGGAAGGCGAGAATAATATATTGTTTATGGTTTTGAATATAAAAGTAGCCGCTTGACTTTCTTTGTAAAAAAAGCAAGCGACTAATAGATTATTATTTACCAATCATCTGCATACGCAGTTCATCATCACTCGGAAGCTGATATTCCTCAATTTTTTTAATGCCTGTCGGGTTACGCAGGCCATAATCAATTAACTTACCATTTCCAGTTTTTATATATCGATAGACATCAGCACTAAAAGAAACGCTGTCTCCAACATTTAATTCTTCAAATCCAGTCTTGTCCATCCAAACATGGTCTTCCTTGCCGTCAAACATCGCTCCGTCCGGATATATTCCGCTGATGAAAATCCGTTTGAAACAAATGTGCTTTGCTCTAATTTTCTCAATTTGTCCTTTAAACTCTAATAGATAATTAAAGAAACCATTGGCAAAGCCCGAACGATAGTCGTGCCTCAAAGACGCAAGCTGTACACTAAGGTATTCATCATAAGACATTTTCTCCGCACCGACAACATCTTTTTGAGAGTCAGGGTCAAAAAACACAATGCCGTTTTCATCGCTTATATAATCCTTTTCACCATAATATGCGGCAAGTAAAAACTCTTCGTTGGGATATTGGTCAATCAAAGCGGCAGCTTTTTTCAAACGAGCATTACGTTCTTCATTATGCTTTCTTTCCTCTGACCGCTTTGCCTTTTTGATTTCATTTTCAATGTAGTTGATTTCATTTGATGTCAGTAACGGCAACACATCTTCTTTGTAATCATATGAACCCTGCAACAGACGTTTTCTGAAGCGAACAAAGACATCTTTTATCATCTTTTCGGGAAGAAACCGAGCTTTGTCAATGGAACAGCTATAATAACAACCAGTATTTATGTTACCATAACCTTTGCCATACAAAACAGCAGTATTCCATGGACACAAATAATGCTCCTTTTGTACCAAGCGTCCTCGCTTCAAGCCTTCTTCAAATTCGGGAAAAATCTTAGGATTGCCACAACCCTCGTAATCCTCCACCCAAAAGCCAGACACTCCTTGAGCAACGTTTTGAATCATTACATCTAATGCTTCAATCGTTGCTCCTTTAGTTTCGTTGTTTCTCATATTTACCACCTCTTCGTTAATAAGTGCTGCAAATAGCAGCCTGACATGCTAACGAAGATAATCATTCATGCACAAAAAATACGAATATATTCTATACCAAAATGCGTCTGATTTCAACGAATTAAATGAAAGTTCTACAGCCAAATAAAAATATTACTTTTGTATAAAAATACCGTAATAGTGAATCTCATTTTCAAATTCACAATTACGGTATTTTTTAGGCGATGGACCTGGCGGGAATCGAACCCGCGTCCAAACCGGAATCCCACGTTCTTCTACTATCATAGTCAGTTCTTCTGTTCTCCCAAAGGAAAACCATTCCCTCTTCCCGACGGAAACTGACATCCATCCGGATTCGGTAGCTTCATACAATCTCTCATTTGCGCAAAGCTTAGCAAATAAGGTTCCCTGCAGAGGATGATACTGTACTTAAGCTGCAGGACACTTAAGAACAGCAGCCGCCTTTAATTAGGCAGCGTATGCTAATTCTTTATCAGCGTTTAAATTTAAATCTGTGTTTTAACGTGGTCACAGTCCACGGATAGCTTCACCGTCTTCAGCCGGCCTGTCGAAACCAGTACAAGCCCGTACTGTACATGTTCATATTAACATAACACTCCGGCAGACGTCAAGACACTGGAATGAATTTTCAGATTTTCCAAATTTTTCCTACCATGTCATATCTTTGTACTCGCTTACTTTATCTCTCTCTAACAACTCCTGCATCGCCAGCGCCGTCGGTTTATCTTCAAAAAGAACTTTGTTAATCTGCTCAACAATCGGCATGGATACGTGGTTCCGTTCGGCAAGCTTCAAAGCCGCCCTTGCACAATTGACTCCCTCCACGACCTGTTTTATTTCCTCTTTTGCCTCGGCAAGCGTTTTCCCCTGCCCTAACAGATATCCACAGTTATGGTTGCGGCTGTGGGTACTCGTACAAGTAACAATCAAGTCGCCAATACCGGACAATCCGCCAAATGTTTCCATGCGGCCGCCAAGTTCGGTTCCAAGGCGTGCAATTTCTGCAATTCCCCGAGTCATCAAAGCCGCTTTTGTATTATCTCCCATTCCCATACCGTCCAAAATTCCGGCAGCAAGCGCAATGACATTTTTCAAGGCGCCGCCCAATTCAATACCTGTAATGTCGGGACTGGTGTACACGCGAAAACTATCGCTCATAAATACATCCTGCACAAACATCGCTGTCTTTTTGGACTTGGCGCCGACAACAACCGTTGTCGGTATTCCTCTGGAAACTTCTTCGGCATGGCTCGGGCCGGACAGAACCGATACATCGGCCGTCGGAAGTTCATCCTCCAATATTTCACAGAGCGTCATCAGCGTATCGTCTTCAATTCCCTTGCCAACATTTACCACAATCTGATTCTCTTTTATATAAGGTTTTGCCTCCTGTGCCGTTGGGCGGACAAAAGGAGAAGCCACGGAAAAAACAAGAATGTCCTGACCCGCACATGCCTGCTTCAAATCATCTTCAATTATGATGTTGTCCGGCAATTTAATACCCGGCAGGCGCTCAATATGCTCGCGGTTCTCCCGCAGCATCGTAATCTCATCTTTCACTTTTGACCACACCGTAACCTGATGTCCATTGTTCGCGCACAAGATGGCAAGCGCCGTTCCCCAGCTTCCCGCCCCTAAAAAACTAACTCGTTTCATCAATCTGTTCTCCTTTTCACTTATCAATCATCTATCTTTTTTCACCAATTTTTCTCTCTGTTCCATTGAGCAGTCTTTTGATATTACCGGCATGTTTAATATATGCGAGTGTCGTAAATGTCAATGCCAATGCCAGTAAACCAAGAAACATTGGCATCGCGCAGTACCTATATTGTAGTATTACATAAATTGGGAAATACCATACTACAACAAGGGAGCCCAGAGAAACATATCTGGTAATTGCCACGATAAGGATAAAAACAAGCAACCCTGCCAGAATCATAATCCAACCAAATAACGAATTGGAAGACGAAGCAACAATTACCGCCGCAGAGACAGCAATCCCCTTTCCGCCTTTAAAATGCAAATAAAAGGGAAAATTGTGCCCAATCACAACGCCGAGGCCAATCACCATCGTCAATAAATATGTGACTTCCGGAGAATATCCCATAGCCGGACAGATGATGAGGCGGACAACAAACGTTGGAATAAACGCTTTCAGCAAGTCTCCGGCAAATGTAATGGCTCCGCCTTTTGCTCCCATCGTGCGAAGCGCATTAGTCGTTCCGATATTACCGCTGCCCTCGGACTGAATGTTATGGCCGCTCATCTTCGCCACAACATAACCAGTTGAAAAACAGCCAAATCCATACCCAACCAGCAAGAAAAGCAATGATAACCAAATCTCTGTCATTGTATTTTACTCCTTTTCCTTTCTTTCCCTAATAAATATGCGAATCGGTGTTCCGACAAAACCAAAAGTTTCACGTATACGATTTTCAATATACCTCTGATAAGAAAAATGCATTAGTTCTTTTTTATTGACAAACAACACAAACGTTGGCGGCTTTGTACTCACCTGTGTAATATAGAACAGTTTCAAACGCTTTCCCTTATCGGAAGGAGGCTGCTGCATTGCTACCGCCTCCGCCAATATCTCATTCAAAACGCCTGTCTGAATGCGCATGGCATGGTTTTGAATCACCGTCTCCAAACGGTCAAATATAATCTTCACACGCTGTCCTGTCAAAGCTGAAATAAACAATATCTCCGCATAGGGAACAAACGACAAAATATCGTGAATCTTTTTCGTATACTCTTTTACCGTAGCATTATTTTTCTCAATCGCATCCCATTTATTTACCGCAATGATTAACCCGCGCCCCCTGTCGTGGGCAATGCCGGCAATCTTGGCGTCCTGCTCGGTGACTCCCTCTACGGCGTCAATCATCAAAATCACCACATCCGAACGCTCTATCGCAGCTACCGTACGGATAATGCTATAGCGCTCTATCGCCTCTTTAATCTTACTCTTGCGCCTGAGCCCCGCCGTATCAATAAATACATAATCCTTGCCGTTATGCGAAATTTCCGTATCAATGGCATCTCTCGTTGTTCCCGCTACATTGGAAACAATAACCCGCTCCTCTCCGAGCAGTTTATTAATCAGCGAGGATTTTCCCGCATTCGGTCTTCCCACAATCGCCACTTTCGGCCGGTCATCCTCTTCTTTCTCCATATTCTCAACGGCAACCCATTCCGAAACGGAATCCAACATATCGCCAATCCCTAACTTAGATGTCGCAGAAATAGGATGCGGGTCTCCAATACCGAGATTATAAAACTCATACACATCTGGCATATATTTATCAAAACTATCAACTTTATTCACAACTAACACAATCGGCTTACCGGAACGCCGGAGCATATCCGCCACTTTCGCATCTGCATCCGTCAATCCCTGCCGCACATCGACGATAAATAAAATTACATCAGCCGTATCAATGGCAATCCCCGCCTGTTCCCTCATATGTTTTAACATATGGTCCTTTGCATCCATTTCAATCCCGCCAGTGTCAATGAGGGAATACGATTGATTGAGCCATGTCACATCCGCATAAATACGGTCTCTTGTCACACCGGGATAATCTTCCACAATAGAAATCTTCTCTCCGGCTAATGTATTGAATAGTGTGGACTTTCCTACATTAGGCCTCCCTACTATTGCCAAAATAGGTTTACTCATTCTGTTCCTCCTATGTGTTTGCTAAAACACGTTATCCTCTTTATTATATTTCTTTTACGTCAGGAAAGCAAGTATTTTCCAGTTGTAAAATAACATATGTCATTTTCAAAAAAGATTGACATTTCTCCAGTCTAATGGTAATCTTTTAATCAAAGAGAGGCGGTTTTGTACCACTGACTACCTGTTAGTCCTGAGTGGGTTACTCGCTTCTTTTTTTATATCCACCAAATCATACAGGTACATCTTCCCTTTCCCCGTACAGTTTACCACCAGACAACCGGAGAAAATATTATAATTTCCTGTTTTCGTATCATTATCATAAACTGGCATAGCAAACTGCGTTATATAGTAATACCAACCATTAGCGGCAGAACCGGAATGTTTCTCTTTCCTGTTTTCTCGGAACCTTTTACCTGACGCAATCCCCAACATTTCACGGATACCTTGTGCAGCATTGGCTTTTGCCTTTGCCCTGCCACCTTTCATTTCCCTTGTATATTTTGAACCTGCATATTCATCTGGAAAGTCTTTTCCCAAATAAACAACGTCACCTGTTTCTACTATTTCCACAATTTCTCCAACAAAGCGCTTCAGATACTTCTCCACCTCATCCCAGTCAATATTCTGTTTATTGGAAAAAATAATGTCCGGCAGAACAACAACCTTATTGCCGTTTTCATCCAGTGCGATTTCCAGTTCTTTCATACATTCCTCCCTATCGTATTCCACCCTCTAATCCCCTCTGTACATAAAGGCATTGCGTATCAGCGAAATCTCTTCTCCCAATATAAAGACGACATCAAAACGAACCGGCGTATCCGGTAAAATTCTTTTTTCCCGTAAATAAAATCCGGCCGCTTTTCCTATTCGCTGCATTTTCTGCTTTGTTATCAAACCATCCGGCGCCCCATATTTCGTACCGGAACGGTATTTCACCTCGACAAAGCACAGATATCCGCCCTCTCTCGCTACAATATCAATTTCAGCAAAACGGGTCTGATAATTTCTTGCCTCAACCACATAGCCGCACTCCTGCAAATATTCAACGGCCTTCTGTTCCTGTAAACTTCCCAATCGCCTGCGATTCATTTTTCGCCGCTTCTCCTCCGTCTGTTACTGTCGCTATCGTTGATTCTTAATTTTATTTTGGATTCTATCCATGCTGTCTACAAAAACAAGCACTTCCGCCACAATCGAATAAAGTTCCGGCGGGATGTACTCCCCGATATCCAGCACAGAAAGCGAGCGCGCCAGTTTTTCATCTTTATGCACCGGCACATTAGCTTCTTTTGCCACGTCAATAATTTTCTCGGCAATCCTGCCCTGACCGGTAGCAATGACTTTCGGCGCCTGCTCCCCCAGCTCGTATTCCAGTGCAACCGCTGTCTTTTTCTCTTCTCTTGGTGCCATATCACCGCTCCTTTCTCATGTTTGACCTCTTGTTTCTGACATCATATCCAAGCATGGATAAATGTCTTCCTGTGAATCGGACACGGCCCGTGCGTCTTTAATGCCGCGCGATGTTCCTCGGAGCCATATCCTTTATTTCTCTCAAATCCGTATTGCGGATACAATTCCGCGTATTCGAGCATAAGACGGTCTCTTGTCACTTTCGCCATAATGCTCGCTGCTGCAATCGACAAACTCTGCGAATCCCCTTTTACAATACCGAGCTGGCGGATTGGCACATCGGGAATCGTCACCGCGTCATTCAGCAATAAGTCCGGTACTACATGCAAATCTTCGATTGCATGCTTCATCGCCTCATAAGTGGCGCGAAGAATATTTATTTCATCGATTCTTGCCGGAGAACTCATGCCAATGCCAACACTTACCGCTTTTTCTTTTATCTCTTCGAATAACTCTTCTCTCTTTTTGGCACTGACTTTTTTGGAATCATTGAGGCCCTCTATCGTCAGGCCCACCGGAAGCACAACGGCGCCGGCTACTACCGGACCGGCAAACGGCCCTCTTCCGGCTTCGTCCACGCCGCAGATACAGGAATACTGTACGCCATATTTTCGCTCAAATGTAAGCATACTTTGTAACCGCTGCTGCTCCTTTTCATGGGACTGCAGCTTTCTCTTATATTGTTCTACCAGTTTCTTAACGCCCACGCGCTCATCTGTCGTATACTGCGAAAAAAGAGCATGCCATTGCTCTTTTTCGGCTTTTTCAAATTGCTGCTTAATCTCTTTAATACTATACATTGTCAGCTCCTATACTTTATATTTATGTGTTATAAAACTCTTTCGCTTCCTGTTCAGAAATTTTTTAACCTGTTCCTTTAACAGAATTTCAAAATCTCCTAAAAAGAGATAATGTTATCAATTTGCTCTCGGCAAGTTATCGTCTCAACATGTACCTGTCAGAATTTCCGACAAGTTCACATCCCCATCTATTCTCACACATTATAAATTATTTTTCTGTTCCTCATCTAACCATTCTTTCAATTTTTTCTGTAACAACTTTTTATCTGGCAGATATAATTTATATTCTTTTGCATAAATGTTGGCATTTTCCGGGAGTGTCAAATCCACAAGAGCTTCATCGCTTTGCTTGCAAAGTAAAATACCAATCGTTGGATTTTCATCCTCAACCTTTTCATAATGGTCAAAATAATTCACATACATCTGCATTTGTCCCAAATCCTGATGCGTAAGTTCATCGATTTTAAAATCTATAAGGACATAACATCTTAACAGTCGGTTATATAGAACCAAATCCACATAAAAATTTTTATCACGAAATTAAAGTATTTACATTCCAATTCGAACGTATCGCCTCATTCTCATAAAAATCTCTTTCATCCCTGTTTTCTATACGCATAAGCACCTGATAATGCGTCCAACTGAGTTTAAAAGGCAGATTGTTATATGCCATTTCCAATTGTCCAATTCCCGATTGGATAATTTCATCTTCCCTGTCTTTATATGCCACATAAAACTGCCGCATCCCAGCTACATTGCTTCTTGAAAAACCTCTGCCATATTCTGTCAGATATGCCAACAAGGAATCTACTATTTTAGCTCCATATTTTGCCCTTTCAGAGCCTTGTTGTTCCTGTTCAACAATATATCTCCCCAGTAAAAAACTTGTAAGTACCGTAATTGCATTTGCCATTTGTCCCATATTATTTCTGGCACTATCAATCAGCTTTTTTGATTTATCATATAAAGTCTGAAATTCTTTATTATCTATCATTTCCTTTTTTTCATTCTTCACTCTGACATCTCCAAATAATTTTTTTACTATATAGTTAGCACTATATGATAAGAATTAGATAAACAAAACAAGTATTAATCCTTTTATCCATATTTCTCTTCAACATAATTATCCATCCACTATTCCGTCTCCATTCTTAATTCACTAAACTCTATGATATATAACTTTATAAAAATCGTAATCACATTCTCATTATACACACCCCGACCGGCAATGGCAATGCCGTTTTATCCCCTAAAAATACATGGAAGCAAATAAAAACAAGTTTTATCTGCTTCCATGCGCACTAATCTAAATTGAATAATGTTCTCTCATTAATACTTATAGTTGTTTTTGTCGGTTTTCCATATATGATTCTCTTCCTTTTCTCGCTGTAAATACGGCCGACTGTCTCAAATTCTACTATATTGTATCCGTCCGCCCACTGTTTCTGGGAGTACGGAACATAAGCGATTACCGACTCGCCGTCCGGAATATCATATCCCTCATATGCTCCATATTTGGCTTTCCCGCATTCTTCCAGATAATCTTTGGCCTTGTACAGTTTCAAATCACTATCTGCCGGCGCCGGCTGTCCCTGTTCGTTTGTCAGAGTGACTTTTGTCACAACCCCCGCCTGACCGTTATTATTATTGTGAATCAGTACTTTCAGATATGACTTGTCGTTTGGCTGATAAGTCTGTTCGGACGAGTAGTCCACAAGAGCAGCCACATCTGACATTCTTACATACTCTTTCTTCTGTCTCATCAATTTTACAACCTGCGGATTTACAACTTCCGGCCGGTTATTCATAATGAGAAAGGCCGTATTCATAGTTGTATTCGTGACATAAGAGGACTCTGCATTACCAAGCAGTGTGGAATAATACGCTCCATTGTTCGCATTATGCGGAATGCCGACGTTTCCGGTATGTCCGTCACTACCCGGAGCTTTTTCCGCCTGACTTGCGTCCGTAAAGGTTTTGTCGCTCGTCGTCGTATCAAAATAAGATGGTAAATAGCCATATACCCTTAATTGCTCTCTATTTTCATCACTTAGTGATACCTGCTGGTCGTTATAGAATAAATTTCCAAGCGCCTCAGGGAAAAAGGTGAGGTTATTCCATAAATAGAAACATTTCTCCCGCTCTGCGACGTCATCCGAATCAATGACTTTCAGTCTCCGATAATATCCGGTATATTGTATCGGTGAGGAAGCGGACGAATTTTTCCCTGCCTCTGCCAGAGGTATCCTCTGGAGTTTATCCAAAATATCATCATAAAAAGTTCTCACATATGTCTCATCCTCAGCCCGTTTCGCCGTCAAATCAAACTGCGTCGTAATAATATACAACTTACCGAGATTACTGAGAATAGAGCCACGCTCCACATTCGGATGCTGTTCCGATTGATACATCCGGACATTAGCAACGCTTTCACTGGCCAGTTTACCTACTGTATTTGTTATAACCAGAGGCAGATTTTTGTTATGACAAAGCCGGAAAAGTAATTTATAGCACAAATCCCACTCTAAGTCATCATCAAAGAAACTTGCCACCTTTGTCTTATCGTATTTGTAATCCTCTTTCCCTTTCACATACTTGTAATACAAATTGTATGTCTCTTCCAGCGCAGCCGTCTCATCTCCACCCTCGCCCGCATAGCCTGCAATGTAAAACATATCGGCGCGCTCTATCATATCCAACGTCTGGTTGGTATCCTTTTTCGCCATTTCATTGAGTTCAGACGGCGTCATGCAGACAACTTTCATATGAAAATCATCACACTCTTTCTGCGTCTTAAACTGGAACAACTGTCTCTTCAGGATATCATTATTGTGAAGTCCGTAATAGTCAAAAGAATATACCTCACTTTTTTCTTCCGGCGTTATTACATATTGACAAGTCATTTGCGGAGAATCGGAAAGTTTCATATACATTCCCGTAATATCATCCGATTCGCGGTATGTTGAAATTAACTCATCAATACCTGCATACCAAATCTGTTTATCGTGATTATAAAATCCGTAATCATTAATACGGGCCTTATTATTTTCATAAGCAATCACTGATTCCGGTGGAAGGTCTTTCTCGTTTTCTACATATATCCAGCGGTCTGCGTCTGTTTTCGTCTTTTCAAATACTCTCTTAAAGGTACTGCCGTCTGACTCCTGACGGACAAAACTAAACTCGCCTTTCCCCGGTGCGACTGCCAGTATAAAGCCGCTGCCAAAATATTCTCTCGCTTCCGCTTCCTTTACTACCTCCGTCTTGCGGGATGCCTGCCAGTTCACATAATCCTCTTTGGCAATCTTTCTTATTTCCTGCTCCTTATTATCTTTCTCAAATAATTCCGGATATTTCTTCATAAGGGCGGTATGGTTATATACCGGACGCGTAAACATACCGGATTTGCCCTCATCTTTTGCCTCGTCAAACATCTTTTTAAATTCCTCTTCTTCTACTCCGGCCTTTTTCAAATCTTCGGATGTAATCTTTAAGGAATACAGCTTTCCAAAATCTACAAAATACTCGCTCACCATATCTTTCTCTTCCGTAATAAGCCCCGTCGCCCCAATCGGTTTTACTTTGTATTCCCAACGGGAGAACCACTCTCCTACAGGCATCAGTTCCGTACGGGACATGACGTTATTATTCCCCGGCACATAACTTCTCTGCGCTTTATCAGCCAACTCGATACCAATCTTCATAATATCGAGAGGAGTGTCACTGTTTTTTTCCATCGCCAGATATGACATCTGCTGCTGTGCATGGTCGGCTACAACTTCCAATATGACAAATGGATTAGTCTCTGAGCCCTTTTTGCCAACGCAGGTAGGAACTTCCTGCGAACATGGCTTCGCCCCCGAACCCTCTTCTCCTTTTAAGTTACTTCCCTCATTCGTCACAAGAGTATTATTTATTATTTCCGGCTCTCCCTCCACAAACGGTTCCTGTGGAAGAAACTTACCAAATACATTTGTTTTCCAGCACAAGCCAATAACGAATACTAACGCAAGTGTAAATACAGGAAGCATCCATAGTTTTCTCATTCTTCTCTTATTCATTGGAACCACCTCCTCAAATTGGATTCTTTGTTGCTTCTGCACCCGACTGGTTTCTCATATAAATATCTTTCTTACAAGTAAAATCCGTCGTACTGTTAGATAATTTCATTTCCAGATGTAAAACCTTTTTACCTGTTTTTTTATCTTCTTTTATTTTACAGTCAAAATCCTGCATATCTTCCGCCAGTAAGAACTTCTGCTCTTCTGTTAAATTCACCTTTGTATTATCTGTCGGGTCTGCCACTTTATCTCTCTTGGCAAAATAAATAGCGTCTGTCCCTTTCCAATAATAACATTTTTCCTCAACCGGAGCCGGATACTTCTTCGTGCCGTCCGGCTGCAGTTCCAGTTCCTGTGGCACCGATTTCTTCGTGACAGTCAGAACTTTCTTATGTTCATCCCATTCAACATCACTTGCTTCCATCGTATACGCTGATATGTGATTTGTCGCATCTTTCGCCTGATTTTGTAAAGCAACCAAAGCCTGTGATACCCGCATATTATGTGCGCCATATCCAAGTAAAGCAAGTAAACTGGCTAACACGATAGCAGAGATACCCATAGCAATAATTAACTCCACTAACGAATAACCGCCGCGTCTTGATTTTTCCACGATATCACCGTCTTTCCTCACAAACTCATTTTCTACTTCTCTTCAATATAATGGTGGCCGGTATCCTGTACCATATGAACGATATAGGTCGGCGCGCCCAATGCTTCCACATAAATCTCTTCCGGACAGATACATTTCCCCATACTGCCATTATCAAAAACGAGGAAGGCGCCATCTTTCTTCTGAAAGGCAAAACAGATAAAACCGTCTGAAACACCGTTCAGCGACTGCTTGGCAGAGCCGAAAGAAATGGATACATCCGTATCGCCAATCTCTTTGGCATTCGTCGTCGGCGAATAGTTCTTCGGCTCTTTATTTGTTACATCCAGATAATAAGAAGAACCTAAACGGTACAGATACATATACGGCTGGCCTTTACCACCCATCGTCTTTGATTTTACTTTCGTCAGACTGCTGTTAATATCATAGGCAGTACTCTTTGTGTCCGTGGATTTTAACAAACCAATGGAGAGTCCGACAGCGCCGGCAAGAATACCGATAATGCCAATGATAATAATCATTTCCATCAAAGAAAATCCTTCTCTCTTTCCTCTCTGCATCCCTGACGCCTCCTTTGCACACACTGTCCGTTAATAACTGTTCTTCACCCAATTCTGATAACCGATACATTCTGCCAAATCTCCCGGCCGTTTCTTTAATGTGCCGTTCAAATCACGGAACAGGGGCGATAACGCCTCGTCCGTGCGAATATAATCAAACAATTTGCCAACCGTCACCATATCCGACTGCATTTTAACCGCACCCGCCACATTGACCTTTCCGGTGGCCAGTATCAAGCCGGTAAAATCAGCCGAAACCGTTACGTCGCCGTCGGCAACTAAAAGACCTTTCATTGCACTTGAAACCGTATAATCTCCTTTGCAGATTCGCAAAACAGCTCCGCTCACTCCCGTATCCGCTTCTGTCTTCACGGTCTCCGCCTCTGTTACTTTACTTTTAAAATCCGGATCTTGAAAATTAACAATCGTTTCCGAGACAAGCCGCGGCGCCGTAGGTGAAAGGCGCATGACGCCCGTTGTATTTTTCGACGGCGTAAGTCCCAACTGATATCCTACATATTTTTGGCCAATGCGCTGTCCCTCTTCCAAAAGCCGCAACTCCGGTTGCTGATTGTCGCCGAAATAGGTAGCTTTCTGCAACGGAGCTCCACCGGCATTATAATAATTATTCATAACGTTTCCGGCTACCAGATACAACATCTGGTCAAACTTAATATTCAGGTCCTTGTCGCTAATATAAACTTTTGCCCTTTTCTTTAATTCCTCCTGATTGATTATCGTGTTTCCATCCTCGTCCGTTTCCGTGCCGTCATAATAAGCTTCAAAATATTTATTTGCCGAGATATCATCTTTAAATTTAAGATAATAGAAAACATAACCAAGAGTATTGTTATAATTTGCCTCGTAAGGAGTCGCCGCATTCAGATATTGGCCAAACTTATTTTTCAATCCGGCCTCGTCCACATGTACCTCGTCCATCTCGTCTTTAAATACTGGATTATGGCAATCATCCGAGTTTCCGGAAGCCGTGACAATAAATTCATCCGGCACCAGATAAGCGAGCTGATTACTCTTCACGGCAATTGATTCACCCATACGGATATCAGAAACCGGCTTCGGGCCGCTTACTCCCTGCTGTTTCTGACGGGAGACAAACGCACGCCCCGCCAAAATCAGACTATGTAAACTATCCGTCTGCAATGTCGTATTCTTTCCGTTAATTAAAATTGCACTGCTGTAATCCGAATTTACAACGGCAGAAGCGCCGGATTCATTCTTCTCATTATAACTGTATCCGTAATACTTGCCCCCGACCGTAACCGTAGAATTATTCGTCTCAATATTTAAGTCGTTGGCGATATAGGCATTCTCATTGAGGTTCAGCATTGTCTTGAGCGTCGAGTCCGTACTCCCTCCCGCTGTCAGATGAATATTTTTCAAATACAAATCTCCCACTCCGGTCTCTCCGGTCACGGAAACTTCCGCCCCGTTGTGGATTTCCATATCCCCGCGGCTGATAATAAGCGGACTTTTAAAATCGACTTTACTCTTCTGTCCCAGCAAAATACCCTGTTCGGTATTGCCGCCGTATATTTTCCCCGTAATACCAATCCCCGACAAACCATTATTAACGCCTAATGTATCATCGGATATTGAAATATAATCTTTCATTTCATCAAAAGTAGAATTTCCCTCCAGACTGTGGTCGGGAACAGTGAGACAGATATCTGTCTGTATTGTGGAACGGTAATCAATTTCATTCGTGAAATCAATTAGCGTATTGCGGATGACAAGGGAATATTCTCCTGTCTTTGCATCCTTTTTTATAACAAAGGCAAGATTCGTTCCTTTCACTGTCGTTACCGCGTCCGGAACCGGTGAAAGCGCTTTCAGTTTCTGGATATCTCCGTCCTGCGCACTTCCGATTTTTGAATCATCCCAGACAAAAGAACCGGACATATCCGGCTGCAACTTATCCGCCAGTAAACTCAGATATTTTTTAGAAAAGGCTTCTCTCTTTGAATTCTTATCCTTTCCATAGTGCTCCAAAATATATTTATATGCCTCCTCACTGGCATCCCCTGCATACTCCAGCAAGCCGGTCTTTACTTCTTCCAATATCTGCTCCGCTTCGTAGAAATTATTGGAAGAATTGTAATCGACGTTGACGGAAATCATATAGGCATTAGCAGCGGTCAACACAATAATACCAATAGCCGCAAGAAAGAGAACCCCTATTACTACGGAAACTAAAGTAGAGCCCTCTCTCTTTCTATTTACCATGTTATTATTAAGCAGTCGTATCATATGCCCCTACACTCCTTTCGAAGTCTGAACCATTACGATTCGATTCTCCTCGTTAAAAACCGTCTCATCCTCATAATAAATCTCAACCGTCACCTTGGCGATACGGGCTTCTGCTTTTCTCGTTACCAGTCCCGCAGAAGTCCCGACAGCGAGTTTCGCATTGGTAAACACTTTTTTAAGTAATTCAGCGGAAGTCACCGTCCCCCCCGATGTATCCACCGTCAACTGATAATTCGATGGCGGGTTCACGGAATCTTTTTGGAGAATCGGATAAAACGCATAATCCGTCAAATTAAATCCAGCCGGCATACTGCTGTCCACCGAAATATTTAAACTATCGTTTTCCAAAAGTGCATTCACCGGACGGTAAAACAAATATATTTTCTGTAAACTGTCTTTTTCGATTTTAACGTCCTTAATTGGCATTTCACTCTTATATGTCTTGCCCGCATTTTCAAACAAATACTCATAATATCCTTTTATAAGATAAAGACTGTTGCTTCCGGAAGCATCCGCATAAGGCGATATATGAATGTGCATCGTCCGTTTCAGGCCATTTTCTATCGTACTCTTAGAGACGCTCCTGTCATCCTGATACACCTGATATACAAGTTCTCCCGTCGCAGACGCCGTCTGGTCGGTCTCTTCCAGAACAACCGAATGTTTCGAATACACATCTTCTAACTGCGGAACTTCATAGAGGTTAAACTTGGAGGCCTGTCCGGTAGCTGCCGGCGGAGGCGTTGCCTTGTAAGACAAAAAATCAAACTTGACTTTTGCTTTATAGTTCGTATCGTCTACCGATACATTTCTGGTCAGGAGATAAGCATTGTCGCCGGACGGGTCAGGCGTCGACGTCGCTACCCATGAACTGCCGGAAGCCGCCACCATGTCCTCGACCTGCTCCATCGTCATACAGGAAGCCAGTTCCTCTACAACCGACTGTGCGGCCATATCCGCCTTTTGCGTCTTCTTACCCCAGTTGGCATAGCGGTTCGCCCCTGAAAAATAGGAAAGCAGGAACATGACAACAATCGCCAGTACAGCAACCGCTATGATAACCTCTACTAACGAAAAACCATCGGCTTTTCTTTTCATGTCCTCACCTTCTTTCCTTTTACCGCTTTTATTTCTTCTTAAATGTTCCGAATACATCTTTATTGCCGAGAACAATGCCGGAAATATCCGGTTCTTCATATGGAACCCCGTTTCCATTCAGGCAATAGAAATTCATATTAATCGTTCCTGTCAGCTTACCGTTACTCGAATCAAACGATAAAGTAATTTTACTTAACGACATGCGCTCCTGATGATTGGTAATCCAGTCAAACGCCTGCAAAATCTGTTTGCGGCTGCCGGATATCTCTACCTCATACGAAAAAACTTTGCCGACCATCTGATTGACCGGAACTTTCTTCTCCGGCTCCAACTCCGCCTCACTTTTTTTCGTATTTTTCTGCGCTTCCGTATTCTCTTCACCATTTTCACTTGAGAGCGCTATTAACTGCCCTTTCTGGAAGAATATCTGCTCTGTCCCCGGTTTTACGACGCGCAGTTCCAATCCGCTTGCCACCTGCATATCATAGAGATTGCTGATAATATGCTGCTGTGTAATCTTACACGGATACTCTTTCGCATAATTTTCAATCTCCTGCTGTTTCTTTCCTGTCGTCTTCTTCATCTCATTGACACGAATCTGCAAGTTACTCAGAAAATCAACCTGTCCGCTCAATTCAACATTCTTCGTCTGCAGTCTTTGCACGGTTTCCATATTCTTTTGAAAAATCAGAAAGAATGAAAGCAGTAAAATGAGTATTCCCGCCAAAATCAATATCAGACGCTTCTGTTTCGTAGTCAAACCTTTTCTCATTGCTGCCCACCTTCTTTCTGTACCGGCACCGGAGTCTTATAATCAAACGAGAGAATATAAGTATACTGCCTCTGTTTTGTCATCTCTTCCTTTTTCAGCGTAATCGAATCCAACTTGACATTCGTTATGCTTTCTATTTTATTCATCTGCATTACCAGAGCAGAAAAAGAAAGCATCTTATCTGTGCTGATAGCATTAATCGTTACATGCTGTTCATCACTCGTCACATCTTGTATTTTAAATGTCTTTGGCACATAACCCTCTATCTCATTCAGCAAATCATGGAATTTGTTATTATTCGTCTCTGTGCGTCCGTTTACAAGACTGATGAGGGAACGGTTGTTTTCAATCGCCATCAGACTGTCAAACTCATCCTGTATTGGGCTCATCGCCGCCACCCGGCTGCTCAATCTTTCATTTTCATCTTTTGTCATAAAAAGCTGCATAAGCGAAAAACCGCAGACAACCAGACTCAATAACAGACAGCCGGCAAAAACAAGAAGCGCTCCGGTCAGGGAACCTTTTTTCTTTGCCCGCTGTGAAATCTCGCGGGAAATAAAGTTCACCGGTTCAAATACACCGCCAAAACAGTTAATATACTGAAGAATATAGGCGTTCACATTGACGCTGCGGTTAAAGCGTATGCCGTCAATCTCCTTTGGCGTAAAAGTGGGAATCCCAAGCTCATTCGACATCAATTCGTGAATACCGGCAATGGCACAGCCTTTTCCCACACAGATAATCTCCTCAATCGGCTGGTCCTTGTACTTTGTATTATAATACTCAATCACGCGGATAATGTTCCCCAACAGGAACTGTGCGTTATCCGTCACTTCAATTCGTTTCTCCAGAGAGGGGTCATCGTGAGGATTCTCTGCATTCAGATTATGCATAAGCAGACGGTTTCTTTTCAGCAAAGTATAGGCCTCGTTATCCGTAGGCGTCTGAAATACCGGCTCCTGCGTCATCACTTCCGTAAACACATTAATACCATACGGAACGACACGCTGTAATAAAAGACGATTGTCACTGATTATGTTTACAAGAGTAGAAGAAAGATTCATCTGCACGGACATGGACACCTTGCTTTTGGCCTGCCGCTTCATAATTTGGAAAATCGCGTTGCCGTCGGCCTCCAGCGATAAAATATGCAGTCCTGCCGCGTCTGCCAGTTTATAATAAGAATCAATCAACTCTGACGGTGCGGCAAAAACCATCACATCCTGAATTTTATTTCCCTCTTCGTCCTCTCTCGGTTTTCCCTGTGTCACATAAGAAAATACATATTTCTCTGCATCAATCGGAAACAAATCCGGTATCTTTGCCATGACAAGCGGTTCTATTTTTGTTTTGTTGACAACCGGAATACTCACTTCGCGGCTGGCTATCTTGCCAGAGGCAATAGTGAAAATCGCCTCTCTTGTCCGCACTCCTTTGTCAATACATGCCTTGTGAATATGAACTGCCAGTTCTGCCATATCCACAATCATTCCATCCTGTACCGCCTTTTCCGGTGTTGAAAATCTCACGCATCCATACACCGTCGGATTGGAACTGCTATGCTCAATATGTACGATTTGGGTTTCTTGTTCCCCCACGCGCACAACAATTATCTTCTTTGCCATCCAAAATTCCTCCTACAAAATTCCCTCTTTATGATTTTCACAACCCTCTTTATCGAAAAAAGGCTCTGAAAAGAATAAAGTTTATCTACAACATTCGAAAGTAAAAACGAAAAACGGAGTCTCCAAACAATAGCGCCACCGTAATGCCGATAGCAAGATAAGGCCCCAGAGCAAATTTATCATTTTTCTTTGTAATTATAATCCGCACCCCCTCAACAAAAGAGGCAAGTACCGATGCCACAACAAGCGCCAACAGACTATGAACAGGCCCAATACAGAGGCCGGAACATGCCATCAGTTCAATATCGCCATATCCCAAACCACTCTTTCCCGTCACCTTTTTAAAAACAATGGCAATCAGTAATAAAAAAGCGCCTGTAGCAACAAAACCAATAACATAATACAACCACTGCTGCAAATGCAAAAGCAGATGAATAACACCTACTATGACAATAAAAGCATCCGCCTGTCCCGGTATCTGCAATGTCCGGTAATCAATGAGAGCGATGACAAGCAGTGCAGATATCATCAGACACCACAAAACACTATCCCAATTCCAGCCGCACACGGCAAAAACAAGACAATAAAGGACGCCGTTCAGAAACTCGACGATTGGATACTGCTTTGAGACCGGAGCTTTGCAATAGCGGCAGCGGCCCCGCAGAAAAATCCAACTAAAGAGCGGAAACAAATCGTACCATTTCAGTTTATGGCTGCAGTTCATACAATGAGAACCCACTGTGACAATATTCTCTTTTTTCGGTAAGCGATAGATACATACATTGAGAAAACTTCCCAAGATAGTACCATACAAAAACACGATTATGTAGAGAATGAAGTTTTCCATTGCCATAGCGGGTTCTCCCTTAAAAATCTTTACTTCAGAATGCTATTACTGCTCATAATTTGCTGCATTCGAATCTTGTACCGGAGCAGTACCATCTTTCGAAATACATGCTTTCAACGTCCATTTACCGCTTGCATCCTTCTGAGCCATTACATAGAAATCAGCGCCTTTACATGCATCGGAAGCCAGTTTTGCTTTTGCATCTGCTACCGTACCATCCATGTAGGACTCCATCTTCTTCAGCAATTGTGCTTTTGAGGAAGGTTGCGTCCAGCCAAATGTTCCAACGGCTTTTGCCACTGTCTCATCTGCCATCGCAGACTTAAACGCATTGGAAACCTCAGACAATGTCTGACGGTCACGGTTCTCTCTAGCGCTTTCCAAATACGGAAGTACTACCAAAGCGATAACGCCGATGAGGATTGCCATAATAGCGATGACAATAATCAACTCGATAAGAGAGAAACCCTCTCTCTCTCCACTAAGATACTTTTGGATTTTCTTTTTCATATTCATGTCTCCTTTTTTTAATATTTCCTGCTAAGCAGGTTTTCCCGGCCCTATAGACCAACTTTTATCTCTATATCACAGACAACTCCCAAGTGGTACCTCCTCTTATCATTGTCCGGAATAAAAATAATTTTACTATATTATACACAAAAATTAATAAAATTTCAAGTATTTTTTGGTACTTATGCCCTAATTCCCCCTGTTTTTTCCATTTTCTGACTCATTATGCGTTTCCAACATTCTGATAAATGGAGAGCATCGGCATCATAATCGCTCCGACAACGCCGCCGACAACAACAGCGAGCACCACGATAATCAGCGGTTCCATCGCTGATGTAAGACGCTTTGTCGCCTCTTCCACTTCGGATTCATAGTATTCCGCAACTTTATCCAGCATTTGCTCGGTCGTACCGGTTTCTTCCCCAATCTTCACCATGTGAGTTACCATCGGTGGAAATACTTTCGACGCCTCGAGTGGCTCCGACATCGGAATACCCTGCATAACTTCTTCCCGACATCCTTTTATGGCGTCTCGCATAACACGGTTCTCAATTACATTTCCTACGATTTCAAGCGCCTCCACAAGAGGGACGCCGGATACAATGAGCGTTGACATCGTCATCGAAAATTTAGCGGCGGCATTTTTTACGGAAAAATTACGAAACATCGGTATACGCAGAGCAACACGGCTGGTAAACTGTTTGCCCGGCTCGGTCTTTCTCCCGAACGAGATAAAGATTATCAGGAAAACAAGGGACGCCAGAACTACTACAATATTGTTCACCATAAAATTACTGACCGCGATAACCGCTTTCGTCAAAAACGGCAGTTCTTCTCCCATCTGTTCAAACGTCTCCTCAAAATTCGGCACAACTGTTGTCATCAGGACAATAACGACGCCGACTGCCACTACTAAGACAACAATCGGATAAATCATCGCCGATTTTATCATGGACGTCAATTTCATATCCTTATCAAACTGGTCGCAGATACGGCTAAAAGCAATTTCCAGATTACCGGTCGCCTCGCCGGCAGCTACCATGTGAATGAGCAGCGACGGGAATACCTTATTCTCCTCTTCCATCGCTTCTGCGAGACTGTCACCTTTTTCTACCGCCACCTGTACGTTCATCAACGCGGTACGCAGATATTTGTTCTCTGTCTGGTCCTGTACCATGCGCAGTCCATCGATAACGGTAACGCCCGCCGTCAGAATACTGTAAAACTGCTTGCAGAAAATAGTAATATCCTTTTTCTTTACCGGATTACCAATCGTAATATTCCAACTGGCATTGGACAAATCCGTTGCTTTGCGGATATCAAGGACAACGCTGCCATCGCCTTTCAGTCTCTGGACAGCCACTTCCTCGCTCATGGCCTCCAACATACCTTTCTTTTCTTTTCCATACTTATCCGTAATTGTATATTTGTATCTCGCCAAATCATTTCCTCCTTCTCACGATGCAACATTGTATTATAAATTAAAAAGTTCCTGTCTCAAAACCGCCGTCCAGCCACGAGAGGTCTTCTGCCGCGCCATCCGATGCAGACGGAATCCTCTTGGCAAGACTTCCTTTGTCCTGTGCGTAGACAAGGGCGTCCTCCGCCGTAATCCGATGGGAATGAAACAATTCAAATAGAGCGTCATCCATTGTCTGCATGCCGCTTTGTTTATTCGTCTGTATAATCGACGGTATCTGATGAGGCTTTGCCTCCCGAATCAGATTGCGTACGGCGCTGTTTGCATACATAATTTCAAACGCCGCAACCCGTCCTTTTTTGTCAGCGGTCGGCAGCAGCTGCTGGGAAATAATTGCCTCTAGCAAAGTAGCCAGCTGCAAACGGATTTGTGCCTGCTGATGTGTCGGGAAGACATCAATAATTCTTTCAATCGTCGGTACCGCGCCAATCGTATGCAGCGTCGAGAGTACCAGATGTCCGGTCTCGGCTGCCGTAACAGCCGTTGCAATCGTATCCAAATCACGCATCTCGCCAACGAGTATAATATCCGGATCTTCCCGCAGGGCGGCGCGTAACGCTCCGGCATAAGACTGCGTATCAATGCCGACCTCTCTCTGGTTGACAATCGAGCCGGCATGTGTATGTAAATATTCGATAGGATCTTCCAGTGTAATAATATGTTTATTCTGCGTCTGGTTAATAATATTAATCAGAGAAGCAAGTGTCGTGGATTTTCCGCTTCCGGTCGGGCCGGTCACCAAAATCAGCCCCCGCTTTTTCAATACCAAATCCAATACCGACTGCGGCAGTCCCAGCGTCTCCGGAGACGGTATCACCGTATTTACGAGACGGATAACAAACGCCATGGTGCCGCGCTGTTTAAATATATTGACACGGAAGCGTCCGACTCCTTTGATGGCGTAGGAAAAATCGACCTCGCCCTCTTTATTGAAACGCTCTACCAGACGTCCCGGAATCATCTGTTCGACCAAAGTCTTTGAATCGGCCGGAAGAATTTTTTCCTCCGTCAGATTGACTAACTCTCCATTTACACGGCATTTTACCGGTATTCCTACCGAGACATGGATATCGGACGCCCCCAGCTTTCGTGCCTTTGTCAGCAATTCATTAATCGTCATATTCCTGCTCCTCTACGTTTACTCTGCTGCAATCCTCTCTACCTCGGAAATGGAAGTAACACCTTTCAATACCAGCTTGACCGCTCCCAGCCGAAGTGTTGTCATCCCTTCCGAAAGCGCTGTCTTCTGTATCTCATCCGCTCCCCCGCCGGCTGTAATCACTTTCCGTATCTCCTTGGATATCGTCATAATCTCGTAAACGCCAATTCGTCCGCGGTATCCGGTGCCGTTGCAAAATGCGCACCCTTGTCCGTTCGGCTCGTAAACAACGGGCTCCGCGTCACCGCGCAGGTGCAGTCTTTTCTTATCTTCTTCCGTCAGATTATGCCTTTTCTTGCACTTTGGACACAGCCGCCGCACAAGTCGCTGTGCGATAATACCCTCGGTAGAATCAGCAATCAAATAAGGCTCTACCCCCATATCCTCCAAACGGGTTACGGTACTTGCCGCACTGTTTGTATGTAGCGTACTGACAACTAAATGGCCGGTAATAGCCGCTTTTACCGCTATACCTGCCGTCTCCTCATCTCGTATCTCTCCAATCATAATAATATCGGGATCCTGACGAAGAATGGAGCGCAGGGCAGAGGCAAAAGTTAGTCCGGCTTTTTCATTTACCTGTACCTGATTGATACCATCGACATCCGCCTCCACCGGATCCTCTACTGTAACTATATTCACACTACCGGAATTCAATTCACTCAATACCGTATAAAGCGTCGTGGATTTTCCGCTTCCGGTCGGGCCGGTTACAAGAATAATACCATGCGGCTTATGAACCAGATCATCAAACCGCTTTAATTCCAATTCCGGAAAACCAAGTTCACTCTTGTCTCTTGTCAGCGCCGACTTTGAAGCCAGACGCATAACCACTTTTTCACCAAAAACAGTAGGCAGGCTGGATACACGGATATCGTATTCGACGCGGTTAAACCGCTGTGTCATACGGCCGTCCTGCGGCGCACGTTTTTCTGCGATATTCATACCGCTGATAATCTTTATGCGGGCAATAATCGCATTGAGAAGTTCCCTTTCATAACGCATCATTTCCTGCATGACGCCATCAATACGGAAACGTACCCGAACGCTGTTCTCGAGAGCTTCAATATGAATATCACTGGCGCGCTCATTGACCGCCTGCTCGATAATTTTGTTTACTAACAATACAATCGGCGCGTTGTCTACCTCTTCGTTCGTCTCCTCCTGCTTTTCCCTCGCACTCTGCTGCTCACGCCGCTCTTTCGAATACGTCTCGGCCATCTTCGCTACCTGCTCGTTACCATAGTAACGCTCAATTCCGAAGTGAACATCCGACGGCGTCGCAACCATCGCTTCTATCTGCATATTTGTGACAATGCCAAGGTCGTCCATCGCCAGAATATCCAAAGGGTCAGACATCGCCACGCGTAATATATTCGGATTATCCTCATCTAACTCGACCGGCAGTACATTATGCTTGCGCACAATAGATTCCGGTAACAGGGCAATTACTTCCGGCGCCAGCTTCGCCTCGCGAATGCGCGCAATCGGGAACCCCATCTGCTGATGTAATGCTTCCGCAATTTCATTTTCATTGGTAAACTTTAATTCAATTAACGTCTGCCCTAAACGCAGTCCCAGTTCACGCTGTTTCTTCAGCGCCTCTCCGAGCTGTTCTTTTGTAACTACGCCGGCATCAACTAGCAAATCACCCAGTCGCTTTCTTTTTCTTCCAATCATTTTTCCATCACCTTAATTTTCAGAAGTCTCCACTGCTTCTTTCTTATTTTTCTTTTTGCGGAAACGAATGCCCAAGGCAATTCCCATCGCTGCTACTGCTGCAAAAAGCACTAGTCTTCCCACGTAATATACGATTTCACTCCATATGGCCATCACGCATGTCCTCCTTTCCGGAATCGGCCTGCCGATTTTAAATATATAAATTTTCTATCTTCTGTTGGCCAGTTCTTTTACTACCTCGTCCCACGTCAAACCGCATTCGGCCATCAGTACCATTAAATGGTATAGAAAATCTGCAATTTCGTATTTTAGTTCTTCTGCGTTGGGATTCTTGGCAGCAATTATAATTTCTGCCGCTTCCTCCCCGCATTTTTTTAATATTTTGTCAATCCCTTTGCTGAACAGATAGTTCGTGTAAGAACCCTCTTTGGGATTGTTCTTGCGGTGTAATATCGTCTCAAAATCTTCCTGCAAGATTGTCAGCGGATTCGTATCTATATATTCTTTCTTCGCCAGTTCCTGAAAGAAACAACTGTACTTACCCGTATGGCAGGCGGCGCCAACCTGATGCACCTTCGCCAGAATAGTATCTCTGTCGCAATCCAGACACAGCTCTTTTACATACTGATAATGTCCCGACGTATCCCCCTTGCACCACAGTTCCTGCCGGCTGCGGCTGTAGTAAGTCATCTTGCCGGTCTCACAAGTCAGACGGTATGATTCTTCATTCATATATGCCATCATCAGAACTTGTCCTGTCCGGTAATCCTGAACGATACACGGAACCAGTCCCCTCTCGTCGGCTTTAAATTCGGAGAAAGGTATCGCCGTCTCGAACGTGTTCATGCAAATACCCGCCTGCTTCATATTGCGCTTTACTTTGTACAAATCTTTTCTCTCGAAATAATTGGTCGCTACCCCCGACACGCCGGGAAGTTTATACAAGTCTTCCAAATCGTTGCGCAGGAGGCTGTCTCTTATAATAATATTCTTGCCGCAGGCTTCCAGTTTTTTGGCGAGCAGTTCTCCCGCCGTTACATGCTTGACAAGGAGCGTGTCTGCCGAGAACGAAATCTTTTCGTAAGAAACGTCGTCTCCGACTTCTATTAATATTTTATCGCTGCCAAACCGCCCTACCGCCTCTTTGACAACACCCATGTCAGGGCAGATATCGTATTTGATTACTACGCGGTCAGCCCCTGTATAAAATGCTTTTTTTACGTCTTCGAATTTTCCGACATACATCCCGACAAAAAACGGAATATCTATCTTACTTTCTATCTGCTTTAATGTTTCGAGAAACTCCTGCCTCTCTTTTTCTATTTTGGAATAATTATATAGAAACAATTCATCCGCTCCCGCAAAACAATAATCTTCCGCCATAGTTATAATATTGGCTGACAATTCATTTTCTCCATTGATAAATGGAATCAGTTTTTTGCAGACCACCACCATCGCCCCCTCTTCTGTTATAAAATGCCTTTTGTTGAAAGCACGCCCTGAATCCTTTCATCTATCCGCGACGCCATATCCATTGATTTGGCAACTGCCTTAAACATCGCCTCCACGACATGATGCGTGTTTTCTCCGGCCAGTTGGCGGATATGTAAATTCATCTGCGCTCCGCTGGCGAGTCCGGCAAAAAATTCTTTCACCGTCTCCGTCTCCATCGTTCCCAGACGCTCTGCCTGCAGCGCAGCGTCATAAGCAAAATACGTTCTCCCCGATAAATCGAGAGACGCCATCACCAGCGCGTCGTCCATCGGTAATACAAAGCTGCCGAACCGGCAAATCCCCTCTTTGTCTCCCAACGCTTCCAAAAATGTCTGTCCGAGTACAATTCCGGTATCCTCTACGGTATGATGGGCATCCACATGAATATCTCCTTCTACGGAAACAGCCATATCAAACAAGCCGTGTCTGGCAAATCCCTCCAGCATATGGTCAAAAAAACCAATCCCCGTACGGATATCGTATTGTCCGGAACCATCCAAATCCAGTTCAATAACAATTTCCGTCTCTCTGGTGTCTCTTTCGCATCTTGCAAACCGACTCATTTCATGCCCTCCTCGTTTTTTAACGCAATAACTCTTTTTTTATTATACCGTTTTAGCGTGCAAAAAGCAAGGTTTTAGCTTAAGTTTTCCGTCTTCCATTTCTCATACAAATCCGGACGCCTCTCCCTTGTTCTTATCTCCGATTGCTCCTGCCTCCAATTGCTGATTTTTTCATGGTGGCCGCTCAACAGAACATCCGGCACGCTCCGTCCCATAAATTCAACAGGACGCGTATATTGCGGATATTCGAGCAAGCCGTCGGAAAAACTATCTGTCTGTGCCGAGACATCATTATTGAGAACGCCGGGCACCATACGGGCAATCGCATCCATCATCACCAGCGCAGGCAATTCTCCCCCCGTCAGTACATAATCGCCAATTGATACATAATCGGTCACAATCTCTTCGAGTACCCGCTCGTCAATTCCCTCATAGTGGCCGCACAAAAAGAGAATACTCTTTTCTGCCGAATATTCCCTTGCCATTTCCTGCCGGAACACTTGCCCCTGCGGAGTGAGATAGACAACTCGTGGCCGCTCTCCCAATTCACTGCAGATGCTCTCAAAACAGCGGTACACCGGCTCTGCTTCCATCACCATACCGGCGCCTCCGCCATACGGATAATCATCCACCTTTTTATGCTTATCCAGTGTATAATCCCGTATATTGCGCACTTCCAGCTTAATATGCCCCGCCTCGACAGCGCGCCCGAGAATACTCGTATTCATACAGGATTCAATCATTTCCGGAAACAAAGTCATAACATAATAATTCATTCTAATCCATCAATCCTTTCATCACATGGGCAATGACAACACCTTCTTTTGTGTCCACTTTTTTAATGCACTCTGGAATGATGGGAAACAGCACTTCTCTGCCCCCGCCGGTCTCTATGGAAAAAACATTATTGGCGCCTGTCTCAATTACATCTTTGACAATTCCTATTTCCAATCCATCTTCATCAAGCACCTTTGCACCAATAACATCACAGAAATAGAACTGCCCCTCTTTCAGCGGCAGGGCGTTTTCCCGCGTAACCATAATATCGCATTGGCGCAATTGCTCCACTTCGTTGATATTATTAAATTCCCGAAACTTTAAAATTACCATATTTTTAAAATACTTTGCATGTTCCACATGCAGCGTCATATTTTCTCCTTTTGCCACCAGAATAACTTCATCTGTCTTATCGAATCGTTTTATATCATCCGTCGTCGGATATACTTTTACTTCTCCACGGATACCGTGCGGTTTTGTTACCACTCCGATACGAAGCATATCTTCCATATTTTTCCCCTCTCTGTCAAACGAATAACAATCCCCCGCAAGCTCTGCTTACAGGGGATTATTTGCGGCATCTCTGCCGTTTTTCATTCTTATTGAATGTCTACCATAATTTTTTTGTCACTTTTGGAGCCTGCAGCACGAACTACAGTACGAATTGCCTTGGCAATCCGCCCCTGCTTTCCAATCACTTTACCCATATCGGCAGGTGCGACCGTAAGATTGAGAACAATCTGACTATCATCTTCCGTTTCGGTGACAACAACTTCATCCTGACTGTCCACTAATGCACTGGCAATAACTTCTACTAATTCTTTCATTACCGGCCCTCCTATTTCTCAATACCTGCCTGTTTAAATAAACGTGCGACAACATCCGTAGGCTGAGCACCATTCTGCAGCCATTTCTTAGCTGCTTCCTCATCTACTTTTACTACACTAGGTTCCTGATTTGGGTCATAAGTACCAATCTCAGCGATATTCTTTCCATCTCGCGGAGACCTTTCATCAGCAACTACGATTCTATAAAATGGTGACTTCTTCTGACCTAATCTCTTTAATCTAATCTTTACTGCCACGTCTCTCACCTCCTTATCTTCATACTGAAATATATATCCAAAGAAGAATATGAATTGGTATTCTTCCGGAATGTCTACATACCGCCGAACGGGAATTTGAAACCTCCGAAACCACCTTTTCGGCGTCCCTTGCCGGACATCATGCCCGACATCTGTTTCATCATCTTGCGGCTCTGCTCAAACTGCTTGACTAGCCGGTTTACTTCACTAATGTCAACGCCGGCTCCCGCTGCAATGCGCCGCTTGCGGGAGGGATTAATAATATTCGGATTTGTCCGTTCTTCCAGCGTCATGGAATAGATAATAGCCTCAGTTCCCTTGAGCGCATCGTCATCAACCTCTAAATCCGACGGCAGGCCCATCCCCGGCAGCATACTAAGAATGCTGGACAGACCACCCATTTTTTTCATCTGCTGCATCTGCTCAAGGAAGTCGTTAAAATCAAACTCGGCTTTCTTAATCTTTTTCGCCATTTTGGCGGCCTTTTCCTCGTCCATCTCGGCTTCCGCTTTTTCAATCAGCGAAAGCACGTCGCCCATACCAAGAATACGGGACGCCATACGGTCGGGATAAAACTGCTCCAAATCTGATAATTTTTCTCCCATACCGACATAGTATATCGGACATCCTGTCACCGCGCGGATGGAAAGCGCGGCGCCGCCTCTCGTATCACTATCTAACTTCGTGAGTACGATACCATCTATCTTTAACTTCTCGTTAAACGTCGTCGCCACGTTAACGGCATCCTGACCCGTCATGGAATCTACAACAAGAATTGTCTGATGCACTCGTACATTATCTTTGATTTTCACGAGTTCTTCCATCATCTCTTCATCTACATGAAGACGTCCAGCCGTGTCAAGGATTACTACATTGTTGCCGTTTTTGGCGGCATGCTCCACCGCCGCCTTGGCGATGTCTACCGGACTGTGGCCGGTTCCCATAGAGAACACCGGAACTTCCTGCTTATCACCGTTAATCTGTAACTGTTCTATCGCCGCCGGACGATAAATATCACAGGCGGCCAGCAGCGGTTTTTTCCCTTTCTGCTTTAACTTGCCCGCAATTTTCGCAGTTGTTGTCGTCTTACCAGCTCCCTGTAAGCCGCACATCATAATTATCGTAATTTCATTACCGGAAAGCAGCTCGAGTTCCACCGCCGTCTCGCCCATCATTTTGACAAGTTCTTCATTTACAAACTTAATGACCGTTTGCCCCGGCGTCAAACTGTTGAGCACGTCTTCCCCCGTCGCTCTTTCCTGTACCGCTTTCGTAAACTGCTTTACTACTTTGAAATTAACATCCGCCTCCAAAAGCGCCATCTTAACTTCGCGAAGCGCTGCCTTAACATCCGCTTCGGATAGTCTGCCTTTGCTGCGCAGACCCTTGAAAACATGTTGTAATTTTTCTGACAGACTATCAAACGCCATGACCCCGCACCGCCCTTTCTATCCCGAAAAAACTCAGTCAGATAATATCATAAATTTCCTCTGCCAAGACCGCAATCTCCTTTGATAAAACCTCGTCCTGACCGCGTCCGGCAACCTCTTCCATCTGCTGTAATTTTACTTTCATCACCTGAAACTTCTCGACAAGGTGTAACTTTTCCTCGTATCCGCGAAGCTTTGTACGGCACCGTCTCACAATATCGTAGACGCCCTGTCTCGTCATCTGCTGTTCTCCGGCAATCTCTGCCAGCGAATAATTGTGCCACACATAATCTTCAAATATACGACGATGATTCTCCTTTAACAACGCCCCATAAAAATCATAAAGATTCGAGAGTTCAACAAGTTCGTCCGGCTCCCGCAAAGACTTATCTTTTTCCAAAAAATCACCGCCTGTAAAGTTTTTTTCTTTACAGGCGGTATTATATCGCAAAACAGTGTTCCCTGTCAAGGGGAAATTATTTGATTTTCGGGTAAGGTTCCCGTTTTCTTTTCATGTTGATACTTCTTTAACCGATATTGTATGCTTCTGTTTTTCCTTCTGAAGCTAACCTTTAGCTTTATTATAAATAGAAAACACCCTTTACCGTGTTATTATCCGCGGCAAAGGGCGTAGAGGTGGTAGCAGGCAGACCCGCTATTCTTTGGTTTTTTCAAGCTTAAAAACCTCCTTACGCTTTGTAATCGGCATCCCTCGAAAGAATGTAACAAAATTCTCTGGCATTTCGGTCGTATTGAACAAGTCCACCCATCAACCGGAGTTTTTCCTGTTTTGGAGATGTCGTTTGTTCTTTCTTCTTCGTCATCTCCCTGTCCAGATAACTGGAAAATCCCTGTTTTGCTTCGCCTCGGTTACTTTCTTCCTCACGGAAGCGATTTACTTTTACAATGTTACTAACCGGTTTAACAGTTGCCTCTCCATAAATACGATTTGTGACAATTGCTTTGATCCCCTCCTTTGGCTCATTTGGCTAGTTGCATTATGACATCCATGTCTGCTTTGTTATAGTATATATCGGCAGTTTCACCAAAAATCCAAAGGAAAAAATAGACTTTTTATTTTTCTTTTGACTTCACGGGTACCTCCATAATATCATACTCCGCAAGAATTGAAGAATTTCTGCTAAGCGAACGATATTTGTCAAGAATCCGGTCAGCCACCATCGTGCCGTTTTCCTTATTGGTATCCATTAAAATGACGATTTGCTGCGTTGGACTAAAGCGCGTCGTCACGTCCCCCCGTCGCAACGAACGGATAATCGCCGTCTCCAGAAGCATCAGTGCATCTTCTACCTGAACAAGCGGCTGGACTAAACCGTCGGGAATGTTTAAAGTAATTAAAATTATCTGTACGTGCTGCTTATTTCTCTCAATATAGCGTGTAATAAATTGGTAAATATGGGAAAAACGGTCGTATTCTACCGCATAGGCCCCCTGACGGTATTTGCGCTCGGCAATTTGCCGCATCAGGCTCTTCAAATCCATCTGCTTAATGCTCTTTTCCGCTTCCAGAGCGCCCTCTGCCATATACGCATAGGCATGATAATCATCTTTGCCATTATTTTTGACATAGTACATCGCCTTATCGGCATTCTCATATAACAACGCACAATTCATCTCTCCGCTGCCGCTGTACTTTGTCATGATTCCGATGGAAACGGAACATATCCCGTATCCGGCCGCTTCTTTGCGCTCGGAAAACATTTTGATGATATTTTCTGCTCTCTGGCTGATAACATGATCTTTATCGAGCTCTGGGAAAAACACGGCAAACTCATCGCCGCCAATGCGGCACACAAAATCGTTTTCCCTTGTGTTAGCACGAACGACACCGGCAAAAATCTGTATCAATTCATCGCCCGCCACGTGTCCGTAAGTATCGTTGACCATCTTAAAATTGTCCAAATCCATCATAAAAAATGTTCCCCGTGATTTCGGCTGCAACAGATAGTTATCAATTTTTTCTTCAAAGTATTTGCGGTTTAAAAATCCGGTCAGGGAGTCCTTTTCTAATTCATTCTGCGTCTCCTGCACACTCTCTGTAAATACCTGACGCAGCAGGACGCCTGCTTCCGTAATCTCTCCCTCTTCGGTTATCTCGTTGTAGACACTGCTTTCGTCGATAGCCAGCCCCTCTTCCAGCAGTTCCAGAAACACATCGACAATATAAGGGTCAAACTGCGTGCCGCGTCCTAAAATAAGTTCTTCCATCACACGCTCTTTTGGCAGCCGCGTGCGGTAAGCGCGGTCTGCCGTCATCGATTCGTAAGCGCCGGCCACGGCAATAATCCGCGCGGCCTCCGGAATATCTTTTCCTTTCTTGCTGCTATAGCCGGAACCGTCGTACCACTCGTGATGATAGCGCACCGCCTCTACCACCCCCGGAATAAACTTTGTATTCTGCAATATTTCCGCACCAATGACCGCGTGTTTTTTCACCGCTTCGTATTCCGCTTCCGTCAAATCCGAAGCTTTATTTAAAATCGAATCCTCGACTGCAATTTTTCCGATGTCATGGAGCAGCGCCATATAGTACAAATCTTCTACTGCCTTTTCCTCATAACCCATTCTCTTGGCAATTTCACGGCAATACAAAGCTACACGAACCGAATGTTTGTCCGCATAGCGGTCTTTTGTATCTACGGTATGGGCAATCGTGAGAATCGACTGCAGCGCCAGACGGTTAATCTGCTCTCTCTGCTTCTCTATCTCTATTTCCTGATGTCTGCGCAGCATTGTAAGTTCCACGATATAATTGATACGGTTCAGCAAAATAGGCGGCTCAAAAGGAAGCGGTACAAAATCAATGGCGCCCGCCTCAAGTCCTTTTAATTTGCTTTCCGTATCCTGCTCACTCATCAGCAGAATCACCGGTATCTCTTTTATACTGCTCTTTTCTTTTTGCAGGTGGGAAAGTACTTCCAAGCCACTCATACCGGAAACATTGGCGTTCATAAGAATCAAATCCGGATACTCAGACTTCAAAAAATCCAAGGCGTCTTCTCCTCGTTCCACCAAAGCCACATCATAAGCATCCAACAAAATGGATTCCATGTATCGAAGAGCAAGTTTTGAAGAATCAACAACGAGAATCAGTGGTTTTTGTTCCATAACAACTACTCCTTTTGTTCCAATAACTGTTCTAATGTTCCATGAAGCTTCATCTCATCACAAAGCGTTGTATAACTTTCGTCACCCAACGCGGCAGTTTTCTTTCTGATTGCACGTATCAGAAGATTTTTCGGCGTATGCTCCATATCAATAAATTCTAAAATCTGTACCGAATATCCTTGCTGCTCTAGTAAATTAGCCCTCAACGCATCCGTAAACAGAGCAGACACCCGTTCTTTTATAATACCATACTTTAGCACCGGCTGCAAAAGATTACTGCTGATTTGTCTGTTTATCTCATGCTGACAACAGGGAACGGACAAAATCACTTTAGCATGCCAACGCACCGCTTTATTCAAAGCATAATCCGTTGCCGTATCACAGGCATGAAGAGTTACGACCATATCTACTTCCTGCATACCGTCATACGTGTTGATATCCCCCTCCAAAAAAGTCATCTCCGTATATCCAAAACGCTCTGCCAGTTCGTTACAATGCCGTATAACATCCTTTTTTAAATCCAGCCCAACCATGCGGACAGAATAGCCATTCATAATCTTCAAATAGTAATACATGGCAAAGGTAAGATAGGATTTGCCACATCCGAAGTCTACAATCGTAATCTGTTTGTTTTTTGGCAGCTCCGGCAGAACATCCCTGACAAATTCCAGAAACCGGTTCATTTGACGAAACTTCTTGTACTTTTTTTCGACAATTTTCCCCTCTTTTGTCTGAACACCCAGCTCCACCAGAAAAGGAATCACTTCCCCCTCCGGCAAAATATACCGCTTTTTTCTGTTATGCATCAAATCCGTTTTTATGATTGTTTGATTCCGGCGGGATTTTATCGTCACTTTCCCTTTCTTACTTATCAGCGCCGTATACATTTTCTCTTCTGTCACGATTTCAAGCTGTTTATAAAATCGCTGCAATAACTCTATTATATGTTCGATTGCACCGCTTTTTTCCAAATTTTTATGAAATACCTGCTTATTCCGATACTCGGCAAACTGGAACATCAATTGGCCCCGTTCTGCAAAAGGGCGGAGCACTATTTTCTTTGCCAACTCATCGCTTCTGCGGTTACTGATAATTATCTGGTGCAGGTTTTCGTTTAGATTTTGTTCCAATACTTCGCGTAATTTTTCCATTTCTGCCACCGCTTTTTCAATTCATGTTTCCGGCTCTGCAAAAGCCGTACTTTCCTATAGGACGAAAACAGCCCCCGATATTATCTCGAGGGCTGTCGGTATCTTCATTAAACCGGATAAATCTGATTTTCCTTGTCAGCTAATGTGGCGTCTACCTTTGTCTTCTGCGCCTCACGATATTTAAAGAAATCAAGCGCCACCTGTGGGAAGAGAGCATAGGACAATACATCCTCGTCCTGTTCTTTCCACTGCGACATCTCGCTTTCCAGTTTTGCCAACTGCGGCTCAATCTTATCTGCCGGACGGCACGTAATCGGCTGTACATCACCGATACATTTCTTCTGAACTTCCGGGTCAAAAGGCTTAACCGTTTGTCCAAATTCTCCGGAAAGAAGTTTCTTGGATTCTTTTGTCACCATCTTATAGCGTTCGCCGGACACAACGTTAAGTACTGCCTGCGTACCGACAATCTGAGAAGACGGCGTAACCAAAGGCGGCTCCCCAAAATCTTTCCGCACACGCGGTACCTCTTCAAGTACCTGCTCATATTTATCTTCCTGACCCATCTCCTTTAATTGGGAAACGAGGTTTGAAAGCATTCCACCCGGCACCTGATAACGAAGCGTATTGATATTTACCCCGAGCACTTTTGTATTCATAAGACCGCTCTCCAACGCCTCTTCGCGCAGCGGACGGAAATACTCGGCAATCTCCGAAAGAAGATTCTGGTCCAGACCGGTATCGTAAGGGGTTCCCTTAAATGTCTCGACCATAACTTCCGTAGCCGGCTGGCTCGTACCAAGTGCAAACGGACTCATTGCCGTATCAATAATATCACAGCCGGATTCTACTGCTTTCATATAAGTCATTGCCGCTACGCCGGATGTATAGTGCGTATGCAAATCAATCGGAATATCCACCGCTTCTTTTAACGCTTCTACTAATTCCGTTGCCTTATACGGGGTAAGCAGGCCCGCCATATCTTTAATACAGAGAGATTTAGCCCCCATATCTTCTATTTTCTTTGCGATATCTTTCCAATACTTCAGTGTATAAGCATCTCCCAATGTATAAGAAAGTGCAATCTGTGCGTGTCCATTTTCCTTGTTAGCGGCCTTTACTGCCGTCTCAAGATTGCGGATATCATTCAGACAATCAAAGATACGAATGATATCAATACCATTTGCTAACGATTTCTGAACAAAATATTCTACTACGTCATCAGCATAGTGATTATATCCCAAAATATTCTGTCCGCGGAAAAGCATTTGCAGTTTCGTGTTTTTAAATCCATCGCGCAATTTGCGGAGTCTCTCCCACGGGTCCTCTTTGAGGAAACGAAGCGACGCGTCAAAAGTTGCTCCTCCCCAGCACTCAACAGCATGATACCCGACTTTATCCATTTTATCAATAATTGGCAACATTTGTTCTGTTGTCATACGGGTCGCAATCAATGACTGATGCGCATCACGCAGGACAGTCTCCGTAATCTTGATTGGCCTTTTCTTCTTTTCTGCCATTTCTATATCCTCCTGTTATTTTTTAGATAGGAATTTTTCTGTACACAGTGCGTCCAATTTTTCTAACGCCTTTATACTCCATAAATCGCCATAAATACACCTGCCGCCACGGCAGTACCGATTACGCCGGCCACATTCGGGCCCATGGCGTGCATCAAAAGGAAATTGGTAGGGTCTGCCTCAGCGCCTACTTTCTGTGAAACACGGGCGGCCATAGGCACAGCCGAAACTCCGGCGGAACCGATGAGCGGATTGATTTTCCCCCGCGTCACAACACACATTAATTTGCCAAATAACACACCGGCTGCCGTTCCGAAAGCAAAAGCGACCAAACCAAGAACAACGATTTTTAATGTTGCCGCATTCAGGAAACTGGCTCCGGTTGTAGTGGCGCCAACCGACGTTCCGAGAAGAATTACGACAATGTACATCATTGCATTGGAAGCAGTCTCCGCCAACTGTCCCACAACGCCGGATTCTTTAAATAAGTTACCCAGCATCAACATACCGACAAGCGGCGCCGTACTAGGCAAAATCAAACATACGACAACGGTTACGACAACCGGAAAAAGAATCCTCTCGAGTTTGGATACCGGACGAAGCTGCTCCATCCGAATCTCTCTCTCCTTTTTCGTCGTCAAAAGTTTCATAATCGGCGGCTGGATAATCGGAACGAGCGACATATAAGAGTACGCCGCCACCGCAATCGAGCCCATCAGATGCCCCTGCCTTAATTTGCCGGCAAGGAAAATCGAAGTAGGGCCGTCCGCCCCGCCGATAATGGAAACGGCTGCCGCCTCTCCGCCGTTGAATCCCCACAAAAGGGCTAAAATATAAGCTGAAAAAATACCGAACTGCGCCGCCGCTCCCAACAGGAAACTCTTTGGATTGGCAATCAGCGGTCCGAAATCCGTCATCGCGCCTACGCCAAGGAAAATCAGGGAAGGCAGAATACTCCACTCATCCAAGAGGAAGAAATAGTGTAACAACCCGCCCGCACTATCCGCATTGGCCGGTTCGGCGATAATCAATGGATAAATGTTTGCTAACAGCATACCAAATGCAATTGGCAGTAACAGTAAAGGCTCATAGCCTTTTTTAATTGCCAGATATAAAAATACAAAGGCAACCAATATCATGACGTAGTTTCTCCAGTCTATCCCCTCCTGAAAAAACGCAGTCTGCTTTAAAAGATTATTTATTACTTCCATCTAAATTACCTCCGGTCTTTTTTGTCTGTTGAATCAGTCCATCGTAGCCAGTACATTTCCTGCCTCAACCATATCACCAGAGTTTACGTTGATACTTGCAATCGTGCCATCCTGTGGAGCAACCACTTCATTTTCCATCTTCATCGCTTCCAAAAGAAGAACGACCTCTCCCTTTTTCACGCTCTGACCCGGATTTGCTTTCACTGCAAGAATCTTACCCGGCATAGGAGCTGTAATCTCCACGGAGCCTGCGCTGCCGGACGCTGCCGGTGCTTTTGGAGCAGGCGCTGGCGCTGCTGCCGGCGCAGGTGCTGCCGGTGCTGCAGGAGCAGAAGCCGCTGCGCCTCCTGCCTTTTCTTCAACGGTTACATCATATACGGTTCCATTTACGGTAATTGTATAACTTTTCATGTTTTATATCCTCCTTAATTAAACGTACGTTTTTTAATTGAACGGATGACAAGGTCATCTGCTAAGACAGGAACTCCTGTCTCCTGCTCCATCTGTGAGACAATGGCAGCCATTATGACAGCAGCTATCTGTGTGTCGTTACTTTCTTCTCTCGCCGAAGATGATTTTGGAAGTTCAATCGGTACTTCTCTTCTCTCCGGACGTACCGTCTCCGCCGCTTTCTTCTCAAACAGCTTCGGAATATACTTCAAAAGAAAAATTATAATCGATATCAGAATGAGGACGATAAACACCGTGCCCATACCGATAAGCGTATTAATCAGCGCTTCGTCCGGTCCTACCTGCGCATTTACTTTCTCAAGATTAATCAGTAACATCCCATCACCTCATTCCAAACATTTGCAGGGCATAAATCAGATGCTTGCGAATCTGCTCTCCGGAAATTACGTTGTCCACATAACCTCTTCTTGCCGCCGCCTCAGCGCCTTGCTGGATTTTGTCAAATTCCTTTGCCTTTTCTTCCAACGCCGCTTTTTTGTCGTCCGCGCCGGAAATCTCATCCTCGCACATTATCTGTGCCGCTATTTTCGCATCCATAACGCCTACCTTTGATGTCTCCAGTGCGAAGACAACATCTGCACCGATATGTTTGGAATTCATCGCCACATAAGCGCTGCCGTAAGCTTCCCCGGTAATCACGTTGATTCTCGGTACATCGGCGCTGGCAAACGCATATGTCATATCAGCTACTGCCTGTGAAATCGTCTTCTCCTCTTCCATCGAAGCCGCGTACTCTTTCACGTTTGTCAGTGTCACAACCGGCAGTCCGAACGCATCACAGAAATAAGTGAATTGCTCCGCTTTTTTACAACCTGCCGTAGACAGCACGCCCTCGGCCGCATTGGCAATTGCACCAATGGTAATGCCATCAATTGTCATAAGCCCGGTTACCATCTCTTTTCCATATCCGGCTTTCAGCTCAATGAACTTCGTTCCGTCGGCAATCTGCGTCAGAGCCGCTGCCGCATCCGAAGCATAACCGTCAAAGCCGTCCAGCACGCGGTTCTTATCGTCTGTCGTCTCTGCCGCTGCCAAAGTTCCGGCGTTGGCCGGCAGCATCACAATCAAATCACGGATTTTTGCGATGACATCCGCTTCCGTCGCACATACTATGTCAACATTTCCGGCTTCCGACTGAAAAGCCGCATTGCTTGTATCACACTTTTCGATACGGTTTCCGGCAATCGCATTCGGAGAATTTACAAACAATTTTCCATTTTCCTCATCCATCAACGTGATGTCGCATAACTTAGAAGAAATCGCAACGCCGCCGCCGCAGGAACCGAGAATTGCACTAATCTGCGGAACAATTCCCGAGGCTTTTACTTTTGCCATGTAGATATCACCAAATCCGGCCAATGCATCCATCGCCTCCTGAACGCGAATGCCGGCACAATCAATCAGCCCGACAACCGGCGCTCCGGCTTTCATTGCCATTTCATAGAGATTTACAATCTTTTTCGCATGCATCTCACCAACGGAACCATTCAAAGCGGTTACATCCTGACTGTAGACAAATACCAAATTGGAATCTACTACACCGTAACCGGTAATTACACCATCGGCCGGCACTGCTTTTTCCTGCATGTTGAAATCAGTATTTCTTTTCGTCATCATACCGCCGATTTCAACAAAACTGTTTGCGTCAACAAGCGCTTCAATCCGCTGTTTTGCTGACATTTTAGCTGTGTTACTCATTTGCAGTCCTCCACTTTCTATATTGTAGTTTTATGTAAAACTCAAATTTAATCCAAGATAATTGTAACGCTTTTATTTATAATTGGCAACACAAAAATTGAGAAATTTTTCATCAATTTTGACCCCTGTACATATATTGTAAAAAAACGGTTTGGGGAAAGTCCTATGAAACTCTCCTGGTTTTCTACCATTATGCTTTTCGGCGTACTTGTCATTGCCGGAATTTTCTTTGATTCTGAGGCAAACCCGACTGCGGATACTGCGATTTCCCGCCATCTGCCGGAGCCGCAAATACAAATTCCGGCCACGGCTCCTGCCCCGCGGGCCCCCTCGCTAAACGCCCGCTACGCCTGCGTCATGGACGCCGATTCCGGACGCATCCTGTATAACAAAAAGTCCGAAGAAAAAGTTCCCATGGCCAGTACTACAAAAATTATGACTGCCCTGCTTGTTTTGGAATCCCACCGTCAGGCCGATACCGTTACATCAAGCAGCCGGGCGTCTTCCATGCCAAAAGTACGTCTGGGAATGAGAGCAGGCATGCAGTACCGGATGTCTGACCTCCTTTACTCCCTTATGTTAGAGTCGCACAACGATACTGCTGTAGCTATTGCCGAACACATCGGTCATTCCGTTGAGGGTTTCGCTTCTCTTATGAATAAAAAAGCCGCAGAAATCGGATTGTCGCAAACACATTTTGTGACGCCGAACGGTCTGGATGCAGACGGACACTATAGTACGGCGGCGGATATGTGCCGTCTGGCTGCTTACGCCGTGCGCAACAAGGACTTTCTTTCGCTTGTACAGACGAAATCGCATACCTTTAGCGATATCAGTGGCAAACATCGGTATTCCCTGTCAAATAAAGACGCTTTCCTTTCTTATTATGAGGGAGCTCTCGGTATTAAGACCGGTTTCACAAACAAGGCGGGCTACTGTTTTGTCGGCGCCGCCGGACGCTCAGGAATCACTTTGACAAGCTGCGTGTTAGCTTCCGGCTGGCCGCCAAACAAATCGTATAAATGGGTGGACACAAAATCGCTGATGGATTACGGATTCGGCAACTTTTACCGGACCGAACTTCCCATTCAGGATTTAAGCAAAGCTGTTATTCCGGTTATGGACGGCAGGCAGGAAAGCGTCTCCCTGCGTCCGCTCCCGAAAATCCCCGTCCTCTTAAGCCGCTCCGACCGCCTGACAATTACCTATGATATTCCGGATACTCTTTACGCTCCCGTCCGCAAGGAAACGGCCGTCGGACTTGTTTCTTTCTATATTAATGATACATTGTACCGGAAAGAAAAAGTTTTTCCGCTGGAAAGCATTGAAAAATCTGACTTTTCTGATACAATAGATAAAGTATTTAATATATGGATGGATGTCTTCGGATTTTGAAAACAAAAAAAGTACTTTACATTTCAAAATAATTGTGCTATGGTAGAGCCATGGTTTGACAAGAGCGAAGGTGTTCTCATTCATTGGGAACACCTTTCTTTTTTTGGAAGACAAAATAATCATAAATGGGAAGGAAGGAAATCAATATGCAGAAAAATGTAATTGATGATGTTTTTGGAACAAAAGTATTTAATGATGATGTCATGCAGCAATATCTGCCAAAGAAAACATACGCACAATTAAAGGATACGATTGAGAATGGAGAGGAGCTTGCTCCTGAAGTGGCTAATGTCGTTGCACACGCCATGAAAGAATGGGCCCTGTCCAACGGAGCTACCCACTATACCCACTGGTTCCAGCCAATGACCGGCGTGACGGCAGAAAAACACGATTCTTTTCTGAGTCCGGCTTCGGATGCACATGCCGTTTTGGAGTTCTCCGGTAAAGAGCTGATTAAAGGGGAACCGGACGCTTCCTCTTTCCCGTCCGGCGGACTGCGCGCCACCTTTGAGGCTCGGGGATATACGGCTTGGGATTGTACCTCTCCGGCATTTCTCCGCGAAGACGCTATCGGCACCCTGCTCTGTATCCCTACCGCATTCTGTTCGTATACGGGCGAGGCGCTCGACAAGAAAACGCCGCTTCTGCGCTCTATGGAAGCAATCAGCAAACAGGCTGTCCGCATTCTTAAATTGTTCGGAAACGAAGACGTGTCAAGCGTGCGCTGCTCCGTCGGGCCGGAACAGGAATATTTTCTGATTGACCGCGACATGTTTTTACAGCGTGACGACCTTATTTTCACCGGACGGACTCTGTTCGGCTCCATGCCTCCGAAAGGCCAGGAACTGGACGACCACTACTTTGGTACGATTCGCGAAAGACAGGCCGCATTTATGAAAGAGTTGAACGACGAATTGTGGAAACTCGGTATTCTCGCCAAGACACAGCACAACGAAGTGGCTCCCGCCCAGCATGAAATGGCGCCAATTTACAGCACTGCAAATATCGCTGCCGACCACAACCAGCTGGTGATGGAAATTATGAAAAAAGTTGCCCGCCGCCATAATTTTGAGTGCCTGCTCCACGAAAAACCATTTGCCGGCGTCAACGGTTCCGGTAAGCATGACAACTGGTCTTTAGTGACTAATACCGGCATGAACCTTCTCAGTCCGGGAAAGGCTCCATATGACAATAAACAGTTCCTTTTGTTCCTCTCCGCGGTCATCGCGGCAGTAGACAGCCACTCCGCTCTTTTGCGTCTGTCGGCTTCCAATCCGGGCAACGACCACCGTCTCGGCGCCAACGAAGCGCCTCCGGCGATTATTTCCATTTTCCTCGGGGAACAGCTTGAGGACATTGTCGAGCAGATTTTAAAAGACGGCACTGCCACCCACAGCAACAAAGGAGAGCGCATGGACATCGGCGTACACACGATACCGCCGATTAAGAAAGACGCCACGGACAGAAACCGCACGTCGCCATTTGCCTTTACCGGCAATAAATTTGAATTCCGTATGCTCGCTTCTTCCATGTCGATTTCCGGCGCCAATACAGTACTCAACGCTACGGTTGCCGACATCTTGCAGTCGATGGCTGACCGTTTGGAAGCGTCTTCCGACTTTGACACAACGGTGGACGAAGTGATTTATGAGACGTTGAGCGCTCACCGCAAAATTATTTTCAACGGCGACGGATATTCCGACGAGTGGATTGCCGAAGCGGAACGGCGCGGACTTCCGAATGTGAGAACGATGGTAGACGCTACCGCTTCCCTACTCTATCCGCAGACTATCGAGATGTTTGAGCGTCAGCATGTCTACACAAAAACAGAGCTCGAATCCCGTGCGGAAATTAACTATGAGGCATATTCCAAAGCCATTAACATAGAAGCTAAGACGATGCTTGAGATGGCTTCCAAGCAATATATTCCGTCCATTATCCGCTATGTGACCAGTCTCGCCAACTCGATTAACAGCATTGCTTCCGCCTGCCCTGCGGCCGATACATCCGTGCAGACTAATCTCCTGAAGAAGTGCTCTTCTCTTCTGGCGAACGCACAGGAAGCTCTCGAGGCTCTTAAAAAGGCCGACCGCACGGCCAATACGATGGAAGAGGGAAAAGTACAGGCCGAATTTTTCCGCGATACGGTATTTACGGCGATGGCAAATCTGCGCGCTCCGATTGATGAACTGGAAATGCTGGTTGATAAAGAATATTGGCCGGTTCCATCTTATGGCGACATGCTCTTTGAGGTGTAACCTGACGGCGCCATTCGGATTAAAAATAAGGAGAATTTCATGATTACCATTTCCATTGAAAACAATTCTCAGCAACCGATATATATACAGATTTATGAGTACATCAAAAGAGAAATTTTGAGCGGTCAGTTACAGGCGCCTGCCAAATTGCCCTCTACCCGCAGTCTCGCCGCGCATCTTGAAGTCAGCCGGACTACGGTAGAGACCGCTTATGAACAACTGGTGGCAGAAGGATATGTTGAGGCGAAAGAAAAGCGCGGCTATTTCGTCATTCCGGTTACCCATCTGCAGCAGTTCCATTCAAATACAACTTCTATCGTTACCGTGCCTGCTCCTCCCATACCGGAGCAGGCACGGCTCTTTGATTTTAATCCGGATATGATTGACGCCGAGCACTTTCCCTATTCCATATGGAAATCGCTTGGCAAAAATCAAATCGACTCTGCCGATAATTTTATTGCCGGAGAACATTTCGGCGACTATCGTCTGCGTCAGGCTATCGCCGGCTATCTCCGCGGCTCCCGCGGCGTACAATGCTCTCCGGAATATGTCGTTGTCGGCGCAGGGCTTGACCATCTTCTGCAAATGCTCTGCCTCGTCTTTGAGCGTCGCACGCCAGTGGCAATGGAAGACCCTGGTTACCCGAGTGCCCGTCAGGTTGTCCTCGCCAACGGTTATGATGTCATTGACATCCCTCTGCACAATTATTCTTTTGATACACAGGCGCTGGCACGCTCTGACGCCGATATCTGCTACGTCACGCCGAGCCACCAGTTTCCTTTGGGATTCGTCATGCCCGTCTCCCGCCGTCAAGAACTTCTGCGCTGGGCAGATGAAAAGGCGGGGCGCTACATTATCGAAGACGACCACGACAGCGAGTTTCGTTACAAAGGCAGGCCGATTCCCTCCCTGCACAGTTTAGATACAAAAAATAAAGTAATCTATATTGGAACGTTTTCCAAAGCTGTGTCGCCGGCCATCCGCACCAGCTATATGGTTCTGCCGGAAACACTGTTTTCCCAATACAAAAATTTGTGCGGCGGCTTTTCGTGTCCGGTTCCCCGCTTCATCCAGTCGCTGCTGACGGATTTTATAGACGGAGGATATTTTGAAAAGCATTTGAACCGCATGCGCAAAATATATAAAGGAAAACATGATTTCATGCTGCAAAAAATAAAACAATATTTTCCTGAAGAGCGGGCGGAAATCTCCGGCGACCACGCCGGACTTTACATTATCTTTCATTATAAGGGGGTATTGAGCGAACAGGAAATCGCGATACGGGCAAAAAAGGCCGGCATATTATTGCACCCTCTGCGCAACTACTATGCCAGCCTTCCCGTCGGTTATAAACCTGCCTATTTACTTGGTTTTGCCAACCTCAATACCGATATGATTGCTCAAGGTATCCGCTGTCTAGCTGAGCAAGTGTTTGTCTAGCCTGTATGGCGTCTCCGGCAATTTGGGTTTTCAGTTCTTCCATGGAAGCAAATTTTTGCTCCGGCCGCTGAAAATCAATTAAATAGACGGTAATTTCTTTCCCATACAGATTGCCCTCATAATCAAACAGCCACACTTCTAAGCCAACCGGCTCTTCCATTCCGATTGTAGGTTTCTTTCCCAGATTGCCTACGCCCGCAAATTGTCTGCCATCCGCTTCTGCCAACACGGCATACACACCGTAAGGGGGCAGTTCTTTTGAAGAATCCGGATATAGATTCGCTGTCGGCGTATGCAGTACGCTGCTCCCTAGCTGTCTCCCTCTTTGTACTTCACCTGCTATCTGATACGGAGTTCCCAACAACGCATTGGCTTCCCGCATACGCCCCTGTCTGACAAGCGTACGGATACGTGTACTGCTTATAATATCGCCGTCGGCAACCATCTTCTCCTTTACGATTGTCTCAAACCCATATTCCTTTCCCATCTTCTGCAGCAGGCGGATATCTCCGCGGCGCTGATAGCCAAAGCGGAAATCGTCTCCGACAATAATCTTTTTCGCATCACAGCGGGTCAACAGTATCTTTTTAACAAATTCCTCTGGCGGCTGCTCTTTAAATTGACGATTAAACGGAATAACAAGGAATACGTCAACACCTAATTTAGCCGCCAGTTGTATCTTTTCCTGTTCTCCATAGAGTACGCCCCGTTCCGTGGCAAAGGTAAACATAACAATCGTCCTTCCGCTTTTCTTTGCCTCTTCTAAAAGGAGACGGTGCCCTCTATGGATACCGTCAAACTTTCCGATACATACTGCCGTGTTATTCAATTGGAAATCTAAATCCCGTATTATTTGCATTGTTCTCTTTTCCCTCTACTCATGAAACATCTTTACAATATAGTATCTGTTCTCCTGTGAATCGAAACGGTAAATGGCATAAAACTGTCCGTCAGGCCCATACATCCGTATGCGCTCATCGGGAAGCGGATTCTCCAACGTACACAGTGAAGCGTTAATCCGGTTGCCATTGCGCAGATATTTCATTGCTTCCTCACCGACTTCGCCTCTCCGGTAATTGTCAAATATACTATCAACCGGTATGAGAATTTCCTCTTCCCGCTTCTCTGCGACTAATGTCTGTATTTCGTCCAGCGTCTTCGCCTGCGCAATTGTAAAAGGGCCGACCTGCGTGCGCACAAGGCTCTTCATCGCCGCCCCACAGCCGAGTTTTTCTCCGATATCCTGACAAAGCGTGCGTATGTAAGTGCCTTTGGAACACCTGACTTCGATTGTAAATTCCTGTCGGTCAAGCGCCGTCTCCCGAAGCTGTAGCTCATGAATCGTAACAGTCCGCGGCGCCCTCGGCACTTCCTTTCCCTGACGGGCCAGCTCATACAAGCGCTTTCCCTGTACTTTGACAGCAGAATACATCGGCGGTATCTGCTGTATCTCCCCGCGGAACTGCTTCAGTGTCCGGCAGAGTTCTTCTCCGGTTACGGTAACTTCCCTCTGCGACAGAATGTTTCCCGTCATGTCGAGCGTATCCGTAGTTACCCCGAGCCTGACTTGTGCGACGTAAGTCTTTTCCATATCAGTCAGCAGCGCGCACACTTTTGTGGCCTTGCCGACACATACGGGAAGCACTCCCACCGCATCCGGATCGAGCGTTCCCGTATGTCCGATTTTTTTTCTATGCAGAATCCCCCTCATTTTCGCCACTACATCATGCGAGGTGAAGCCCTTTTCTTTGTCAACAATTATTATCCCATTCATCATTTCTTTCCCTGCTGCAGCGATTCTTCCATCTGTTTTTCGATATGCTCCGTGAGATTATTAATGACGTCATAGGCGGAGCCTTTAATGGAACAGCCTGCCGCGCGAATATGACCGCCGCCGCCAAAATAGGAGGCGATGGCGCTTACGTCGACAATCTCATTGGAGCGCATACTTACTTTATATTCTCCCAATTCTCTCTCGTCTAAGAGAATGGCTACTTCGATTCCCTCCGTCGTACGCATCTGGTCAATGACGCCGTCCAAATCTGACGGTTTCGCCTCATATAAGTCCATCACACTCTTGCGGACGACAGAAAACAGACAGCGTCCGTTCAAAATGCGAACGCTTTCCAACAGACAGCGTCCCATAATCTGTAACTGCTTATACGTTTTCAAATAGAAACTTCCATCAATTATCTTGCCAAAAGGAATGCCTTTTTCCATGAGCATGCCGGCAATCTGCATTGTTGTTTTCGTAGTATTCGAATGCTTGAATACGCCGGTGTCGTGAATGATTCCGGTATACAGGGCACATGCCACGTCATAGGTGATTTTCTCTTCCTCCATCAGGCGGCATAATATCTCACACGTAGAACTTGCCTCCTGCACGTAGTTGACATCCCCGAACTTTGCATTCGTAATGTGATGGTCGATATTGGCAACGCAGCCCGCCTGTCTCATCACGTCGCGGGCCTCGCCCAGCCGCTCTTCATCACCACAATCCAGCGCGACAAACAAATCATAGGATTCTCTTTTTATAAAAGCATTGTCGTCCTGCAGGTAGGAAAAAGCTTCCGGAAACTCTTCCAGATAAACACAAACGGTCTTCTCCGGAAAATTCGTCTTTATGTAACCATACAGTCCCATGCAAGAGCCGATACAATCACCGTCCGGACGCACGTGTCCCCCGATAGCAATCGTATCCGCCTGCTGTACTGCTTCCATCAAACCATTCATTCGTCTGCCCCTCCATCTTCATTTTCTGCTGTGGAACGATGATTAAGTTCATCGATTCTCTTTGACATTCTGGCTGCATACTCAATCGATTTATCTAAAATGAATGTTAATTCCGGTGTATTGCGCAGATTCATGCGCCTTGCCAACTGTACACGCGCGTAGGAGGCGCTCTTTTTCAGCCCTTCCATTGTCTTTTCCTTTTCTTCATCATCACCCAACACACTGACATAAATCTTGGCAAACTTTAAATCCGGCGTCACTTCTACTGACATTACTGATGTCAGCGGATGGATTCGCGGGTCTTTCAAATCATCACGGATAATCTGACTCATCTCCCGCTGCACTTCACTATTGACGCGAACATTTTTAACGCTGTTTTTTTTCATTCCAAACCTCATTTCCAAAATCTTTAGCGCGGAACCTCTACCATCTTGTAGCATTCAATCTGGTCGGCTTCCTGAATATCGCTAAATCCATCAAATACCAATCCGCACTCATAACCGGCCGCCACTTCTTTCACATCGTCCTTAAAACGTTTCAAGCTGGCAAGGTCACCCTCAAATAACTGCTCCCCATCACGGGAAATGCGCACGCGGCATCCTCGCTCAATCTTTCCGTCCAGCACGTAGGAACCGGCGATTGTACCGACTCCCGAAGCCTTAAACGTCTGGCGTACTTCCGCGTGGGCAATGACTTTTTCCTCGTAGATTGGCTCAAGCATACCTTTCATGGCCGCCTCAATATCCTCAATGGCGTCATAGATGACACGGTATAAACGCACGTCTACATTTTCACGGTCTGCCGTATCCTTTGCCATATTGTCAACACGAATGTTGAAACCGATAATAATCGCATTGGAAGCGCTTGCCAGACTGACGTCGGATTCGTTGATAGCGCCGACGCCGCCGTGGATAATGCGCACGGCTACTTCCTCGTTGCTCAGTTTGACGAGACTCTGTTTTACTGCCTCTACAGACCCCTGTACATCCGCTTTAATAATCAAGTTCAAATCTTTTACATTACCTGCCTGAATCTGACTGAACAATCCGTCAAGAGACAGTTTCTTCGCTTTCGTCTCCTCTAATAATTTATCCTTACCCTGGTCAATATATGCCTGCGCAATTTGTTTGGCGTCTTTATCGTTCTCGGTTGCCAGGAAAACTTCTCCGGCGCTTGGCACGCCGTTCAAACCTAAAATTTCTACCGGTGTTGACGGCTTCGCCTGTTTCAGACGTTCGCCGTTATGGTCTAACATGGCGCGCACTTTACCAAATGCCGTTCCCACCGCAATATGGTCGCCGACATTCAATGTACCTTTCTGTACAAGGACGGACGCCACCGGCCCGCGGCCCTTATCCAGACGCGCCTCGATTACAATACCGCGCGCGCGGCGTTTCGGATTTGCTTTCAATTCCAATACTTCCGAAATCAGGACAATCATTTCCAGAAGATTCGGGATACCTTCTCTGGTATGCGCGGATACCGGACAAAATACCGTGGAACCGCCCCATTCTTCCGGAATCAGTTCGTATTCGGAGAGCTCCTGCTTCACGCGCTCAATGTTTGCGCCCTCTTTATCTATTTTATTGACCGCCACGATAATTTCCACTCCGGCAGCTTTCGCATGGTTAATCGCCTCTACTGTCTGCGGCATGACGCCGTCGTCTGCGGCTACTACGAGAATGGCAATATCCGTGGACTGCGCCCCACGCATACGCATGGAAGTAAACGCCTCATGTCCCGGCGTATCCAGAAACGTAATCTTTTCCCCTTTCACACGCACGACATACGCGCCGATATGCTGGGTAATACCACCGGCTTCGTGCTCCGATACATCCGTCTGCCGGATGGCATCCAAAAGAGAAGTCTTTCCGTGGTCTACGTGTCCCATAACGCAGACAACCGGCGGACGTTTTGCCAATTTGCTCTCGTCTTCCTCTTCTTCTTTGAGAAGCTCGGCAACCATATCGATTTTTTCTTCCTTTTCACAGAGAATATCGAAACTGAGTGCGATTTCTTCTGCCTCTTCGTATGTGATATCCTGATTGAGGGATACCATCTGCCCCTGTAAGAAAAGTTTTTTTACGAGCGCCGCTGCCGGCATTTTCATCTTATCTGCCAGCTCACGGATAGTCAGCGATTCCGGAATGGTAATTTGCTTAATATCGTCTTCCGGCTCCTGTTTTACCGGTTCCGGCTTAATAAAGGCGCCTTTGCGGTTCGGGTCTTTCCGAGAACGAATCCGGTTCATCTCTTCTTTTGTACTCTTGCGGTATCCGCCCGCCTTATTATTTTTGTCATCTTTTTTGCGGTTTCTCTGACGGGAATTTTTCTGCTCCTGCTTAATTCCGTCAAATCCGCTCTGGGCTTTCTCAAACCGCTCGAAAACCCTCTCGCCGCCCTGCGCACCGCGATTGTTGCCACGGCGTTCATTCTGCCGGTTTCCACGGTTATCTGTGCGGTTATTTCTATCGCCGCCGCGATTATTATTATTTCCGTGCTCCCTGCGTCTCTCATTACCGCGCTGGTTATTGCCACGGTTCCCTCCGCGCTCGTTATTGCGTTTTTCCCCTGTGGGACGTTCTTTTTTCTTAAACTGGTTTTGGCCGGCCGGCTTCTTCTCTTCCGGTTTCTCCGTCTTTTTGCCAGCCGTGTTCTTCTCTGCGGCTGCCTTTACCGGCGGCTTCTTCTCCTCTTCCTGCTTCGGAAGCGGTTTTTTCTTCTCTTCTTTCTCCGGAGCAGGTTTCTTTTCGTCCTCTTTTTTCTCCTCTGGCTTCACTGCTTCCTCTTTCTTCTCTTCCGGCTTCTTCGCGGCAGCAATTTCTTCCGTCTTTTCCGGAGCCTCTGCTTTCTCTTTCTTTTTGTTCATAAAATACTTCATAAGAAAAGCAATCGCATCATCCTCTATATTGCTGTTCGGACCTTTTACCTCAAATCCGTTTTCATTAAGAAGCTTAACCAAATCACCACTTTTTATGCTTTTATCCTGTTGCTGTATACTTCGGGCAATTTCAAATATTTTCATCTTCGCCATGCTCTGTTACCTCCAAATTTAATTTCTTGCCAAGGGATTTTGCGAACCCCGTATCCGTTACTGCCAGAGAAGCGCGAAACTGCTTCCCTATAGCGCTGCCTAACATCTCCTTATCTCCAAATTCCACATAGGGAATACGGTAATAGCGGCAGGAATCGGAAAATTTCTTTTTTGTATTGTCAGAGGCGTCTTCTGCCACAATAACCAGTCGGGCCGAATGGCTCCGAACCGCGTTTTCCGTCAGAAATTCGCCGCTTACAACATCGCCGGCCTTCATTGCCAATCCCAGTGTTCCCAAAACTTTTTTACTCTGTATCATTGTTTAATTGCCTTTCTAACGCCTCGTAAGTTTCCTGCGGCACATTGATTTTAAACGAACGACTAAGCGCATTACTTTTTCTGGCTTTTTGCAAACACTCCTCACTATCACAAAGATATGCTCCTCTTCCATTTTTGCGACCCGTCCTGTCAAGAAGTATTTCTCCCTCCGGTGTTTTTACGACACGAACCAGTTCATTCTTATCTTTGCTTTCACGACATCCGATACACTGCCGCTGCGGTTTTCTGCGCTTTTGCATATCATTCCTCCTAACCACTGACCCGATTTTCAGGCGAGACTTTGTGTTTCGCTCTTAATATCTATTTTATATCCGGTAAGTCTGGCTGCCAGACACGCATTCTGCCCCTCCTTACCAATCGCCAGTGACAACTGATAATCGGGAACAATAACCTGTGCGCTCTTTTCTGTCGGGTCGTCATTTACGGTTACGGAAATTACCTTTGACGGACTGAGCGCATGTTCGATAAATACAGCCGGATCCTCACTCCACTCCACGATATCAATTTTTTCTCCATATAATTCCTCGACTACCGCATTTACTCTGGCGCCGTTTACGCCGACACAGGCGCCGACAGCGTCGACATCCGGATTGTTACTGTATACGGCTATCTTTGAGCGCGAACCCGCCTCACGGGATACGTTCTTAATCTCAACAACACCGCTTTGTATCTCTGCCACTTCCGCCTCAAACAGACGCTTCACCAGTTCCGGATGAGTACGCGAGATAATGATTCTCGGCCCTCTCGGGGTATCTTTTACTTCGGTTACATAGAGTTTAATTCTCTCATGCGCCGAGAAGTCCTCCCCCTTTACCTGCTCCTGCGGCGTCAATATCGCATCAATCTTACCTATGTTAATATTGTAGTTGCCATTGCTGTAGCGCTGTACCATACCGGTCACAATATCGTGCTCTTTCGTATAGTACTGGTCGTACAGCACCTTTCTCTCTTCCTCGCGGATTTTCTGCACAACAACCTGCTTTGCTTTCTGCGCGGCTATACGCCCGAAGTTTTTCGGCGTAACCTCCAGACTTACCGTCTCCCCGAGAGCTTTGCCCGCAAATTTCACTTCTGCTTCCGCCAAAGAAATCTGAAGCATTGCGTCTTCTACCTCTTCCACAATTACTTTGTCCTGATATACATGAAATTCCCCTGTCTCGCGGTCCAGATTGACGCGAATGTTATCTGCCTTTCCATACTCATTTTTGCAAGCCGCCACAAGCGAATTCTCAATTGCCTCCAACAGGATTTCCTTACTAATATCCTTTTCTTTCTCAATGGCATTCAATGCCTCAATCAATTCCGGATTCCCTTTCTGTGCTGCTGTCTTTTTCATTTTTCCAATCATCCTCCTATTCTATTGTATTTTATATTATCTATATCGAGATTAAAAGGTTACATATTGGCGGATGAGCGCAATATCTTTCACCTGAACTCTCATTTCCCTGTCTTCAAAACCAATGGTTACTTCCGCCGACTCCTCGTCATAACCTTTGAGAACGCCGATAAATTCCTTATCTGAATATTTTTTCCCCTTTTCTTCCCATGTCACGGGAGAAAATAATTTCATCTCAACATCCTTGCCAAGATTTCTCTGGAAATCTTTCGGCTTCCGGAACGGCCGCAAAAGCCCCGGCGAACTGACTTCCAAAATGTACGATTCTTCAATAAAATCATTTTCATCCAGTAAATCGCTCAGTTCGTGATTGACAACGGTTAAATCGTCAATAGTAATGCCCCCCGGTTTGTCAATATAGGCTCGCAAATGCCAGCTCCCTGCTTCTTTGACAAATTCGACATCCACCAGCTCATATTGATATTTCTCTAAAACCGGTAATATAAGCTGCTCTGTCTTCTTCTCATACTCCTGATGTTTGCTCAAATAAAAACCTCTTTTCTTTTCCTTTCACACGAAAAGAATGAGTGGACTCGCGTCCACTCATCTTCATTAACAGTATCAATATATTTTACTATAGCACATATTGCCAATATTTGCAAGCGTTTTTTTATAATTTACAAACCCGCCTATTTGTGGCTGTTATAAGGTCGGCGCCTGCAAAAATGCATAGAATGATGGCTTTGGCTGAATAATATAATTGTACCGATTCGTTTCCGGATTTTTCACTCTCTTTTTCTCGAAAAGAAGCGGCTTACAACTGTTTCTCCACGAAACGCTATCATATAATCCCCAAACTGTTATGCCCGTAATACCTTTTGGATTCACTGACTTATCACGGTTCTTCTGTGCGTCTACAATCACTTTCATCAAGTCTTTCGTATAGGCAGCCTGATCTTCATTTGTCTCTTTCTCCGGCTTGTACATAAACGTCGGTTCTCTGCCGTCCGTTTCGTCCGTGTCAAAATTAATGGTAATGTCAAGCTCTGTAATCTGCACTTCCAGACCCGTCTTTAAAAATGCCTCCAACGCCGTCTTATACTGCTCTATCGTCGGTCTCTTTATGTCCACATGACTCTGCATTCCGATTCCGCCGCAGATTTTATTTTTCTCATCACGGTTAATAAAGTTCACGAGCGCAATTTCGTCTTCCACACTGAAATAGGTGTCATAGTCATTGTAGAATAACGTCACTTTATCCTGTATTCCCGCCTTTGTCAATTCGTCGTAAGCGAAGCGGAACGCATCTTTTACATAGCTTGGCTCAAGTCCCATATCGCCGTATACATCGACCCATGTAGTAGGTTTCGGTGCATTGCTGCGGTGAACATATTCATTGACAACATCCCAGCAATATACAAGGCTGCCGGCCTCACCTGTCAGCTCTTTTTCCATGGCGCAGACCTGACTGACTACCGTTCTCACAAAAAATTCCAGACGGGCGTTCATCGTCGCTTTATCTACAACGCCGCCGTCGTTTGCATATCCCTTTTTGAAAAACCACTCCGGCGTCTGCTGATGCCATAAAAGCGTGTGGGCGCGCATGCGGATTCCGTGCTCTTTTGCAATTGCTAACGCACCACGCACATTTTCCAAATTCAAAAGTGGCACCTGTTCTTCTTTATATCCGTCCAGACAATACCCCAGTTTCTTTGCTTCCTCTTTGGAAATTAAAGTTGCCATCTGACTGCCGAGCACTGATTCCGGCTTCATCTCATTTTCCAGTGTAAAACTGTTATAGTGGTTGTCAACCAAATCCATACAGTCTTTTTCCTGCATCTGCTGTCCATGTTCGCCCCACGGCTGATTATAGGTAATGCAGGTTCCTATATTGTCAATCAGACCAGCATATGCTTTTTTCAGTGACGGAAGCGCCGGTGTCGGTGTGGCCGTCGGCGCCAGTGTAGCTGTCGGTGTTGGTTTCGGCGTCGGCGATGGCGTCGGGGAAGTGTTTACGCTCTTTTTCTTTACCGTCACGCTGCATTTTAAAGTTTTCTTTTTCTTCCCTTTTTTGAGGGTGGCGGTCAACGTTGTCTTGCCGACTTTTTTTGCCGTCAGTTTTACGCCGTATTTACCGCTCTTTTTGAAAGTAACAATTTTCTTTTTCTTTACTTTCCATGAAACTTTGTATTTTTTGGCGTTCTTTACTGTTACTTTCTTCTTTTTCCCTTTCTGAATTGTCACCTTTTTGGTAGACAATTTTGGTTTTTTAGCGGCCTCTGTCTGTGTTCCTGCACCGATTGGCGCCATTCCCAACACCATAGCAAGAACAAGAATACGGGCTGCAAATGCTTTCCTGTTGTACATACGATTCCTCATTTCCATTTATTTTTTCTAATTTGATGTCAGGGTCAAACATGAGAAAGTAGCGATTTACATAGTAAATCGGCGGATTTCGAATGTTTGAACAATTGCGGGCGTTGTGAAACAACGAAGCAATTCACATCATTTGTTGGGGGCAAAAATACCTTTTGACCCCAACATCCTAATTTAGTTATAATACATTTTGTATGCTTCTGTCAATAAATAATAAAAAAACATCCAAGCGGCAGGAAACAATATACCTTTTGTCTCCATTCTGTTGAATGCTTCTTCTGTCAAACTGCTTCAAATAGCAGCTCTGTCTCATATTCATAATAGAATAGTCCGTAGGGGAATCGAACCCCTGTTTCTGCCGTGAGAGGGCAGCGTCTTAGCCGCTTGACCAACGGACCATCAACATTTGCTATTGTACTATAGTTTTCTAAATAATGCAAGTGTTTTTTTCAAGAATTTTTCTAAGAATTTTTCTATCTGAAATTTCAGATGTGTTTTTTAAGTTCCTGATTGAAATTATTTGTGGCATAGTAACACCCCCAACATTATTATCGTGTAATATAAATAGTAAAATACCCCAGACTCAAATCCATGAGTCTGGAGCCATTTCAGTATAATCCTATTTAATTTTCATCTTCTTCGTTATTCCTTTTTTCCGCAGCCACTTTGTATATGCTTTCTTTTGTTTCTTAGGCACTTTAATTACGGCTTTCTTGTGAAGCCCCTTAAATGCCTGCGCTCCCACTGATTTGCTGTTCAGCTTTTTGCTTTTAATTGTTATTGTTTTTAACTTCTTACATCCGTAAAATGCTTTCTTGCCAATCTTCGCTACCCCTGCCGGAATCGTTATCTTCTTTAATGATGTACACTTAGAGAATGCCTTATTTCCGATTGTAGTAACAGACTTGCCTATCGTTACGGATTTTAATTTTTTACATCCGTTAAAAGCGTTATCCGAGATGTCTGTTACCTTAAATTTCACTCCGTCCATTGACACGACAGACGGAATAGTGATTTTTGTTGTTTCCTTGTTGTCTGCTTTGTAATATTCCACCCTGTCCTGAGCAAGCACACGGTAGGATACTTCATTCTTCTTATCTTTCAGTACTGTTCCTTTCGACAAGCTATTGTGTTTATTTATCTCTTCTGTTGGTTTGGCCGTTTGCGTCGTATTGTTCGACGGTTCTGTTGGCGTTGCTGTGCCGTCCGGCGTTGGCGTCGCTGTTACATCCGGTGTCGGCGTTGCTGTGCCGTCCGGCGTTGGCGTCGCCGTAACATCCGGTGTCGGCGTTGCTGTGCCATCCGGCGTAGGCGTCGCCGTCTCACTCTCTTCCTCATTTGAGGTCACACTACCGGCATATGACCAGCTTGAGGCAGATACAGCGTCTGACGACGCTTTCAGATTTAAATGCAAAGCCGGCCGGACACCATAACTATTGTTGCTGACGCAGCCGCCATCCGCATCAACGTATCCACCGCTATCCACGCAGGAAGCGCCATCACTACAGTCGCCCGACGACCGCAGCCACCAATAGTCCACCTTTCCGGCACTGTTCATATATTCACTCCTAATCTCTCCTCCTCCCGCTGTATAGGCGGTATTTACTGCCACCCTTGTTGCACTGGTACTGTTATGGGAGACAAACCCATATGACGGATTCTCCACTTCATCCAGAGACAACAGGTATACTTTGTCCGTTGTATCATTGCCGCCTTCCGTACCATACTCGGGATTATCATGATTCACCACGTTTGTAGTCTTGATTGCTGACTGCTCTTCCACCGAAAAAGCATTGTTGAGAAAGTTATTGCCACTGTAGTCTTTTCCGTCCCTGTTACTTTCCGCCCCATAGCCGTTCAGCCAGCTTCTCATCGTACAGGTCTCCCATGTGACATCCGTATATGTATCATTATACCTCTGGCAGTCCAGATTTTTATCTGCCATCAGAAACACATCATCGCCGTCTACCGAAAGCACCCGCCACTTGATGGGAGTCTTCTTATCGTTTTTGTCTGCTTTCCCATCTCCATTCGTATCCTCCTGCCAGTAGTTCCCGAACCAGATACAATCCCATTCAGCCACGTCGTCCGAGGGAACAGTACCGGCATATGACCAGCCTGAGACAGATACAGCGTCTGACGACGCTTTCAGATTTAAATGCAAAGCCGGCCGGACACCATAACTATTGTTGCTGACGCAGCCGCCATCCGCATCAACGTATCCACCGCTATCCACGCAGGAAGCGCCATCACTACAGTCGCCCGACGACCGCAGCCACCAATAGTCCACCTTTCCGGCACTGTTCATATATTCACTCCTAATCTCTCCTCCTCCCGCTGTATAGGCGGTATTTACTGCCACCCTTGTTGCACTGGTACTGTTATGGGAGACAAACCCATATGACGGATTCTCCACTTCATCCAGAGACAACAGGTATACTTTGTCCGTTGTATCATTGCCGCCTTCCGTACCATACTCGGGATTATCATGATTCACCACGTTTGTTGTCCTGATTGCTGACTGCTCGTCCGCCGAAAAGGCATTATCAAGAAAGTTATTGCCACTGTAATCTTTCCCATCTTTGTTACTTTCCGCCCCATAGCCGTTCAGTCAGCTTCTCATCGTACAGGTCTCCCATGTAACATCGGTATCTGTATCATTATACCTCTGACAGTCGAGATTTTTATCTGCCATCAGAAAAGCATCATCGCCCTCTACCGACAGTACCCGCCACTTGATGGGGGTTTTCTTATCGTTTTTGTCGACTTTACCGTCCCCGTTCGTATCTTCCTGCCAGTAATTCCCGAACCAGATACAGTCCCAAGTGGTAATCCCTTTTTCTGCAGTGGGATTTTTCGGCTGTTTCCTGCTGCCTGCTTCCGGCGCCACTTCCTCAACAGTCTTTATTATGCGCGGATTCTTAAGTGCCGGCTGCTCCGCAGCCTGACTCTCCGTTCCTGTTCCCACAGGCATAAGCCCTGTCAGCAGGGCGCCCGTCAGAAGCAGCGCCAGTAAATGTTTACTCTTTGTTTTCATGTTTGTTTTCCTCCTCTGAATCTTTTCTTTTAAGCCTGAAATTTTTCCATATATTTTTCTGCAGCCGGTAGGTGTGGGCATGTTTTAAATGTCCCTTGCAGCCTGCCACACTCCGGCTGATGGCTTCCAGTTCCATCTTTCCCTCTGCATAGGCATGGCGGTAGTTCCGCAGCCTGCGTTTCAGGCGTTTCTTACTCGACTGCCGCAGAGTGCGTACCACTTTTCCCGTCTCCGTCAGATAGAAGTGAAACCCAAGATAGTCCACTCCCTGCCGGATGGGATGAATCTGTGTCTTCTCATTAAATGCCAGCTTCAGTTCCCCTGACAGAAAGCATTCCATCTCCTGCAGGCATTCTTTCAGATAATTTCTATCCGAATGAATCAGTATCATATCATCCATATACCGTGTATAGTATTTTATCCGCAATTTCTCTTTCACCAGACGGTCCAGCCCGTCCAGATAATACAGAGCAAACCACTGGCTGGTCTGGTTGCCCATGGGAAGTCCCTTGCCTGACTCACTTTCATAACTGTCTATAATTATCTCCAGTAACCATCTGACTTCCTCCGACAAAGCCATCCGGCTGATTTTCCCCTTTAACACCGTATGGTCAATAGAAGCAAAGTACTTTCTTACATCGCATTTTAAGATGTATCCCTCTGTTCCATATTTCCTGCCGTATTCCCGTAAAAAGGCTGTCAGTCTGCTAATTGCAAAATGCGTTCCCTTTCCTTTCCGGCAGGCGCTGTTATCGTATATCAGACGCTTTTCCAGATATGGACCAAGAACGTTGTCGCACAAACTGTGCTGGACAATCCGGTCCCCATAACAGAGCGCCTGAATTTCCCTTTCCTTAGGGTCATATATTCGGAATTTGCGGTATCCCCGCACACGGTATGTATGCTGTCTCAAATGATAGCTCAGACGTTCAATATTCTCTGACAGCCTCATCTCATAAAGAATCACCTCACGGGTGTTCTGTTTTCCCTTCCTCGCCAGTTTATGTGCCTGATACAGACTTTCATAACAGTAAATCCGCTCGTATTCTTCCATTGAATATACCCCTTAACTTACAGTACGGGCTGCCGGAGGAAATCCGCTGAAAACGATTTCCCAAAATCCAGAAAAAACAACAGCAGACAGTGAGTTTTGCGAGGAGCAGCGAAAGACTTCTGGAAACGAGAGAAACAATTTATTTTTCGTTGGGAGCGTGTACCGGATGCGATACGGAATGATACCCTCCGCCTACGAAGTTTCCAGATAATTCTTCCGCAGCTGCCCGCAGGCGGCGTCGATATCGCTCCCCATCTCTCTGCGAACGGTAACGTTGATATGGTTCTTTTCCAATATGGATTTAAACCGCTCAATCTCTGCTTCTCCGGAACGCCGGCAGTCACGCTCCTTTACTTCATTGAGGGGAATCAGGTTTACATGGCAGTTCAGTCCCTTACAGCGTCTGCTCAGTTCCTCTGCATGCTCCCTGCGGTCATTCACTCCCGCAATCATACTGTACTCGAATGTAATTCTGCGCCCTGTCTGCTCTATATATTCCCGACACACTTCGAAGATTTCCTCTATCGGATAGCGTCTTGCCACGGGCATCGTCTTTTGACGAATCTCATCATTGGGCGCATGCAGGCTAATCGCTAAGGAAATTTGCAGATGTTCCCGCATTAAATCGCGAATCGCCTCGGTCAGACCGCAGGTAGATACCGTAATATTTCTCTGGCTGATACAAATTCCCTTTTCATCCGACAACAGTCTCACAAAACGCACCAGCGAATCAAAATTATCTAACGGCTCGCCCATTCCCATGACAATTACATGAGAAACACGCTCTCCGGTATCTTTCTGTATTTCGTATACCTGCGATAACATCTCTCCCGCCGTCAGGTTTCTTGTGAGACCGTTCAGCGTAGAGGCGCAGAATGTACAACCCATGCGGCACCCCACCTGCGAGGAAACACATACGCTGTTGCCGTAGCGGTATTTCATCCACACGCTCTCAATAACGTTACCGTCCGGCAGTAAAAACAAATACTTTATCGTATCTTTCTTTCGCGATATCTGTTTCTGAAGTACCGTCATCGCGGGCAAAACAAATTTGCTTTTTAACTGTTCCCGAAACTGATGGGACAGATTTGTCATCTCGTCAAAGCTGCGCGCCTGCTTCTGATGAACCCACTGGAACAACTGCCTGCCCCGAAATGCCTTTTCTCCCATTGAGAGCGCAAGTTCTATCATTTCCTCTTCTTTTTGACTTCGTATATCCATACTCTATACCTTTCTGAAACGAGCCACGAAAAAGCCATCGCTCTTATGTATCCCCGGCAGCATCTGAATCATCCCCTGCGCCGTCATCTTGTTCTGCAGTTCTTCCGGTAAAAACGCATCCAGAGATTCCCGCTTCAGACCGCAATGTTCTTCCAGCCACATCACGTTCTCCTCATTTTCTTTTTCACATATCGTACAGGTACTATATAAAAATACGCCGCCTTTGCGGAGCATTGTCAGCGACGCCTGACAGATTTCCCGCTGCAGAGGCACCAATTTCTCTACTTTTTGCAGGGCGTGGTATTTAATTTCCGGCTTTTTGCCGATAATGCCCATTCCCGAGCAGGGAACATCCGCCAACACAACATCGGCCCGCTCCCGCCATTCTCTGTCTGCCCTTGTGCCGTCCCACACCTTTCCCTTTGCATTTGTATATTGCAGCCGGCGCAGATTCTCACGCACACGCGACAGCTTCTTCTCGCTTATATCGCGATAGCTCAAAAATCCCTGCCCGTTCATCCGCAGCAGTGCGTGCATTGATTTGCCGCCCGGCGACGCACAGACGTCGACAACCGTATCCCCTGATTGGATATCCGCACACAAGACAGCCAGCATGGAACTCTCATCCTGAACAAAAAACCACCCTTCCTCATAACCGGACAGGCTGCGCACATCTTCACAATGACGAATAAGGAAACTGTCTCTCATGTAATGTCCCGAAGCATATTGCAGATTGCAGCTCTGCAAATGTTCCTCATACTCCCTGACGGAAATTTTATTGCTGTCAATATGTATCGTCACCTCCGGCTGGCGTTCCAGAAAAGCATTCGCCAGCTTCTTTGTCGTCTTTTTTCCATACCTGTCCAGAAAATACTCATAGAGATTTTTTGGCAGGGCCAGTTCTTCCCACGGACGCAGGCGTACTTCATCCCTTTGGCGGAGAACGGAGCGGAGTACACCATTGACAAATCCCGCGTATCGCTCTCCTGCCACGCTCTTTAACAATTCCACCGCCTCGTGGCACGATACCGCTTCGGGAACCGTATCCATATGCAGGATTTCATATAACGCCATGCGGAGTACCGTGCGCACGGAAGGCTCCAGACGCCGGACAGAAAGACTCGAAAAATGACGGATATAGGCATCGGATTCCACCGCCCACTCAATGGCGCCATACGAAAGCCGCTTCAAAAATCTCTTCTCCTGCACGGTAAGCGTCTTCATGCCGTCGGTTATCCGGTGGAAAATGACATCGCTATGCCCCTGTTCTTCCAAAACCCCATATACAATTTCATAAGCTCTCTTTCTCATCAGTCCCTGCTGTTCCTCCCAAACAGAATTATCAGACGAAGCAGTTGCAAGATAGCAGCGGCAGCCGACGCCACATAAGTCAGCGCCGCGGCCCGCAGTACCCGCTTCGCCCCACGGCCTTCCGTACTGCCCAGTATCCCGCACTCTTCCAAAATAGCAAGCGCGCGGCGGGAAGCGTTAATTTCCACCGGCAGCGTCACAACCTGAAACAGGACAGCGGCGCTGAAAAGTACGATTCCAATCGTTACCAGTGGCGGCATACTAAAAAATATGCCGGCCAGAATAATAAACCACGAAGCTCCAGAGCCAAAGTTCGCCACCGGAACAAGCGCCGAACGAATGGAAAGAGGCGCATATGAATTGGCATGTTGGATGACGTGGCCGCACTCATGTGCCGCCACCGCAATCGCCGCCACCGAATTGCTCCCATAAACTGAATCCGATAATCCCACATCCTTTGTCTTTGGATTATAGTGGTCTGTCAGGTTGCCGGAAACATGACTGATTGAGACATCGGTTATGCCGGCATAAGCCAGAATGCGCCGCGCCGTCTCCGCCCCCGTGAGACCGGAAGCGCTTCTCACCTGACTATATTTTGAAAAAGAACTGTGAACCATCGCTGAAGCAACCATCGACAAAACAACACCGATGACAATCAAAAGATAAGTGGGATCCCACATCCAGTACATCCCCCGCCCGAAACCATAAAAACGCATTAAATACATAACATATCTCCTTTTTTTACTGCCACACCGCGCAGAAAACTATCGGCATCCATCCGCTTCTTTCCCTCCATCTGTACTTCAAGAATACGGAGACAATGTCTGCCTGTCTGTACGGTAAAACTATTTTTATCCACACTTACAACCATTCCCGACTTCTCTGCGGTATCCTCCTTTACGACTTCCGCCCGCCAGATTTTCAATGTTTTCCCACGAAATCCTGTATAGGCGCTCGGCCACGAATTGAGTCCCCTGATATAGCGTTCCAGTTTTTCCGCTTCTTCATTCATATCCAGCAGTCCCAACTCTTTTGTGAGCATTTTCGCATAACAGCTCTCCTCGTCGTTCTGTGATATCGGCTGCAAATTCCCTTCTTCTGCCAGAAGCAGCGTCTCCAGAAGCAAATCGCCGGAAATTTCCGCCAGTCTGTCATGCAGACTCTCCCCTGTCTCCTGCGGACTTATTTCTATCTCCTTTTTCAGGAGAATATCTCCGGTATCCAGTCCGACATCCATCTGCATTGTCGTAATTCCGGTCGTCTTATCTCCCTCCAGAATGGCCCACTGTATCGGAGCGGCGCCGCGCCACCGCGGCAAAAGGGAAGCGTGTACGTTAATGCAGCCATACGGAGGAAGCTCGAGAATTTCTTTCGACAACAATTGACCGAAAGCAACTACTACGATTACGTCGCAGGGAATTTTCTTTAACTTGGCTACCATGTCGGCGTCCTTAATCCGTTTGGGTGTATAGACCGGAATCTGATTGGCTATCGCCACCTCTTTCACCGGAGTAAATACTAACTTCCCGCTTCTTCCTCTCGCCTTATCCGGCTGCGTGACTACCGCCGTCACTGTATGAGCCGGAGATTGAATCAGCGCCTGCAGCACCGGAACGGAAAAATCCGGTGTTCCCATAAAAATTACATTCATTCGCTATCCTCTCCCTGCAATTCTTCTGCATCATACAGACGTCCCTCTACCTTATCCACGTAGAGCTGTCCGTCCAAATGCTCGATTTCATGTACAAGCGCCCTCGCCAGCAGTTCTTCTCCCTCTATCTCATAAGGCTGGAAATCTTTATCCCACGCTTTTACGCGCACCCGATTGGGACGCGTCACTTTTCCGGATTTATTCGGTACGCTCAGGCAGCCCTCATAACCCGTCTGCTCTCCCTCGGTCTCCAGTATTTCAGGATTCACAAGAACAATCGGATTGCTCCCGTCTTCCGTCACATCAATAACGGCAATGCGCTTCAATATGCCAACTTGCGAAGCCGCCAGACCAACTCCGTCTGCTTCATACATCGTTTCCAGTAAATCTTCCACCAGCTCTTTATTTTTGTCCGTCATCTCCTTAACTATTTTACACTTTTTTGTGAGGATTTCATCCCCAATTGTACGAATATTCCGTAATGCCATAGCAACCTCCTTAATAACTGTTTATTGTATCTCTGTCATATTGGATATGACAGTTTTTTCCCCATTCAGTATTGACGCTGAATCTTTCTATCTGCCGCAGCATTTCATCCATAACGGCTTCCTCTTTTGTTTTTATATAGAGAATATAACGGTAACAGTCTTTTGCCCGACTGAGTCCTGCCACAGCCGGCCCAATCAGGCTGTATTCCTCCCGACAGTTTGTTTCAAAGCTGCTTACAAGCGCTTCCATACACGCTTTCGCCATCCGTTTATCCGCAGATAACACCAATACGGATACCATCTGTATATACGGAGGATATTGCGCCATGCGGCGGTACGCCAGCTCATTTTCATAAAAGAAAGAAGCGTCCTGAAGCCTGACTGCCTCCACACAGTACTGGTCGGGATTGTAAGTCTGTATCACCATCTCCCCGCTCCTGTCTGCCCTGCCGGCCCTGCCGCTGGCCTGCATTAATAAGTCAAACGTCTTTTCCATACTGCGGTAATCGCCGGAAAACATACTCATATCCGCCGCCAGCGCAGACATCAGGGTAACATTCGGAAAATCATGTCCCTTGACTATCATCTGGGTTCCCAGAAGGATATCTGCCTTTCCCTGACGAAACGGCTCAAGTATACTTTCATGGCCGTATTTGCCTGTTGTTGTATCGGCGTCCATGCGAAGTATACGGGCAGTGGGAAATCTCTTGCGGAGCATTTCCTCCACTCTCTGCGTTCCCAGACCAAAGGCGGCAACATAAGGGGAACCGCATTCCGGACAAACGGCAGGCATCGCCTCCGTATGCCCGCAGTAATGACACATCAGTGTGTCTATCCGTCCTCCACGGTTTTTGTGAGCCGTCATCGACACTTCACAATGAGAACATTGTAACACATAACCGCAGCTTCGACAAGAAACAAAGCCCGCATATCCCCGCCGGTTCAGAAACAGCATACACTGCTCCTGACGCCGCAGGCGGTCTTCTATCTTTTCCTGCAGCAACCGGCTGAATATGGAACGGTTGCCCGCTTTCAGCTCATTTCTCAAATCTACAATATGCACTTTTGGTAATTGCGCCCCCGCTGCGCGCTTTGTCAACGGCAACATCTTATATTCTCCCTGTGTTGCCGCATAATATGTTTCCACGGAGGGGGTCGCCGACCCCAGAACAACGCTTGCTCCCGACAAACGCGCCAGCTCAAGAGCCACCTCTCTGGCATGGTATCTGGGCGGTTTTTCGCTCTTATAACTCCCCTCATGTTCCTCGTCTATAATAATCAGTCCCAAATCAGTGAAAGGAACGAACAGGGCGGAACGCGGCCCGATAATAATATCTATCTCTCCCCTTTTCGCACGCTCGTACTGGTCGTAACGCTCTCCCTCCGACAGACGGGAATGTAGCAGGGAAACCCGTGCGCCAAAACGCTCGCCAAGTCTTTGAACCGTCTGTAACGTCAGCGCAATTTCCGGAATGAGAACAATCACCTGCTTGTCCTTTTGCAGTACTTCTTCTATCATTTCCATATATACTTCCGTCTTGCCGCTGCCGGTAACTCCATACAGCAGATAAGTGTGCGACCGTCCCGCCTGAAATTCCGTGCGGAACTCCTCCGTCACCCGCCTCTGCCCGTCGTTTAATTGCTTTTGTTTTCCCGCGTCTTTCGTCAAATCGTATGGGTTCCGGTACTTTTTCCGATTGGAAACGGAGAGAATGCCCGCTTTCACCATGCCGTCAATGACCGGTTTCGTGACGCCGTACTTTTTCGCCGCCAATGCCGCCGTCATCTGTCCGTTCTCCGCGAACATCCCCTGAAGCAGACGGACTTTCGCCTTATAATGCTTCAGACGGCACCGGTCTAATTCCTTTTTTGCCACTTCTTCGGATACAACAAAATTAAGCCAGTGTTCTTCCACTGACTTAATCTGTCTCCTGACCGGCAGAACCGTCTTCAACGCCTCATTCATCGTCGTTCCATACCGGTTTCGTATCCACGCAGCCAATTTTAACATCCGGCCCTCTATCGGAACGTCTTTCTCTTCTAACGACAACAGCTCTTTTATCTTTTCCGGCGGCCACTTTGCCTCTTCACTGATACCGACAACAAATCCCATTATCGGACGATTGCCCCTGCCGAAAGGAATCTTTACCCGACTCCCAATGCTAACCTGCTGTCGCAATTGTTCCGGTATCCGGTACTGAAACGTGCGGTCCAGCGCCTCGACGGAAATATCTACAATCACATCGGCAAACACTCTGTCACCCCTCTATCAGTTGCTTCACCACTTCATCCATATGCATTCCGCGCGAACCTTTTACGAGTATCCAGTCTCCAGACTCTTTGCGGCTCTTAATCGTCTCCGCCGCCTGTCCGTTATTCTCACAGGAAACAACTTCTATGCCGCTGTGCGCAGAAACATAGCCGGCAATCGCCTGCGTCTCCTGACCAACAACAACCAGCAGCGATAATTGTCTGCCTCTGCCGGCCTCGTTCACAATAAATCGGGCGATTCCCTCATGTAACTCCCGGGACTGTTCCCCCAGTTCTAAAACATCGCCTAAAACAGCCAGACGCCTGCCGTCGTCCGGATAATCAAACAGCGCGCGCAGATTGCCGACAATCGAATCGGGACTGGCATTATAAGTGTCGTCAATAATATGCACGCCTTCCCATTCATGGATGACTCCGCGCATTTGAATAGGGCGATATTCCTTTAACGCCTCTGCGGCCTGCTCCATTGGCACCTCATAGCGGAGAGCCAACACCAGTGCCACAATCGCATTGTTGACATTGTGCGTACCCATGACGGACAATTCTACCGGAAACTGCCCCTGCGGATAATGAAATAAAAACTGCTGTCCGTCCTGCTGCGGCCGAACCTCATCTGCGTAATAAACACATCCCTCTTCCATTCCATAATATATAGTTTCACAATTGCCCTGACATCTGTCATAGGGAATATTTTCTCCGGACATCTCTTTCAAGTCGCCGTTGCCGCACACATACAACACGCCGTTTTCCGGAAAGTAAGTAATAATCTTCCCTTTTTCCGCACATATATTTTCTCGAGAGCCGAGATTTCCAATGTGCGACACGCCGATATTTGTCATAACCGCACAATCCGGTCTGGCAATTGCCGCCAGCCGCTCCATTTCCTGCGGCATACTGATTCCCATCTCGAAGACGGCTATCTCCGTGTCCTCTTCCAACTGAAACATCATAAGCGGTACGCCAATCTGACTGTTCAGATTGCGAAATGTTTTCAGCGTCTTATATTTTTTCTCCAGTACGGCGGCAATCATTTCTTTCGTCGTCGTCTTACCGACGCTTCCGGTAACGCCAATGACTGGAATGGAAAACAGAGAACGATACCATGCAGCAAAATCCTGCAGGGCGCGAAGCGTATCTTCCACATAAATGCACGCCCCTTCCGCACACGCCACATCCGTGCGGGAAGAAAACACGCAGGAAGCCCCCTGCTCCAGAACTTCGGGAATGAAACGGTGCGCATCTACCCGTTCGCCGATAATCGGAACAAACAGCACTCCGGAGGCTGCTTCGCGGGAATCCGTCACCACCCCCGTTATCTCCTGTGTCTCATCTCCCCATGCGAGAGTTCCCGATACTGCTTTTACGATATCCTTAATTTGAATTGCTTTCATGCATTCTCCCTCTAATTCGCCGCAATCACATCTGCCATGTCATAGCGTCCGCTTTCTTTTCCTTTCAAAAACTTAGCGGCGGCAACCGCTCCTTTTCCAAAGACAGCCTTGCTGTACGCCGTATGGGAAAAAGTAATTACTTCGTCCGTACCGGCAAAAATAACGTCATGCTCGCCGACAATAGTTCCCCCGCGCACGGCAGAAAGCCCTAATTCCTTTTTGTCTCTCTTCTGACGCCTCTGCGAACGGTCATAAATATATTCGTATTGATTTCCCATCGCCTCGTTAATCGAATCTGCCAGCGCCAGCGCCGTTCCCGACGGCGCGTCCAGTTTCTGGTTATGGTGCTTTTCTACGATTTCCACATCAAAGCCCTCGCCGGCAAACACTTTCGCCGCATCCTGCAACAATTTTAACAGCGTGTTGATACCGAGGGACATATTAGCAGATTTCAAAATCGCCGCCTCTGTCGTCGCAGCCTCAATCTCCGCTAACTGTTCGTCGCTGTATCCGGTCGTGCAGAGCACTGCCGGAACTTTATGCTGTTTGCTGTAAGTGAGAATTTCTGTCAAAATCTTTGGTGTGGAAAAATCAATAATAGCATCCGCCTCTACATTACAATCTGAAATGGATGAAAATACCGGAAAATCCGTCTGACCGTTATCTGCCATATCGATTCCCGCTACAATTTCCGCTTCCGGATCATCCCTGACAATACCGGTAATCATCCTGCCCATTGCGCCGTTACATCCACACATAATTATTCGTGTCATCTCTCTCCTCCTGCTCGTGATTGTTCTCCTATCATGTTACTTCTATCAATCTACACGGATGCCCGCCTTTTTCATTTCCTCCCGCAGACGTTCTGCATTCGCACTTTCCATTTCAGTCAATGGCAGACGCAGGCTTCCCACTTCCATACCCATAAAATTCATGGCACGTTTTACCGGAATCGGATTTACTTCGGAAAACAGCGCCTGAATAAGCGGAATATACGATAACTGCAACTCACAGCTCTTCGCCGCGTCTCCCTGCAGATATCTTGCCGCAATATCATGCGTCTCTTTCGGCAGGATATTCGACAAGACGGAGATAACACCTTTTCCTCCGAGAGCCATTACCGCCGTAATCTGGTCATCATTGCCGGAATACAAATCTACGTTTCCTTTTGACAGGCTCATGACTTCCGCCACTTCGGAAATATCTCCGGTTGCGTCTTTGACCCCTGCAATATTTGGCACTTCGGTACATAAATCCACGACTGTCTGCGGCGTCATACGCGTGCCTGTGCGTCCGGGGATATTATACAAAATAACCGGAATGGATACCGCGCCCGCAATCGCTTTAAAATGCGCTTTTAATCCGTTCTGCGTCGCCTTGTTGTAATACGGCGTCACTACCAGCAGACCGTCTGCACCGCATTTTTCCGCCTCTTTGGAAAGATAAATTGCCGAGGCCGTACAGTTAGAGCCGGTTCCCGCAATAACCGGAATCCGTCCGGCAACTACTTCACACGTATAGCGGATACATTCCAAATGCTCCTCTTCTGACAACGTAGACGCCTCGCCTGTCGTTCCGCATATAATAATCGCGTCCGTGGCATTGGCTATCTGAAACTCCAACAGTTCTTTTAACTTCGCATAGTTTACACTTCCATCTTCGTTCATCGGTGTAACCAGCGCCACACCTGCTCCTTCAAATATCGCCATTTCCTTTCATCCTTTCTTCAATAAAAAATAGGAGTTAACCTCGTGCTAACTCCTAATATTTCATAATCATGAGTAGCACTCCATCATTGCGATGACAGTCGCATGGTTATTCACCATACGCCCAGAAAGAAAATCTACAGGTATTTTCCCCCTTCGGCAGATGTTCCTTTCACGACTCTTCTCTCATGCCTGCCATGTCCAAGCCGTTACTGATAAAATCTGCGCCTCTACTTACATGTATAAGAATATCACTCTTCCCCTTACAGGTCAAGAGTTTCTTCCCCGTCTTCTTCTGAAATTTCAGACGCGGCAATCACCTCTCCGCTCTCCTCAACACGCTCTAACTTGCTGACGGAAATCTCATAGGCGATTCTTGTCTCATATTCCTCATCCCCTACTTGCTTTTGATACTCTCTGCTCTGGATTCTGCCCCATAACTGGACATGTTCACCAACTTCAAACCCATCCGCATATCGGGCATTCCGTCCCCAGCAGATACATGGGATATAATCCGATTTACCGTAAGAGCGGTTTACTGCCACAAGCAAGTCCGCAATTTCCCTGCCCAAAGGCGTTTTCCGGTATACAGGAGGTTTACACAAATAGCCGTCGAGAAATATGTAGTTTGGTTTCTCGACTTCATTCTCTAATTCGTCCACACGTACGTCACGGACAAAAACAGAGAGTACAAGACGGTTATGATTCTCTTCATGGCGGTTATAGGAGCGGAACTGACCGCTTGCTTCCATATACATCCCGCGGTAATCTTTTGTTATATCAATTAACCGTTCCGATATCATAAGCGGTATCGTATCAAACACCTGACTCAATCGTTTTACCGAAAGGTAAACCATATAAAATCCTTCGCCATAGACCTCATGACTAAAGGTAAAATCACTGACTACCTCACCATAAATATTCACTTGATTGTTCCCTAAAATCTTATCTGCCATATTTAAATGACCCCCTTTGTTTATTTGCTGCTCTTCTCAAGCATTTTTCTATACATAGTATATATATGCGGGAATATTTCATTTTAGAACTATTTTTTTCCGCTTTTCTCCCTTGTGTGTCTGAAAGAATAACATATACAAACAAATTTTGCAACATCAAATATCTCTTTTTAATCGGAAGCTTCATGGTAAAAACATTCCTCTAGTGAAAATGGGCAGCCCCCTCACTGAACAAGACTACCCATTCATTTAATACCCTTTAGTTATTAATTAATTTGTCTTCACCATTCCAACTATATAACTTCCGAATGTCTTCACCAACAAGCTCTGACTGGTGCTCGGAAGCCAGCTTTCTCATTGCCTTAAAGTGAGCCTGACCGCCTGCCTCTGACATATCCAGCAAAAATTCTTTGGCAAAAGAACCATCCTGAATATCGGAAAGTATTTTTTTCATTGCTTTCTTCGTGTCCTCTGTAATAATCTTCGGACCGGTTACATAATCACCATATTCCGCCGTATTGGAAATGGAATATCTCATGCCCGCAAATCCACTCTGATAAATCAAATCTACAATCAGCTTCATCTCATGGATACACTCGAAGTAGGCATTACGCGGGTCGTATCCTGCCTCACACAAAGTCTCAAATCCCGCCTGCATTAATGCACAGACACCGCCGCAAAGAACTGCCTGCTCACCAAACAAGTCGGTCTCCGTCTCCGTTCTGAAATCGGTCTCCAGCACGCCGGCTCTTGCTCCGCCAATTGCTAACGCATAAGCTAACGCTTTTTCTTTTGCTTTTCCCGTTGCGTCCTGATGTACGGCAATCAGACACGGAACTCCCTTGTCTGCCTGATATTCACTGCGAACAGTATGTCCCGGCCCTTTCGGTGCAATCATCGTTACATCTACGTCTGCCGGTGGAACAATCTGGTTGAAATGAATGTTAAAACCATGAGCAAACATCAGCATATTGCCTGCCTCCAGATTTGGCTCAATGGATTCTTTGTACAGGGCAGCCTGCAATTCATCATTAATCAAAATCATAATGATATCTGCTTTTTTAGCGGCTTCTGCCGCCGTATATACTTCAAATCCCTGTTCCTCTGCTCTCTTCCATGATTTGGAACCCTCATAAAGTCCGATAATTACATGGCATCCGGATTCCTTTGCATTCAATGCATGTGCATGTCCCTGACTGCCATATCCGATAACGGCGATGGTCTGGCCATCCAATGCAGCTAAATTACAGTCATCCTGATAATAAATCTTTGCTTCTGACATATTCACAGCCTCCTAAATATTTTGTATTTAAAGCCTATCCGGGTGTATGAAACCCCGTGGATGGTTTTCAAAAAATGTTATACTGACTTCTGTTCGTCATAAAATCCTCTCGCCAGTCCGGAAATACCCGTACGAACCAGCTCTTTAATCTCATAACCTTCAATCAGCTTAATAAAAGCATCCAGCTTTTCCTGATTTCCCGTCAATTCAATCATCATCGAATTATCCGCTACATCAACAATCTTAGCGCGGAATATTTCTACAATCGCATTAATCGCCGGTCTGGCCTCACGATTAGCTTCCACTTTTACTAAAATCAGCTCGCGGCACACAGATGCTTCACCAGTCAATTGTTTTACGGATTTCACATCTTCCAGCTTATTCACCTGTTTCTCAATCTGCTCTAAAACGATATCATCACCGGTCACTGATACAGTCATACGTGAAAAGGCAGGATTTTCCGTCTCGCCAACTGTCAGACTGTCAATGTTGTAGCCACGGCGGCTGAACAATCCCGTAACCCGGCTCAGTACACCCGAAGTATTATTTACCAATATGGACAGAACCACTTTACTCATGTGTTTCTTCCCCCTTTTATCAAGATAAATCGTCTTTCTGACACTCTCTCCATTGTAGCAACATCGCGGAATATTGTCAACTCTTAAAGAGGAACTTCTTTAATGCCGCCTTATTTGCTGACAAATCCGGTACTAGACATTGGTCCCCGCGAATCTTCTGCGACGTATATCCCCCCTCAATCGGCAGGCTGAATTGATGCAGCTTTGTTGTTCCCATGCGGAAAATCGTCATCAGATAAGTGTAAACTTCATCCTTATCAATATCCGTCTTGATATTTGGCATGATTACCTCCGCCAGTTTCAACAGCTCATCCGGCGACAACTGTCTGGCTTTTTTTAAAACTGCCTGTATCGTGAGACGCTGGCGCTCCGTCCGTCCGTAATCGTCTCCTTTTCCGCTGGCCGTATAAACCCCCGGCAAACGACCATCCGGCTGCCTTTTGCCATGACGGATACGGCAATATCCCAGCGCCTGATAACCATTGAATATCTGCTTTCCCTTTTTCACTGCCCGATACTTTCTTCTCTTAATGTAATTTGTCTGGCGCAGATTAATAGCTTCTGATTCTGTCAGATTCACTTCAACGCCGCCAAGTTCATCAATAACATTGACAAATGCATCAAAGTTTACTTCCATATAGCCATCCATCTTGATGCCAAAATTTTTCACAAGCGTCTTATATAACAGCTTGATGCCTCCAAACGAGTACGCTGCATTTAATTTCCTGCCGCCATAACCGGGAATATCCACATACATATCCCGCATTAAAGATGTTAGCTTTAACTTATTGTGTTTGATGTCCATCGTAGCAATCATCATCGAATCCGAACGCCTATCCACGTCTTTGTCCTGCTCGTCATTGTTTTTATCCGCACCAACTAACAATATATTAACCACATCGGTATCACTGTCCAGTTTGTATTGGCTTAAATCCATATCGGATATCGTTCCCGAATTATCAAAATTCATTAGCGCAAGCATGCTGTCACTCGTATGCTTGACATAGGCAAGAGCGCTGCCCGCCGTCATGGAAATCAAAATTCCCAACACCAAAAACACCCTCGCTACAATCTTTCCCTTTCTTCTTCCTTTCCTCGCCATGTTCTCACCCTTTCCTTATCTACTGTTGATTGCCGTGTCCAACTACATCATTAACAGCAACCCGACATTGCGTACGAAACCGCTCTTGTAAAATCCATTGGCAATCAGCCGTATGCGTCTGCCAAACCACCCCTGTCTTTCAATGCCGGCAAATTGTTCGGCAATGCGGATTTGTTCCGCTGTCATCTGCTGACGGAAACATTTTAAAAAAGCCGCTCCCTGCCGATACGTCCGCTGTAATACACCGCGCTGTCTCTTTATATGCGATACCCGCTCCCTGACATACCCGCCATACGCCTCTCCGCCAATCATGTTGCCGCTATGCTGCCGGTACAACAAGGTCGGCTCGTCCAAATATTCAATTCTTCCAAAATGGCTGCAAATCAATGCCAGCCACCAGTCATGCACACGGATTTCTTCCGGCAGTTCATGTAAATAATCACGCATTTTTCCATTGACCATAATCGTACAGCCAATACACTTATTTTCCATAAAAAGATGTGGTGTGTCAACCTTTTTCGTATTCAAATGTGAAGTCGCATGAAATCGCCCCAGTTTTTGGCGGGTTTCACTGTCGTAATTCATAGCGTCACTGTAAACTAAAACGGGGACATTGGCGTTTTCTCTCTCTGTCTGTTTCATTTTGTCCAGCGTCCGCTCCACTTTATCGTTATACCAGATGTCATCCTGGTCACATAACATCATATAGGAGGCGCGGCTTCTCTGCAGCGCCTTTAAAAAATTTTTCACATACCCCTGATTCGTCTCATTCCTGTGCAGTGAAAACCGTTTATCCTTTTCACAATATTCTTCGGCAATCGCCAGTGTCTCGTCTGAAGAACCATCATCACAAATCTCTACTGCAATATTTTCGTAACTCTGCGATAACAAAGAATCTAATTGTTCTCTCAAAAACTTTTCTCCATTATAAGTGGCTACCACAATAAGAACCGTATCCTGTTTCACTTCCCATCCCTCCAATACGACTTATTCATTGACATCCTGCGCACAAGCCAAAGTGGGAGGCTTTTATATTTTTTCCCAAAACGATATCCTAAAAATTTGAATCCACTCTGCAAAACTAAATCCGGAATTAAATACCATTTTCCGTTCTTCATCAAATATTTCATCGTATCTTTGACAAGACGCACGCCTTCTGTCTCTGATTTTACACCGTCAAAAATTTCCTTATACTGACGCTGCGAAACGGCCAAATCAAAGTTTCTTGTAAACTGTTGGCGGTAAGTATATTTATGCGCATGTACAACTTCTGCTTCCGCAACATAGGCAATCTTATATCCCGCACCGATTATATGTGCCGCCATAATCATGTCTTCATTAAAAATCGTATGAAGCACAAAACCTCCCATCTCTTCATAAACACGCTTCCGGTACATCGCACAGACATTAGAGCAGAAATAAGTTTTTATTCCCAAGTGCGGTAAATCCTCCCGGCTTTTTATACTGCTACTGTCCGGATAATTGAATCGCCGGGTATACTGCTCTATAATTCCTGTCCGTTCTGTCGGCAATTGTCTGGCATATGCGGTGGCAACCGCCTCTTCTTCCAGCGCACCCAGCATTTTCTCTATGAGAAATTCATCTACGGGAACAGCATCCTGTGTCATAAAGAGCATAAATTCAGCCTGCGACAATGCGGCTCCCTGATTTCTTGTTCCCCCATGGTCAAAGTCTTTCTTCTCAACAGGCGTAATAACAGCATTTTCCAGCGTCTGCAAAAGATTCCGTACTTTCACATCTTCTTCTGTGCCCGTCAATGTCTGCATAAAGAAAATATGAGCGGGCTGTACGGTCTGTTCTTTTAGTCTTTCAATAAGCCGCTCCAGCTTTTCGTCCGGACGGTACACCGGAATGATTACATCTACCATACCTTTTCCTCTCCTTTGCGCTATCTCTCCTGTAATAATTTGTTTACCAGCCGCACAGCGTCCTGCGCATCTTCCGAATAGCCGTCTGCTCCGATTTCTTTCGCAAAATTCTCTGTGACAACAGCTCCGCCAATAATTATTTTTGCCTTTATCCCCTGAGCCCTCGCCTGCTCTACTACCGTCTTCATCTCCATCATTGTCGTCGTCATAAGGGCGGAAAGCCCAATAACGGATGCATCGTGCCCCACTGCCGCATCAATAATTTGCTGAGCATCTACATCTTTTCCTAAATCAATCACTTCATATCCATAATTTTTTAACATTAAAACGACCAGATTCTTTCCTATGTCATGGATATCTCCTTTTACTGTCGCCATCACAATAGTTGCCAATTTTTTATTTCCTCTTTCTTTTGCCAGCAATGGCTCCAGACGGGTAATTGCTTTTTCCATCGCCTCGGCGCTGCCGATAAGCTGTGGAAGAAAATACGTCTTCTGCTCAAATAATTTACCGACGTAATGAATGGCTGGTATCAGTTGCTCATCAACGATTTCTGTCGGTTTAACTCCCCGCTCCAGCTCCTTTTGCAGCAGTTCCGGCACGTGACTGCTCTTTCCTTTTACGACTGCCATATAGAGTGGCGAACCGGCAATCTCTTCTTTTTTCGTCTCTTTTTTTGCTGTCGTTACCGTTGTCTGTGACACCCCTTCAATATAACGGATATCCGCTTCATCCTTATTTAACAGTAAATCAGCGGCCAAAGCAGCATTCATCAACAACATCTGCGATGGATTGGCAATCGCCATCGTCAAGCCCTCCCGAATCGCCAGCGTCAAAAACGCTGTATTGACAAATACTCTCTCCGGTAAACCAAAGGAAATATTGGACAGACCGCAGACGGTCGCAACGCCCAAATCATCTTTACAATAACGAATGGTGTCAAATACTTCCCATGCGGCATTTTTATTCGCCCCTATCGTTGTTACCAGACCATCGACGATAATATCGGATTCGGTCAATCCCTGTTTTTTTGCCTCCTCGATAATCGTATGGATAATCTCCCGCTTCTCTTCCTCATTTTGCGGCAGTCCTTTCTCTGACAGAGGCAGGAGAATAAACATGGCTCCATACTTTTTGGCAAGCGGAATCAATGTCTCGAACTTCTCTTTTTCCAGTGAAATCGAATTAATCAGCGCTCGTCCCGGATAAATCCGCAGCGCCGCCTCGACAACATCCACGTAACTGGAATCAATACTCAACGGCACATCTACCGTCATCGTCAGTTCTTTCACCGCCCGCAGCATCATCTCTTTTTCATCAATGCCATTCATTCCCATATTGACGTCCAGAATGCATGCTCCCTTGTCAACCTGCTCTTCTGCCATATCGAGCGCCATATCAAGCGAGCCCTGCCGCAACTCTTCCTGCAGCAGCTTTTTCCCCGTCGGATTAATGCGTTCGCCAATCACAAGGAAACGGCCGTCGAGAGGAAGCGGCGTCACGGTTCTCTCCGTCGTCAGCGCACGGATTTCTTTTTTCCCACATGGTGAAAATGTCTGCTTGTCCACCACCTGCTTTAAAGCATGAATATGCTCCGGCGTCGTGCCGCAGCATCCGCCCAGTACCGTGGCTCCCGCTTCTATTAAAGGCAGCATGTTTTGGGCAAACTCTCCGGCTGCCATCCCGTACTTAGTCTCTCCATCTATCAAAACCGGCAATCCGGCGTTTGGTTTTACGACAATCGGAATCGACGCATATTTTTTCATCTGCCTTACGGCGTCAATCATGGCGTCCGGTCCAGTCGAGCAGTTGATACCAACCGCGTCCGCTCCCATCGCCTGCAGGACAACCATTGCGGTCTCCGGACTGGTTCCGTACAGCGTTCTGCCATCCTCCTGATAGGTAAGCGTCACAATCGCCGGCAAATCACAACTCTCCCTGACCGCTAACAGCGCAGCACGGCATTCCTGTAAACTCATCATTGTCTCAATGGCAAAGCCATCAACTCCCTCTTTTTCAAGGAAAGAGACCTGCTGCTTATATACATCGACAAGTTCTTCAAAAGGAAGTGTTCCCACCGGTTCTAACTGCACGCCGGTCATCGATATATCGCCGAGCATATAAATCTTTCGTTCCACGCCGCTCTCCGCAATTGCCCTTTTTGTCAGACCGGCAAGCTGCCGGATTAGCTCTTCCTGCTGCCCGTCTAACCCATACTCCGCCAGTTTAATCGTCGTACTGGTAAACGTCGGCGTGTACAATACATCCGACCCCGCCTCTATATATCGTTTCTGTAATTCCACAAAAATATCCGGATGATTTACAATCCACTGCTCCGGACATTCTCCGCTCTTCATCCCTGCTGCCTGAAGATTCGAACCGGTAGCGCCATCCAATAATACAAATCCCTGTCTTAAAAACTCACGAAAATTCACCGTTTCATCCTCACTTTCCCATCAAAAAACTCTCTGTTCACAACAGAATACCATGAATAGAGAGTTTTTGCAATTTTATTAAGTTATCTTTTTGTTTTTGCATAAATAATCTCTTCTTTCGTTGCAGAATTCTTGCCCCCTTTATACGAATAGACCGAAATATCCTTATTAGAGTCAATTACACAAATTTCATCTTTCTCATTCACATAAGATTTATATCCACCATTGATTTCCGCAAGCAGATGAGGCTCGTTCTTTTCAAAATCCAAATCAGGGTTTAACCGGAAAACATACAACTCGAGTGTATCTTTCTTGTTTCCACCTGCCACTATTATTTCTTTTTCCCCGTCATGGTTAAAATCATAGGCTGCCATCTGATAGTAAAAATCCTCTTTTACCCAGCACCACTCATCTAATGATTTTGCTAAATTGGAAATCATGTCAATTCCCTTGTCCCCCGCATAAATTATCATCGAAAAGCTCGGACGGTTTTTATCCCGCTTAATAACAAGTTCTGCCTTTTTGCCCGCTGTAATCTCAGTGGATATATCAACTTCTTTTCCTTTGCAGACATCCTTTCCACTAATCTCAATGCTTTCCATTTTATCCGCATTAAAAAGACAATCTCCAATATCTTTCGCTGTCAGTTCAACCAAATTGTTCTCAGCTCCATAACCACTTTTATAATACTTTAAGCCGATATTCCGCTCCCAAATATACGTCTCGAAAAATCCCGTTTCCACCTTGTCATTATACGAATGATACTTCCTCAAATCTCCCTGTACTGACAAGTATTGGTGAAACCCTTTTTCGTTTTCTTTCACCTTATCTTTTATTTCTTCTTCCTGACAGATAATGTTACTTTCTGTCGGATTTTTCTCCCATTTCCTTATACTTTCTGCATTGTCTCCCGTGTACTGCAATTTATATATTTTATCTTTCTGCACCAAAAACATCCCCAAAAATAAACGTTCTTCCGGAACACCTTTAACAGGTGATATTTTAAATTTATATATAACTCCTGATTTTAATTGCTCTATTCTCTCAACCTTAATTTTAACATCCTCTTCAATTATACTTTCATCCTCAGATAAAAAACGTCCTCTATACGTTAGTGAATTAACCTTATTTTCTAAAAAAAACGGATTTACATTACTTTCCTCTGTTAAGTTATAAGGCATTGTTTGTTCGTCTCTTTTGTCACACGCACTTAACGCTATGACACATATTGAAATATATATTAGTATGTTCATGCTTTATCCCCCCCATGAAAAAATATTGTCACCATTCTTCGCATTAAATTTCTCTTTCTTGTTATTTTTCACACAAGTTTCCCACAGAACTTTTGCAGTATACTTTTTATACTTGTTATAATAAGATTCACCCTATCTAAGCAGCAAATTCCATTTGATATTGTCAATTCCAGCTTTCGTCTTCAGACACTGTATCATCAAAAGATAATACCCCGCTCTAACCAATGTCAAAACGATGGCTATTCTCCTCATTTACAGTAAAGCAATCTACGTCCCCTAACTATGGCCCCCAAAAACATACCAATAATTTATATCCGATTGTTTTAATCTTTTTATCCTTTTTGTAGAAATATTAAATTCACAAGCCCGGTCTTTGTCTTTTATCAAAATACTTCCCTGTATTATATCAACAATATCTGCTTCTTTATTTTTCTGCATATAATCAGAAATTTCCTTTTCATAGGATAATGATTCTTTACCTATCAAAGTATCATAACTCAACACAGCTATAATGGACTTTTTCTTTCCTTTTTCTTTCAAAGTAATCTCATCTGTCATTATATATAGTATTTCATCATCCAGCCAGAAATCTCCAAACACGCTGTGATACCTGATATCCGATATATCCTTATTGCCGGCACGCTTAAATACCCTTTTCACTACATTTTCAATATCTTCAGCCGTTACTTCACATAGCACTCCACTCTTCTCCGAGTAACGGTTAATCGAAAAGGCATCTAACGGCGGCTCTGTATAATTCCCATGGTCAAAAAACATCTGGTCTCTGTATGCACGCAAAATCTGGCAGGAAAACAATCCTTTATAAATACATTTTGCCTCCCTTTCCCCTTTATCCAAGTCCTGCCTGAAAATCCCTTCATCGGAAATGCTTATGTAAGAACATCCATTTTCCAGTTCAATATCACAAATATCTGCCTCTTCATCCCCAACACCATACAGATACTTAATTTTGCAGGGAATAATACGCTTTTGTTCCATATTATATTGTAATACTATACTCTCCCTGCCGGCAACGGCAAAAATAATGTATGGTTCCTCTACACATATGCGACTTGTAAGTTCACCATCAACAGAACATAGCTCCTCCCTCTCTTCTGTTTTCATCTTTTCCTGAATACCGGCACGCCACAAAATCACTTTTTCTTTTTCCTGCTGTACATAATAAATCCACTCTTCATTAACTTGACAAACTCTGCCAAACCCAATTTTACAAATCAATTTTCCATAACGTGAACGTTGTTCAATTTCCCCTTTTTTGTTAGTAACAAAAATATAACGTGAATTATAAAAGCTCCCTTTCTTTTTTGCCTGCATTCTTTTGTTTTCTGTAATATCTTTTTTCCCTTCCCCCTCCTGTGGCAAACTCTCTTTATCACAACAGCATAAAGAAAAAGCAAGCGATAAAACCAACAAAATCATTGATATATATTTTTTCATTTTTTTCATATTAATCTCCATTCCGAAGCGCAGCAGAGGAAGTACGAGCAAAAGCAGCGTAGCCATTTTTGCTCGTACATAACGAACCAAAGGTTCATATACTATTTGTGGCGCTTCGGCACAAATAGTATTGATAAAAAATATGCGCCAAAATGACTGCGCCAGCTTAGTCCACTTAATTACTGTAATAAATAGTGTCTGCTGATTAAGTAGCTATCTGCAACTTCCAACTCTTACATCTGC
>CAJUTM010000009.1 GCA_910589595.1 uncultured Eubacterium sp.
ACATAGGTTGGGGGATAACTCATTTTGATTTGTACTATTTATATACTAACACCAATTTAGTCGGATTGTCGTATCCTCTTCACACAAATTTTCAAAGGTATACTGTACCAGTTCTTTTCCAAACGGGTCAAATGTACAGATAAAGATGACATAACTTTCTTTCAATTCGTCATAATCTTCACCCTTTTCAATGCTGTTCAGGTCAATCATCCCTTGATAATACCGGCTTCGATAAGGAAGTTCACTTTGGGATGTTGCCTGCATTTCCAGATTAAATACCCGATTGCTCTCCTCCACATACACATCAAGTCTAATACTTTTGGCAGCATACTCAATATTTATCGTTTTTTCTTCCTCTAAATATTGGATATCCTTTATTTTCAGTTTCAACAACCTCTCCAATAAGGCAATACAGATTTCTTTATCGCGCATAACTTTGGAAAAGATATAGTCATTTTTTATCTGTAATGCTTCCCATCTTCTGTCATATCCCCCACCTCTTTTTATAGTTTACCATGTTTCATAAATTCACACAATTCAATTTTAGCTTTCAAATTTTAAGAAAATATATTTAACTCAATTTTTTCCACTTCTTCTTTTTCCAAATATATACGGTTTCCCCCTGAACAGACAACCAGCTCACTTTTCCTTTATATTTACATTTAAAATGTATTTCAAAATCTTCAACATCGTACCATGTGGTACGGCCAATAACTTTCCAACTTATCGCTTTACATTCACCTGACTTAATTTTAATTGTTTTCCTGTTTTTTGACAATTTAACATTTCGGTCGAAAGAATAATAATCATCATCAAGCGCCACCGCACCTTTGGAATAAATCTTAATCTGTTTCTTAGACCTGTTTGTTAAATACATTTTAAAAGTATTACTTCTTGTATTATAACTATACAAATCACCGAGAACATACAAATTCTTTTTCAGTGTCGACTTAAGTTTCAAAACAAATGAGGTGCTGCAACTCTGCCCCATATACTTCGCCGTAACTGTAATCTTACATTTACCCGCTTTTTCATTCCCTGACAAATAGAAATAACCATCAATAGAGGACTTAGATGCATCTATATCAACAAGATTCTTTTTGCTTGCCTTAACCTTATAATCAGCGCAATCTGTAACATCTTCATCACCATAATATACCTTTGGATATACTATCTTGAATCCAGTGTCTTTCATCGTAATTGATTTACGGCAACTTATTGTCAACTTTGCATCGCATATCTTTGTAATTTTTAAATCCAGAGAATAGCTGTTTGCATCATCTGTATAAAATTCCAAAGTTTCATCATCTTCCTCAAAATAATCCGTAAATATTAAAACTCCACCACTTTTTACATACTGTTGTTTATCTAAAGCTGCACCGTAACGGATTTCAATGGCAGCATCTATACGATTGCCATCATAATTATATGCACAAACATTTGTTATCTCAATTCTTACCTTTATTTTTTTTGATTTTATTCCTTCTATATCAACATGTTCATAAGTACCATCGCTTTTAACTGATATTGTTTCCCCAAAATTTATCTTGTAAGGCTCGACTGCAGTTGCACTTTCTCTATTAAGAAATAATGTAAATAATAAAAATATAAGCATACTTATTGGAAATAACACCTTTTTTTTCATTTCTATTCCTCCTCGCTGTTATTCTTTTCTTACAGCGGACATGCTGCCCTCTCCCTTATTTATGATACGGCTCGTTTTTCAGAATCCGGTTCGCACGATACAACTGTTCCAGCAAGATAACCCGCATCAATTGATGTGGAAATGTGAATTTCGAAAAACACAGCATTTCATCCGCACGAGCAAGCACATCATCCGCGAGTCCCAGAGAACCACCGATAAGAAAAGCTATATGACTCTTTCCGCCCACCATACAATCGTTTACATGACGGGCAAAAGCAACGGAATCATATTCACGTCCACGTAAATCAAGCGCTATGACATACATTGTCTCTTTTATTTTGGATAACAGGCGTTCGCCCTCTCTTTTCTTTATCCCCTGCTCTTCCGCAGCGCTGGCGCGCTCCGGCGTTTTCTCATCGGGCACTTCAACTATATGTATGTTCGCATATCTCGATAACCGCTTCACATATTCCCCTATTGCTTCGGAGTAAAAGCGTTCTTTTATTTTCCCAACGCACAAAACTGTATACTGCATTATTTTTATCCCCCTTTTATTCATTATACAATTGAAAAATTAATCTTACAAGAAAAAAGCCATTTATATATTATGACACATTTTTGACATATTTATTTAATATATTAATAGAGGAAAGTATTTAACTTTCTACTCCCACCCTATTATACGCTTAGTTACCTCCACTTGGGAGGTAGCGGAAAAAACACCTCCTCCCAGAGGTGTTTTTTCTTTTTGTTCATACAAACTGTTCTGCCTTCTTATGTAGACAAAGCTAAACTGACAGCCAGCGCTGAATCGATTTTACCGATGGCATCTTCATCAAGATGACAAACTTTCTCCCGCAGACGGGATTTGTCAATGGTTCTGACCTGCTCCAGCAAAATTACAGAATCCTTTACAATTCCATACCGATGTGCATCCAGTGCAACATGTGTCGGTAGTTTTGCCTTATGAAGCTGACTCGTTATCGCTGCACAAATGACAGTCGGACTATATCGATTTCCCATATCGTTCTGAATAATAAGGACCGGTCTTACTCCACCCTGTTCAGAGCCAACAACCGGTCGTAAATCAGCATAATAAATATCGCCTCGTTTTACAATCACGGATTTCACACTCCCTTATCGTTACTACTCCTATTATTTCCAATATACGAGGCGTTATTCACATTGTTCTCAATCTTCTTCCACATACTTACGCGGCACGCGCTGGGAAACGCTACATACAAATTCATAATTAAAGGAATGAGACTGGGCGGCAATTTCCTCCACCGGAATCTCTTTTTTCCCCTGCCTGCCAAAGATAACTACTTCTTCCCCTGTTTTCACATCCGCAATATCCGTTACATCTATCATAAACTGGTCCATACAGATTCGTCCCAATATCGGCGCATACTGTCCACAAACTAAAACACGCCCCCTGCCGGACAAATCCCGTTTCATACCGTCGGCATATCCGACGGGTATCGTTGCCACTTTCAGTGGGCGGGGAGCAACAAACGTGCCCCCATAGCCTATCGGCGTTCCGGCTTCAACTTCCTTTATAAAGGAAATTTTCGTCTTCCATTCCATGGCAGGCTGTAAAACAACAGGCTCCTTTGCCACCTTTTCAGACGGATACAGTCCATATGTCATAATGCCGGCACGTACCATATCGAGATTTGCCTCCGGAAAACCAATGACGGAAGCGCTGTTTGAGACATGACGAACCGGAATATGTATTCCACAGGCTTCCAATCCGCTGACAAACTTCATAAAACGGGCAAACGGCTCTCTGGCCGGCGCTATTGTCTCCTCGTCTGCTCTGGCAAAATGAGTAAAAATACCTTCCGGTTCAAGAAAAGGCATTTCACAAATCTTTTTCACTGTGGAAATGCTCGTCTCGTCTGCCCGAAAGCCGATTCTTCCCATCCCCGTATCCAGTTTTATATGAATAGGCGTCGTTCTGCCCATTTTCGCAGCGGTATCATTTAACTTTTGCGCCATGTCATACGTGTATATTGTCTGCGAAATCCGGTGGCGAACCAGCTCTTCATACCACTCTTCCCCCGTATAGCCGAGAATCAATATCATCTGCTGCAAGCCAGCCTCCCGCAGCTCCAGCGCTTCTTCTATGAGTGCCACACCATAGGCGTCGACAAGATTTTCCAATGCTTTCGCCACCGGAATGGCGCCGTGTCCATAGGCGTCTGCTTTGACGATTGCCATGATGGACGTTTCTTTCCGGATATTGTTGCGAACTTGTAAAATATTGTGCCGTATTGCCGCCAGATTTACAAGCGCATACGTTCTGTCATATTCTCTCATACAAACTCCCCGTTTTCCTGTCGGGCAAACACTTTTTGCAATCCCGTTATTAAATCCGACGCCATCATCCCATATGTTCCCGTCACGGAAAGCATTTCATCCCCTGCCAGTCCATGAAGATATACGCCAAGTTTCGCCGCCGCAAAAGAATCCATTCCCTGTGCGAGCAGACCGCCGATAACACCGGCCAGCACATCACCGGAACCACCCGTTGCCATGCCAGAGTTTCCACATACATTGATACAGCTCTCCACTCCGTCCGAAACTACCGTGCGGGCATCCTTTTGTACTATAATGCACCCCCACTGCCGCGCCGAATCCACTGTCGTACCAACGATATCACGCTGCAATTCGGCAATGTACATTCCCGTCAGATAACTCATTTCCTTTACATGAGGGGTAAGCACAAAATTATCGGTCAGGCAATCCGTACATTTACGCAGATGACGAATACCATCTCCATCAATAACTACAGGCACTGGAGCGTTTTCCACTACATAGCGCACCATCTCTTCTGCCTCCTGCGTCAGGTCTATCCCCGGCCCGATAATAACAACATCTGCCCAGTCCACTCCCTCTGCCAGTTCGTCGCGGGTCGAAAACAGTATTTCCGGCAGCGACGACAACAAAATTCCGCGATTATCTGCCGTTGAAACGACACGCACCAAGCCGGCGCCGGCACAGTAGGCGGCTTTTGCCGCCAGATAACAGGCGCCGCTCATCTTTTCCGACCCCGCCACTACAAGAACCTTCCCAAAAGAACCTTTGTGTGACCTCGCCGGCCGTTGGGGCAGTAACGCCGGTAAGTCCGTCTTCTCATAATGGTAGACGCTGCTGTCCACAGACTGTACACTGCACTGCGGAAACCCGATATCTGTCACAAACACCTCGCCGGCATACTCACATGCCGGATACAATATAAGCCCCAGCTTATTGACCCCGAACGTAACCGTGAGGTCGGCCCGAACGGCTGTATTCATAACGGCTCCCGTCGTCCCGTGAATCCCCGAGGGGATATCGAGCGCATAAATAGAAGCGCCGCTGGCATTGATATCGTCTATAACTTTTTCATAAACTCCCTCTACATTGCGGGTCAGTCCGATACCGAATATGCCGTCAATGATAACGTCAAAATCCTCTTCACGGATGGACGACAGCGACAGTACCGGCACCTGACATGCGACCGCAATCTCCAACTGTTTAGCCGTCTCCTGTGTCATCCTCTCGGTCTCGCCGACGACCGTAATCGCCGACCGGTATCCCATTTCATGTAAAATACGGGCCACGGCAATACCATCACCACCGTTATTTCCCGTTCCGCAAACGGCAAGGACTCGTGATTCTTTTTTTTCCCCCGCCGAAAAAATGGCAGCCACTGACATAGCTGCTTTTTCCATTAGCACAAGACCAGAAATACCTACCGTCTCAATGGCATGCCTGTCGATTGCCTTTGCTTCTTTATTCGTATATATATACTTCATTTAAACCTCCATTCCGAAGCACAATGGAGCATGATTACTCTCCCCTGCACCCGATTACAAAAGCTGTTGCCACCTCTTCCGTATTTGTTATCGATATATGCCATGTATCAATGCCCATCTCCTGCGCACGCCGGAGCGCGGTGCCATCAAGTTCCACGTAAGGAGCTCCCTTTTCATCTCTCAAAATAGAAATATCTGCGGCTTCCACACCGTCAAATCCGGTGCCAAACACTTTTACGACTGCTTCCTTGCCAGCAAAGTCCGAGGCGGCGCGCCTCCGTTTTGAATCCATCTGTTCCAGTTCTTTTTCCGTAAAAATACGTTTTGCAAAATATTCCCGCACCATCGCCCTTTGGACACGGGAAATGGATATTGAATCCACTCCGATTCCAACAATCACTGAACTACCTCTTTTTCTTGTCATACAAATTCATTACATCGTGCCCGAGCAAACCGTGCATAAGCGAATAGGCGCTGTCCATACTATCTTCCAAATCCGCCTTATATCCTACTTTTTCTTTTAATTGTTTGCGCATGGCTTCGATTTCTTCTGTCAATACGCGCAGTTCCTCGTCACCGCCGGCCAGACGCTCAAAACAGTAGGCGGCGCCAACGGCAAGCAGTTCCTCATTCACCCGTTTTATCTCGCGGGGCAAATCCATCAGCTCATCGGATTCTTCTTTGATGCGCTCCTTGATTTCCAACAGTAACCGCTGCTGATTCTTTTTCTTCTTATCGGTATTAGCTCCCTCGGTTTCTCCCATTCCGGCCAGAATGCCATCCATAAGTTTCTGCTTCGTTCTTTTTAAATCCTTAATATCATTGACTAAAAATCCCTGCCGTTTCAATAAATAATTGAGATTATCCTCTAAGGCGAGAACATCTGATGGTTTATTTCCGCTTGGAAACAGCGTATGCCACCGCTGGTCCAGTACAAGCACCGGCACCTTTTTCCCTTTTAACGCCTCCCGCACCGCCTTTTCAAAATCACTCTCTCGCTTTTTCATCCTTGCTCCTCCTTATTCCCGCGGAAGATTGGAAATATTGTAGGAAAGGCGCATCAGGCTCTCCGCCAAATGTACATTCTCAACCGCAATCTCCTTTGGTAAATTCAAATCAATGGCAGCAAAATTCCAAAAAGCAGAAACACCAAGCTCAACCAATTCCCTTGCCACTGCCGCTGCCTGACTGCGCGGTAACGTCAATGCTGCAATATCTACTGGATATGCCGCTATAAAATCACGCAGACCATTCATATCCATGACCTCGACCTGTCCAATCTTCAATCCAATTTTTGCTTTATCAATATCAAATACACCGGAGACAACAAACCCCCGCTTCTCAAACCCCGCATAATTTGCCAGAGCATGACCGAGATTGCCGGCTCCCAGAATAATCACATGATAATTTCGGTTTAACCCGAGTATTTTACCAATCTCATCTTTCAAATACGCCACATTATATCCGTATCCCTGTTGTCCAAAACCGCCGAAATTGTTAAAATCCTGCCGTATCTGGGAAGCCGTTACTTTCATCTGCTTGCTGAGCTCTCCGGATGAAATGCGGTCAATTCCCTGTTCCAGCAATTCGCTTAAATATCTATAATATCGCGGCAGCCTCTTAATTACCGCAGCCGAAATTTTTTTCTCCGCCACCAACCTGTCCTCCAAATAAAAAAGTACCACATGGTCTTACTTATTATTTTATTATAATTGAATGTTAAAAAATAGTCAATGTTGAATAAGAAATGATGGGTAGTTGAAAAAAAAGAGGTTTTGTTATAAAATACAATACAGTTTGAATTTAGAGAACCGTTTTGGCAGGAGGATAAAAGAAATGATTTTAGCCTGTAATCATATACACAAAGAATTTTCGGAAGAGGTTATATTAAAAGACGCCACTTTTCATATAAACGAGCAGGAACGAACGGCTCTTGTCGGCATTAACGGCGCCGGCAAGACGACGCTTCTTCGTATTATCATCGGAGAACTCGAAGCAGATAGCGGAGAGGTAATTCAGGCAAAAAACACAACGTTCGGCTATCTTCCCCAACAACAGGGTTATCATTCCGATAAGACTATTTACGAAGAACTGCTGGCAGTTAAAGCCGACATTATCGGGATGGATGCCGAGATTCGCGCTGTCGAAAAAAAGATGGCGCAGGCAGACGGCGCGGAATTGGAACATCTGCTTGACCGTTATCACCGCCTGCAGACGACTTTTGAAAATAGCGGCGGATATACATATAAAAGTCAGGTACTCGGTGTCATTAACGGATTAGGTTTCGGTGGCGACGCCATGAATCAGTGTATCAACTGTCTGTCCGGCGGCCAGAAGACCCGCGTGGCGCTTGGTAAACTTCTGCTTACGGAACCTGACCTACTCATTATGGACGAGCCGACCAACCACTTAGATTTGGAATCCATCCGCTGGCTGGAAAACTACCTGACTTCCTATAAGGGAAGTATTCTTGTTGTCTCCCACGACCGCTACTTCCTTGACCGCATTGCCACTCAAATAGTCGAGATTGACCACGGCGCGATTACTTCCTTTAAAGGAAATTACAGCAGCTATTCAGAAAAAAAGGCCGCCCTCCGCGAGAATGAAATCCGCCAGTACTACAATCAGCAGCAGGAAATCAAACATCAGGAAGCAGTAATCGCCAAATTAAAATCATTTAATCGCGAAAAATCCATTAAACGCGCCGAGAGTCGGGAGAAAATGCTGGATAAAATAGAGCGAATCGAAAAACCTGTAGAATATACAAAAACGATGTCATTTTCGCTGACGCCGTCGTGCGTCAGCGGAAATGACGTCCTGTCGGTAGAACACTTTGCAAAAAGTTTCGGGGACAACAAACTCTTTTCCGATATTTCCTTTGACGTTAAACGCGGTGAGCGGATTGCTATTCTCGGACAAAACGGTACGGGGAAAACGACTCTCTTAAAAATGATACAGGGAATGGAACCGGTCGACACGGGTGTAGCAATTACCGGAACAAATGTGGAAATCGGATATTACGATCAGGAGCACAGCGTACTACATAATGACAAAACGATTTTTGAAGAGATTCAGGATGATTATCCGGATTTGACGCATACTGCCATCCGCAACGTGCTGGCGGCATTTCTCTTTACCGGCGATGATGTATTTAAACCGGTTTCGCTTCTCAGCGGAGGGGAAAAGGGACGCGTATCTCTGGCAAAACTCATGCTGTCAAAAGCAAATTTTCTTTTGCTTGACGAGCCGACCAACCATCTGGACATTGTATCAAAGGAGATATTGGAAACCGCTCTCAACAACTATACGGGCACCGTTCTCTATGTTTCCCACGACCGCTATTTCATTAACAAAACGGCCACACGCGTTATGGATTTGACAAATCACAAATTGTTATCCTACGACGGGGATTATCAATACTATTTAGAGAAGAAAGAGACAATGGAACAAATCCATTTGAGTTCTCCCTCTGGCATGGCAAGTCCAACGGCTGCCAATGCAAATAGCAGTTCGGAGGCCAAATTGGATTGGCAGGAGCAGAAAAAACAGGCGGCACAGCGGAAAAAACAAGAACGGCTGTATGAACAGACGGAAGACCGCATTGCTGTTCTTGAAGATGAAATCAGCGCCCTCGACGAAGAACTGGCGCGTCCGGAATATGCCTGTGACGCTGGAAAGCTGACGGAGCTCACAAAAGAACGCGAAAAAAAAGAAGCCGCCCTCACCGACGCCATGGAACAGTGGGAGCAGCTTGCCGAGGATCTGGAGTTATAGGTTCACGTCAACCTCGACTCCTTTAAGGTCTTCCATTATCACTTCCAGATTTTCAATCATCTTTTCTAATTCCTGATCGGCCTTACTCTTCTTTCCGGTATAGACCTGCACAACTTCCTGCATATCTTTCTCATAGTCAGTAGAGACGTGACTGGTATCGGCAGCGTCATCGGAAGTACTCTCTTTTATTTTCTCTATCTGCTTTTCCAGTTCTTCCTGTTTCTCCTTGCGTTCTTCAAGTTTTTCTTCCTCTTCTTCTTTCTTCTCCGCTTCTTCCTCAGCCTTTTCTACAATCTCGTTCAGTTTCTCATCTATATTTTCCATGCCTTCTTTGCGGGCTTCTCCAATAATCTCGTCATTGGCCTGTTTCATTATCCCCTCTACCTGCTTCTGTGCGTCAACCATAGGGTGTTCTTTCAGGCGCTCAATCTGAATAAATCGAAGTGAATCCGCAATGGCCGCCACCCCTTTCTCGGCAGCCTCTTTTCTGCTTGAATAGACCTTAACCGCCTCATCCTTTTCCAGCATGTCCATTTGAAACTGTGTCAAGCCCTGCTCATGAATGCGGTCTAACTGCTCCTGCTCCTCTTCTGTTATTTCAATCTTTGAGTTTGGCAGCGCAGCGTCGCGCTCCTTACGAAGCAATTCCAAATCTTTGTATTCCGCACTTTCTTCGGTAATCTCATTGTCTTCCATGAGCTTTGCCTGCTCCCCGTAAACCCGCTGCAGCTCTTCCGCATAATGCACGCGGTCATCCAATAACTTAGCGCTCTGTTCTTTCATTTCCTGCACCATATTATCCAAGTTTTTCTCTGCTCCGAACACGTCGCCAATTATTTTACCTGCCTTTTTCTGTGCCCGCTCACGGATTTGGGAAACGGTGTCCGTCTTTTGATTCAAATTCCCTGCAAACAGGGTTCTACGCCCCATCTCTGACTGCTTACGCGCGGCAGCCTTAGGATTCATCATCAGCACACCATTTTCATCTTTGATAACAGATATGTTCATATATTGACCTCCTTTTCTGCTTATCTTTGCAAATCCTTTTGCAAAAGTATATAACTTCATTATATATATCGGCAAAACCATGCAGAAAATTTAGTATCTTTGCTATCATTTATCTTTCATATGTGCGATTATTTCATTGGCATGGCGATATATTTCATCCGCCTCCTCCGGCAGATAAAACAGGCCGTCACGATATAAAATCCTGCCGTTCACCATCGTCATTTTTACATTTGACTTGGCTCCGCTGTAGACAAGATTTTTCTTTATATCGTGTTCCGGCTGCATATTCGGCTGTTTCATATCAATCAGAATCAAATCGGCAATCTGCCCCGCCGACAGTGTCATACACCCGGACAGCCCCATCACTTCAGCTCCTCCCGACGTTGCCATCCTCAAAACTTCCGCGGCATCCATTACCGCGGCGTCTCTGTGTTTCACTTTCGCAAGCGCAGCGGTAAGATACATCTCCCGAAACATATCGAGCGCATTATTGCTCGCCGGCCCGTCCGTTCCAATCGCCAGTCTGACACCGGCCTTCTGTAACGCCGGCAAATCAGCGATACCGCTGGCAAGCTTGATATTCGAGCATGGGCATGTAACAATCGAGACGTCCTGTTCTGCCAAAAGCTGCCGTTCCTCCTCATCCAGCCATACGCCATGAAAACCGCCGCCGCCAAAATCAAAGAGTCCGATTTTGTGTAACAGCCTGACCGGAGTCATTCCATGCCGCTGCTCACACTCGCGCACTTCTTTCTCCGTCTCCGATAAATGAAGAAAAACCGGTTCATGCATATCGTGAGCCAATTCCGCCAATTGTTCGATTGTCTCCCTCTTTGTCGTATACTCCGCATGCATTCCCAAACGGAAAGAGACCAAATCCCCCATGGTATTTATCGTATCGTACTGCTCCCGCAGCCACGGTACCGAGCCGGTAAAATCATTGATACTGCCGCAAAATACCGTGCGGTATCCCCATTCCACGGAAGCTTTTGCGTGATTGCGATTATCCAGATACATATCAAAATTGGAAGTTATTCCACTGGTCAGATATTCCATTATCCCCAGTTTGGCAAATATGACAGCCGCCTCGTCCGTCAATTTTGCCTCCATCGGAAAAATCATTTCATAAAGCCACTTCTGCAGCGGCAAATCGTCGGCAAAAGAGCGGAGAAACGTCATCGGGGAATGCGTGTGGGCGTTTTTAAATCCCGGCATTAAAAGATTATTGCCGCAGTCGATTTCTTCTTCCCATACAATATCCCTTCTCTGTCCTGCACTCTGTTCAGGACCTGCATAGACAATCCGGTTCCCCTCTACATGAACTTCACCGGAGTAGATTTCTTCTCCATCTGCCATAGAGAGAACCCTTGCATTATAAAACCGTATTCCCATACAAACCTCCTATCTTTTACTAGAAAATCCATTTTGCGGAGCAAGAATCAGCGAAGCTGATTCTTAGAGTGGCGCGTTTCTCAGTCGCCGCTTTTCCTACATTTTACTGATAGCGTTCTTTACAATCTTCTGAAACAGGGGAGCCACCCTGTTAGCGATTGCCGCCACTTCCTCATGGCTCAACGGCTCTTTCACCGTGCCGCCCGCCATATTGGTAATACAGGAAATGCCACACACCCGCATTCCCATATGACGCGCCGTCAGCGCCTCGACTGCCGTACTCATTCCTACCGCGTCTGCTCCGCACAGGGAAAACATTCTCACTTCCGCAGGCGATTCATAACATGGCCCCGTTGTCTGTACATAAACGCCCTCTTTTATATCCATAACACCTCTCGCCGCCGTGCGGATAATCTCCCGCAATTCCAAGTCATAAATCGTATCCATCGACGGAAAACGGGGGCCCCACTCTTCTATATTGGGCCCGATTAACGGCGATGGCACAAACGAACTGATGTGGTCGGTTATCATCATCAAATCCCCCGCTTTCAGCTTATCGCTTATGCCGCCGGCGGCATTGGTGAGAAATAGAATTTCCGCTCCCAGCAGTCTCATCACGCGCGTCGGCAAAACGACATCCGTCATCGCATACCCTTCATAGTAATGCACCCTGCCCTGCATAATGACTACAGGCGTTCCGCCAATATAACCAAAGACAAACCGCCCCTCATGTCCGGCGACGGTAGACACGGGAAATCCCTCTATCTCGTTATATGAAATAACAAGCTCCGTCTCAATCTCGTCCGCCAGTGCACCTAAACCGCTCCCCAAAATCAACGCAACACGGGGTACAAAATCCGTCTTCTGCCGGATTTGCGCCACACAATTTTCTACTTTTTCCCTGATTTTCATGTTAATCTGACTGCCTCCTTTATATAAATTTTGCAAAAATAACGTTACTTACATCGATTCCCTTTGGCGTTAGCGCTATCCAATCTTTATCCTCCGCTAACAAATCCATTCCCTTTAGTTCAGCAATTATGTTGCCGTAAACATCTTTCATCTTCCTGTGAAAATATGCTTCAAATTCACGTTTACTGACTCCTTTTGTACAGCGCAATCCCAAAAACATGAACTCTGCCATCTCTTCTTCCATAGTCAGCGTTTCTTTTTCAGCGATTGGCATTTTGCCCGCTTTCACCTGTCTCCCGTAGTCTTCCAGTTCCCTTGTATTACCCAAACGCACCGGAACACCGTCAAAATATAAAAAAGAAGCGGCTCCCAGTCCCAAACCAAGATACGCCTCCCGCCGCCAGTACTTAACGTTATGGTGGCACATATATCCATCCCCCGCATAATTGGAAATCTCATAGCGCTCATAACCGGCGCCCGCAAGTTTTTCTCCCGTCAATTGATACATATGACGGTCGGTCTCCTCACTGACCGGCGGATTCTCCGCATATCTTTCATAATAAGGAGTTCCCTCTTCTATGATTAAACTATAAGCGGAAATGTGCTCTGGCTGTAAGTCAAGTACACGCCGCAGCGTCGTGTCGTAACTTTCCAGCGTCTGCTCCGGAATAGCTGCCATAACATCAATGTTAATGTTGTTAAATTGAAGTTCACGGGCCATTGCAAATGTTTCGCTAAATTGTTCCCATGTGTGAATCCGCCCCAGTTGCTCAAGTTCCCTATTATTGGCAGATTGCAGACCGATACTCAGGCGGTTTACACCATACTGACGGTAACAGCGGAGCTTCTCTTTCGTGACCGTTCCTGAATTACACTCCAACGTAAACTCCACATCCTCTGTCAGAGAAAAATTATCATAAATGCCTTTCAGGACAGGCGCCATATTTTCAACTGAAAGAAGAGACGGCGTTCCACCGCCGATGAAAACCGTATCTACTTCTCTCCCCTGTATGTGTCGTTCCCTGCCCCATAAAACCATTTCCTGCACAAGAGTCCGGCAATATTCCACCATCGTTTTCTCTGTAGCCGCATACGACAAAAAGTCGCAATAGAGACATTTGCGGGCACAAAACGGGATGTGCACATATAAGCCAAGTCTGTCATTCCTCATCATCTAATTTTAATACGCTCATAAACGCTTTCTGCGGTATCTCGACATTACCAATCTGGCGCATGCGCTTCTTTCCTTCCTTTTGTTTTTCCAATAATTTACGTTTACGGGAAATATCGCCCCCATAGCATTTTGCCAATACATCTTTGCGGACGGCTTTCACGGTTTCACGCGCGATAACTTTATTGCCAATCGCCGCCTGTATCGGTATCTCAAACAGATGTCTCGGTATCTCATTTTTCAGTTTCTGGCACATCTTACGCCCGCGCTCATAGGCGGAACTCTCGTGAACGATAAAGGAAAGAGCGTCCACTTCTTCTTTATTAATCAGTATATTTAATTTTACAAGCTGCGCCGTCTCATATCCTTTCATTTCATAGTCAAACGACGCATAACCGCGTGAACGGGATTTGAGCGAATCGAAAAAGTCATAAATAATCTCATTGAGCGGCAGCGTATATTTCAGGAGAGCACGCGTCTCTTCCATATATTCCATGCCCTGATAGACGCCGCGCCGCTCCTGACAAAGTGTCATAATAGCCCCGACAAACTCTGTCGTCACCATGATTTCCGCATCCACGACCGGCTCTTCCATATGCTCAATCTCCGATGGTTCCGGCAAGTTGGACGGATTTGTCACCTCCACCATTTCGCCATTCGTCTTATACACATGATAGACAACTCCCGGCGCTGTCGTGACGAGGTCAAGATTGTACTCTCTCTCCAAACGCTCCTGAATAACTTCCAGATGAAGCAGTCCGAGAAAACCGCAGCGGAAGCCGAACCCCAGGGCAATCGAAGTCTCTGCCTCAAATTGAAGAGAGGCGTCGTTTAATTGTAATTTTTCCAGAGCGTCCCGCAAATCCTGATATTTGGCGCCATCCGCAGGATACAATCCGCAATAGACCATCGGCATTACTTTCTTATATCCGGCCAGCGGCTCCGCACAAAGGTTATCGGCGTCCGTCACCGTGTCGCCGACACGGGTTCCCTCAACATTTTTGAGGCTCGCCGTAATATAACCTACCATTCCGGCAGTTAATTCGTCGCAAGGCATAAACTGACCCGCTCCAAAGGTTCCCACTTCAACAACTTCTTCTTCCAAGCCGGTAGCCATCATATGAATGCGGGTTCCTTTCCGGACTGTTCCCTCAAACAGACGGCAAAAAATAATTACTCCTTTATACGAATCATAAACCGAATCAAACACTAACGCCTTGAGCGGCGCGCTTTCATCCCCTTTTGGCGCCGGTATCTTCGTCACAATCTGCTCCAGTACTTCCTCGATATTCGTTCCCATTTTCGCAGAAATAAGCGGTGCGTCCTGTGCCTCAATGCCAATAATGTCCTCAATTTCATTTTTTACACGCTCCGGCTCGGCGCTCGGCAAATCAATTTTATTTATGACCGGCATAATCTCCAAATCGTGGTCAATCGCCAGATAACAATTGGCCAGCGTCTGCGCCTCAATCCCCTGCGCGGCGTCAACGATGAGAATAGCGCCCTCGCAGGCGGCAAGACTGCGTGACACTTCATAATTAAAATCGACATGCCCCGGCGTATCAATCAGATTAAACAAATATTCTTCTCCGTTTTTCGCCCGATAAGCAAGCCGTACTGCCTGTGATTTAATTGTGATTCCGCGCTCGCGCTCCAGTTCCATATTGTCTAAAACCTGCGACTGCATTTCTCTCGTAGTCAACAGGCCGGTCTTCTCTATAATACGGTCAGCCAAAGTCGATTTACCGTGGTCGATATGAGCGATAATACAAAAATTTCTTATATATTCTTTCTTTATCAATGACATAATTGCAATAGTTTCCTTTCCCTGACATAAACTTTCCATATCGTTATCTATCTTAGCATAAAACATTCCTTTATGCTACAAAAAATTCTATCTTACCTTTCTTTGACTTGTCTTTTCCACATTTATGGTGTAGAATACAAGTAATTACGAGTAGGAGGAATATAATTATGAAGAAAATATTTTCTGTTTTGCTTGTGTTGGGATTGCTGATTAGTCTGTCAAATTCCGCTAATCCGTCGCAGGCAGCTACTTTAAAGTTGAATAAAACGAAGTACCAGATGTATGCCGGTAAAACCTACAAGTTAAAGGTAAAGGGTACATCAAAAAAAGCAAAGTGGTCTTCGAACAAAAAATCAGTGGCAACCGTTACTTCTAAAGGAAAAGTGACGGCCATTAAGGCAGGGAAAGCAAAAATAACTGCCAAGATTGGCAAAAAGAAACTGCGCTGCACGATTACCGTGAAAAAGCGTCCGTTGGGAAAGGGAACAAAAGCGAGTCCAAAGTCAGCCTACGCTTCCAATAGCTTTACTTTCTATGAGGAGGGTAAAAAAGTAGGATTGATTACGATGAAACTGGAACGCTTTGAGACAGGTGCGACGGCCGCTGCCCTCGCAGCAAATAACTCCGCCAACCCAAAACCGACTTCCAATCAGGAATATTTATACTTCAAGTTTAAGATTAATTACAGTTCAGGTTCACAGACTATTCGGGCTAAAGATGTCTTTAACTATCACCACAACATATTTGGCCTCAACTCAACGAGACAACTGATAAATCTGGACTGGGGTTTCTTCTTTGAAAACGTAGATGATTTGGGACAGACAATGCTCTCACCGGGAAATACCGTCGTTTGTTCCAAGGCTATATTAGTCACCAAAGGCTGTAGTCCAATCACCTATCGCATTCAGACAGGGGAACACAGTTATACCTGGTTTACTACCGAGAGATAACGGTTTTGCAGAAATGAATATTGTTTATATAAAGAAAGAGTGGCTTGTTTTAAGTCACTCTTTTTTATCTTATACGAAAGACCGCACCGCTTTTTTAGTCTGACGCTGTGGTCAAAAATTGTGGTATTTTACAAAGTTTTTGACTTACAAGTCAGAAACTATTGTTTTTCTGCAGATTTTTGATATTGATATGGACTGCCGCAACATGCTGCTCGGCTATCGTGGTGTTCCTACACGTTTCCATCAAAATTCCACAGAACTACTTATCACCGAATTTCTCCATCAGCCATCGTTCCGCTTCGGTTCTCGTTTTAAAAATGATGACTTCTCTACCATCGTTGTATTCATGTAATAATTGATACACTTTCGGAAGTTGCTCGGGAATATAATTATTCACTTCATTTAGGATTGACGCGTCCGTCTCGGCAACTTCCCAAGGCATATCATCACGTTTTGTTCCTTCACGCTCCTTTAATCCCTGCATACAAACTTCATAAGGTACATCAAAGAGAATAATTGTATCACAGGCCCGCATCCTTATCTCCATCGTCCTTGAAAAATCGCCATCCATAATCCAAGCTTCTTTCCGAAAAATATTTTCAAGTATTTCATCAAATTCCGGCCTGCTAATATGTGTCTTATCCGGCTTATGCCAAATCATGTCCAAGTGATACAATGGTATTTTGGTTCTCTCATGTAGTTTCTTTGCAAAATAACTTTTTCCCGCCCCCGGACAACCGATAATAATGATTTTTTTCATATACTGCTTTCTCCCTCAAACATTTTTCTCCGCTTTTCAATCACATAATCATATTGCTTTTCCGGTATTAACCAGTCGAGGGCCAGTTCATCATTTACATCAAATCCGATTTGAAATACTCTTCCGTCTTTTCGCAAAACAAGTGTAACAATTCTGTCATCATGTGTAATTGTTTTCGATTCAATTTCACTTATTTCTTCATTTCTTCTGCTTCCTATAATCGCACCGGCCTCACCAAATAACAAGCCTCCGAGAATTGCACTCCCATAATTAATTCCCATTCCTCCGCCGCCGGATATTTGCTGTTCGTACCTTACGCTGCCTTCCGCTCTATAATATAAAATGTCTTCTGACTTTATCCGTACAATACTTATTTTAAAACTATCGAAACTCAGACACACAAACAAAAGACAATCGCGTTCCCGAAATGCATGATATGTATCTTCATGGCAAAAACCGTTGCCATTGATTATCGAAACCTGAAAGCTGTCCTCCGGAATATCCAATATATTATAAAAATTCTTAAGATGTAATAACTGTTTTAAGTCGCCCAGTATCGAAAAATCCTGTTCCAAATTATTGATTTTAATTTTAATATCCTCATTACTATCTGAATTATTTTTCAGGGCAATTTCAATATAACCAATCGGATGTTCCATTTCTCCGGCATATTTTTCACTTTTTTCTGATTGGTAATCAATCGGTACATCTTTGCCGGAATATTGACTTTTGGATAAACAAATCGGTTTGGTATCCAAAAGTTTTCTGTAATAATCGAAAGCTTGATGATACAACGCTATCTTTTCATCCATGTTAATGCTTGCCGTTGAAAAGTAACAGTCCCTTTTTTCATACTTGGGAATGAATACATAATCCGTGTCATTGACATAAAAAATATAATATTGACTTTTATCAAAGTCCTTTCCCTCTGCCTTAACTGTAATTCCGGATGTCTTGTTTAAATCGCTGACATACTCCAAAGCCTTTTGTCTTAAAGCATTCGTCTGTTCCTCTAATTTATCAAAATCATATTCTTCTGTTTCAACGGTTTCGTTATCTTCTTTATTTTTCCATAACCCCATATTATTCAACTAGCTCCTTTCAACAGCAAATGGTCTTGATTAACAAAAATATCTAATGTTTCTTATAAAAAATCAACTGCCATCCACAGGGGATGCCAGTTTGGATTTAGACTACCTTAGTCTGACGATGGCTAGCCTATATCGCCATTGAATATTCATAGCTATTATCATACATAAATTCTGGGGCACAATCAATACTTCCATCATTCCAAGTAACTACACCATTCTCTATAACAGGATTTGTAAACACATCTTCTTGTTTTAACGGCTCAAATACTTCCCCTTGTAAAATCGTTGCATCAAACAGCCGTGTTTCACCTGTTGAAAAAGATACTAACATAATCATATCATCTAATGCTTTTACACCGGATATTTTTATATTTGTGACAGGTTCTCCGCCATATACAATACCATTCATAACATACATCTACTATTCCTCCTATTTATTTCAACGGTTCTATTTTAGAAAATGGTTTTTCTCTTACGGCATTATTCCAAGCTGCATATAATTCATCTTCATGCAATGCCATCCATCCGGATATCATTCTATATTGCTTTAATGGCAATTTACCCTCTAACACTTCTCCATCAAGCGACATAGAAGCTTCATATTCACCATAATATACATGAACATGCGGTTTATGGTGTTTTTCATTATCTTTAAAAATCATTTTTATTACAATACCATAGAATCGACTTATTTCAGGCATTTTACTATTCCTCCGGCTCTTCTTTATTATTACAAAATTAACACTTCTGGCTTTCCAACTATTAACAATCCCTGTTTGGAACTTTCTCTTTTTTATAGACTAATTATAACAAATTCCAGTGCAATTTCAAGCCATACTCACACTTTGTTATATATCTTCTTTCCATTCCTGTATTCTGCCTGAAACAAAAAGTTTTCCGGCCTTTCTATAACTGGTATATTCCCGTTAAACTCTTCAACAATAATCATTACAAAACCGCATAAAACCTACCTTTTCAATGTTTTTCATACAAATCATACGGCGTACTCTGATAAACATAATAGTTAAGCCAATTACTGTAAAACAGTTGTCCGGCCGAACGCCAGCGGACAACCGGCTGCTCCTGCGGATTATCATCAGGGAAATAATTAGCCGGAACATGAGGGTTCATTCCCTTTTCCAAATCGCGGAAATATTCCTTTGCCAGCGTATCCGAATCATATTCCAGATGTCCGGTAATGAAAAGCTGTTTGCTGTCTTTTGTCTTTACTATCGTGACGCCCGCTTCCTCTGATACTGCCATCACCTCGAGCTCCGGTACTTTTTCAACCTCCTCCTGTTTCATTACCATAGCACGGGACTGCGGACAATAAAAGACATCGTCAAATCCCCGAAACAGTGGCGAACTTTTCTTTAACACCACATGCTCATAGACGCCGGAAAGTTTTTCTTTTGTATTTATCTTATTGATACCATAGTGGTAGTACAAACCGGCAAATGCTCCCCAGCAAATATGAAGAGTGCAGTGAACGTGAGTTTTACTCCATTCCATAATCCTGCTGACTTCATTCCAATAACTGACGTCCTCCCAATCGGTGTAATCGAGAGGGGCTCCGGTTATAATCATGCCGTCAAACTTGCGCTCCTTAATCTCGTCAAATACAGTGTAAAATGTCTCCATATGATTCGCGGAAACATGGGTCGGCTGATAACTGGCCGTCTGCAAAAATTCTACTTCAACCTGCAAAGGAGTATTTGATAACTTGCGCAGCAACTGTGTCTCCGTTTCTATTTTCGTCGGCATTAAATTCAGAATTAGCACTTTCAGCGGACGGATATCCTGATGCATGGCGCGGTATTCCGTCATTACGAAAATGTTTTCCCCCTCTAATATTTCCTGTGCCGGAAGAGAATTTTGAATTTTAATCGGCATACAACCACTCCTAACTGCTCTGTTTTCGTATCTGCCATTATAACATATGGCATTTTTCAATACAAGTTATCCTTTCATACAACCGGACATAATGCACACGCCCGCCGCTCCGGCCTGCAGCACCGCATTCTCGTTCCCGCGATTTATGCCCCCAATACCATAAACCGGTATATTGGTTTCCTGACAAATGGATTGCAGGAAGTCTAAACCTCTCGGCGCCACTCCCTTTTTGCAGTCTGTCGCAAAAATATGACCCGCAATTACATAATCTGCACCGAGTTCCACCGCCTGTTTCAACTGCTCCCGTGAATGAACTGACGTACCGATTTCAATCATATGCTGCCGTATCCGAGCCGCTTCCCGCCTGTCGAGCGACTGCCACAGCGGCAGGGGCAGATGAAGATACGGATGTCCTAACCGTACTGCCACTTGCGGAAAAGAGTGCAAAATACATTTCTTTCCGTACTTTTGGCAGATGTTTAATACCTCTTTCGCGAGAACATCATACTGCTCCCGCGTCAAATCTTTTTCCCGCAAAAGAACGGCTTGATAAATATTCCCTTTTGCCAGACTTTCCACCCTCGCCAGAAAATCCCCCTGACACAGACGGCGGTTGGTCACGGCTATCCTACACATAGACATAATCACTCATAACCGGCTGCAAACCGGCCGCCAAAATGGCGTCATAAACTTCCTGCACATTCCTTGTATCATCTATCTCGAACTGTTCGTCCCCTTTTTCTTCTCCGCTGCGTCCGCCGATACCGACATCCACGCCGGCTGAAATCTTCGTCGCACAGATTTGAATGAGATTATCCCGAACCCGCTTACATTCACGCGTAGATATCGTAATCGAGGCAAACGGCAAAAGGAGACGATACGCACATACCACCTGTAATAACTGCGCCTCGTGTACATCCATCGGATTAATGCGCTCATTATTGATAATAGGGCGCAGACGTGGACACGAAAAGGCAATTTCTGCCTGTGGATACTTCCGCTGCAAAAGATAGGCATGAACCCCTGTTGCGAAAGCATCTTTGCGAAAATCATCCAAACCGAGCAGCGCCGCAAAACCTACCCCGCGCATTCCTCCCTTTAACGCCCGCTCCTGTGCATTCATGCGATAAGGGAAAATGCGCTTCTTTCCTGCCAGATGCAGCGTTTCATATTTTTCCGCATGATACGTTTCCTGAAATACTGTAACATAATCTGCACCACATTCGTGCCAATAGGCGTAGTTTTCCGAATTTGTCGGATAGACCTCCAGCCCAATCGTCCTAAAATACTTTCTTGCAAGCTTACACGCCTCACCGATGTATGTCACATCGGACATCTTTTCGCTCTCGCCTGTCAAAATGAGGATTTCCTGCAAACCCGTTTCCGCAATCGCTCTCATCTCATTTTCAATCTCTTCAACATTTAACTTTGCGCGCCGGATTTTATTATGACAGTTAAAACCACAGTAAATGCAGTAGTTCTCACAGTAGTTTGATATGTATAATGGGGTAAACATCATAATTGAGTTACCAAAATGCTTCCTTGTCTCCCGTTTAGCCATCTGTGCCATCTCTTCAAGGAGAGGCAGGGCGGCAGGGGAAAGTAAGGCGGCAAAATCTTCCGGCGTCCGGTTTTCTTTATAAATGGCACAACGCACATCTGACTCCGTATATTTGTCATAGTCATAGGAAGCCATCGCTTCCAACACCCTTTTATCAATATCCGATTCCAATACTTCCATATCGTCCAAATAAGCCATATGGTCAATCCGGTTTTCTTTCAAATCTTCCCTTATGGATTGGCTCAAAATACTCTCATTCGTCTTTCCTGTATCCATCCCAAGTCTCCCTCCTATTTTAACTTATTGGAGCCATCCTGAATGTAGCCGGTCAATGGTGAAGAAGCGCTTGCACCGTATTCCAGCACGCGTCCGGTACCTGCCAGATAAGCTTTTCTCCCCGCGTCAATCGCCATTTTAAAAGCCTCCGCCATAGCCGGAATATTTCCCGCCGTAGCAATACCTGTATTTGCCATAATCGCAGCGGCGCCCATCTCCATTGCTTCGCACGCTTCCGATGGTTTACCGATACCAGCATCTACAATAATCGGTAAATCTATTTCATCAATCAAAATCCGTATAAACTCTTTTGTACAGAGTCCCTTATTTGAACCAATCGGCGCTGCTAAAGGCATAATAGACGCAGCGCCGGCATTTTGTAAATCACGCGCTACATTCAAATCGGGATACATATAAGGCATCACGATAAAACCCTCTTTGACTAACATATCCGTTGCCCGCACGGTCTCGGCATTGTCTGGCAGCAAATATTTGGTATCCCGCATAATCTCAATCTTCACAAAATTCCCACACCCGATTTCACGGGCCAGCCGCGCAATGCGCACCGCCTCGTCAGCGTTTCTTGCCCCTGACGTATTCGGCAGCAAGGTAATTCCCTCCGGAATATACTCTAAAATATTTGCTTTGCCATTCTGATTCGCCCGCCTCAGCGCCAACGTAATCATTTGCGCTCCCGCATTATGTATGGAAGCTTCTATTAAATCCAGTGAATATTTACCGGAACCTAAAATAAAACGGGAAGTAAACTCATGCCCTCCCAACGTTAGTATGTCATCATTCTTCATTTCTGTCTCTCTCCTCTGCTATTAATTCTTTTTACATAAAAGTAATAAACCCGAGCGTTCCCGCGAAACGTGAAGCTCATAGTTTCCAAACATCAGCCCCCGCCGACAAAACTCACTACCTCAACAACATCTCCCGCGTGAAGTACGGTATCATTATACTTCTGCTTGCTGACGATTTCACCGTTGATTTCCACGGCAATACGGCTCTTTTGCAGGCCCTCTCTGTCAACCATCTCTTCCACCGTCAAATTCTCGTAATTCTCTCTTGTTTCACCATTAATCTGAACCATATATGCGCTCCTTTTCGCCTTTTAAAAAAAGATAACACAAGAAAAATCCACACCCGAGGTGGTGTGCCCCTTCCTGAGTTATCCTCAATCTGCCACCTATCTTAACATTCATTCCGGCATTTGTCAACCGATACCTGATGTTCTGTCCGTTTTCAGAAGCATTAGCCCTATCAAAATAACAACAGGAAAAATCATTGCCGCCCCGAGGCCGGACTTTAAATTATTTCCGGCAGAATCAGCTACCACGCCAACGACTGTCGGGCCGGACGAACAGCCGATATCCCCTGCCAGCGCCAAAAGCGCATACATCACCGTTCCCCCTGTCGGCAGTTTCACGGCAGCGATACTGAATGTCCCCGGCCAGAATATTCCCACCGAGAAGCCGCAGACAGCACAGCCAATCAACCCAAACAGAGGCATCTCGGCAAGCATCGCCAATGCATAGCAGCCGATACAGAGAACCGCGCAGCCAATCATAAACTTTTTAAGCAGAATACGCTCACTGCACTTTCCGTAAAACGCTCTTGCCACTCCCATCAAAACGGCAAAGGCACATGGCCCCGCCAAATCACCGACAGTTTTCGACACCCCGAGCGCCGACTCCGCAAACGTCGACGCCCATTGGCTCATCGCCAGTTCCGAAGCTCCGGCACATATCATAATGACAATAAGAAGCCAGAATACTTTCTGTTTTATCAACGCGCCAAAATTCATCTGTTTCTCCTCTTCTACTGTCCGCTGAAGCGGTACGAAGAGAAAATAAATCATATTGACAAATGGCACCAATGCCCATATACATGCCAGTACGGGCCAGTATTTAATCCCACAAACAACAAAAAACAGCGTCGAAACCAAGACAAGAAAAACATGCCCCCAGCAGTAAAAAGAATGCAGCAGGCTCATTGCCGCCTCTTTGCGCTCAGTCGGGCAGGCTTCCACAATCGGGCTGATGAGAACTTCTATAATACCACCCCCGATAGCATAGAAAACAACAGCCGTCATAAGTCCTGCATAAGGACTTGAAAATATTGGGGGGAAAAAAGCCAGACCCGCCAGACCAACGGATGCGAACAGGTGGGCGGAAACGATTGCCCTCCGGTAGCCAATCCAATCAATAAACCCCGCAGAAAGTAAATCGACACAGAGCTGAACAAAAAAATTTACCGTTGTAATAAGCGTGATGTCTTTTAGTGTGAGATGATATGTCGTCTGAAAAGTCAGAAATAAAAGTGGCGCAAAGTTATTGACAATCGCCTGTGTAATATATCCAATATAACTGGCATAAATTGTGTGACGATAATCCAATCGTATCCTCTGATTCATTACACTCTCCATTCCAACGGTTTCCCGTCCAAAACTGCCTCTGCCAGACGTCCGCTCTCATATCGCAATTTTAAAGAAAAGAATTCTTCTCTCTCCTCCATCAGACGAAAAAAAATTTTGTCTCCCTCCCAAATAGGCAAATCATATACCTTATCTTTATCCACCCATTGCAGCTCTCCCTCGCTGCACTCCTGTAATTCTCCCTCAAAACCGTCCGCTTTGTAAAGACACATATACTCCACGTCATTCCAATGGTCGGATATAAATGTTACAATCCCGCAAAATCTCCAACGGGTAAGCGTCAACCCCGTCTCCTCTTTTACCTCACGAAGCAGACACTCTTCCGGTGATTCCTCCGTTTCGAAATGTCCACCGACGCCAATCCATTTATCCTTATTGCAATCCTTTTCTTTCTTCACACGGTGAAGCATCAGATATTGGTCTTCTTTTTCTATATAACACAGCGTAGTCAATGAAGTTCCCATCATCCCCGCTTCCTTTCTAATCTCTCCTGTCTTCTCTTTCTGCGAATCTTATCCTTAAGCATCTGCACGACAGAAACATATAACATCACAAGCGCTGCACTGATAATTACACCGCCAATAATATCCGTCAGCCAATGCACACCCGAAAGCAGACGCCCCATTACCATCAAAGCAATGACCGCTACTGCCACAATATCCGCTAAGATACAAACCGTCTGATTTTTAATCATCCGGTTAAACTGCATAATTGCCGTTGCCATCACACAACAGACAAGCATCGTATGAGAAGAGGGATAGGATGCCGCTAACTGCTCCTCTTCCAAAACCGGACGGTAATTAATTATTACTTTTTCAAAAAAAACATAAAACACTGCCATTACAACATAAAAACCGCCTAATACTAACAGATGCAAATCTGTGCGGAATAAATTCCTGCGCTGTATCATCTGTTTTAATCCCACTATGCCGAATCCAAATATAACAAGTATGGCAAAAACTCCTAAATATTTTGTAACTGAATACCAAAATTTACTCTCCCCCAGAAAGGAAAAAACAGCCATATTTATACCGGCAAAACCTATTTCCGTATCTTCCGGTCCAACCGGCTGCACATCAACCGTCTTAACGAGCACCGTATAAATAATAAATAAAACAAATAAACTAATTGTTGCTATGTAGCTCTTACGTGTCTTACTCATATCTTTCCTCCATTTACGCACGGAAATTCTCTCTCGTGCTTTTTTCTTTCTCTTTTACCTTTATGACAACATACTCGGATTTACATCCTGTCTTGAAATGAAGCGCCCAGTCTGAAATACCGGAAGTCACGACAAAATTCGTATTGCCCCGCTTCTCCCATCCGTATGTTTTGTCATTTTCTCCCGTCCATTCACCGACATAATTAATCGGAAACAACTGTCCTCCATGTGTATGACCGGACAAAACCAAATCAACTGCGGATTTCTCTTGTGCCTCGTAATCATGCGGTTGATGGTCCAACACGACAGTGAATATATCTGGATTCAATTTTTCTACCAAATCATCCATCTCTGCTCGTGGTGTTCCCCTCTCTTTCTCTGAGCGGTCCTGTCTGCCTGTCAGATAGAGTCGATTGTCAATCAGGACAGTCTCATCCTGCAGCACTCTCACATTATTTTTCTCCAATTCGGCAATCAAATCTTTACCGCTGTACCCCCGTTTCCCCTTATCATAATATCCTTTGTCGTGATTTCCAAACGCATAATACACACCATACTTTGTTTTCAGCGAGCGAAACGCCCGACAGGCACTTATCATATCTTCCCGTGATGTGTCATCATCCACAAAATCTCCGGTAATAACGACAATATCGGGGTTCTCCTCCTGTATCGTACGGATATGTGCGGTAAATCCTTCGCCGTCAAAAGTCGTACCTATATGAGAATCGGCAATTTGAACAATACAGAAATCACCGACTGCTTTATCTGTCTCAATAACATACTCTGTGCGCCACACATGATGGGCAAGATACCATCCAACACAAAGATAGCCGACCGTAATTGCTACGGAAACGATTCCTATCAGATAAGAGCCGCTTTTTTTATTTCGCTTCTTCTCTATCAGGTAATTGACCCTGTCACAGACAAACCAGAAAACTACGAGATGAAGAATGCAGATAATCATATTCATCGAATCAAGGAACACGCACAGTCCGACGCACAAAAGCAAAACCGGAAGCAGCGCCCAAAACAATCTTGCAGGTTTTTTCTCCCCGCCCATTCGTTTCACATATGGCATCTTATAAAAGCGGCTGATTAAGTAAATAAGCCCAAGCGCCATGCAAATAATTAGCAGGGAAAAAATTAGTATCCATATAATCACCGTATGCTCCTCCTGATTTGTAATCTTTCTTACTTTTTCTTCTTCTGTCCTCTCTTTGGCTTGTCCTTATAGTGCTGTTTCGCCGCCTGATAAAAGGAATTTAATTTATTCCGGTTATCCCCCGCCTTGGCGCTGCCAACCATCTGCTGCACAAAGGCGTTCAGTTTTTCGATATATTCCTCTTCCGAGATTTCTCCATCCGCCACACCGGAAAGTCCCTTTTCCCAACTGGCTGTCAGCTTCGGCGACAACATCTGAGGCATCGAATACCTCACAATCCCACAAACTAGCTCTCCTTTCAGCGTTGGCGTGATAATCTGTGTCTTTTTATTCAGGTTCAGATAATCAATATGAAACAGTTTTTTTAAGATTTCCGCCCTCGTAGCGCTCGTACCGATACCGCTTCCTTTTATCTGGGCCCGCAGCTCCTCCTCTTCAATCAATTGTCCTGCATTCTCCATCGCCAGAATCATCGAGCCGGAATTATAACGTTTAGGAGGCGAAGTCTCCCCCTCTTTAATATGGCACTCCGTCAAATCTACTGATTTCCCCTTTTTGAGCAAATCCAATACCTCTTTCAAGTCAAAATTCTCGTCTTCATCGGCGTCCTTTTGCGCGCTATCTATCTCCTCTGCACGCTTTTTCTTCGCAAAAGAATATTGCGTCACAGGGAGGAAGCCCTCCTCAAGCAACACTTTTGATGATGTGAAAAAGCGCTCCCGTTCCGCCTGCACCGTCACATTCACTTTCTGATACACTGCTGCAGGAAAAAAGATACTGAGGAAACGACGGACAATTACCTCATACATCTTTGCCGGAATATCTCCCAGACTCTTTAAGGCAGAGAGACCCTGTCCGGTCGGAATAATGGCATAATGGTCGGTAATCTGTTTATCATTGACATAGCGTGTCTTCTCAAGACCCTGATATGTGCGGTTTTCCGATATGTATGTCAGATACGGCACGGCCAGCCCATAGCCCTGTAAGCCGCTGAGATTCTTTCCAATCTCCTTTGCCACTGCACTTGACAATACACGGGCGTCCGTTCTCGGATATGTGACAAGTTTCTTTTCGTACAATTCCTGTACAACGGAAAGCGTCTCATCTGGACTAATTTTAAATAGTTTCGAGGCATGATTTTGCAGTTCTGCCAGATTAAACAATAGCGGCGGATTCTTCCTTTCTTTCTTCTTTTCCACCTTTTCAATGACAGCAGGTGACGGTTCTGGCTTCATAAGAGTATCAATCAGGGCCAGCGCCTGCTCCTTTTCCTTAAACCCATTTTCCTTATACAGGTGCGGGGATTGATAATAAGGGGAACCCTCTACTGCTTTCCACTCTCCCTGAAAAGTCTTTCCTTCCAGTGCGAACGTCCCCAGTACACGGTAAAAAGGCGTCTTCACAAAATTGCGTATCTCCCACTCCCTCGTCACAACCATTCCAAGAACACATGTCATAACACGTCCTACGGATACCGACGTCCATTTTTTATCGGCAAAATTCTGATTCAGCCAATAACCGTATTTTAATGAGAGAACGCGGGAAAAATTAATTCCCATCAGATAATCCTCTTTGGCTCGCAAATATGCGGAACTGCTTAGATTATCATACGCGGACATCGGTTTTGCCTCCCGTATGCCCCGCAGTATCTCATCTTCCGTCTGGGAGTCAATCCATACGCGCAGCCTCTTTTTTGCCGCCGGAACTTTCGCCATCTCATCGACAAGACGATATATGTACTCGCCCTCTCTTCCAGAATCGGTACAGATATAAATCGTATCCACATCTTCACGATTGAGAAGAGCGCTCACCGTCTGAAACTGCTTTTTTACATTGGGAATCACTTCGTAAAGAAAATCAACCGGTAAAAAAGGCAGCGTATCCAGCGACCATTTCTTTAACGCTTCGTCATAAACTTCCGGATAACTCATCGTTACCAAATGTCCCACACACCATGTGACAATCGTATCTGCAGATTCTATGTACCCGTCGCCGCGCCGCGCCTGCACTTTCAGGATTCTGGCAAATTCCTGTGCCACACTTGGTTTTTCCGCGATGAATAATTGTTTCGCCATGTATCGTCTTAATCCTTCCCTCTGTTTTCCAACCCTGTCATTTAATACGTTACAAGTCTGGGCAAACTGCGCCCAGACTCATTGCTTATTCTTAATTTGTAACCAATCAATACAAAGGATACTTATCCGTCAATGCTTTTACCATTTCTTTTGCTTTCGCGACATTTCCCTCGTGGTCATCAATAATCATGGCAATTGCCTCGGCAATTTTATCCATATCTTCCGTGTTCATGCCGCGGCTTGTAACCGCCGCCGTACCAAGGCGGATACCGCTCGTCACGAACGGCGACTGTGGGTCGTTCGGAATGGTATTTTTATTCGATGTAATATTCGCATCATCTAACCATTTCTCCACTTCCTTACCGGTAAGTCCCTTTTTCGCCAAATCAACTAACATCAGGTGATTGTCCGTGCCGCCGGATACAATATCAATGCCCCGTTTCTGCAGCCCTTTGCAGAGCGCCTGCGCATTGTCGACAATATTTTTACCATACTCCTTAAAACTTGGCTCTAACGCCTCTTTAAAACATAAAGCTTTTGCCGCAATCACATGCATTAACGGGCCGCCCTGTATTCCCGGGAAAATGGCCTTATTCAGCTTATGCTCATTAGCAAATTCTTCAGAAGAAAGTATCATACCGCCGCGAGGCCCGCGAAGCGTTTTGTGAGTTGTCGTCGTCACCACATGCGCATATGGAATTGGACTCTCGTGATAACCGGAAGCAACCAGACCGGCAATGTGCGCCATATCTACCATAAGAAAAGCTCCCACTTCATCAGCGATTTCACGGAACTTCTTAAAGTCAATCTTACGGCAGTAAGCACTCGCTCCGGCAATAATCATCTTCGGTTTGCACTCTTTTGCAATCCGCGCCACCTCGTCATAATCTATGAAACCGGTATCATCAACACCATACGGTACGATGTTATAATAAGTACCGGAAATGTTGGCCGGGCTTCCATGAGATAAATGTCCGCCGTGGTCGAGGTTCATCCCCATTACGGTTTCCCCCGGCTGAACAAGGGCAAAAAATACTGCCATATTTGCCTGTGCGCCGGAATGCGGCTGAACATTGGCATAAGTACATCCGAACAGTTCTTTGGCGCGCTCTCTGGCCAAATCTTCTACCATATCGACATACTGGCACCCGCCATAGTAGCGCTTGCCCGGATATCCCTCCGCATACTTGTTGGTCAGCGTGCTGCCCATCGCCGCCATAACTGCTTTACTAACAAAATTTTCCGAAGCAATCAACTCAATGTGGTCGTTCTGACGTCCGGTCTCAAGCTCCATTGCTTTTGCCAACTCCGAATCGGCATTTTTCACTAACTCAAATGAATACATAATCTATCTCCTTTTTTAATTAATACTAAGTTATCGCAAATCGGTAAATATCCGTAACAACGGATTACACTTCATCAATAGCTTTTCCGATATCGTGGCGCATATACTTATTCTCAAACGAGATAAGTTTTGTTGCCTCATAAGCATTCGCTCTCGCCTCTTTTAGATTCGCGCCTTTTGCCGTCACTCCTAAGACACGGCCTCCATTCGTCACAATACCTTTTTCCGTCTTTTTTGTTCCGGCATGAAATACATAATACCCGTCTTTCCCATCAAAATTTTCAAAACCGGTAATCACTTTACCTTTTTCATAGTGTTCCGGATATCCGTCAGAAGCCAGAACAACGCAAACGGCCGCATTGTCTTCAAACTGCAAATCTACCTCGTCCAGCTTTCCGTCGATACAAGCATTCACTACGTCAATGATATCGTTTTTCATGCGGGGAAGAACAACTTGCGCCTCCGGGTCGCCAAAACGGGCATTGTACTCCAATACTTTAGGGCCGTCTTTCGTGAGCATGAGTCCCACGAAAAGAATACCGACAAAATCCCGTCTCTCTGCTTTCATCGCATCCATCGTCGGCTGGTATACTTTCTCCTCACAAAACTTCTTAACTTCATCCGTATAAAACGGGCTCGGTGAAAAAGTACCCATACCACCGGTATTTAATCCCTCGTCACCATCTTTGGCGCGTTTATGGTCTTGTGCGCTTGTCATCGGTTTGATATGTGTTCCGTCACAATAACAGAGTACGGAAACTTCAGGCCCTGTCATAAACTCCTCAATCACAATTTCATTTCCGGCGTCTCCAAACTGCTTGTCTAACATTAATGTCTTAACGCCGTCTTTTGCTTCTTGCAAAGTGTTGCAAATAAGGACGCCCTTACCGAGCGCCAAACCGTCTGCTTTCAGCACAATCGGCATCGGCGCAGTTTCCAGATACTTCAATGCAGCGTCCGCATCCGTAAAATTCTCATAGGCGGCAGTCGGAATATGATATTTCTTCATTAAGTCTTTCGAAAATGCCTTGGAACCCTCAATGATGGCCGCATTTTTCCGCGGACCAAAGACACGGAGCCCCCTCTCCTCAAATACATCAACAATCCCGCCTACCAGAGGGTCATCCATACCAACGATAGTCAAATCAATCTGCTTCTCTTCGGCAAAATCAGCGAGCTTTTCAAATTCCATAGCCGCAATATCAACGCACTCTGCCACAAAGGCAATTCCGGCATTCCCCGGCGCACAATAGATTTTGTCCACCTGACTACTCTTGGCAACGCTTACCGCGATAGCGTGTTCACGCCCTCCGCTTCCTACAATCAGAACTTTCACTTATCGGTTCCTCCTTTTAAAAGTTGAATCAGTTAATATATACTAAATGATTTTTAATTTCTACCCTGCCGTTGGCAATCAAATTTATCGCCTGTGGCAGTATGTTCCACTCGGCCTGCTCCATCACACGTTTCTGAAGTATTTCCGGTGTATCGTCCTGTTTTACTTCAACCGCTTTTTGCAAAATAATCGGCCCGCTGTCAGTTCCCTCATCGACAAAATGAACGGTCGCCCCCGTTACTTTATTGCCGCGGGCCAGCACGCTTTCATGGACTTTCAGTCCATAATAACCGGCGCCGCAATGCGAGGGAATCAGAGAAGGATGGATATTAATAATACGTCCCTCATATGCCTTAACGAAATTCTCCGGCAAAATCACAAGATAACCGGCTAAGACGACTAAATCAATTTGAGCCTGCTCCATCGCCTGAATCAGGGCGTCGCCAAACGCTTCCCGATGTTCATATTCTTTAGGCACTAACACCTGTGATGGAATCCCATATCCGGCCGCCCGCTCCAATGCGTAAGCATTGGGCTTATTGCTGATTACAAGGGCGATTTCCGCATTAGTAATATCGCCTCTTTCCACACTGTCGAGAATCGCCTGCAGATTTGTGCCGCCGCCGGAAACACATACAGCTACCTTTAACATAAAGTAACCCCTTTCTCCCCGTTGCGGATTTCTCCTAAAATATACGGTGTCTCACCGGCGCTGCGGATGGCTTCAATCGTCGTTTCAACATCGTTGCGCTCGACGGCCATAACCATTCCCACACCCATGTTGTATGTATTAAACATCGCCTCTTCCGCCACGTTGCCGTCATTTGCCAGCATTTTGAAAATCGGCGGAATGACAAAACTGTCTTTCTCGATAACGGCGTGTGTCCGCTCACGCAGCATGCGCGGAATGTTTTCATAAAATCCGCCGCCGGTTATATGGCTGCAAGCTTTAATGCGGACGCCTGCTTCTTTAATGCTGCGCAGCGCTTTCACATAAATCTTCGTAGGTGTCAGCAACGTCTCCCCTAACGTCAAATCACTTTCCAGCGATTCGTATTTGCGGTTCAGCGTTTCCGCTTTCATCGAGAATACGCTGCGCACCAGTGAGTAACCATTACTGTGAATACCGGAAGACGCCATGCCGACTAAAATATCTCCGGCTTTCAAATCCTTTCCGGTAATCATGTCTTTTTTGTCAACGATTCCTACCGAAAAACCTGCCAAATCATATTCCTCGGCGGGATAAAAACCGGGCATCTCCGCCGTCTCTCCGCCAATCAGCGCCGAGTCTGCCTGTCGGCACCCCTCTGCTATCCCGCTGACAATCTGCGCAATTTTCTCGGGTTCATTTTTGCCACATGCAATATAATCTAAGAAGAACAATGGTTCTCCACCAGCACATGCAATATCGTTTACACACATCGCCACCGCATCAATTCCTATTGTATCATGCTTATCAAGAATGAATGCCAATTTTAACTTTGTACCGACGCCATCCGTTCCGGATACTAATGTCGGTTCCTCCATTCCAATAAAATTCTTCATGGAAAAAGCACCGGAAAATCCCCCGATATCCGTTAATACCTCCGGTCTCATCGTAGAAGCAATGTGTTCTTTCATCAGGGATACTGCCTTGTAGCCTGCCTCAATGTCAACTCCTGCTTTTTTGTAATCCATGTCATTATCCTCCATTCCGAAGCGTAGCGGAGGAGGCACAGGCAAAAAAGAATATTTTATATTCTTTTTTGCTCTGTGCATTAATACAATTTGTAACGCTTCTGCACAAATTGTAGATTGAAAAATAAGCTATCAAGCTTATTTTTCAATTTATCCTCCATCTAAATATTGAATGTAATATCAGCCTCACGGCGCCAATCTGTTAAACAATCTTAAACTTAACCTTTTTCGTTCCGGTATAATTGCCTTTTCCTTTAATTGTTATCGTTGCCGTTCCTCTTTTCTTATTTTTCTTATAAGTAACTTTATAGTCGCGCTTTTTCTTTAACGTCACGCCTTTTACTTTCACTTTAACTTTCGGTTTAATTGCTTTTCCGGTTTTTACATAAGCTTTTTTTACGCCGCTGACACTGGCGTTTTTCACTGTTCTGCGGCTGATGGAAAAGAATGCCTGCGCCGTACCGGTGTAATTTCCAATTCCGGTAACGGTAATTGTCGCCGTACCCCGTTTTTTATTGTTCTTATAAGAGACGGTATAATCGGTGCCTTTCTTCAGGCTCACGCCATTTAACACCGCTTTTACTGATGGCTGGATTGCCTTTCCAGTATACACATACTGACTGGCAAAACCACTCAATGTCACACCGGCAATTGCCCCCGGATGAATGATAAACGTCTTCGTCAGCACACCTGTATAATCCCCAATACCCCGAATGGTAACTTTGGCAGTACCTGCTTTTGTATTGGATGTATAAGTCAGACGATAATCCAAATCCTGTACTAAGGTAACATCGTTCAGACGAACCGTCATCGTCGGCTTCATCGCCACGCCGGAATAATAATATCCTCCCAAATCCAGAACGGAAGCTTTGGAAACTGAACGCTCCAATGCCTCATACGCTCTCTCTGCCTCTATCAGGACATTCGCATTCGGTACATACGTTTTTTGTGCATCAGTAAGTTCATCAAACGCTTTTCTCGCACTATTAATCGCAGTTCCCGCCTTTACGTTTACTTTCCCTATCTGGGCAATCAGACTGGAAACACGCAGCGCTTTATTGAGATTTAACGTCTCCAAATCACGGTCAATATTTTGTATTTTATTGATATAGTCCTTTCCGACATAACGTTTTGCCGTCTCCGATAACTTATCATAATCACTGTGGATAGACGCCACATATTGCTCGTCTAACAGCGAGTGGTTATTGACAATAACGTCAATCTTTACCCGCAATGCATTAGCCTCTGACGCATCGGCATAAATGGCGCGGAGGTTTTCAATATTAAATATCTTTGCCTGCTTTTCACTGCTCATGCGCTCGTATCCGTTGAGAACACTTTCCATTTGCAGTTTTTTCGAGCACATTGTTCCATCTTCCGTGCTCTCAATCTGGCGGATACTCTTAATCATCTCCAGCACTTCCGTCGATTCATCCAGCACCGTCACATTGGTAATCAGGGAGGCAACGTCGCTGAGACCGCTGTATGTATTGACAAATACCCGATAGGCCTTATACGCTGTTTCGTACCGCTCCAAATAACTTTCGTATTCTTCTTCGGAAGCGGCAGCGCCGATTTCCTCAATCGCATTCATAACCTCTTCCGTATTCGTGTGCAATAAAACTGCACGATTAAGTTTCGTTACATATTCTTCCGGAAGCATTTCCCTTTCTACATCCGTTAACTCCTCACTAAAATAACGGTATGCACGGAGTGCCGCGGTAAGTTCCGTCTTATTTGCCGGCGTATCGGAAATAATCGACATCATCTGCTCCAATTCTGTAAAGTGCTTATACTGGTCAAGTACAAACTGAATCTCGTCTCCCCGATAATAATCATAGACAGAGATACGGAATTTACTTTCCTGCCCCGCGTCCACAGCTTCTTTGAGTACCTGCATCTTTTCCCGTACCGTATCGTTAAAGGTATTATATACACCTAAATCGTCAAATGCTTTCTCGACGTCCGCATGGAACGTCGCCTTGGCGTAATTATCAAAAGCCTCCAGCATCGTATTCTTGATATCTTTCTGCAGACAGACATAATATTTTGGCTTTAAGCTGGCAAATTTGCTGTCATATAACCCGTAAGCCGTCTTTGCCGCCTTATAGTCTTCCATGAAAAAATCATAGTCATCCTCGTCGCTGTTGCGGCTTGGAATCTGAATGCGGGAAAATACACTATCCGCCCGCTCTGCCAAACGCAGTAACTCGTGAATCTGATTCAACGCATTGACGTCGTCGCTGTTTACCGCATCGCGAATATGCTTACTGCTTTCATCATAAGCCGTCTGTGCCGTTTCATAATTTTCTTTTGTCAACGGTGCGTTGATTAAATTCTGAATGGCCTCGGTAACCGGACGGGCCAGTTTCACCAGCGCTTCTTTCTGCGCATCGGCATATGCCAGACTAAATGCCTGTACCGAAGTGAAGTACGTGTGAGTCACATCCGGAACCCCCGGCTCTATGACTACGGTTGTCTTCTCTGTCACATAAGAATCTAATGTTTCTATCGCAGAACTATTTGTCATACTGCGGAGAATATTTTCCAATCCATCTACCTGCTCCGCTAATTCTTCCGTAAAAACATATTTTTCTACCGTTGGTGCAGCTTCAACAATACCATCAATGTATCCTTTCGCTACATCCAAATCCGCAGCAACATCCGCTTTCACCAGATTTGCCGGCAGCAATGTCGTGAGCATTGCAAAAATAATCCATAAAGAAACAAATTTTTTCAAGCCTTTCATCCTCCCTTTTGGAAAATTACTTATTCTACCTTATTTTACCTTGTCTATTCAAAAATAGCAACAATAAATCCTTTTCTTTCACAGAAAAATCTGCTACAATGATAGCTGGAATAACGCATTAACATGCATCAGAAAGCTTAAGGAGGTACCTGATTATGCAGAAAAAGAAAGGCTCTCTTCTCTCTTTTCGGCCTGATATCAAAGTCGTAGACGCCACCATCCGCGATGGCGGATTAGTAAATAATTTCCATTTTACAGAGGATTTTATTAAAGATTTGTACGCCGCCAACGTTGCTGCCGGCGTTGATTATATGGAATTTGGTTATAAGGCATCCAAAGATATTTTTGACGAGACGGAATTCGGTCCGTGGAAATTTTGCGAAGAAGAAGACATCCGTCATATCGTTGGCGATAACGATACGGATTTGAAAATAGCCGTTATGGCGGACGTTGGACGCTGTAACTATAAAAGGGATATTATTCCACGCAGCGAAAGTGTTATTGATTTAGTCCGCGTTGCCACGTATATCAACACCATTCCGGCCGCACTCGAAATGGTCGAGCACAGCAAACAGCTTGGTTACGAGGCGACCATTAATATTATGGCAATCTCTAACGCCAAAGAATCAGAAATTGAAGAAGCCCTTGATTTAATCGGAAAAAGTGATGTGGATGGCATCTATATTGTAGACAGCTACGGCGCTCTGTATATGGAGCAAATCGAAGAATTAGCCATTAAATATCTGGCTATGACGGAGGCAAATAATAAATATGTCGGCATCCATGCCCACAATAACCAGCAGCTCGCTTTCGCCAATACCATCGCCGCCCTGACATGCGGAGTAAGTTATTTGGATGCCACCGTAAACGGAATGGGACGGGGAGCCGGAAACTGTGCTACGGAACAGCTTCTCGGTTTTCTTAAAAATCCGAAATATGACATGATTCCGATATTGAAATTTTTGGAAAAACATATGACACCCTTAAAAGAATCCGGCGTTGTCTGGGGCTACAATATACCCTATCTTCTGACCGGACAGATGAACCGTCATCCCCGCTCTGCCATCGCAGCGACCAACGAGGGAAGAACCGATTTCCTTAACTTCTATCTGGAATTAGGCGATAAAGACTGATTCTCGCTCCGCACAGAACGGTCTTTCCTAATAAGATAAAAAACCCATAAATTACCGGAAGCTCCGCTTGGCCTCACCAATACCGCTCTGGCAACTTATGGGTTTTCTTATATTCTGAAAATTGATGTCTTTTATTGAACGACAATATGCTTTTCGACGCTTCGCTTCGCCTCATTCAGATTATTGCGGATTTTTTCCAGCTCCTCAAGCGCCTGTTTGCCATCTTCCTCTTCTGCTTCGTCTATTTTCTCTTTCACGTTCTTTTGCATTTTAGCAAGTTGCTGCTTCATATCTTTAAAACTCTGGTCAACTTCAATGCTGTTTTCCTGAATCACTTTTTCAACATCCGAATACAGCTTGATGACATCCTCTGTCTTGTCGACGACCGCTTTTTTCGTTTCCTGCGTAATACCGTCCGCACGGCATCCGGCCAGACTCAGACAGATAAGCAGCAAGGCAAAAATTTGTTTCCATCCTTTCATTGTAACCTCCATTCCGGATTTTCAGCATACTATTTCAGGCTGGCATCCATGTTGTTCCCTCTCTGGAATCTTTGAGGACGATTCCCCGCTGCGCAAGTTCCTCGCGGATAGCGTCCGCAGTTGCAAAGTCTTTCGCTTTCTTGGCCTCTGCCCGCTGTTCAATTTTGCGCTCGATATATGACACAAATTCCTCGTCCAGACATTCTTCCTTTTCCTCCCATGCGGCGGCCAGCCTGAGAGAGAGTACTTCTTCATATCTTGCCACTAAAGCCCTCTTTGTCCCATCGTTCATATCTGCTTTCAGCATATCATATAAAACGGTAATGGCAGAACTGGTATTCATATCATTTCCTAAAGCTTCAGCAAATTTTTTCTCGTATTCGCCAAAGGCCTCCTTATCGGTTTCGCCCTCCTCTGACAGATTGGCGATGCGCCGCAGCAATTTGTCATACACGGTCGCCACATTATCCAAGGCGTCCCATGAAAACTCCAACGGCTTGCGGTAGTGGGAAAGAAGACAAAACATACGGTAAACCATAGGATTATACCCTTTCTCTTCCAAAAGGGAAACCGTCAGAAACTCTCCCTTTGATTTGCTCATCTTACCGCTTGTCGTATTCAGGTGATTTACATGGAACCAGTAATTACACCACTTATGACCGATATATGCCTCGCTCTGGGCAATCTCGTTCGTGTGGTGCGGAAAGATATTGTCAACACCGCCACAATGGATATCCATATATTCCCCTAAATGTTTTATACTGATACAGGAACACTCGATATGCCATCCCGGATATCCGACACCCCACGGACTGTCCCATTTTAACTCCTGATTATCAAATTTTGATTTTGTAAACCACAAGACGAAATCCGTTTTATTTTTCTTATTTGTATCTTCCTCTACATCTTCACGCACTCCGACTTGTAAATCTTCCTCATTTTGGGAAGAAAGCACGTAATAATTGTCGAGCTTTGAGGTGTCGAAATATACGTTTTCACCCGCCACATAAGCATAACCTTTTTCCAGCAGCACCTCAATCATATGAATAAATTCCGGAATACAGTTTGTCGCCGGCTCGATAATATCCGGCCGCTTAATCAGCAGTTTCTCACAGTCTGCCATAAATGCCTCTGTATAAAAACGGGCAATATCCATAACCGTCTTATTTTCCCGCTTCGCCCCTTTGAGCATCTTATCTTCTCCGGTATCACCGTCGCTCGTCAGATGTCCCACATCCGTAATATTCATTACCCGCGTTACGTCATATCCGACATAGCGCAAATATTTCTCGAGCACATCCTCCATGATATAACTGCGCAGGTTCCCTATATGGGCGAAGTGATAGACCGTAGGCCCGCATGTATACATCGCCACCTTTCCCGCTTCATTCGGCTTAAACTCTTCCACCCTTTTCGTCAATGTATTGTATAAATACGTCTTAATATCCATCCGTCTACCTAACCTCTCTCCTCAAAATGCAGGGAAGTATTTACCATATCCCTGTCTTCTTAATTATGATATACAGGGAAAATACCTTTTGACCCCAACATCATTATAAAAAGCACCCGAAAAATTTTCAAGTGCTTTTTGTCACAAAACAGCCGAACGCCTAATGATTTGTGGTAATACGACAGGTATCATACCGTTTTTATCCGGTATGCCGCTCCCAACGAAAAATAAATTGTTTCTTTCGTTTACAGAAATCTTCCGCCGCCCCTCGCAAAACTCGCTGTCTGCAATGTCGTTTTTCCCTGACTTTTGCAGCATTGACCGCTCGCCGGTCCTTATGCACCACCGTTTGTTACTGATTATTGTGGGCGGCACCAAAGGTGCCGATTCGGGGAAGAAAGATGTCATAAATAAATACATTTATTTTTAGCATCTTTCTTCCCCGAACAGATGCTTCGCATCTGCCCACAGTAAAATACAATTATTCCGGTGGTGCATTAGTACCGTTGCGTAGCGGTCTAGTGCAAACGGGCTGTCAAAAGTCAGAAAAACGACAGCAGACATCTCAGACAAGTGCTCGGGCGGCGCTCCGTAAACGAAAGAAACAATAATTTTTCGGGGAGCGATACAAGGATAAAAAACGGTATGATACCCGTCACTTTAAACGATTACCCCAACTTTTCGATTCCCTTGAATTTTTCAATGACATCATCGACAAGAAGTTTATCGACAAGGAAATAATCCATGCCATCCTTATCCACGCGGTAAAAATTGGTTCCGTCGTACGGGAGAAACTTCACGGTCACATCGCGGTTTTCCTCATGGAACACCATCTTCAGCACCGGTGTGGTGTCTTTTACCGTCTGCTCCCCATCTTCTGCTTTCCCCGTGTACTCGAGCAAATAAGCCTGTGAGTATGGCGTCAGGAAATCATTTTCATCTTTATCGGAAATCTTTTTGCCATTCAGCTTCCAGATATTCTTTTGACTTTTATCGGCAGCATTTTCCACCGCTGTTCCTTTGTCCTGCGAAGGCGCCGGCGTCTCCTGTTTGGACGCTTCGTCATTTTTTACCGGTGTCCGCGTCACCTGCAACAATGTCTTATCATAAGCCACATCATATCCTTTAATACTTGTCGCCAGAACCGAATATACACAGTGATCCATACTTTCGTAGGCATCAAGTTTTGTCATATTTTCCACGACGTCGCCGTTCATCTTATATATATTTGTGCTTCCGTTCTCGCACACATAATAACTGTCTCCCGTCTTATCGCCTACGGACAGAACGAGTGTCTTATACTCCCGCTTATCTTTCGGAATAACATATGCCGCCTCTGCGGAAGAATCTCCCGTGACGACAGTGGACGGCGTGGCAGTTACCGACGGCGTATAGCCCTCCTGCGCCTGATAATATTTTATCGTAATCACAGAGGATGGGGTATCCAATCCGTAAGGCTTCAAATCATTTGCCCTGTATTCGACGAGTTCCGTATACGTCAGCGCATTAAAATAACCGAGAGTCGTATTCCACTTTGAGGCGCTTGTTGCCAGAGGACGGGCATACGGTTTGGTAATATTCCAGTTAGAATAAAAATCCACTTTTTCTTTATCCGAAACCCGTTTAGCCTCAAAGTCACTGCCTTTGCGGTTATTAACGCGGATATACGTCATATAATCCGTTTCAATTGACGGCAGGGAATCCATCTGAATTATACTGTTCCTCGGAATATCAACCGAAGAAATCAATGCGTCATTCAGGCAGTAAACCGTATTACCGGCATTCGATTTACTATAGTAACCTTTATTTTCCTTTGGCACTTTGAGGCCGATTTCATACACATACTCCCGCCCGTCCTTTGCCGTAACTGATAATTTCATAGCAGGCGTTTTAAGACCGTAATTTTCCAGTCCGCCGGATATGGTTTCCATTTTTTCCGTCGCAGTAACGGGATTGAGGGCGTCCGTTATCGCACTTACTTTCTCTTCATTTACCGGAATCGAATCATCTTCCGCCATTTTCCAATTTTCTTTACTGCGTTTCAAAGACCATACCGTTTTCCCATCTTTTTCAAAAGATATCGTCTCAATGGTATCGGCGGCAATCGTATCTACCGTAATCTGCCCGTTATCCTTATCCCCGTCTGCCTCTTCTTTCTTTCTGTCCGGCATTAAAAAATACAGCAAAAGACAGATAAGAAGTACGACAGACAAAATAATAAGCGTAATCGTATTTTTTTTCCTGCTTGTCATTATTTTTTCCTCCTGCGGTTCCAAATCAAAAAGCCAATCAGCAGAAGCGAAAGCGGTACAATCCCCAGCAGCAGGGCCGTCCAGAAACGGATGTCCCCTTGTTCAATAACGGCGCTGTCTACCGTCAGCGAGCGGTTCGGGATATTGAGCACGGCAATCTCTTCTCCGGAATCACCAACTAACCATGTGAGGGCATTGACTAAAATACTGCGGTTTGCATATTGGTTGTTGCCAATAATGCTGACCATGGATTGTGAAGCATAGTCCACGACGCCGGTAAAGGCAACCGAGCCGACAACGAACAGCTTCGTAGCATGCCCTTCTCCTTTTGTATCCTGTGCATGGGTATCCGTTGCCATCATGGCAACGCTGAACGGCCCGCTCTCGTCCTTATCCGTCTTCTCAACTTGCTCCTTTTTAAGATCTTCCGGCATTTTGCAATAGGATTTAGCGGATGTTTCCAACACCGACTCTACTTTCAGCGTACCTCGTACTTTCTTATCGGCAGTCAGTCCGCGGCTGTACCATGCAAGCGTATCTGCTTTCGCGACATCCGTTGCCAGACTGCTGTCCTCTGAAAGTTTCGGGGTCAGAAGCATATACATACCGTTGCCATAAGACACGGAATATCCTTCCGGATCCAGTACCATGCCTTTCTTTGCCTCTATTCCGTAATCTTTTAACAATTTATCATAGAATGGCGTCTCCACGGTATAATTGAGGAAAAACAGACCTTTCCCACCCTCTTTTAAATAGTTGGTAATATATTGGTACTCGTTCTCTGTCAAATCTCTGGACGGACTGTTCATAATAAACAAATCACACTCTTTTGGAAGTTTCGTATTTTTGGCAATGGCAAAATCCTCATATTCCATTCCGTTCTTCGACAATAAATCATAAAAATCATCGGTTAATTTCTGTTCTCCGTGGTCGTTCGACACATACACTTTCAAGGTATTTTTTAACGTCACTTTCTGTATCGCCGAAGTCACCGCGGACTCAAGTTTGAGCGTCTGCGGTATCTGCTGGTAACTTCCGCCGCTCGTATCGTATCCGTATTCAATCATTTCCTGCTGAAACGATACATACTCGGATTTCTTCGTCGCATTATTGACTACGATGACGTCATTATCGGAAACTTCCTTATCCGTATAGTCTTTGGCAAAATTCGGATAGAGAACCGGATTTTTCTTCTCCACCGTAATATGTGCAAATGAATCATAGAGACGAATGATATTTTCAATATTAATCACTTTTGTATTCGCCGCCGATACCGCTTCGTTTCCATCCTCTACCAGATAGTATAAGGTAATGTCATCTTTGAGCTTTGATACAAAAGATACCGTATCATTTGACAAGGAATACAGGTAGTCTGCATTCATATCTTTGGAAAATCCCAGACGGGTGACAACAATATTGAGAACGACAACGACAATGACTACGAGAATCATAATCAGCGTCTGAAAGCTTCCCATCTTAAATTTGCGGTTGGAAAACGATGCTCTGATTCTGTTTTTTTTCATGACAATTCTCCCTTTCTTCCTTTTTTAGTTATATCGCAGCTTCTTAATTCTCTGAACCGTTAAGAAAAGAAAAAGGAAGCAGACACTGAGATAATAGAATAAGGCGCTGAAATCCAAAATACCGTAAGTAAAATTAGTATAGCGATCGGTAAAGGATATGGCGCTTAACACCTTGTACAGAAGACCGTCAAATTTCGACGAAAAGAAAATGTATAATACAACAAGCGTAATTTCAGCCACAATGCCCACGAAAGCCGAAACCCATATATTGTGTATCCACAAATTCAGGCAAAAGGCCAGAACGGCAATCAAAACAATAAAAAAAGCGAGCATAAATACTTTGTTGGACGGCAGCATATTGGCAATGCCGGACATCATAATCGTGAAGATATTTAAGACGCCAATCGCAACCGCCGCTATCACCTGACTCTCTGTCAGCGAAGAGATAAAAACCCCGATGGCAATATAGGCACATCCTAACAGGAAGAAACCGAGCGTACTTCCATAGGAAACCGCATAATTCACCGTGTATGCCGCGCCATCCGCGGAAGACGCATTCGCCAGATTCTGTAATATAACCGGATACATGGAAATAAACAGCATGACAATGGCAAACAAACTGACTAACGCCAGATATTTACCGGTGACAATTTTACCGATGGATACCGGCGACGTATAGAGTAACTGGTCTGTCTTCTGGTGTTTTTCTTCCGCCATGCTCTTCATCGTCAGTACCGGAATTAACAACAGTACAAAGAAGATTTCAATACCGCTGTATACAACGGAAAAATCCAGACTCCCGCCGGCCAGATTATAACTGAAAAAGAACAATCCTGCTAAAGCAAGAAAAAATGCCATAAAGACCCATGCAATTGCATTTGTAAAATAGGAACGTAATTCTTTTTTATAAACCGCTATCATTTTTTACTTCCTCCTTTTTCTTTCTGCGTCTTCTCTCCGCCCGCTGACCGCTGCCATTTCCCGTCAGTTTGATAAATACTTCTTCCAGACTCGGCACGCGGCTGTTCATCTCCAACACCGGACACTTAATATCGGCAAAAGCAAAAAACAAATCTTCCCTTAAATCCACATCGGCGTCACAGACAACGAGAACTTCGCACTCGCTCTCCTCTTCCGTCTTATTCACAGAAAACTCTTTCACTCTTTCCAACTGCTCTAATGTACTTTTTACCAATTCCCTGTTCCCGCGAACAAGCATTTTGATTTCATTCGTCTGCTCAATATGGGTAGCTATCTTATCCGGCGTATCCGCAACAATCATCTTTCCCTCGTTGATAATAATAATCTGGTTGCAGACCGCGCTCACTTCCTGCATAATATGGGAACTTAACAATATCGTATGTTTCTTACTCAAATCGCGAATCAAATCCCTGATTTCCAAAATCTGTTTCGGGTCAAGGCCGACGGTCGGCTCATCCAAAATCAAAATCTCCGGATCGCCTATCATCGCGCCCGCCAGTCCCACACGCTGTCGGTATCCTTTCGAGAGATTTTTGATTAAGCGTTCTGCCACATCGTTCGTCTTCGTCCGCCGCATTACTTTGGAAATCGTCTGCTCTTTCTTCTCCTTTTTCACCTTTTTCAAATCACAGACAAAACTGAGATACTCTCGCACGAGCATATCCGGATATACCGGCGGTTGCTCCGGCAGATAACCAATCTTTTTCTTGGCTTTCTCCGGTTCTTCAAAAATATCAATTCCATCAATTTCAATGTTTCCCTCCGTCGCAGAGATATAACCGGTAATCATATTCATTGTCGTAGACTTACCGGCACCGTTTGGCCCCAAAAAGCCGACAATCTGCCCTTTTTCCACCGTAAAACTCAGATTGTCAACAACATTACGATTACCGTAACGCTTCACCAAATGTTCCACCTTAATCAAAACAGAACCCCTCCTTATATGTAATCAGAATAGTTATACAAAACAAGAACGTCACCAGAAATCCAGATAACGCATTTATAACCTATCTAACTATACAATGCAATTGTTACGAAATTATGAACATTTGACACCAATGGGAAAAAGGAGTAAGATATCAACGTATGACGTAAAAAGGAGATATAAAAAATGGCTATTCATTACAAAAAAGAAATTATTTCCCCTGAGGTTCTGCAAGACTTGTATCCGCTGTCAGCGGAACAAAAAGAGCAGAAAAAAGAACGGGACGCTAAAATTAAAGATATTATTACGGGAGATTCGGAGCAGTTTCTTCTTATCATCGGGCCGTGTTCGGCCGACCATGAAGATTCCGTATGTGAATACATTACCCGCCTCGCCGCGATGCAGGAAAAAGTGAAAGAAAAGATTCTCATCGTTCCGCGCATATATACAAATAAGCCGCGCACTACCGGCGAGGGATACAAAGGCATCGTCCACCAGCCCGATCCGGAAAAAGAAGAAGACTTCATGGAAGGTCTGATTGCCATGCGAAAAATGCATTTACGCGCCATTTCCGAGACCGGACTCTTTGCTGCCGACGAGATGCTTTATCCGGAGAACTGGCCGTATATCAGCGATATTTTATCCTATGTAGCGGTCGGCGCCCGTTCGGTGGAAGACCAGCAGCACCGTATGACCGTGAGCGGAATGGATGTTCCCGCGGGAATGAAAAACCCGACAAGCGGTGATTTTTCCGTTATGCTCAATTCCTGCATTGCCGCGCAGAGCAGCCATACATTCCTCTACCGCGGCTACGAAGTCCGCACGGACGGCAATCCGCTGGCACACACGATTTTACGGGGCGCCGTCAACAAACACGGACAAGCCATTCCCAACTATCATTATGAGGATTTGGAGCGCCTGCACGAAAAATATTCCCTCTTGGAATTACAAAATCCGGCTTGTATCGTGGATGCCAACCATTCCAACTCCGGCAAAAAATATTACGAACAGCCGCGAATTGTCGATGAAGTGTTACACAGCCGCATGGTAAATCCGGCCATCTCTTCCTTAGTCAAAGGCGTCATGGTTGAGAGCTACCTGCTCTCCGGCAGCCAGAAAGTAAACCAGCATGAATATGGTAAATCCATTACCGACCCATGTCTCGGCTGGGAAGAAACCGAACGCCTCATTGACAAAATTGCCAACCGCTTATAATAATCCTCCATTCCGAAGCGCAGCGGAGGAAGTACGAGAAAAAAGCAGCGAAGCTGTTTTTGCTCTGTACATCAATACTATTTGTGGCGCTTCGGCACAAATAGTGGTGTGAAAAATAAGCTATCGAGCTTATTTTTCACACTAATCTCCATCTTATTTTTCATACTAACGCTTCCATCAATGGAAGATTTACTTTAACTTCCAGCAGACAGGCAGCGATAAACACAAAAGCGATAGCGAACCATCGCGTCAGCTTGTGTTTATCCTGTCTGTTTTCTCTTACTATCCGGAACAGGGAAAGATATAACGGCACAAACAGCAGCGCCTGCGGAAACAAGCTGACTAAATAGATGACGAAACCAAACGCCCCCTTCGCATAGAGAAAAAACAGAAGCAAAAAACCATTGCGCAGACCGGTATACCAGACGAACACTTTGGGATATACCTCTTTCAGGACACTGAGCGAGAACACGCCAAACAAAAGCAGATACTTCCCATGCTGCCAAAAACTCTTTACAAACATCGAAGAGCCGTCTTTTCCTTCCTGCGACCAGAGCGCCAGATTATCTTCCAGTTGTTTGCGTATCCCCTCGAATGAATGCTGAAAAAAATAATAGAAAACAGCACCAATAAAAAAACCAATCAGAAAAAACAGAACTATCTTTTGCAGATATTCCGAATTTCCCAATTGGCTGTGACGATGTCTGCGCATATGTCCACTCCTCTCCGGAACAGCTAAACAACACTATCCCCATTTCCCATCCTATGTGGACAATGCGAAAAACATGCTATTTATTTTTTAAAACCTTATATGCCATAATACCGGCAATTGTCTTGCCATCCGTAATCTCCCCACGGGCAATCATCGACACCAGTTCTTCCAACGTATAGCGCTCTATCTGCACAAATTCATTTTCATCGAGATGCTGCTTGGACGGAATCAGGCTCTCCGTATAGTAGATGGCGATTTTTTCACTTGTGTAGGCGGCGGCAGAATGATAATCGACTAAATGGCAAATCGTATCCGAGCGATAACCGATTTCCTCCTCCAGTTCTCTTGCCGCGCAAATAGCAAAATCTTCTTCTTTGCTATCGCGGCCTCCCGCCGGAATCTCCAACAACAAATCATCAATTGCTCCCCGATACTGGCGGACTAAAATTATCTTTCCCTCTTCATCTACTGGAATAATCGCAGCCGCCCCTTTATGCTCTAACACATCCCAATGCGCTATATTTCCATTTGGCACTTGCAAATCATACGTGTAAAAATCTAAAATCCGTCCGCTGTGCTCCAGCTTTTTCCCCAAAAACTTAAACTTTTCCATCAATTTAACTCCTTTAGGAACGCTTCTATCTGGTCAATACCCTTGCCAATCTGCTTCATGGAAATGGCATAGGAAAGACGGATGTATCCAGAAAATCCAAAATCCGTACAAGGAACAACGGCGACGCTGTAATCCTCTAATAAAATCGTTGCCAGCGCATTCACATCACCGATTTTCTTCCCCTGATACTCTTTGTCAAAAATAGCACTCACATCAACAAAGGCATAAAAGGCGCCCTTTGGCTCGATAACATTTACATATGGCAGCACTTTCAGGCGGTCATATATATAATTCTTCCGTTTTCCGAACTCGGCAATCATCTCTTCCACTTTCTCCTGCGGACCGGTCAGCGCTTCCAACGCCGCTTTTTGTGCAATTGAATTCGGATTTGACGTCTCGTGGCTCTGAACACTGCTCATTAATTTGGTAATTTCTTTGCTCGCGCCCGTATATCCGATTCGCCACCCCGTCATGGCATAGCTTTTAGAGAGTCCGCTGCACGTAATCGTGCGCTCGTAAATATCCTGCCCCAACGAGCCGATACTCACATGCTCATCGTTACCATAAATCAAATACTCGTACATCTCATCTGCGACTACATAGATATCCTTTTCCACAATTACCTTTGCCAGCTCTTCCAGCTCTTGTCGGGAATATATCATGCCGGTCGGATTGTTCGGCGTATTTAAAATGAACGCCTTTGTCTTCTCATTGCAGGCAGCCGCCAGCTTCTCCGGCGTTATTTTGAAATTCTCTTCCATCGTCGTCTCAACAAGAACCGGAATACCGCCTGCCAGTTTTACGATTTCCGGATAGCTGAGCCAGAATGGCGCCGGAATGATTACCTCATCGCCATCATTAATAATTGCCGTAAAAATATTGGTAAGAGAATGTTTGCCGCCATTGCTTATGACAATCTGGTCCAATCCGTATTCCAAATGATTAAACGTACGGAATTTGTCACTGACCGCCTGTTTCAGCTCATCAATACCAGAAGCCGGCGTATACTTTGTAAATCCACTATGGATTGCCTCAACAGCCACCTGATTAATATTATCCGGTGTATTAAAATCCGGTTCTCCGGCTCCAAATCCAACCACATCGACTCCCTGTGCCCTGAGCGCTTTTGCCTTTGCTGTAATCGCCAATGTAGACGATGGTTTTACCTGACTTGCTTTCTTCGATAATGATAATGACATTGTTTCATCCTCCTAATTCTAATTTTTAAAACTGTGAATCGGCGCCGGAATGCGTCCGGTTCTCGTAACAAAATCGTCGCACGAAAAGGCATTTACCGGCATAATTGGCGCATAACCAAGCAATCCGCCAAATTCCACTTTTTCCCCTACGCCTTTTCCCTGCACCGGAATGAGACGAACCGCCGTCGTCTTCTGGTTCACCATACCAATCGCCATCTCGTCTGCAAGAATACCGGCAATTGTCGTCGCTTTCGTATCGCCGGGGATGGCAATCATATCCAGTCCCACGGAACAGACGCAGGTCATGGCTTCCAGCTTCTCCAGCGTAAGCGCTCCCTCCGTCACCGCGTCAATCATACCCTGATCTTCACTGACAGGGATAAAGGCGCCGCTGAGTCCTCCCACATAAGAAGAAGCCATCACACCACCCTTTTTCACCTGATCGTTAAGCATGGCAAGCGCCGCCGTCGTTCCCGGAGCGCCGGCGCGCTCCAGACCAAGCGACTCAAAAATCTCCGCAATGCTGTCGCCTACGGCCGGAGTCGGAGCGAGCGATAAATCAATAATTCCGAACGGAACGCCCAGACGTTTCGAGGCCTCGTGGGCAACTAACTGGCCCACACGGGTAATCTTAAACGCCGTCTTTTTAATAGTCTCACAGACAACGCTGAAATCTTTTCCTTTTACCTTATCAAGGGCCGTCTTGACAACTCCCGGGCCGCTGACACCGACATTAATGACCGCGTCCCCCTCGGTCACACCGTGGAAAGCCCCCGCCATAAACGGGTTGTCGTCCGGTGCATTACAAAATACAACCAATTTGGCGCAGCCAATCGAATCCTTATCTTTTGTTAAGACAGATGTCTCTTGAATGACCTTGCCCATAAGCAGAATAGCGTCCATATCAAGTCCCGTCTTGGTAGAGCCGACGTTTACGGAACTACATATATATTCCGTAGTCGACAACGCTTTCGGAATGGAGCATATCAGGTTGCGGTCCGCTTCTGTCATTTTCTTGGAAACTAGCGCCGTATATCCGCCGATAAAATTCACTCCCACTTCTTTTGCGGCTCTGTCCATCGTCTGCGCGATGGCGACAAAATCATCCGCATTTTTGCAGGCAGCCGCTCCTATGAGGGCAATCGGAGTCACCGAGATGCGCTTATTTACGATTGGTATCCCAAACTCCCGGCTGATTTCCTCTCCGGTTGACACTAAATCTTTAGCCGTCTCCGTTATTTTTCTATAGATGTTCTCACATAATCTGTCCAAATCGCTGTCAATACAATCTAACAGGCTGATTCCCAATGTAATCGTGCGCACATCGAGATTTTCTTTTTCTATCATTTTATTCGTCTCATTGACTTCGTGAATATTTATCATCCCGAACCTCCCATCTCACAGACGATGCATGTTATCAAAAATTTCTTCGCGCTGCACACGAATCACGCAGCCAATCCCGTTGCCCAGCTTTTCCAGTTCATCTGATATCTCTACAAAATTCTTATCTACATCCGAAAAATCAACAATCATCATCATATTAAAAAAGCCGTCGACAATCGTCTGCGATATATCGAGAATATTAATCCTGTTATCTGCTAAATAATTGCATACTTTAGCAATTATCCCTACACTGTCCTTTCCTACGACAGTAATAATTATCTTTTTCATAGTTATCCTCCATTCCACAGCGTTCTTCATTGCCGCTTATGTAATATTGTTCCACCGATATTATATGGTAATCAGTTTCGATGGACTTCTCCGGTGTGCAATGAGCAACTCAATATCCTGCTTACTCCAAAACGCATTCTGCTCTAATTCAAACGTTACCGTATTGTATGCTAATTCCGGAAAATTGTTTTCCTCACTCAGATGCCCCAAGACGATATGCTGCAATTTGGGGCTCCACAATTCCTGTAAAAATCGGGCGGAGGCATCGTTGGAAAGATGTCCTTTCTCTCCCAAAATCCTCATTTTCAAAGAATAGGGATACTTGCCGACCTGTAATAAATTAATATCGTGATTGGCCTCTAATAAAAGTGCGTTACATTCTCTGAGATACTCTACCATATCCGCAGTATAACATCCGGTATCGGTAGCAATTCCGATTTTCTGGTTGTCACCCTGCAAAGTATAGCATACCGGATTTGCCGCATCATGGGAAATCGGAACCGGCATCACCTGAATGTCTGCCACCTGAAACGGCTGTTCCGGTACGATGGCATGAAACAAATCCTCATCAACATGAGCCATATTACCCTTTTTCCAAATCGCATCAATCGTCTCCCTCGTGGCATAAACAGGGATTGGTACCTTTCGCAAAATCGGCCCCAATCCACTCACATGGTCGATATGTTCGTGAGTAATAAGAATTGCTTTGATACATTCGAGATTGAAACCCTCCCGCTCCAACCCCTCGCAAATTCTTTTTTTACTAATCCCCACATCAACTAAAATACCTGATTCTTTTGTGCCAACGTAAATGCAGTTCCCGCTGCTTCCGCTGGCAATACTATATAATTGCATAGTCACCTCTTCCGCCGTAATGCCGACGACATTTACATTTTATCTACAATCAAATCACTGTCCACCGTAATCTGGTCGCGTCCATTCCTCTTAGAATGATACATCGCCCAATCGGCTCTTGTCAACAAATCGCTTGGATTCGAACAGGTAGACGGATAACTCGCCACTCCGGCACTTGCCCTTACCTGAATATGATTATCCCCATATACGACGTCTTCGTTTCGAATCTGCTCGTGAATCTGCTTGACAATTTCATAGGCTTCTTCTAAATTTTTACCGAGAAATGCAACAACAAATTCTTCCCCACCATATCGGCCTGCGATGCCGCCGTGTTTGAGCGCTCCCCTGTTGAGTAAGGCTGCCACATAGCGAATCACCTCGTCGCCGCACTGGTGTCCATAAGTATCATTAATCATCTTAAACTTATCAATATCAAATAACGCCAGAGAAAGCGGCTGTTTCTTTTCCATCGCCTGCGATAAATACTCGTTGATAAGATATGTCAGATATCTTCGATTGTATATTCTCGTCAGCCCATCGCGAATCGCCATATCATTCATCTTGGCGTACAATCTGGCATTGGATATACCAATACCAATCTGATTGGCTATGTTTTCATAAAAGGCGCGCCCGTCCATAAAAACATTCGTGCGGTCTTTGCCGGCAATCAGCGTTCCCAATCTCTCTTCCTGTCTCATAATCGGCAGACAAATAATAGAAGCCAATTCCTGTTCCTCGAACAAAAATTTGAATAACTGTATGGAATCCGTCTGCGCATTCTTTATATAGGTCTGCTTCAGCGACATAAGTTCATTCATATCTGCGCCATATAGTGAAGCAAACAGGTTCTTTTGGAAGTTCTCCCCTAAATTCGTGGAAACGGTAGCATAGCGCCCATTTTCCTCCTCACCGTCCGCTATCAGGTCGGCGTTTTCTTCCAGTATAACAGCTACTAAATCCATATCCAAACGGATTTGCATAATATGGGTGATTTGGGAAATCATATCCTTTTCTTTCATCGAACCGGCAATTGCAGAAGAAATTTCATTCTGAACGGACAGTTCATCATGAGAACGGTTAATACGTCTGTTGGCCGTCTGCAATTCAATCTTCTGCAATCCCAATTTTTCATTTACTTCATTCATCTTCTCCTGTTGTCTCTTCATCGCTGCGTTTACTTCATTCAAATCTTCCAGAGCACGGTTTTGCCTGAATATCTGCTTTTCAAAATAGCTCGACAATAAGGCCATCGTCTCGCCGATAAATAGCACAAGTAACAACACAACGATAACCGTGGCAATTTCCCGTATGCCAATGAAAAGCGTCACCCGGCTATCCTTAGTCTGGATAAGGGAAACTATCATGGCAACGGATACCACTCCGTACCCTACTGCAAAAAATGTATACATCACAACTCTTTTTACCATTTTATCCAGAGCGGTGTGGAATATCAGCTCTGCGAACGTCAGCACAAGCACAAACAGATAAATGTTACTCTCCATTTTGTCTTCCGAAATAAAGTAAAACAAACTTGCAACAACCGGACGCACAATAAAGTAAATATGCCCGAATACATTCTTTTCCAAAAGAGAAGAACCCGCGATTCGATTTATAATTTCAATTAGCGTACAAAGGATAATAAACGCACCAAATATGCCAGACTTAATGAAAAGCATTGTGCTGCCGTCAAACAACTGGGTAAATTCAAATATCAGAAGCGATACGTTCAGAAGCAGATGCGCCAGAAAAACATATTGATTATTCCACAATTTCCAAAATTGCTTTTCCATCTTTTGTCTCTCCTTTCTAAGTCTTCCAAAACAGCTCTATCCGGTCGCCCTCGTGCAGCGGCTCCGTAAAATCCCTGTCTGCCCCATTAATACGTGTGATTAATTTAGTTCCTCCCATTTTGGACATATCAAACGGATAGACATCAAACACATCAACAAAGATTGGATTATCCTTTTCTGGCATCCTCACCGTCTCACCATTGACAGTAACCATAATGGAGGGCGTATACTTCTTCTCTTTTTGCGAGGATGAGGAAAGAACCTTACCGTCCCTGCCTCGCTTTTCCGTATCAAAGGGAATATCTTTCATCCAATCCGGAAGCGGCTTAACCGGCTGCAATAACGGGTCTTCTTCGATTTGTTTCTGCAGCTCTTCTTCCGGACTTATCTCTTCTTTTGGTTCCGGAGGCTTCGGTTTCTCCGTAATGACGTCGCCATCACGGACTTTTGCCACCTTTCCCGCCTGACGTCCATTCAGTAAAATTTCCGTATCGGTATCAATATCGGCAAATGCAAGCAGATTGGCCACCGATGAATAGTCGGATATCTCCACTTTGTCCCCCTCTTGAATGGAATACAAACTATCCTGCACCTGCCCGTTGACGACAATGATGGGAGGGCATAAAATCTTGCGGCCAAACAGCGTCACCACCAATTCCTTTTTGCACTCCTCTATCTGTCCTAATGCAATCCTGCCCGCTTCCCCTTTGGTAGACGGCCGTATCTCAATTTCATCATTTTCCGCCGCCACATCGTTCAGACTAACCTCTTTGCCATTTTTGCGCACAAGCGCTACCTCACCGACACGCCCTTTTACCGTACGCTCCTCGCCGTTCACATAAAACGTAAGCGTATCCCCACGCAGCGGGAATAAATTATTTTTAGAAAAACCAGAACTAACACAGGCATCCAATACCGTAACCTTTCCGTTATCATATAGTTTAACGCGCTGTCCATTAACTTGAACATGGATGAAATTATTGCGCTGCTCATAATAATTCATACATATGCCAAGCGGCGTCACCAGCGTTGAGTCTTTCTTCACCCCCGCCTGTTCAAATACAACCTGACCTAATACCTCCGCTCCGCGAATCGCCACGCGCTCCTGTGGAAGCTGCAAAAATTCTGCGAGTTTTTCCGTAAAGCCATCATGCTTGCCACCACCGCCAACGACAAATACCGCACTGACCGTCTGGCCTCCGTTCAGCTCTATAATGCGGGTGGCGATATTATGTGTAATTTCCTCTATCGCAGACTGGGATATGTTCGTAATGTCTTCCTTTGTAACCGTCGTCTTATTTCCGAAAATGTCCCGAAAGGACACCGATTTACGATTCTCACACTGGCGTTTTATTCTCTCTGCCGTCGCAAAATCAATTAAATAATTTTTGGCAATCGCTTCCGTCACCTCGTCGCCCGCAAGGGGAATCATGCCAAAAGCAATGATACTGCCGTCTTTTACAATGGAAATATCCGAAGTTCCCGCTCCCACGTCCACAAGAGCGATATTTAACAGACGGAACTTCTCCGGTATCGCGATGTTGATTGCCGCAATCGGCTCAAGCGTCAGGTTCGCCACATGCAGGCCGGCAGTCTCCACGGCAGAATACAAACCGTCTACAACTTCTTCCGGCAGGAACGTGGCAATCAAATCAACTTCGATATAATTGGCCATATGCATCTCTATCATTTCCATCGGATAGCCATTCAGATAATATTTGACCGTAGAATAGCCGACGCAGAAAAAATGTTTTTTCTTATCTTCTTCATCGCTGCGTATCTCTTCGTATGCCTTTTCGACACCGAGCATGTCCAGCGAACGGATATGCTCCTCCGTCACTTTCGTCTCGGTAGAAAATTCATATCTGGCCCGCACCTGCTTTGTTTTCAGGACACGGCCGGCCGCCGCAATACATACTTCGGTCAGCGGCTGCTGGATTTGATTCTCCAGACGGTCTTTAATCATGCTAATCGTTCGCGTGACCGTCGGAATATCATGGATTTGACCGTCAATGACAGCACGCGTAGAATGTTCCACACTCTCCTGCGCCACGACAACAAAACGGTCCGTGCCAACACGATATCCAACCGTTCCCACGATGCTTCTCGTCCCGATATCCAAGCCAAAAACATATCCTTCGTTTCTTGTATCCATATCATTCCCTCAACTTTCGCAGAGCAAAGAACGGCAAACCGAGCTTCCCAGCCGCACTTTTTTACTTTATAGGAAATTCTAATTGTGCGGAGCAAGAATCGCAAAGCGATTCTTGGAACGGCGCGCTTCTCAGTCGCCGTTTTTTTATATCATACCACACATTTTATCATATGCCTAGTAATTCTTGTAACCGGCTTGTCAGTTTTTCCAGTGAATCGCTGTTGTCGATACAAACGTCACAGCGCCGGCATATATCCTCTTCTTTCATCTGTGCCGCCATAATGGCTTCCGTCTTCTCTCTCGTATATCCTCTGGATGCTGTCAGCCTCTTTATCCGCTGTTCCCTGTCCGCCCCAATATACCATATTTTATCGCACAGTTTATGGCAGCCGCTCTCAAACATGAGCGCCGTCTCAATCACCACCAACGGCTCTTCTTTCCAACTCTCGAGATACTCCCGTATCCGGCGCATGACATACGGATGAATAATATCGTCCAGCTCTTTCCTCTTGTTCTCATCCGCATAAATGATTTGCGCTAAAAGAGTTCGGTTTAATTGTCCGTCGGCGCATACAACTGATTCTCCAAAAAGAGTACGAATTTCTTCATATGTCTCCGACTCCGGCTGCAGCGCCTCATGCCCTAACTCGTCCGCTAACAGCGTTTTGGCTCCAAACTTCTCCCGCAACACTGTCATGGCGGCGGACTTTCCACAGCCGACGCCTCCCGTAATTCCAATTACCATGAACTTCTCATCCTTTTTTCCCGTATTTTTATTTCGCTTCGTACCATGAATTGCCTTTCTTCACCTCTGCGATTAACGGCACGGCCAGCTCGCATGCATGCACCATCTCTTCTTCTAAAAGCTGCGTCACCTCTTCTATCTCATCCTTGTGCGTCTCAATAAGCAGTTCATCATGGATTTGCAGAATAAGCCGGGATTGCATTTGATTCTCTTTCAATCGTTTTGCAACCCGTATCATCGCAATCTTTATAATGTCTGCCGCCGTTCCCTGTATCGGAGAATTCATGGCAATCCTCTCGCCAAACTGCCGCTGCATAAAGTTTTTAGCGGACAATTCCGGTATCGGACGCCGTCTGCCAAACAGGGAAGTAACATATCCTTTACTCTTACCCTCGGCAACGAGGCTGTCCATAAACTCCTTTACCCGCGGATAAGTGGCAAAATAATCTTCAATATACGCTTCCGCCTGTTTCTTGGAAATATTCAAATCGCGGGAGAGACCGAAGCCGCTGATTCCATACACAATGCCGAAATTAACTGCCTTGGCATTTCTCCGCTGCAGTTCCGTCACTTCTTCGTATGGGGTGTGGAAAACGAGCGCCGCCGTTGTGCGGTGGATATCCGCATTTTCCCGATAGGCCTCAATCAGACGCTCGTCCCCCGACATATGAGCGAGAACGCGGAGCTCTATCTGGGAATAATCGGCGTCCAGAAATACATACCCGTCTTCCGGCACAAAAACTTTGCGAATCTGTCTCCCGAGTTCCATACGGATAGGGATGTTCTGCAAGTTCGGCTCCGTGGAACTCAGTCTTCCAGTGGCAGTTATATTCTGGTTAAATGTCGTATGGATACGCCCGTCTTTTTCTCCGATATAAGAATCGAGACCGTCGGCATAAGTCGATTTCAGCTTTGCTAACTGCCGATACTCCAGAATCAATTCCACAATCGGGTCTTCGAAGCGCAGTTTCTCCAGTACTTCCGCCGAAGTGGAATATCCGGTCTTTGTCTTTTTTCCATACGGCATACGCATTTTTTCAAAAAGAATCGTTCCCAATTGCTTGGGCGAATTTATATTAAATGTTTCTCCGGCACGCTCATAAATTTCCTGCTCTACTCCGGCAATACGTTCACCCAGCTTCAGGGAATATTCATGCAGCGCCTCCCGCTTCACCAAAATCCCCTGTTTTTCCATATCGTATAACGTAAACAACAGAGGCATCTCGATATCTTCAAACAGATGAAACGACTTCATCCGCTTCAATTCCTGCAAAAGGTTCGGATAGGCGCGCACATTTACGAGCGCACAGTAACAGGCGTATTGAAGCAATTCCTCTTCTTTGTCCGCAAACGCCGACTCCATCGAAGCTTTCCCAAACATCTGTGAATACGGATACATGGTAACTCCGGCATATGTTTCGGCAATATCCTCTTCCATAAAACTCTTTTGCACGGGATTGATGACATAGGCGGCCAAATTCGTATCAAAACAATTTTCCGGCTTTGCTCCGGCAAGGAAATCCAACTGTGATTTTAAATCATTTCCCACTAACGTATGCCGTGCAGTCAGCTCTGCCACTCCGGCAGTAATATCATGCTCCAAAAGTTCTTTGCCGACTTTACAAAAGGCAATCTTTTCCTCGTTAAACGCGATGGCAAGTCCCAGTAAACGCCCTTGCTGTTCCGACATAAACAACGTCATCTGACCGGTTTCATTTGCCACCATTTCGGTATCTTTGCGGAAAACAGCCTTTATGGCAGCGGGTTCTTTTTCCTTTGCGGACGAGCGAAACTTATCCCATTCTTCTCTCGTCTTCAGGGTAACGAACCTTTTTTCCCACTTGGAATCCATCGTCTTGTCCCTGTCAAAACGTTTCTGTAACGACTTAATGTCGAGCGACTGGATAATACGGAACGCCTTGGCATTAAACATATCCTGCACCAGACAGTCCTCCGTGGAAATCCCCAATTTGCAGTCCGTCTTTATCGTCGCCAGCTGTTTGCTGAGTTTCGCCAATTCTATATTATTTTTAATTGCCTCTTTCGCCCGGTTAGGCGTAATCTCTTCTCTGTGGGCGATGGCGTTTTCGACCGTGCCGAACAATGTGAGAATTTTTACCGCCGTCTTTTCGCCTATCCCCGGCACGCCCGGAATATTATCGGACGTATCGCCCATTAACCCTTTCAAATCAATAATCTGCGAGGGAGTGACATGATATTTTTCGATTACCTGTGCCGTATGATAATCTTCTACTTCCGTCCTGCCGCCCCTTGTCTTTGGGATTCGCACCATGACGGTATCCGACGCCAACTGCAGCAGGTCGCGGTCGCCGGACACGACAGTTACCGTATAGCCGTCCTTTTCCCCTTTTTTTGCCATCGTTCCCAGTATATCATCTGCCTCTATCCCCTCTCGGGAAAAGATACAGAGGTTCATCGCCTGCAAAATATCTTTGAGTACCGGCACCTGTTCCCGCAGTTCTTCCGGCATCGGCTTTCTCGTGCCTTTATACTTCCCATACATTTCATGGCGAAACGTCGGCGCCTTCTCGTCAAAGGCAACCATCATATGTGTCGGCTCTTCCTCGTCCATTAACTTAAACATGATGTTTAGGAAACCGTAAATGGCGTTCGTGTGCAATCCGTCTTTGTTCGTCAAATCCGGCACTCCGTAAAAAGCCCGGTTTATAATACTATTTCCATCTATCAGCACAAGTTTCTTTTCCACTTTCCTTACCTCATTATTTCTTTATTTTCACTTTCTTCACCTTACTGTAGCCGCTTGCATAGGCTTTTCCTTTTTTCATGCCGTATCCCCGAATGCGGACAATAATTGTCTTATACGTCGTCGTGTCCTCCGGTATATATTTGGCACGATAACCGGAATTTCCGTATACCGGCGTTATCGTATTGTCTACCCAGCTCCAGCGTTCCGGCAGAGTTATGGCTGACAATTTAAACTTTGGAGAATACGGAAGCGCAGCTATTGATGGCAGCGTATATTCCGGAAGCAATTTCGGGATATATGTTGTCGTCTCCCCTGCTATATAGCCGGAATACTTTTCTGCGCTGACACAGCAAATCAAACGGTGTCCGATATCTTCTCTCGTCGCCTTGTAAGTTGACAGGGTAGCATCTTTAATCAGCGTCGCCCCCTCAATGGACACGGCGTCATCTTTGTCTCCGTCATCATCGCTTCCCGCCGCAAATTTATGCCGTGCATCCAGTTCAACCAAATCGTCGTCTTCGTCGTCTTCATCATCCTCGTCATCATCATCTTCCGCTTCCAAATCATCCTCATCGGCGCCTCCGGTCTCATCCCACACTTCATCCAGCGAAGGTTCGTCCTCTTTATTCTTAATACGATACCACTGATAGGTCAGTTCTCCCGCCGCAACCGAAGCCAAATTGACTTTTGCCGTTAAAACCTGTTCTACTGCCATCGTGCCAGTAACCTCTACCGTTCCTGCCAACGCCATCCTGTCTGTCGTAAAAATTTCACTCTTTTGTACTGGCGATACATTTCCTGCATCATCTTCCACATAGGCATATATAACATAGTTTTTGCTTGCTGCCAAACCCTGAAAAGAAAACTCCGTCGCCTTTTGTGTTCCGTCCACACGTCCCTGTCCTACAATACCATAATGTGCCCCTACATTTGTCTCGATATCCTCTCTTGTCAACTCCGCATGAGTTTCCGGAACAACGGCATAATAAAAAGTTCCCTGCTCAGTCGCAGTAATCTGCCCATCCGCCCATACATCCGTACTGTTTACGCCTCCGGATAAAGAGAGAATGGCTGGCGCTGTCCAGTCCGCTTTTAACGTAATCGTCTTTGGCGTCCGGTCAATGGCTTTGCGAGTCGCGTCATTGAGATTTGAGCGCAGATAATAAGTAAAGGTATTCTCACCCTCCTTTATCTCCGCTTCCATACTCTGTTTCCATTGGCTTTCTTCTCCCTCGTAAGAAGGCGCAATGAGAAAATCTTTTGGCGCCTGTATCTGCACCTTCATCGTATCGCTGACGCCGGAAACTGCCGAACCGGAAACAACCGTGTCTCTGCCCTGTTCCCCTGCTTTTTTCTTATCTTCCTCATTATAAATATGTTTTGTATCTTCTACTTTCTCCGCCGTTATGTACTCTTTAATCTCATAAAGCGGCGAATCTTTTTCTAGTTCATAAGTAACTTCCTTTTTCTCATCCTCGGAGCGCAAATCCTCAATACAAAATTTTTGTTTCCCGATGCTCTCCTCCTCAATCTTAAGAGATACCCCTTTGCTTAATGGCTTATCGTTTGAAGTAGCATAATTGATATCATATTGAAATTCTCTCTTTTGTCCGTAATATTTCCACTGGTCGGGAAACGGAACTACCGTAACAATTTCTTTTGATTCTGATCCGTTATTGCCGTCGGCTGCCTTGACATAATCGCCGGCAAATACTATTTGGAATAATATCGCAAAAGACAGAAACAACGCTCCCGCTTTTTTCCCTCTCTTCTTCATAAGCCCCTCCTTTTTTCCAAAACAAATATACAGCTGCTCTCCCATCATTGTAATACAATCCACTTTATTAGGATACCCTTTTTTGTCTCTTATTTCAACAAAAAAGAAAGACCAAATTCGTCTTTCGATTATTTGACCTTTCTTTTCTTGTTTTATGAGTGCGGATGGCGGGACTTGAACCCGCACGATGTCACCACCGCAAGATTTTGAGTCTTGTGCGTCTGCCAATTCCGCCACATCCGCTCACAACGATATTTACTATACCATCCTTTTCATCCGATGTCAACCTGTTTTTTAAAAAATGCGATCAATTATATTAATAAGTAGAATAATTTGCGTTTATATGCTATAATTTCTGAATTAGGTTGGTTATTAAACATTTGGAGGTGTACAATGATTTCAGCAAAGATTAAAAATATTGATATGATATTTGAAACTTCTTCTTCCATTTTTTCGCCTAATTCAATTGATGCTGGTACACAGGCGATGCTATCAGTTATCGATTTTCTCCCGCACGATAAAGTATTGGATTTAGGATGTGGGTATGGTGTTGTAGGCATACTTGCTAGTAAACTGATAGGTGCGGAAAATGTTGTAATGTGTGATATTTCTAAACAGGCATTGGAATATGCAAAAGTGAATTCACACCTTAACAATGTACCAAACATTAAAATTTACTTAAGTGATGGTTATGAGAATGTAGAAGAGAAGGATTTTACGCTTATATTGTCAAATCCGCCGTATCATGCAAACTTTTCTGTTCCCAAACACTTTATAGAGGGTGGATTTAAAAAGTTGGCTTTTGGCGGAAAATTAGTTATGGTTACCAAAAGACTTGATTGGTATAAAAATAAGCTGACATCTATCTTTGGAGGGGTTAAGATTCACGAAATAAATGGGTATTTTGTCTTTGTTGCTGAAAAACGAAATAGAATTATAAAAGAAAAAGAAAAGATTTCAAACAAATTATCAAGAAAATTACAACGCAAACATCAACGCCACAAAGTTAATCATCAAGGATAGAATATATGTGTGCCGCCCCATGGATAATACCATAACAGCAGGTTTCTGGTTTTCTCTGACCTGCCGCTTCCATGTGGCAAAGAAAAAGTGAAAGGGCTTGAAGATTTCCATTTTCACACACTCCGCCACACCTACACAAGTAATCTGCCTTCAGGCGGCGCAGGCAGGTATCATTCCGAATCCCATCCTTGTATCGCTCCCCGAAAAATTATGTTTTCTTTTGTTTACTGATTGCCACCCGAGTATTATCTGAGCTGTCTGCCGTCGTTTCTCCCGACTTTTAACAGTGCGTTCGCACTAAAAGTTAATGCACCACCAGATTAATTATCTCCTGCTGCGGGCAGATGCGAAGCATCTGTTCGTGAAAGAAAGAGGCTAAAAGAAACCATGTATTTTTCGTTGGGAGTGGCATACCGGACGAGCTGCGGCAGGATACCCGCCATACTGGGACAAACAAATAGATGATTACCCCTATTCATACTTTTTACTCTTACATTTCGGATATTTGGACTTCTTCCATTTATGAGACTTACTCATAGTCGAAGAAGATTTCAAAAAGTAAGTATAACGAGGTATTGTATTGTTATTGCTTTCATTTACAATCGGGTCGTCAAAAGTAACGTCGATATGATACCATTTACCGCCGAGTTTCACCATATTCCATCCGTGGCCGATTCCCTGACTGCTGCCGACTACAAATTTGCACGGAATCTTCAGTTTTTTCATAATCATCTGAAAGGCATGGGCATACCCATCGCAGACGGCAACTTTTTTTATCAGCGCTCCCTTTGCCGTGTGGGAAACACGCGGAATAGACCCCGTCTGATAGCGGTAATAATCGTATTTTACATTCCGTATCAGCCAGTTATGGACTGCCCTTACTTTTTCATACCGGCTCATATCCTTTTTAATACACGATTTCGTAATCTGGTGCAGGCGCTTTTTTATTGATTTATTGTAAACCGTAACTTTATAACGATATTTCTTTCCGTTTACGGTAGCGGTTATCGTTGCTTTCCCCTTTTTCTTTGCCTGCAGCGTTCCCCCTTTGCTTACGGACACAATCTTTTTTTTGCTGCTCTTCCAACTAACGCTCTGAAAATTATTGAATATAACATTCTTTTCTTTGTCACCCACCAAAAGGTAACTGTGGGAGACGCTGCAACACGGCGTTTCCGTTGTCGTCACCGGAATATCATTCTTTTTCGCGTATTCATACGCTTTACTTCCTTTTGGTGCAACAACATTTGTCAGCTTCTCGCAATCATAGATGATGTTGTTTTCAAACGTCGTATTTTCCTTGTCAAAAACAATGTATTTCAAAGATGTACAGCGGTAAAAAGCATATTTTCTAATTGCTTTCACACTGGATGGAATCCTGACGGATTTTATCTTCGGACTGCAAAAAGCCAGTGCGGAAATGGTTGTAACTCCATCCGGCACATTGACTTCCAACGCCTCGCCGCGATAGGAAAGAAGGACACCGTCGCGAATGAGAAAATCCGAATCATCTTCCTGCGTATTATCATCACTAGTAACCGGAATATCCTCCTCCGTTGTTATAACTCTGCCAGATATAACGGAAAATTTATCCGGCATGCGCTCTCCTAAAATCTCCTGCAGATAGCGTACGAGTTCTTTCTTGTCATACTGCCGGCTCAGAGCCCCCTGATATTGCTCTGCCGTTACTTCATAAGTATAATTATCCACATAAATATAATAATGCGGTACTGTGGCAGCCAGACACGGCGGCGCCGGCGCTGCCCATCCTGACATGGCACTGCCACAAAGAGCCAAGCTAAGTGTTACTGCAAAAATAATTTTTCTCAACCTTTTCATACTAATCTCCGTTCCAGTGCTTCCACTACAATTTCCAATACTTTGATTCTGGCATATAATTTTGAATTGGCCTCAATGATGTGCCATGGCGCCTGCTTTGTCGAAGTACGCAGCACCATCTCATCTACCGCTTTCTCATAATCATCCCATCTCTCGCGGTTGCGCCAATCCTCTTCCGTAATTTTCCACTGCTTTTCCGGTATCATCTGACGCTGTTCAAAACGTTTCGCCTGTTCCGCCGGGTCAATGTGCAGCCAAAATTTGAGAACGATTACGCCCGACTTCACAAGATGGGCTTCCATATCATTAATTTCTTTATACGCCCGCTGCCATTCTTCTTCCGTGGCAAATCCCTCCACACGTTCTACAAGAACGCGCCCGTACCATGTGCGGTCAAAAATTGCCAGATGTCCTCGCTTTGGGAACTTCTGCCAAAATCGCCACAAATAGTGATGGGATTTCTCGACGTCATTCGGGGATGCTATCGGTATAACTTCGTACCCGCGCGGATCAATGCACTGTGTCAGTCTCTTGATGGCGCCGCCCTTTCCGGCAGCGTCCCATCCCTCGAAAGCAAGTACGACCGGCACCCGTTCCAAATACATCTTATTGTGCAGCGCCGCCAGCCTCTTCTGCAAATCTTTGCGTTTTTTCTTATACATCTCCGGCTCCAGCGTAAGCGACAAATCCACGCCTCGCAATACGCCGCTGCGCAAATCTTCTTCTAACATATCTATGCTTCCGGCGCCGGACGAAGAAGCTTTTTCTTCTCTGGCTTTGACTGCCATTTCCAGACGCCTGACAATCGTTGTCATGATTTTGCAGAGCGCATATTTTTTATCCATTGCTTCTACAACCGTCCACGGCGCATTAGAAGTATCCGTCTGCACAAGCATCGTGTCGTACTTCTGTAAACAGGCGTCAAAATCTTTATTTTCCTGCCAGTCCTTTTTTGTCACGCGCCAGCGCGTATTTTCATCTTCCTCCAACGCGGTCAGACGTTTTTTCTGCTCCTTTTTTGTAATCGCCAGAAAAAATTTTATGATTACTACTCTGTCGTCCGTATACTGCTGCTCAAACCGGTTGATCTCCTCTGCCGTCAATTCCTTTTCATATCCCCGATACCAGCAACAGTCAAAAATATGAACCCGGCCCTTCTCCGGCATCTTTGTTGCATAACGCCAAAGATAGGGGCGCATACGCTCCTCTTCGGTTTCTTTTTCCATCGTAAAAACCTGAAATCCCCTTGGGTCTAAGGGCTGAATCATCTTCCCTATCATCGTTCCTTTGCCAGACGCCTCAAACCCCTCAAAGACAATGGCAATCGGAACGCCCATTTTCCTGCACTGTCGCTGCAATTCCCCCATGCGGATTTCCAAATGAGCCATACGGTCATCATAATCCGGCCAATCCGCTCTCTTTTTTACATCCATGTTTTCGAGCATAAAAATCACCCCTTACACATCGTCTCATTTTTTGTTCTTCCATACTTTGCATTTGCGCAGTTCCTGATATTCTTCATATGCCTGTTCTAGTATCTTTCTCTCATTGGCAAATTTCAACAGATGATAAGCCTCATGATACTTGTAATAGCCGCTGTCCAGAAAAAATTCCTCCCGCTGCGGTTTTGAGAAAAAACTGTCCGCCTGCATCAAATACCAATAAACATCTTTTGATACGATGCCCTCCGTACCATCAAAAGTGTAATGGCTCTTACCGACATATTTCATAATCTCGCATTGAGCGCCCGCCTCTTCCTGTACTTCGCGCAACGCCGTTTCCTTATGACTCTCTCCCTCTTCTACCGTTCCTTTCGGTAACACCCATCCCTCGTATTTATGCCTGAAATTTTTATACAACAACAAAATTTTACCACGGAAAATCACTACTCCTCCACAGCTCGTTGCTTCGATCATTGCAATCCCTCCTGTGTGATAGTCAGCGGTGATGTTTTCCACCGCTGAATTAATATGAATATTTCTTTTAGTATACCCCAATTCACCAATAAGCGTCAAATATCTTTTTCGCAATAGGCACGGCATGAGTGCCTCCTGTACCTGCGCCCTCCACAACAATACTTACGACCAGCTTTTTTCCTCCCTTTTCGGCAAAGCCGACAAACCATGCATGGGAGGCGCTAGACGAATCCTGAAATTCTGCCGAACCGGTTTTCCCTCCGGCCTTATATGGCGTACCATAATACAACGCAGTTGCCGTACCGCGCTTTACGGTCTCTCTCATCAATGACTTTAGCAGCTTCGCTTCTTCTTCGGATAACGGCTTTCCCAAAGACACCGGTTCATACTGCTCCACAGAGTTGCCCTCACTATCTTCAATCCTGTCGACGACATAAGGGCGCATCAGTTCCCCGCCATGAACGGACGCACATACGAGAAGTGCATTTTGCAGCGGTGTGACAAGAGTATCACCCTGTCCAATTGACACCTGACGAATATCTCCCTGAGCCGACTTCGAATTGATTGAAAAACGTGAAGACTTCTGCTCCATTCCTGCAAGCGGAATATTTTTGTTGTAGTAAAAAGATTCGCACAATTTTTTCCATGCGTCGGTATCCAGCTCTTCCCCGATGGAGCAGAATGCCGTATTACATGATTTGGCAAAGGCTCTTGCCAAATCAACCTTACCGTGGACTTCACCGCCATAGCAGCGTATCAAATCCTTGCCCTTTCCTATCTTCCCCTTACACGTATAATGAAATTTATCGTATTTTTCATTTTCACGAATATACTGCAGGGCGGTATACAGTTTAAAACTTGAGCCAGGCGGATACAATCCCTGTGTGGCGCGATTATATAATGCCGATTTTTCCCTGCTGTCCGTCGTCAAACGTTTCCAGCGGCTTTCGGTCAAATCATTGGGGTCATAACTTGGTTTGCTCACCATACTCAGTATTTTTCCGGTTTCCGGCTCTAAGACGACAACGGCGCCGCGATGAGAGCCGAGCGCATCACTCGCTGTCTTCGATAATTTGACATCGAGAGTTGTCACCACATTATTTCCCGGATTTTTCTTGCCCTGTAATTCATTCCACATACCAAGCAGCGGATTGATTCCCGTCGTGAGCATCGTATATCCCTCCGAAGCCTCCAGTCCGGTTTTTCCGTGCGAAGAGCGCCCTACCACATGCGCAAACAAACTATCATACGGATAGTCTCTTCTTTCATTTCCTTTTTTATCCGTCACTGTTTTTGCCAGTACTGTACCATTATCTGACAGTATGCTCCCCTTTTTTACCCGTTTGGCGAGCAGCTCCTGTCTTTTATTATAAGAATTATTTACTACATCATCCGAATCATGTAAAATAAAATAAACCAAATACCCTGCCATGACAAAAAAGAGAACCATGACAATATATGTCACAACCGCCATCTCGCGATTCTGACGCTTTCCGCTATGAATTTCTTCACCTGCGGGTTCTTTTCTGTCTGTCGTTTTCCTGCGGATTTTCATTCAGGCCATCCTCCTCTCTGCCATTCAGGACATACATTCCCTGTATAATGCTGAAAATCATTATTGTCGTCATAACGGAACTGCCTCCGTAACTAATGAGTGGCAGCGTGACGCCGGTAGACGGTATAAATTTCGTCGCTCCTCCCACACACAAAAACACCTGAAAAATAAATACAACACTGAGACCAAAAGCAGTCAGCTTATAGAATCGTTTTTTCATTTTCATCGCTATGTTTATAAACATAATAAAACTGCTGATGTACACAAACAAAAGGCAAATAGAAAAAATAACGCCAAGTTCTTCCGATATCGCGGAAAAGATAAAATCACTTTCCACGACCGGTACACTCTTTGGCAGCCCCTGTCCGAGTCCCATACCAAACAGTCCCCCCGTTCCTATCGCAAAAAGGCTGTGGCAAATCTGGTAAGCCTCGCGGTCAATATGCGGCCACGGGTCACTCCATGCCATGACACGCACCCGAACGTGGGAGAACAGATGGTAAGCAACAACAGAAGCCGCCGCTCCGGCTCCCACTCCCGCCAAAAGATAGCGGACTTTCATTGTGGCAACATAGAGCATCATCAGATACGTAACAAAATAAATCAACGCCGCACCCAAATCTTTTTCCACAACTAAAATCACTACATGGACTGCCGCAATGGCAGTTATTACCACAACATTTTTAAACCTCGTCGTCTTTGATAAAAGCGACGCAATAAAAAACACATAGAGTATTTTCACAAATTCCGAAGGCTGTATCGCTATCCCGCCGATAGATATCCAGTTTCTCGCCCCGTATTTTTCCACACCGATGACAAATACAAGCAGCAGAAACAAAATACCCGCAGCTGCATATTGCCATCCGATTTTCTCCCATATCGTAAAACGCTCGATAAATAACGGCACAAGCAGACAGAACCCCATGGCGAGCGCCGCCATGAATAACTGGCGTATTGCATAATCATACGACAGCCTGCCCAAAATAATAAATCCAATAAGCAGGCAGACCATCATATTATTTAAAATGAGTTTGGATAATCCTTTATAAGCCTTTTGGTATATTTTCACAAAGATATAATAGAACAGCAGCTCAAGAAACCACAAGAGCACATATTGTATGCTCTTATTTTCCATGAGTAAGATTGCACTGCAAAGCAGATGCATAAGAAAAATCAACGTGCGCTGTGCACGAAACACTCTCTCCTTTCCCTCTGCCGTCCTTTTCATAAATACACGAAAACCATAGAACGTGTAAACGGCAAACAGCATAATAATGATATAGCGGGATAATTCAGCTATAATAAATTCCATTCTCCCATCACCTTCCTCATCTGATCCTCACTCTCCCATGTAAACTCCAAGCGAAGAGTACTCCCGTTATTCTGACGCCTTACCGGCTCTTTCGTATATATCGTATTATAACAGGTATCACAGTGGCATACTACAGCAAATGTATCGTTCTTTGGATTTTTCATTTCTACCATCTCCTGCCTGCCGTCACAACGCCCGGCAGTCGCCTTGACACATCCCGCAGTAACCATCACAGCCAGTCTTCCATAAGTCTGCGGTATGCACGGCCGAAGCCCCATACTTTCATATGCTGCTTTGGCCCATTCATTTTCCTGATACATATTATCATCGGCATAATACGCCGCCTGCGGATAATACTCTCTGGCAAAAAGCAGGCTTCGGTGGCTGTTAATAAATACCGCGCTTACGGCAATCTGCTGCCAGTCTTTTTCCTGCTCGTTCCACTTTTTCATCCATTTTCGATATCCTGTCCCCCGCAAAATACGCGGCAGGGAAATGGCTGCTTCCCGGCCGTTTAGAAGTTTTTCCAAACTATCCGGCCGCCAGTCATTGCCATCGCCAAGCCGCAGATGTATCAGGCAGTTTCCGGCATCCGTTTCCAATGCGACTCGCAACTGCCGCTCATCCGATACGCCGATCACGGCAGCGTACTGCTTCACCGGCGGTGCTTCTATTCTGTCCGGCTCAAGCGTTATCTTTCCTGCCTTTCTCGTCGGTACTGCTGCCCTTTCCCATGCGGCAACACCCTCCCGACGCAAACGCTTTATCTCCCCTAACGGCACAAAACTATCCGGCGCCTGTTGAATCGTCAATGTCTCCCATACATATTTTTCATTTCCCATCGCATCGAGACGGCGACGGACATCTGCGGTCGTCAACGGCTGTTTCTGTGCCTTTTGCAAGACGGCGCCTTGTATCGTCACGGTTACTCCCTGCCCCGTCACGGAAAACACAATTGGTTTACCCTGTTCTGCCACCCATGTTGCGGACAGCGGCAGCTTGTCCTCTGTCTCTGCCTCTGCGATTCTTTTTTTGATTTCCGTCAACAGAGCGGTATTTTTCATACGGTATACCGACTGTCCGCAATACAAATGGCAGCCCCGTTTAAATTTTGCACAAACCCGTTCCCCTTTCTGCGCCGGATTCTTCACGGTATATTCGTACTCCCTTGTTCCATCTTCATTGCGGAACTCTAACACGTCCTGATATTGTAATTCTTCCAATGTATCAAAAGAAACTAGTCCCTTTCCCACCTCGCAGACAGTACCGACAAGAAGACCTGCATGTCCGTTCCGTCTGATTTCCATCATTTCCTTTTTCTTTTTCTCAAAAAGAAAGCTGTTGGAAAATCCGCCCCGATTGTATAACTCCAGGCACCTTTTATAATCTTTCCAAAACCGACTGTCCTCATTCCCGACAAGGGCGGCAAACGCCTCCCGCCCCTCTTCGACATAAAAATCAACATAAAAGCGGTACAAATATGCCAGAAAGGCGCTGTATTCCCTGCTCTTCATACGCCCCTCAATCTTAAAAGAATCGATACCTGCGTCTACCAGTTCCGGTATATGAGGAAGCGTACAGATATCTTTCGTACTGAAAAAGTGACCTCTGCCATACCGGCATGTAAACGGAAGACGGCAAGGCTGCGCACACATGCCGCGATTTCCGCTCCGCCCTCCGATTACCTCGCTCATCAGGCACTGGCCAGAATAAGAATAGCAGAGCGCTCCGTGAACAAATACTTCTATCTCCATATCCGTCTGACGGCGCGCCTCACGAATCTCTTCTATCGACAACTCTCTTGCCGGCACATAGCGCGTTACACCAAACGATCGGTACAACTCCGCCTCTTCTCCGGAAAACAGAGTCATCTGCGTACTCGCATGTAAATCCATATCCGGAAAATTTTTATGGAGCAGGGAAAGAACGCCTATATCCTGCACAATGCAGGCATCCAGTCCCGCCTCGTACAGTGGGGCAATCATATCGCACAATTCCGGCAGCTCATCATCGCGCAGCAATGTATTTGTCGTCAGATATATCTTTTTTCCACGCAAATGCGCATCATACAGCGCTTCCCGCAATTGTTCCACGTCGGGATTGTCGGCAAATGCGCGCGCCCCAAAACGCGGCAGTCCCACATAGACGGCGTCCGCCCCCATCCGCAGCGAAGAATATAAACTATCGAGCGAGCCGGCCGGAGCCAAAATCTCCACATCACGTCTCTTCATTTTTACCTCCATTTCAGAAACGTCGCACAAACTCCCATATTCGGGATTGAAAGGAGGACTGCTTTTGCAGTCCTCACTTCATAACTATTTATGTCTCTGTTTTAAACGAGTTTCTAATTCGATTATCTTCTTTTCTGCCTGTTCCATATCTTTTTCCAGTTCACCGATTTTTTTATCTCTCGTCTGTACATCCTCCTGCAAATGAAGAATTTCGTGCTTCATATCTAAAACGAGCTGGTCTTTTAATTCATTTTCCGTCCGATACTCATTTGCCTTTTTCTTCATTTTGTAATAGTCATCCGCAATATTAATCGCTAACAATATCTTTCTTAAATCCAAGTCCAGTCGGGCATAGTAATCTTTCTTTTTAAATTCAATAAATTTACGGTTGATATAAGAGGCTATCTGCTGTAAATACTCTGCGCTCTCAAAACCACATATCGTATACTTCCTACCATCAATCAATACTTCAACATCATTCTTATTTCTCATCGGCTGCACCTCGTCTCATACTATGACAACAGTATACATGAAAAGCGTTTATTCGTCAAATGACAAACCAAAATGAAAATATGCCTTTTTCGTAGCCACCCGCCCCCGCGGCGTTCTGGCAATCAGACCGTTCTGTATGAGATACGGCTCGTAGACATCCTCAATCGTGCCGCTGTCTTCCCCGATACCGGCCGCCAGTGTATCCAGACCGACCGGGCCGCCGCCGAATTTATTAATCATAGCAAGCAAAATATTACGGTCGGTATAATCCAGTCCGAGTTTATCGACTTCCAGTAAATCCAAGGCAAAATTTGCCACTTTCAGCGTTATCTCCCCGTTGTATTTTACCTGTGCAAAATCGCGCACCCGCTTTAACAGGCGGTTAGCCAGACGCGGCGTCCCCCGCGACCTGCGGGCAATCTCCAGCGCCCCCTCTTTATCAATCGCAACCTGAAATACATTGGCGGAACGCAAAATAATCTCGGTCAGTTCCTCTACGGTGTAAAATTCAAGACGGTGTACAACCCCGAACCGGTCCCGCAACGGCGCCGTCAGCATACCCGCCCTTGTCGTCGCGCCTACAAGCGTAAAGCGCGGTAAATCAATACGGATACTTTTCGCTGCCGCCCCCTTGCCGATTACGATATCGATGACATAATCTTCCATCGCTGGATAGAGGACTTCTTCCACCTGACGGTTCAGACGGTGAATCTCATCGACAAAAAGTAAATCCCCATCCTGAAGATTATTGAGTATCGCCGCCATCTCTCCCGGCTTCTCAATAGCCGGGCCGGATGTTATTTTTAGGTTCACATCCATCTCATTGGCAATAATTCCCGCCAGTGTCGTTTTGCCGAGTCCGGGCGGGCCGTACAGGAGAACATGGTCAAGCGCCTCCCCTCTTGCCTTTGCAGCTTCGATATAAATCTTCATATTTTCTTTCGCTTTTTTCTGTCCAATATAGTCTTTCAGAAATTTAGGACGGAGGCTGTTTTCATTCTTATAATCTTCCTCCATCAATTCTGTCGATATCACTCGTTTTTCCATTGGCTTTTCATTCCTTTATACATTTTTAAGGCTCTGTTTTAAAATGTCCTCCACGGACATATCCTCGGATATCTTTACTTTTCGCACGGCGGCGGCAGCCTCGGAAGCCGAATACCCCAACGCCACCAATGCCTGTATCGCATCGTTGCGCGCACCGCTGTCTGCCGTTTCTGCGAGCGGAGATGTCCGGTCGCCGCCGGAATCCAATATATCTTCCAGATGACATTTATCCTTTAATTCCAAAATAAGCTTTCCCGCCGTTTTCGCGCCAATCCCCGGAGATTTGGCAATACTTTTGGCGTCATCCGATAAAATCGCAAGGCGCAACGCGTCAACATCCATAACGGTGAGAATCCCCAGCGCACCTTTCGGCCCAATCCCATTGACGGTAATCAGAAGTTTAAACATATCTAACTGGTCTTTTGTCAAAAAACCATATAATTGTAACACATCCTCCCGCACATACAGATAAGTATAAATTTTTACCTCGTTCCCCACCTGCGGCATCGCCTGTATAACCGAGCCCGGCACTAAAATCTCATATCCGTTTCCCTGATTTTCAACGATGATATAATCCTCTGTCACCGTATCGAGTTTCCCTTTTACAAATGCTAACATATCGTCTCATCCTCCCCTGTCAGACAAGTGAATTAAATACATTTAATACATGTTGTACTACCCTGCGCCGCCACGGCCTGTGCAGCCACTCCATATAAGATATCTCACGGCTTTGGGCAAACGTCTTCTCAAAATCCTTTTCCACTGTCTGACGGAACGCCTCGTCATAAATCCACACACCGTTTTCGTAGTGAAGATAGAAACTACGGTAATCCATATTAATTGTTCCTACAATGACACAGTGTTCATTCATTACAACTTTGGAATGAATGAAGCCCGGCGTATACTCATATATCCGAATACCGTTTTTCAATAATATCCCGTAATTGTATTCCGTCATATATTTGATGTGCTTCTTATCCGGAATATTCGGCGTGATAATCCGTACATCGACGCCTCTCCGCGCCGATTCCAAAAGTGTCTCGACCATGGATTCTTCCAGAATCAGATAAGGGGTCATAATATACATTTTCTGTCCGGCATAATGTATCATCTGGCGGTACATAGAGCCGACGAAAGAACGTGGATTGAGAGCTGGGCCATCGCGCAGCACATGGCAGTACATATCGGATGAATCCGGCTTTTTGTGCGAACGGTATCTCTCATATGGTATATTCTCTTCTGGAAAACAGACCGACCACATCTCGAGAAAAGTAATTGTCATTGCCCAGACAACGTCTCCCGTCAGACGTACCCCCTCGTCTTTCCAGACGCCAAAGCGCTCTACTAAATTAGCATATTCGTCCGCAATATTAAAACCTCCCGTGTAGGCAATTTCCCCATCAATAACGATGATTTTCTGATGGTCGCGGAAATTCATAAACAATTTGCTTATATACTTATGAATGGGGTTAAATACTGCCACCTGAAACCCCTCGGCGCGAAGTTTCGGCGCGAAGTCGGTCGCCGTACGCATCAGCCCGCCAAAATCATCATAGAGAAACTTAACTTCCACCCCTTCTTCTATTTTTTGTTTCAATATACCATGCAGTTTATTCCAGATTGCTCCCTCCGCAACAATGAAAAATTCGATAAAAATAAATTGCTTCGCTCTCTGTAAATCATCAAACACGGAATCCCATGCTTCTTCCCCAAATTCAAAATAACGGGCGGCATTATTTTTACAAATCGGCGCTCCCTCCGCCTCCATGTAGCGGGACATGCGGGAACTCACCGGATGCCGCTCATTAAACTCTTTTGCCACCTCGGGATACCATTGTAAATGACGGTCAGTTTCCTGAATCTTGCCCTTAATTCGCCGATTCAGCTTGTTTCGTTTGCCAATCTTTCCCCAGAGGACAAACATAATATTACCGGAAATTGGCAACAGGACGATAATACACAGCCATCCGAATTTGTAAGACATACTTCGGCTGTCATTGGTAAGCGCAAGGATAGCCAGAACGCCAAGAAATTCCATGGCAATATAAAAGAACGTAGAATACTGCCGCAGCAAAAAGGGCAGTCCCAGCAAGATAATAAACTGAAATAAAACTAACAGCGCTACAATACACGCACGAATAAAACCGCTTAAACTGTTTTGTACCCTGCCTTTAAGGCCCTGTATTTGCTTTAAGACCTTTCTCTGCTCCAAATTGTACATAATTTCCTCCGCATTTCCATTGCTCAATCCGCCGTTCAACTTGCCATCTTCAGGTTATGGCACATACAGATACATTATATCATATTTGAGAAAATTGCAACACCGCTTTTTTTGTGGTATCATAAGGGCTGACTGAAAAGCGCAGCCCTCTAAAGAACGGCAAGCCGTTCTTTGCTCCGCACAAAGAGAACAATTCTATCAAATAAAAGGGCTGACTGAAAAACTGACTGAAAAACACAGCACGAAAGGATGTCTGTCTATGGAATGTTTTTTCCCTACGGTAAAAGAATATCAAAAAGAATTATTTGCATCATGTACTTCTCTGCCATGTCCGGTAGAACAGGTATGTTTTTTTGATATTGAAACAACTGGTCTGTCTCCGGACATTTCCTCTCTCTATTTACTCGGAGCCGCCTTTGTTGAAAACGGAACATGGCGTTTGATACAATGGTATGCCGACGATTATATAAGCGAAGCTGACATCCTAAGCGCCTTTTCTTCCTTTTTGGCGCCCTTTGAAACAGTGGCGCACTACAATGGTTCTACGTTTGACATCCCATATTTGGAAAAAAAATATTCCTTTCATCATCTAGATTCTCCTTTTCAGGGAAAAAGAAGTCTGGACTTATACCGCTGCTTCCCGCTGAACAAAAAATTACTTCCCCTGCCTAATCGAAAGCTGATTACCGTAGAACGAAGCCTTGGTTTTCAACGTCACGACACTTTCACGGGAAAGGACTGCATCAAACTTTACACGGACTTTATGCATCTGAAATTTTTCCGCAACGATTCTGCCAATCGCCGGAAAGCCGACCTTTTGTTACACAATCGCGACGACTTGATTGGCACTGTTTTTTGCAGCCGCCTTTTGTGTTATGAAAACTATCAGCCAAAACAACCGCACTGGCGGACAGAGGAAAATACAATTGTTTTATGTGACCAACTCGATTGTCCTGTTTCGCTGCCACTCACCTATCAAAAAGGAGATGTACAAATTACGATGGAACACGACTTGCTCACCGTGCAGATTCCTCTCTATAAAGGCACCTTGTATCATTATTTTAAAGATTATAAAAATTATTTTTATCTTCCGGAAGAAGATATGGCTGTACATAAAAGCGTAGGTATTTATGTGGAAGAAGATTTTCGGGAGAAAGCTACTGCCGCTAACTGCTATATAAAAAGAAGCGGATTCTTTCTTCCCGTTGCCAACGATATGGAGACTGACCAACCGCTTTTTCAGGAAACGCGGCGCTCACGCACGATATATGTGCCGTGGACAGAAACTTCTACTCTCAGTGAAAAACAATGCCAAATGTACTTAACTGCCCTTATGCGTAGGCAACGATAATGCCTCCCCGCCCGGCATACAGGCTGGAAATGCCTCCTGTCGAGGCAATCTGTATCATCCTTTCCGGAAACTCTTTTTTCAGTTTCGTTTTTAACTCAATTGCCATCTCTTCATTACAACAGTGGGAAATCACCATGCGCTCCCACATATACTCTTTATCATCCTCGACTATCTGATGAAACAGTTTGGCAATCCCCCGATTCATTCCTCTTACCTGTCCGGTCTGGCAAATCGTTCCCTCCGGTGTAGCGGCAAGTACCGGACAAATATGAAGAGCTCCCGCCAGCTTTGCTTTAAATCCTGTCAGACGCCCATTCCGTTCCAACATCGTCAAATCTTCAAGGACAAATCGGGTTTTCATCTTATCTTTCCTCTCTGCCACCATATTGGTTATCTCTTGAAAAGAATAACCCTGTCGCTCCCATTCCTGTATAAACAATGCCAGCAATGTCTGTCCGGCGGAAGCGCTGCGGCTGTTTATGAGACAAATATCCGCCTGCGTCTGCGGTATTTGTTTAACAGCCAAACTGGCGCTGTTATAGGAACCGGACAATTCTCCCGATATCGAAATCAAATAGATTCTTTCACAATGCGGAGCCATTTTCTGTTGATACTCTATTGGTGAAGGGCAGGAAGAACGAGGAATATCCGTTGATTGTTCTATTGACAGCAAAAGCTTCCTGATATCTAATTCCCCGTCGTCTGTATACTCCCTGTCATCTATTTGTAAGCAGAGCGGAACAAGAGAAATCCGGTCATCCCGTTTCATATCTACTGTCCTGTCGCCGCAGCTATCCATCAAAATCTGATACGACATATCCGTACACCTCCAAATCTATGATGATAGCATTACCAACAGACGACATTCCTATCCAAGCCATTGTGTCAAAATACGGTTTATCACCTCTGGGTCAAGCGGTTTTGCCATATGCTCATTCATACCTGCCTCTTTGGCTTCTCTCACATCTTCTGCATAAGCATTTGCCGTCATAGCAATAATCGGTACGCTTACAGCATCGGGCCTGTCAAGCTCGCGAATGGCTCTTGTTGCCTCATAACCGTTCATTTGCGGCATCATCACATCCATAAAAATCAAATCGAATGTGTCAGGGTTTGATTGCTCGAACAGCTCCACCGCCTCTTTTCCATTGACGGCAACGGTTACTTCAAGGCCCCGCTCCTGCAGCATATAGGCGGCAATCTCCTGATTGAGTTCATTGTCCTCTACAAGCAAAATCTTCTTTCCTGTTATATCTGCATCCTGCGTTTCCAAGTTCTCTTCCTGATTTTCCGACGTTTCTACTGTTTCCAACGGAAGAACTACCGTGAATCTGCTTCCCAAATCCAGCTCGCTCTCAATCTGTATGGAACCTCCCATCTTATCTACAAGCCTTTTTGTGATGGTCATACCTAGTCCCGTTCCTTGATAATGAGTTCTTGCCCCGTCCTGCTCCTGTGTAAACGGTTCAAAAATATGCTCCAGATATTCCCTGCTCATGCCGATTCCGGTATCGGATATGTCAAAACAGATGTTAGCAGTTTCATTCTCTTCTGAAACTTTATAACACCGGAAATTGACCGTTCCTTGCGGTTTATTATACTTCACAGCATTTCCCGCTATATTAATTATTATTTGTTTGATGTGGAGAGGACTCCCCTTAAAATATGTATGCGGCATCTGTTTCAGCTCTGCAAAATCAGTAATCAGCTTAACATTTTGCGCCGCTGCCTGCCCCCCAATAATTGTAGAACAGCTTTCTAACAGTTCAGTCAAAGAAAATGTCTCACGAGCCAGTTCTACGTTTCCATTTTCCAACTTACTGATGTCCAAAACATCATTAATCAGCGATAACAGATGCTCTGCTGATGTCCTAATTTTTTCCCGGCAGTCTAACTGCCGCTCCATATCTTCCGGATTGTTTTCCGCAATATTAAGCATCCCCATAATACCATTAATCGGCGTCCGTATATCATGAGACATATGGGAGAGAAATTCCGTTTTTGCCTGATTTGCCCTCTCTGCCTCTTCTATGGCCGTCTTCAATTCCTCATTCTTTACTTCCAAAAGATGATATGACTTTCTCCTCATATGCGAGATGGAAAAGCCAAAGATAAGAAAGAGCACAAGAATAATAACAGACCATGTAATCACATTTTTGCTCTGATACAGATAATCACGTAATTCATAATTTTCATAAGATATATTCATGTACTGATTGATAATGTCCTCTCGCTCTCCCTCGGCAATTAGTTCTAAGGATTTGTTCATAACCTTAAAAAGAACGGGGTCTACCTCTTTGGATGCCGCGAGGGCCGTTCCTGACTGAAAGCGGAAATTATCCCACTCAATGAGATTAGAGAATCTCTCATTTTTTGACAAATAATTGTATTCTATCGTATTCAACAGTGTAATGTTGGCGTCATCATCTTCTACTGCCTGAAGACAGTCTTTGGCACTTTCCCGGTAAATCACTTTCGTTTTCATGTCCAAGCTGTCTGCCCAATAAGCACGTCCTTTTGTCAAAACCAAAGTGACCTCTTTATCTGAAAGAACAAAATCATTTTTGGAAACAATCACTGCATTATAGGGCATAAAAGAACTCGTAAGCTTTATCTTTTCATCCTGTGCCGACTGTATTGTATTGGAACCGACATAGAAGTCTATCTCTCCTCTTTGTAAAAGCTCTTTCCAATACATTTTCCTGTCCATCGGGCAAAACTCAATGTGGATTCCGCTTCTTTCGGCAACCTTTTTTATAATCTGTATATAAATACCGTCATATTCCCCTTGAGCATTGATATACGCCATTGGCCTTGTATCTCTATAAAATCCAATTCTTACTGTATTTCCCTTGTCAATATATTGTTTTTCATCCGCAGCAAAATTTTCCCGCCTATCTCCATAATACTCGGAAATAAGCTCCTGCTCTAACATTGGATGAATCATCTTCAATTCCTGTATACCAAGATTTAGTTCATTCAATAAGGACTGATTTCCTTTCCATGTTATGTAATAGCATGGTGCAAAAGCAAATTTCCCTACCAGACACTGCCTGCTTCCAACTTCAGTAAGCGTATGTGCTGCTATATCAATTTGTCCGGAATGCAGCGCTTCCTGCAATGCCTGTGTCGTGCGGTATTCACGCAATTTTGGCTCTTCAATCCCGCCTTGTTTCAGATAGTCCAAAAAATCTTGTTTGCGGACATAGCTTTCCACGACCCCAAACGTCATCTCTTTCATGCGCTCAAAATCTTCAAAGGCAAGATTACTGTTTTCTTCAACAAACAGACATCCAAACGTATATCCGCTGGAAAGTGCGGCATAGTCATAAATCTCTTCACGCCCATGAGAATACTGGGCGGAACCGACCAAATCCACTTCCTTCTTTTTTAATTTCTCAAGGGCATCGTTCCAACTGGAACATTGCACATATTCGACTTTCCATTCCGTATGACGGCAGAGCTCTTTCAGATAATCTGCGTCAACACCACCATACCCGTCTTTTTGCGAATAAGTGTGGAACCCCTCCATCGGAAAAAAAGCAACTCTTACCGTGCGGGATTCTTTCGCATCGGCGTGAACGAAAAAAAATGTAAGAAAAAGCAATAGGCCGGACAGTAAAACAAACATCGTCTGTCCTATCTTTTTCCAATATACTCGTTCCATATGCTCCTGTCTCTCCTTTCTCCGTTATTCCCTTTCCTTACATGAAAAGCCGGAAATCAATCATCCAGCTTAATTCCAGCCAACAGTCCGGCCAGAGAAGTCGTCGCCTCTTCGTCATCATGGTATTCCATCGCAACTTTGTTTTCATCGGCTCCACTACTCTCCATTGACACCTCCGGCGTAATGTCCTCCGCCTCTTTCATACTCAAACGGATTTTTCCCTCGTTCACTTCCAACACTTTGACTTTTACCCGCTGTCCCATCTTCACTACTTCATTCGGGGAGTGCAGGAACTTATTACAGATTTGGGAAATGTGTACGAGGCCTGTCAGACCGTCGCCAATATCTACAAACACACCATAGGATTCGATACGTTCAATCACTCCTTCGGTGACAAATCCTTTCTGCAGCGCATCCAGTTTTCTCTCATGCTCCTTTGCCACTCTCTCCCGCGCCACTTCCTTTGCCGAGAGCACAAGCCTTTTCTTCTCTGCGTCCGCCGTAATAACAACGACTTCCAGCGTCTTTCCCACAAAAGAATCCACATCCTCGACATATTCCAACGCCAACTGAGACGCCGGAATAAATCCGCGTATTCCCTCAAGAAAAGCTACCACACCGGCGTTTACACTGGTGAGCACTTTCACCGTAAAAACCGTCTTATCGTCTAACGCCTGCTGCATCTTCTTCCAGCCCTCTTCTTCCTTAGCCTCTTTCAGAGAGAGCAGAACCCTGCCCTGTCCGTCATCCGAATCCAATACTACGGCCGTCACACTGTCACCCGTGCGAATCTCATCCATCGCATGAAAAGAAGGGTCTTCACTGTATTCCCCTGACGGAATGACCCCCTGCGAAAAGGAATTCAAATCAACAAGAACTTCCTCTTCCTCTACACTAACTACCGTGCCGCTCACCTTGTCTCCCTCGCGAAAGCGACGAAAACTGGCATTTATTTCCTCTTCAAAGTCTTTCATTGTCTCTTCCATCTTTTTCATCTCCTTAATCCGGTATAATAAAAACAGTGTCTGCGACACTGTTTTTATTATACTAATGGTTATTAAATACTTCAAGCACTAATTGTCCACAACTTATTCATTCATGCGTTTGTCGTGAAGCGTTCCTGCTTCCAGCCGCCATTACAAATCTTTTCCACGTTTCTACCATCAATATCCATACAATACAGGTGATGGGAATACAACATCAAATATATTTATCAATAAGATTTCTTTGTCCTAACTAATTTCAACAATCTTTTTCACATTCCTGCCATTATAATCCATAAAATATATGATGTCATTTTCAACGGCGTCTTCATCATTTGCTTCCCTTGCTTTATACCTGTGAACAAAAAGTCCCTTTTTTGTACAATTTACTTTTTCCAGTTTTCGCCTGCTTATTATTTTGTCTGTACCTTTTTTAAGATTCCTCCGATGCAAAAAATGACTGCTGTCAATATAAAAAATATTTCCCTTGTAAAAATCACAGGCGACGATGTTCTGCTTACCACCTACCCGCTTTAACTTTCCTCCATTTTTTAACGGCAGGCAATAGCGCGTATGAACTTTTGTAGTTATCCATTTGTTTTTTCCTTTCTTACAAAATTCTTCCAAAATAAATAACTTATTTCCCATCATATAAAACTTCGCACCAACATAATTTTCTTTTTTCTTATTAAAGGGTGGCTGCACATACCGTAGTACAATTTTATCTTTACCTGTTGTCAAGTCCTTTTTTCTGAGAACATGACATTTATTCTTCCATGTCAGATAATAAACTTTACCATCCACAATTCCCTGTAGAATAATATTGCTCTTCTTTTTTAGTGAAATTGTCCTGAGGCATTTTCCACTCATATCAATTTCATCCAATTTTGTCGGGGTATCCTGAATATACATTTTATTATGATACACAAAAACTGTAAGAAATTCACGATAATTTTTTGAACAATCTACTATTTTTGTTTCCCACGTATTTAAATCGACCGTCATAATTTTTGTCGGTTTTCTAGCTGAAGAATTTTCAGCTTCTACTTGCCGTTCCCTCTTTCGCAGCACAAAATATAATTTTTCCCCATATTTGCCCCAGTTTATAATTCGATTTTCCCTATTCCTGCTAAAGCTTCCTATTTTTTCCCCTTTATCCCGACAGACTTCAAACAGCTCTGGATTTTCTCCATTATAAAGAAGCGTTTCTGGTTTCGGACAAAAGTAAAAATGATTATCCGACACAAAACATCCTATGTCTTCATCGCATAGCTTTACTCCCATATTCTTTTTATTTACTTTTTCTTTTTTAATTTTTTGCTTATTTCCCTTGACATCCCAAAAAGTAATTTTTGCACTTACAGACTTCTTTACCGCTTCCACAGATAGATTGCCGACCCCTGTCAAAAACAAAACAAGACTCATGGTTATCGCTATAAATACTTTGATTCTTTTCATGGCACTTTTCCTCCCCCCGCACGAACCCTTAATCCAAATAGTCCGCTTCTTCTATATATCGCCTATGGGAATTGAAATAAATTCCACATATTTCTTCTGCCTCCACTCCAATATCTGGAAGCATACTGTAAAGCCCGTTTTGACAATATGTTAATTTCAATTTCCTCAACAAAGTTCCGCTGCTTTCCTGACTTATTTGTACAAAATCCTTTTCAAAATCATTTTCTTTGATGTAATAATTAATACATTTACTATCGCGAAACTTAGAATAATCCTGATTTTCTTTTTCCAAAAGCACCAATACAAATTCATCTAGCTCAACGGCGCCAATTTGAACCCGTTTCTATAACTGTTATTTTGTGAATGCGTGCGTTAGTTTCAATCGCCGTAGCCACCGCTACGACTCATTCAACTGCCTTCGCATTCGCAAAATAATAATTTAGAAATCTCCGACCGTGGATGGTGGATTTTGGCGAAATACAAGGCTGGAGGACGCAGTCTTGCTGACGCAAGACAAGGACGAAAAACACAGTAGTTCGCCAAAATACGCCGTTCACAGCGAGTTCAAATTGGCGCCGTTGAGCTACACAGAAAGCTCTTAATAAACCTTCCATAGTTTTCCTTTTTCTGATATTAGAATTGTAATCCAGTTGCAAAATTATAGTTTCACCTTCTCCGTACTGTAACAAATAATAAAAGTTTTTCCCAGAACAATTTCATCGGGAATCATGTTCAGTAAATGAATTGCAATTTCGGAAACTTCTTTACCATTACGTTTTTTAATAGAAACGGAATCTAAGCCAACGCTTGCTTCATACATCTTATTACTTCCCACTTTCTATTATATATTAGTTCTCCGTAGGCATCAATATCTATTAAAACAACTATAGTTTCTTATACTAAATGGCTAAATTAATATCGTATTTTCAATTGTTCTTGCGGATAAAATTCACCAGCTTGAATATATCCGCAATTTAAAACCTCTCATAGCATAAGACTTACCAGCTTAATAATGTCTGCGACTTATCTTCTCTGTTTCTGTTCAGGATTGTGGAACTTGGACACGAGTTTGACAATTACCTAAGTAAATTAATCTACATTCCCTATCTTCGGCTTGCCAAAACATACCAATAATTTATATCCAATTGTTTTAATCTTTTTACCTTTTTTGTAGAAATATTAAATTCACAAGCTCGGTCTTTCTCTTTTATCAAAACACTTCCCTGTATTATATCAACAATATCTGCTGCTTTATTTTTCTGCATATAATCAGAAATCTCCGAACACACTGTTATACCTGATATCCGATATATCCTTATTGCCAGCACCCTTAAATGCCTTTTTCATTACATTTTCAATATCTTCAGCAGTTACTTCACATAGCACTCCACTCTTTTATAAAAGCTCCCTTTCTTTTTTGACTGCATTCCTTTGTTTTCTGTAATACCTTTAATCTCTTTCCCCTCTTGGGGTAATCTCTCTTTATCGCAACAGCATAAAGAAATAGCAAGCGATAAAATCAACAAAACCATTGATATATACATTTTGATTTTTATCATACTAATCTCCATCCATCGTATTTACTCTATCAAAACAAATTTCTCATCAAACAACCTGTTCCCTACACAATAAAATTTACTGTATGGGTGGGTCGATATTTTTGTCAACTTCCACTTATCCATTTCCATATCTTTCAGACTGATTTTCCACAAGCCATTCCAGCGGGAATCTGCTTTTTTAGTGTTATAATTACCCTCAATTACATACCTGCCGATACTTATGTAAAGATTGTCCTGCGCACTTACCATATAGGAATCAGATAAGCCATCTTCACAGATTAAATAATGGCTCGTTTCATTCTCTAAGTCATATACTTTTATCCTGATATCCTCCAAAAAAACAAGAAACCTGCCTATCTGAACTATTCGCCCCAATTCCCTGCTTTTGGGAGAGTATGTTCTCATCTTTTTTCCATCTAAAGTATATAATTCCAGAGCATTATTAAATATGCCTTTTCTTCTGGCGCATACAATATTTTTATTGTATAAACCAATCCACAAAATATTTGTTCCGACAGAAAAAACTACCGCCGTATTTTCTGTCTTAATATCATAACAATAAATCTTATTGTCACTGTTATAGTAATACACTTTACCCTCAAATTCAAAAAATTGATATGCCTGTTCCGCTATTTTTTTATATTTCCCATCTTCTATCTGGTAAAGAGTCTTGTCATATTTGTCTTTAACCTCACTTATAAAAGTTCCACGCGTTGAAATCTGCACACTCTCAAGCCCACTATTCTGCCAGTAATGCTGCGAGTTATCCCGAAGCCCCTGCCTCTGCAAAAATTGTAAATAACGTTCACTTTCACTTTTATTGCACCCACTCAGACATAAAGCAAACATACAAACAAGAAACAAAAGAAGTACTTTTTTTCTATTTTTCATAATGATTTATTTATTTCTCCATTCCAGTTGATTATGTGTAACAACTTTCTCTTTCCTCAATGATTTTACATATGCTACATATTTCGACTTCTTTACAGAAATACCCATAACACTATATTTGTTTTCTGTTCGACTTTTAGTTTCAGATAGATGCTTTACATACCCTGACTTTTCTGCCACTTTTTCTACCTTTGATTCGAAAATTTTAATATATGTATCAGTATAATAGTCCATATGTCCACTTGAAAAAAATACAACACCTCTATCCGGATAAATCTGAATTTCATTGCCACCGTACTTGCTAGACCATAAATCAATCAATTCTCCATTCTGATATGTAAAGACTCTGTAAGCAAAATATCCCCCATTTACAATTAGTTCGTCTATACCATCTTCGTCAATATCATAGTAAGCATATGGGTTTTGAAACACACCATTGTCGTCTATATGATTTATATTATTATTCGATTTTTTCATAGCTGATTTATATGCTTTGTGAGCATTTTCGTTTTGTATATTTAGCACATTTGTTTCCTCTGGCATATCAGATATTTTTGAGACATCCTTTGAACAGCCAGCCAAAAAAATGAACATAATACCAAAAATGCAAAAATATTTTTTCAAAATGCAAACACTCCTTCTTCATTTAACAAGATATTATTTGATTTTTTGATACCAGTAAACTGCCTTTTTTGCTCTATCTTTTTCAACTGTCGCCTTTGAATCTGCAGACCTTAAATAAGCACCATGAAATACCATTGCTAAATCATAAGGGTCCTTCTTTGATGTTATACTCTTTTTTTCTCGCTTGGAGTACACCAATCTTCTCTATTTTGTATGGTCCTTTTTAAAACTTTTTTAACCTTTGTACCCTTTTTCAACTTTGTCATTTTCTTGATTTCTCTAGTAATTATTCCTTTCACTTCTGAAGTTGCTGGTGTTGCATTTGATTTCTTATGTCCTGATGAATCAATATAATTTACCCCGTCATTCTCACAATAAGTATAAAAATGCAGGCTCAGCGGTTCATCCGCTTCCCCTGTATAAGTATCCCTCGTCAGAAACCTACCCACCGCCGGCTGATAGTACCTTGCCCGAAGATAAACCTCTTCCATCTCCTTATCATAATATCGGTAATCACAAATATCCCAATTAATAAAACATAAATTGGATATTCCTTTCTGTTTCGGTTTTAATTTTTCTCATTATAACTATCCACGCACAATTTTGAAAATAACTCACTATATTTTATTCCGCCCAAACTATAATCCTCTTTAAATTCTGGTAAAACATTAGTGAACGAAGCGACCGAAATTTCTTCTCCTGAATATTCTAAAAAATGAATTAATAACATGTCTATTTCTTTCTTACTATTTTGAATCATAATTTTTGTTCCTTTATCAGCATCAGAAAAATCTTTAACAAATATTTGATATTCTCCTTTTTCTGTAGTTTCTTTTAAATAATTTTTGATAAATCTCTTAATCTTTTTTAGAACCTCTCCCTTATAATCAGTGTAATTAACTTTGGGAATATATGTATTAGAATATACCATATTAAGTTCCCCAATAAACTCTATTTTCCCCTCCGATACTTTTTTCTCAAAACTATCCATATATTCCATTCCGAACATTGTTCCCCATACTTTTTTATTAATATAATAATCCAAAGAGGAGCAGCAGTCTACTATCCTATCTCCCAATAATTCATCTCTCACTTTTTCTTTTCCCTTAAAATAGTATATATACATTTCCTCATTTGTATCTGAGTCTACAGCTTTTTCCCGATATACTTTCAATATTTCGTCTTCATGTATTTTCGCTTTCGCAATGCTATTGTATTGTAATTCGTTTACTAAAACCGAATCCCATACACTAAGATTCTTTGCATATTCATATGCTTCTTTCACTTCTTGTACATTGCATACTTGAATGCCCATGTTCTCCGAAGTCTTCCCTGTTTCTTGTTTTCCGCAGGAAATTATCATACTACAGCAAATACCGATTAGTAATAAAGTTATTTTATTTTTAAAACGTTATGATTCCATTTCTCCTTGTTTTTGCACTTTTATTATTCTGATAAGATTCAAAAAACATACCGCACACAATAAAATATAATCATTTTGCCAAATTCATCACATACCCAAATAAATTTGTGTAGTCAACTACATAAAATACCTCCATAGCTTTTTTATACAATTGATTGCCACTGCTCAATACTATGGATTTGCACCTATATCCTACTAACATATAAGTTTTATATACTCTGTTACCTGCTTAACGCTTTCATTATGCATTTCTCCATCTGAGTTATTTAATTTTTTGTCTATTTTTTCCATCCACTCAAATACACCATTATCTAACTGCAAAAAGATCAAAGCAACATAAGGCCCATCACCAGCCTCTTTATTACTTGTGTCCATACTGCCTAATATCAGTATAAGTTCTTCATTCTCATCATCATTGAGATCCTGAAAAGAAAATTCTTTTACAAAATAACTTTCAGGAAATCCATATTTTTTATTAAATTTGTATAGTACATTTCCATCCTTGTCCGACAAATACATTAATATGTTACTATGTTTTTTGGAGGTAGTGAATACCCATGTTACAAAATTGATACTGCCCCATTTTTTTAACCAGAGAGACTTTTCTATTTTGTTAGATTGCCTTCCTATTCTTATGTCTTTTAACTTATAGGGAACAAATTCAAATTTCCCTGTACTCATTCTTGTTTCATGTTTCTTATTTAAGTCACTTACTAAAACTTCCACCTTATCTTTTTGAATAAATCTCATTTTTATTGTTCCATATACATCATTTTGCTTTTTCAACGGACATTGTAGTATATTATCCTTTAGTTTCCCTGTGAAATCTCCAATACATCTACTATCCTCTATAACTATATCATCATTTTTCAAATCATTTGATGAAAAAAATTGCCCTGTTATATTTTTGTCTGCATCATTCAGAATAAAAAAGATATTTTTCATCTTTTCATCCTTTGAGGTACTATTTAAAATCCATATTTTTTTCATGTACTCACTTGTATCAATATTATTTTCTGACTTTGAATTCTGAAAATTACAGTCTATCAAAATCCCTATCAAGATTGCACAAGTACAAATTAAATATATTTTCTTCATCCCATCTCCCTCTTTCATTCATTACAATCCAATTTAACTAATGCATTAATGTATAAATTTTTATAAATATCAATTAACTTACAGACTTATAATATTTGCACGTCTTGTTGAACTAATCAAACAAGATTTCAACAGTTTAACAATTAGCCCCTTTTAAACTTATCCCTGACATTTCACAAACAGAAATCTCTGTCTGTTCTGTTTGTATCACCTAAAACTTTATTTTCTTTTATATGCATCTACCAACTGTTCATTCGTACTAGATTTTACCTAGTACATCTATGTTAAGTAGCTGACATATTCTCTTGTCTAATTTATCCAACTACTGTATCAGAAACAATCATCCTATGCGAATCAGCCTATTAATTACAATAATATTTTAACATCTAATTTTAATTACTCACAAAAATCACTTTAACTTTTTATAATATTCCCTAGCTTTTTTGGCTCTCTTCTTTATTGTATTTAAGTCATCGCCTGATCTTTCATATGAAGCATGAAAAATAAATGCTAAATCATATGCCTTTTTTTTCGATTTTTTATATTCATTAAATTTCATTTTAATTTTACAATGAAATCTCAATGTAGGTATCCATGAACCTGATTTGGCTGATTTTAATAAATAATTAAGTTGCGAATTCATAAGTTCTTTTGCATTATTATTCGCAAGTTCATTCACTCTATCTACTGAATACCCTACATTATTTAAATAATTGGTTGCCGGAGTCCACTGCACTATCCCATAACCGCATGATACATTCCTCCACACTTCCCAAGCTCCCGGATTCATTCTACTTTCTTGCCATATATTCCCTAAAGCTCCACATATCGCATTTAACGTCCACTTCTTTTTCAGCAAAAAATCTCTTATATATTTAGCATTACACATTTGATATTTCTTTTTAAATGTAACTGCATGCTGTCCCGTATCACTTGCTGCAACTGCGTATACTTTTGATTCTTTCTTGACTTTAGACTTAGTCGTTGTCTGAGATTTTTCCGTTATTTTAGGACTATTTCTCATTTTTGATTGCTTTAAAATTGCATTATAATATTCCTGTAATTTTAATGACATTCCCGCTAGCTCTTGCTCTGTTGCATATCTCCTATGTCCACTCGGGTCAACCATATTCACCCCATCATTCTCACAATAAGTATACAGATGCAGGCTCTCCGGTTCACCCGCTTCCCCCGTATAGGTATCTCTCGTCAGAAACCTACCCACTGCCGGCTGATAGTACCTTGCCCGCAGATAGATTTCTTCTGTCTCCTTGTCGTAGTACTCCCCGCAGTAACGGAACGGGTTGTCATCCTTCCTGTCCGGCTTTACTTCATTGCCAAAGGAATCGTACTCGTAGGTTTTTGTAACTCTGCCGCTTTCGTCGGTCAGCTGTACCACATTCCCATGCGTGTCGGTCACATAGTACTGTTTTCCGGACGCCTCCCCAGAGGCGTTTTCTGTTCCTTTGTCGGATAATATCAGGTCGTTTCCGCAGATGTACCGTTTCTTTACTTTTCCACCTGCGGACAGTTCCATTACCAACTGGTCGCCGTCCCAGACGAAGACCGTCCTCTCACCATTTACGGTCTTACTGGTGCGCAGTCCTCCGGCATCATAAGTAAAGCTTACCTTATAGTTCTTGGTTAAAGTCCGTGTAAGCTGGTTCAGCGCATTATAATGGTTGACTACATTCTCATTTAGACGGTTGTCTCCCAGCGTGACGTCGATGTCGATGTATGGCCTGCCTTTTCTGTCATTGGGGATTTCATAACGATTGACGGTGGCTAACTGATTTCCGTTTTTGTCGTTTTTGTAGATGACAACGGAATCCTTCTGCGTGTCAGTATTCAGGGTATCGGTTCGGATTAGTTCGTCGTTTTTGTTGTATTTATAGGCAGTTACTTTATTTCCAACCCTCATCTCTTTGCGGTTGTTGCTGCTGTCGTAAGTGTAGGAGATGTCCTCACTGCCGGTTTTTGTTTCTTTCTTAATACGCCCCAACAAATCATAGGTGTAGGTGGCTGTCTTTTGGGACTTCTTGCCATCTTTGTCCATCACATCAGAAGTTTCTTTCGACTTCTGCCCATTGGCAAGATATTCCGAGTTGTACTCGGATATTACCCCAGAGTTGCCTGTCTGGTTTTTCATCGCTGTCAGACGGTTCTGGTAATCGTAGGCATAGGTGGTTGTCATGCCGTTTCCTGCCACGGTTCTCTCGGACAGGTTGCCGTCGGTGTCGTAGGTATATCCTGCTATTTCGCTTCCTGTTTCGTCGGTGACAGCGGTCAGTCTGGACTCTCCATCATAGTTATAATGCAGGGAAAGTTTGGTATCATCCCCCACTTTTACGGCAAAAGCAGATTTATTCCCAACACTGTCATAGGTGTAATTCTTGACCACATCCTTGTTCTTGGTCAGTTTTGTTGTTTCTTTTGTGACCTGTCCGGAGGCATCATCATAGACAAAAGCGGTGTCGTCCTGTGTGGCTACATCCCCATAGGCATTGTAGGTATAAGTATGTTTCGTCTCTTTCCCTGTCTTTTTTTCTTTTGCGATCCTCTCTGTAAGACGGTTCTGATAATCGTAGGTGTTTTTCTGGGTGTTGCCGTTTTTATCTACTGTTTTAGTTAGGTTGCTGTTTACATCATAAGTATAGGTTTCTCTTCTGCCCTCTGGGTCGGTAAAAGCAACCAGCTGGTTTTTCCCATCGTATTCATACTTGGTTTCACGGATGTCATCGGTTTTCTTTTTCCCGCTGACGGTGAGCTGGTACGTCTTTCCGGCATAAGTAAAGGTGTCTTCTGCTTTTGTATCTTTTGCCACCTCTGTTACGGTAAGGGTCAGCGGTTCTGTCATTCCCGTGAACTGGCGCACCTTGTTCCCCTGAATGTCATAGACATACTGGACATACTGGGCTTTGTCCCCCTCCAGATGCTTTTTACCATCACGAGATTTCCCCGTTTATCATAAGTATACTCGGTTTTTGCCGTCCTGTCACCGTCTATCTGTTCGTTTTTTTCCGTCACATTTCCCGTATTATCGTACTCTGTCGTGGTTTTCTGATACGTGATGCTGCCGTCTTTCTTTTCCTGCGGTATTTCGGATTGTATCATCCTGCCAAGGATATCATATTCGTACTTGGCTGCCACGTTTTCTTTTGTTCCTCTTGGGGTATATTCCTTTGTTACCTGTCCCTGCTCGTCATAGTCAGTCTTGACAGTCTGGGACTGCCATTCGGTCTCACCCTCTTTGCGGCTCTTTGTCTCCGTCTGGCTGACATTGCCGTTGTCATCATAAGTGGAAAGGGTCTGTGTTTCATAGGCGGGAAGCCACTTCCCGTCCTGCTGTTTTCTGGTTACGGTGGTTTCTTTTGTTGTTCTGCCGAAGTCGTCACTTTCATAAGTTGTTACAGTTTCGATTTTATTTCCCCCACGTATGGCAGTGCTTGTCTGGGATACGGTGTTCCCTCCCGCATCGGTTACCGTTTTTGTGATGGTTTCGCTTAGTACTGCTTCGTTGAACTGGCCGTAGTACCCCTCTGCATCTGCCTGCGGCTGGTATTTCGCGGGGTTCAGGGTTTTGCTGCAACTGGTGGAAATCATCTGTGCTTCGTCTTCCTCCCCAACTACTTCCGTCTCACTCTTACTAAAGCTCCATGAGGTACAGTGGGCAGCGTCTAATTCCCCGTTGCTGAACTCGGCACTGCCGGTTTCATTGCCGAGATTGTCATAGAAGTGTTTGCTGCCGGAGAGGATGTCTTTCCC
>CAJUTM010000010.1 GCA_910589595.1 uncultured Eubacterium sp.
TTCCTTACTATGCGGTATTAGCAGTCGTTTCCAACTGTTGTCCCCCTCTATGGGGTAGGTTACCCACGCGTTACTCACCCGTCCGCCACTCAGTCGCCTCAATTGTTTCCTTTCCCAGCAAGCTGGTCCATTTAACGGGAGAGGCGCTTCGTTCGACTTGCATGTGTTAAGCACGCCGCCAGCGTTCATCCTGAGCCAGGATCAAACTCTCATGTTAAAAAGTTGAACCGGCAGAATAAATGCCTGCGTGCGACCTTGCGGTCGCCTGTATGACTATTCAGTCATTAGCTATCCTGTTCGATTACTGTTTGTTTCCCTCTCGGGAAATGAATTGAATCGGGTTGGTTTATTCTTGTCGAATAATTACTCCGAAAAATATTTTTTATTTTTCGGGGTTGTTTCACTGTTGAATTATCAAGGTTCTCTGCCCGACCTGTCCAGCCGGAGCCTGCTTCCTCAGCAAATGTTCTTTACTGCGTCAGCGAATACTATCTTATCAAAAATACTTTGCCTTGTCAACACTTTTTTTAAATAATTTTTTTAATGATTTTCAAAAAACTATTTTGTTATTGCGCCAACGAATTACATCCTAACAAATTAATCGAATTTTGTCAATAACTTTTTCAAAGTTTTTTCAGAGTTTTTTCAGATTTGAAAATAGCAGCCATAAAAAGCAAGCGAAAAACAATCATCTTTTCGAGTGCATTTTCCCATACAATTTTCCTTACCATCATTTATTTTGGGGTTTTTTCTTATTTATATATGAAATTATATAGCGAAAAAACCAAGAAACGGTAACCGTACATTTGCAGTGTCATAAATCCATAACCGCCGAGCAAACCAGTAATAAGCCGCCTTATATTATTGGACTCTCTTACACCTATTCGTTGCACAAACCAGTCAAGGAACATGAGAAAGCTCAGCACAAGGCAAACCCCTGCATTGAGTGGATAAATAAAAAATATAATCATTGCAAAAGCAGACGCTAAAATAACTCCTGTACATCTGGCACAAACCGGAAACTGGTAACCTTTTATAAAAAAACTCCTGTCTGCTCTCTGATGACAGCCTAGCCGTTTCCCGATATCCATAATCCTGAGCCATTTCCGGTCATTTTTTTTAAGAATTAAATTTGTTTCCACAGTTCTGACACACCCAATATGTTTTTGATTTTGTCTCCTCTCCTGCACCACATGCTCCGCAGAGCAACCCAATCGGACCAAACAATACAAATCCACAGCACCCATCTGACATGGAATAGCCATCTTTCTTTGTCGTTGTTTCTGTCATTAAGGTACAGTTTCTTCCACCACAGTTCGGGCACTGCATCCTTGACTCCAACTCCTGAAGCTGAGCCTTCTGCATTTCCTCTAAACGCTGTTTATGTGCCTCATCCTCATATAGATTAATTGCTTCTTTCAATGTATCTGCCCTTCGCTCATTAAACAGCTTTATGAGATAGGCAATTGTTCCACTGCTGCGGTATTTTTCAGGCAGAAAATTTAACGCAGCGGCAACGTCCGTTTTCTTATAAAATGCTTCCACTTTCTGACGCTGTACTTTCTCTTCTTCCTCTAAATACTCCATCTGTATATTATAGTATGCGTTCGCCTTTGCCACACGGGAATTCTTTGTACACTCACTATATGTAAGATAAACGAGTCCCATCACAATCAATGCCATAACAACTGCAACTATTGCTCCAATAATTCCATCTACAAATCTCATCTCCCCTGTAAATCCTATTTCCCCTGCCACAATAATAACAATAAGGCAGAGTACCACTAATGCTCCCGGCATATCGTCATCCAGTATCTTCTGACTCTCCTGTTCAATATTCTCCCTTATCTGTGCAAATTCAATTTCCTTTTCCTCTATCGCCTCCAAAGACCGGATAACATCAAGCGCCCTTTTTAATGCGGCTAACATATCACCTCCCGTATTTTTTTCACCACGATATGAAATACTTTCCGTAAGCTGATATCCACAATATGAACATTCTGTTGTATCATCCGATAATATCGTTCCGCAATTTGAACATAACATACTATATGCTTTCTCCTCTCGTCACTTTTTCGCTTTCCTCTCCCTCTTTACTAAAAAGTTCCGGTTCTTTATCTCCACCTTATTAAAAAAATACTTATCACCTTTTTCATCCCACTCTTCTCTCGTGTAAAGGGGTTCATACCAACTACACGATTCAAAATAGTCCTGCAAATCTTCCCTATCAAAAATCCTGCCATGTCTGGCATAGAGCTCATTTTTTGCCAGATTCAATTCTTTCGCCGACATTCCTTTTACATCCGTTTTGGTAATATATTCTGTATCGCTATCTGAAAATATGTAGTCGGAATCCTCGTTGTCTTCTGACTCATATTCCTCTGATTCTCCATTTTCTGAATCATCTTCATCATAATCATATAATAACTCCTGCCCATTATAAACTGACTGGGGCAGCTCCGTTGGCACCGGCGTCGCTGTCGCCTGCACCCACTTTTTATCATCATTTCCGCTCTGTGCCATCTCATTTTCCGATATATTATATTCACTCTGCTTCTCATCATAATTGACATTACCAAAAATAATAATCCCGATAAGAATTACAAGCGTAATCCACCCCGACGCAACGCCCCCTTTGACTGTATAAGCAGCGCCGCAAAGCGCCATTGCTGCTAAAGAAACACAAACAGCAATAAATATATCCGTGCGGGGCACTACAAGATATTTATATTGAGTAAATGGCAACACAGCAAGGGCATACAGCACAGACAGAATTATACAACAAATACCGGAATGAATTTTAACCAAACCAACAATTCCAAGTATTATTAAAATAATCCCAAACAAAATACACCATACTCCTGCTTCCATGCCGGAATTTAAAGAGGCAAAAAAACTCTCCAAACCCATTAGCATATACAGCACCACTCCATGATAAATCATCTGAAGCCCTGCAATAATAGAACAGATATGGGCAACTCTCCTAGGTCCCACCCAGTTAGTGGGAGGAATTTGGTTTGGTGTTTCCCTATTTGAATCATTGCTTGTCGGCAATACATTGTTGGTAATCTCTGGCGTATTATTGTCTTTTTTCGTGTTCTTTGTCATTTCATAGCCGCAGTAGTCACATTTTATTACAATCTCATCTAAAACATTTCCACAATTTGGGCATATCATAAGCCTATTTCTCCTATCACACAAATTTATCTAAAATCTTCTCTCTCAGTTCTGCATATTCTGACTCTGTAACCAGACCTTCATCATACAAAGCTTTTGCCTCTCTTAGCCGTTCTGTCAAGGGAAGCATCTGCTTAGCAGCTTGCGCTTGCATTTGCGGTTGTCCCGCCATGCCCCGTGTTTTTTCAGAAACATCTGTTTCTTCTCCGGCAACTATTACTTTTCCCCCACTCTCTTCCTTGACAAGTAAAAATATCAAGCTAAGAATCAACGCCAGTTCTTCCTTATTCTGATTTCTCCGATAGAGATTTGCATCTTTTAATCCATTCAGGCACCAATGAAACGAAGAAGTGTCCACCTCCAATGACTGAATCTCTGCCATTGGAAATATACAAATATCCTTTCCATTCCATAACAATATTCTCTTGCTTGTCACAAGATAGCCATTCCCTATGAGACTACTGATTCCATATACAGAATTAACCTCTCCCCTGCTGCAAAACAAAAAAATTCTTTCGCCTTTTCGTAAAGGCATCTTCTGAGTTATCTTTTCCACTGCCTTATTTACCAAATCCAGATTGCTTTTAACTGTCGCCAGAAAGTCATTTTGTGGTCTGTTATTGATTTGTTCAGGGCAAACTTCCGGTGTATATTTATCTGCTTGAAGATGTTCCTGTAATAATAATTTTGTCACTAACAGTTCCGGTTCCAAACTGCACTCAGGAAATGTTAGTGTACCATCCCCACACTTTAAAACGGTTACCTGCTCCCTGCCATCTCTATTTTCAGCTTCCTGTAAATCATTTTTTCCCATTGTTGTCTGAAATTCACTCGAATCCTTTTGTTTCATAGGTTCTTCATATTCTGTTTTATTTCCATGAAGAATCTGCATTGCAACTTCTTCCGCTTCCTTAGTATAGCCATTAGAAACCGTTATTTCTTTTAATTCTTCATCTGAATATGTTTTGTATTTGTCAAATAACATTTTTTCATACATAAAAATCCCCCATTCTGTTTGTTTTTTCTAGTAAATTCTATCTGCTCCGGATATCTCTTCTATCGGTCTGTCATAAAAAATAACCTCTTCATTTTCAGTGTCATAACTGATAATATAATCATATAACTTATTACCGTAGTCATCCTCTTTTGTGCATGGCACCAAACTTACATATGTATCATTAATTAACGCTCTTATTGTAAATACATTGTCCTCTTCCGTTCTGGAAATCCGTGTTACCTTATAATCTATTGTATATTTTTTGCCATCTAACTCACTCTCCAGCTTATCTTCTGTAAAGGTATATGTTGCCACACCTGAGTCACCGAGGGTATCATCATATAGATACCATGTTCTATAGAAAAAGCCACTGATATTATCCTCTATCTCTTTATTTGTCAATCCATACTTATTTGTTAAATCCGAATACTTTTTTTCTAATTTGTAATTACCATAATAATCGTAAGCGGCAGCTCCGATTATAAATGCGAAAATTATACAAACACATACAACAAATACATACTTTCCCGTTTTTTCTTCTCTGTCAGATAAATCTGAAACAGTATAAGGATTTATCGCCGTCGTTTCCCGCCAATTTCCATTGTTTCCCTCAAACATAACTTGGGGCTTCTCTATTTTAAATTTGAGCCCGCAATATTCACACTCAGTTGCATTATCATCTATATTTGTTCCGCACCTCGGACATATCATTATGTACTTGCCTCCTTGTTTCTATAAAAATTCTTATCTCATTCGGTTTTTCTTCTGTTCATTTATCTTTCCTAATAAATTTTTGCATAAAAAAGATTCCCTGATAAAAAAGATATGTACTCAAATAAAAACATACTTTTTTATCAGGAAATCAAGAACGAGGTGCCGGTATGCGTCCACACCAAAGCACCTCGCAATATATGCAAAAGGTCACAGAAAATGCCTTACACACTTTACAAATTTGAGTTGCCAAAGAAGCACAATTCAAGTATAATTGCATTGTGTGTATCGCAGATTTATTCTGTATTGTGTGGTAGGCTGAATACCATCCCTTGCCTAGCATTGTTGGCGCAATGCTAGGTGGTACACCGTAAAACCGTTCTTGATTTCCACTAGAATCTAGTTTACCATATGCAGAGACGATTGACAAGAATTTGTTTTACCATGATGCCGCCCCTGATGGCGCAATATTTATTTGCTGTCACCTGTCTCTTTTTCCATGACAAAGTCCAGATTTTTCAGCATTTGCCCAGCATACTTACGAAATGTCATACAAAACGATAATCCGGAAGAAACTTTCAGAAATCTCGGCTAATCCGGTTAGGTGTTCAAGCCGTTAAAAACGGCTTTACTTTTCTTGAATAAAAAAAATGAGGAAAACACCATTTTCCGGTACTTTCCATCATTTTTTGTGAACGGAGAAGGAGGGATTTGAACCCTCGCGCCGCTATTAACGACCTACTCCCTTTCCAGGGGAGCCCCTTCAGCCACTTGGGTACTTCTCCAAAGCTGAATTGTATCAATATTATGATATTGTAAAACCAAACGGAGAAGGTGGGATTCGAACCCACGGCCCCTTTCGGAGTCACCGGTTTTCAAGACCGGCTCCTTAAACCACTCGGACACCTCTCCAAGACTGCTTGAATAGTATATCATTGTACTCCTATTCATGTCAAGATAATTTTTGAATATTTTGGCATTTCGAGCAACAAAATCTATTCCCCCAAACGCAGAGCGGGAACTGCATTCAAATCAAGGCCATGACGGACGCCTTTCTGATATTCATAATAACCGGCTGCACCTATCATGGCGGCGTTATCCGTACAGAGAATTGGCGTTGGCATATAAAACTGATAACCGTTTGCCTCACAGGCTTTCTTCATTCCGTCACGTAAACAGGAGTTACAGGCAACTCCTCCGGCAATCGCGATTTTGTCCATGCCATAATTCTTTGCCGCCAGTATCGTATGTTCCACTAATACATCAACAACCGCTTTTTGAAAGGAAGCGGCAATATCCGCTTCGGAATAACTCTCTCCTTTCATTTTACAGCCGTTAATATAATTCAATACTGCTGATTTCAAACCGCTGAAACTAAAGTCATAAGGGGAATCTTCAATGGAAGCGCGCGGAAAATCAATCGCTTCTGCGTTTCCCTCTTTTGCCAGACGGTCAATTTTCGGCCCTCCGGGGTAGCCGAGACCAATGGCGCGGGCCACCTTATCAAATGCTTCTCCGGCCGCGTCGTCTCTTGTACGGCCCAAGACAGCATATTCGCCATAGTCACGTACAATAACTAAGTGGCTGTGTCCGCCGGACGCCACCAAACATAAAAACGGCGGCTCCAATTGCGGATTGGCAATAAAATTAGCGGAAATATGTCCCTCGATATGGTGCACGCCGATAAGTGGTTTATCGGTGGCAAAACTGATTGCCTTTGCCGCTCCGACGCCTACTAACAGGGCTCCCACCAACCCCGGGCCATAGGTGACACAGATGGCGTCCATATCCTCAAGCGTCCTATCCGCCTCTTTCAGCGCTTCCTCTATGACCTGATTTATCTTTTCAATATGTTTGCGCGAGGCAATTTCCGGCACAACTCCCCCGTATATTTTGTGAATATCAATTTGAGAGGCAATAATATTCGAGCATACCGTGCGGCCGTTTTCGACTACCGCAGCAGCCGTTTCGTCACATGAACTCTCAATGGCAAGTACCGTAATATTTTTCTCTTCCAAAACAATCCCCGATTCTGCTTTCTGCTATGCTATTTTGATTTTGAAGTGATGGCGCTTTTTGCCGGCGCCGAACCAAAACCCAAAATTTTCCAGACGTCATTCTCTTTCACAAGAACGGCACGTTGGTTCCATGTACTGTACTTCGTTCCCTCCCGCATAAAATAGGAATATTTTACATATACCGTTTCACTGCCGTCGATTGTCTTATACTCATAATTCTTTTCTTCATCAATCGTATAATTAACTATTTTTCTGCTTTCTTTTCTGTATTTATCAGCGTCCGCCTTAATGACTGACTCCATCTTCTCTAACGAATTTTTCTTTTTCAAATCTTCGCAATACAGCTTCTGAAGCTGACCTACAAGAGAAGTGAACTCATCATCATCTAATTTCTTATTATAAATACACTGATTAAATCTGCTGAACAATTTGAGGACTTCCTTCGGTGTTTCCGGATACCCTTTGTCCAAATCTTTCGCAATCAGTTTTTCCGCCTCCGTCGTCGGCGTGTATACGGATTCCCGTAACTGCTGCCTCTTCATATATTGATAATAAATAGCGAGCGCACCTAATGCCAGCAAACACATAATAATGATAAAAGCTACTAAATTTCTCTTTTTCTTCCTGCCACTTTCCATAGCGCACACCTCCCTCTCAAGAATTTACTCGGTTTCCGCTTTCTCTTTTTCAAAGGTAAGATACAGCGATTTACGGTCTTTTCCGGCTTTTGCCTGCGGAAAAATGGCTTTCACCTCATCCATATACGCTTCTGGTTTTATTAACGACGGACTGTAATGTGTCAGCCAGAGTTCTCCCACTTCTGCTTCTTTGGCCATGGACGCAGCTTCCGTAAACATCATATGGCGGTTCTCTTTTGCCTTGTCCAACTGCTCTTTCTCACCATACATCCCCTCGCATATAAATAAATCTGCGCCTTTCGCGTATCCGGATATTTCCGGCACAGGTCGGGTATCGGTACAATACGTCACTTTCAGACCTTTACGCGCCTCGCCTAATACCATCTCCGGCGTATATACGCGATTATCAATACAAACTTCCTCACCTTTTTGTAAAATACTCCACGCCCGCATCGGAACATCATTTTCCTTTGCTTTGTCTAAATCAAACTTGCCTGCACGATGGATAATCTGGCTGTATCCATAACACGGCACCGTATGCCTAACGCGGAACGCTTCTATCGTATAACCCTTTTGCTCCAACTGATGAAAAGATTCTGACAATTCTACATAACGAATCTCAAAAGGAAGACCCTGTGCAATAATGAGTAATGCCTCGACTACTTTCTTTACACCACGCGGGCCGACAATCGTCAACGGCAGCTTCCGTTCGGCATTCCCCATTGATAACAACAGCCCCGGCAGGCCGCTTATATGGTCGCCGTGCACATGGGTAATGCAAATCGTATCTATCCCGTGCATACTCCAGCCCTTTTCCCGAATGCTCACCTGCGTTCCCTCGCCACAATCTATCAGTAAGCTGCTTCCGTTATAGCGCGTCATCAGAGCAGTCAACGCCCTCCTTGGCAGTGGCATCATACCGCTTGTTCCTAACAGGCAGACATCCAACATGGTAAAATCCTCCAATCCTTTCAGTCCTTTTCATTTTACCATAACTGTATGTCATTTTCAAACCCTACGAGAAAAAAAGCCATTTTCTTTTACGAAAATGACTTCCCCTCCTGCAGTACTTCTATTTTTTGAGATTTTTTAACCGGAATAGCAAATTTTCCAATCATTTCATCATAACACTGCTCACAGAGCAAAAATTCATGAACTTCCAAATCCTTTTGGGAAAAGTACCCCCATTCTTTCCGTCCGGTAAATACATCTTCCCGGGGCGACGGACCTAATTGGAGTTTCCTCCCGCAACTGTTACAGAACCATTCCTTTTCTGCCAACCTGTCATCCCCCTTTCAGTAAGATATTACTAATTATAACAAAGGGTTAGAACAAAATCCATAAGCAAAATTTTCCACAAAAATTCAATTTTTTTCCTCTCTTTCCTGCCGCTCCCTTTCTGCCTGCGAGAGACGAAGATAAATCGGAGCAAAGTCTTTTGCAGGCATGCCTTTCCCTCGCTGCATGTAAATCTTCCCGAGCGAGGCGATAGACGCCGCTTTCTGATAGCGCACACTATCCGCCGCCCATCCATACGAAACGGTCAGTTCTTCTTCCAGACGCTCCCGAAACACAGGAACGCCGTCACCGACAAAAATTGTTTTCCGCGCCGTTTCGTTCACCTGATGAATCACTTCTTCGATTGGCGCTGCCGACGGTTCCGTTACCGTGGCCGGCAGAGTCTCATTTACTTCGTAAATGGCATAATAAACTTGATTTCTGCGCGCATCCATCATCGCGCAGACAAGAGCGTCCGCTCCCGTTAAATTATAGGCGAGTCCCTCCAGTGTCGGTACGGCAATCAAAGGAATGGACAACGCCTGTCCTAACCCTTTTGCCGTCGAAGCACCAATCCGCAGGCCGGTAAAAGAACCGGGCCCGGCAGCTACCGCAATGGCATCCAGTTCTTTCACGGAAAAATCTGCCATTTTCAACATTGCCTCAATCATCGGCAGCAACGTCTGTGAGTGCGTTTTTTTATTGTGTATGGTATATTCTCCCACCAGTATGTCTTCGCACAGCAATGCTGCCGACGCCACTAATCCCGAGCTATCAATGCCAAGAATATTCATCCTCTGCCATCTCCTATTCTATCGTAATCTGACGATAATCAAATCCCTGTTGCAAATCTTTCTCAATGAGAATCTTTCTGCTGTTCTCCGGTAAAATTTCCTCAATCAGAGACGCCCACTCAATCAGGCATACACCATCCCCGAAAAAATAGCTTTCATAGCCAAGCTCGTACATCTCCTCTACATCCGCAATCCGGTAGACGTCAAAATGATACAGCGGAATACGTCCCTGCGGATACTCCTGAATAATCGTAAACGTCGGACTGGTAACCGGCTCGTCGATACCCAACCCTTTCGCAAAGCCTTTGGCAAACACCGTCTTGCCGACTCCCAATTCTCCCTCCAGAAGAAAGATGTCTCCCGCCTGTGCCTGACTGCCAAGCGAATATGCTGCGTCAAATGTATCTTTCTCACGGAAACTTTGTATTATCATTTTCGCTTTCTCTCCTTTAGGAATGTCACCAATTCATCGAAGCGACCATCGCAGGACGCTTCTGTAATAATAGTCGCATGAATCGCCGAAGTGAATACATACACAGCCCCTTTGACATAGACAATCTTACGCACATTGCTCCACGGACAGGCAGACGCAGCCTCACCCTGCGTCACACGAATTTGTTCCTCATCAATATGACATATCAACGGCTCCTGCTCTTCCGCCCTTGCAACCTGAGCCTTTCCCTTGCGTATCAATAAAAACGGCTGAAAAACAAGAAACAAAAAAGCAATAACAACCAACATAATTTTCTGGTTATCCGACCACGCCCCCCAGCGGATAACTAATGCCGCCAAGGAAGCAAGTCCTAGCAAAATGCCGAGTACACCGGATAATTTTGCATAATTAAACCGGAGCAGAAATTTACTCATGTCCTTTGCACTTACTTTTAATTCAAAATCCATTGTCATCGTTTTCTCCTAACTATCCGTACATTTCATTAAATCAAAACTAGTATATCAAAACCCTGTTTCATTGACAAGTCCAACGTTTTTTATTATCATAGACTTACAATATAAATTTGAACAAATACAGGAGGACAAATAATGTTCGGTTCAGTACTCGGAAATCTGGTTGGAATCACCTATTTCCTCTCTTTTCAGATATTGGGCGTCTGTCTGGCGCTTTACCTTTTTCATAAGGAAAAATTAGGCATAACCGTATTATTCGGCAGTGTATTCGGCTCGTTTGCTTTTCATTGGCTGCCAACTCTCTATGCCTTTCTATTCAATTTTACAAAAACGGCACACGGAATGGCTCTTCTTACTTTTATAGCTATTGTCTACGCGGCATCGCTGTCTGCTAAGAAGCGCACGCTTCTTGCCGGACGAAAGATAGATTTCAATATTAAACGGATGTTTTCGCAAGACCCCATACTCTTTTTACTGCTTCCGCTTTTTCTCTATACGGTCATTGTGCTGCTGCACAGTACGATTCCGTACATTGATGGCGTCATGCACTCTGGTCAGAGCACATTCGGCGACATGAATATGCACCTCGGATTTATAAGCAGCATTGCCAATCAGAAAGTGTTCCCACCGGAATACTCTATTCTGCCGGGGACTCAGCTTGCCTACCCTTTTTTATCGGACAGTATTTCATCCAGTGTATATATATTCGGAACATCTTTACGCATGGCCTATCTTCTGCCGATGTTTTTTGCCATGTTGCAGGTTTTCTTCAGCGTATACATTCTGGCAAAACGTATTTATCAATCTTACGGTGGTTCCTACCGGGGGAAAAGCATACTTGCCTTTGCCCTCTTTTTCTTCAATGGCGGATTGGGATTTGTTTACTTCCTCAACGAGGGTTTATTCAGCGAAAATTTCACGCGGATTTTTACTGCCTTTTATGAGACGCCGACCAATTATGTACAATCCAATATCCAGTGGCACAACATTATCTGCGATATGCTGATTCCGCAGCGCGCTACTTTATTCGGATGGGCGATGTTGTTCCCTATTTTTATTTTACTTCACAAGGCAGTGACGGAAAGCAGCCGCAAATGTTTTGTTATCGCCGGTTTATTGTCTGCCGGACTGCCGCTTATACATACCCATTCCTTTTTGGCGCTCGGTATCCTCTGCGCCGGATTCGTCATCTTGAATCTGATTAATTTCAGCAGCAAACGCACATTGACAAAACGTGTTCCCCTCTCTGCGCGTATTATACTCACAGCCGTCCTGCTGTGTGGACTAAACTACATCAGCATACGCCAGATGTCGGACACACCGTTGGATGCCGACGTTATTTTCCGAATAGGGCTTGCCATTGCGGCCATCCTGATTTTCTTATTTGTATTGGCGCTGATATACTTCTTTGATAAGAAAATCGTTACCAATTGGGGAATCTTTCTCTGCCTCGTACTCATACTGGCACTTCCGATTTTGTTTACCTTTACATTTCAACAGGCTTCCGGCGAAAACTTTGTGCGCGGTTCTTTCAACTGGGCCAATTCGAGTCCGGAATCGATGGATAACTACTTAATCTTCTATTGCAAGAATTTGGGGATTATGTTTATCCTTACGATTGCTGTTTTCCTCTTCGGAAATAAAAAGCAGATTCAGACGATTTTACCAGCAACTTTTCTCTGGCTGATTGCAGAATTTGTTCTCTTCCAGCCGAACTCATACGATAATAATAAACTGATGTTAGTTTGCTATTTCTTTTTCTGTGTGGCAGCCGCCGATTTTGTCTGGGATACCATCCCGCAATTTGTCCATCGCATCCTGCCGCGTATACAAAAAAAGCTGACCCGCGGAGTTGTTGTCAGTATCGTCGCTTTTGTCGGCGTCCTTGCCGCCGTTCTCACAATGGGGCGGGAGGCTGTCGCTGATTTCGAGTTGTATGGAAGTCCATATATTAAACTCGCCCAGTGGGCAGAGGAAAATACGAGACCCGATGATATATTTTTAACGGATAACAATCACAATAATACGATTGCCGCGCTGTCCGGACGCAATATCGTATGCGGCACCGGAACTTTCCTTTATTTCCATGGGCTCAACTACCAGAAGCAGGAGGCAGATTTACGCAGAATGTATGAAGAACCAGCAAGCCGGAATGACCTGCTGGCAGAATACGATGTTTCCTATATTGTAATCGGTCCTTACGAGTTAAGCAACTATCAGATACAAGGCATACAGCAGATGGCAGACGAATACGAACTCGTATACAACGAAGACGGAATCCTTGTTTTTTCCGTATAAGTCCTATTTCTGCGGCCGGTATCTGACAATACCATATTCCCACAACGTTTCATCAAAATTAGAATCGTCTTCAGACGGACGGCGTAACAGGACATACAGTTCTTCACCCGCTCCGATTAGCACATCATAAATATCTGCATCTGCCAGAGTGTCAAAGTTATTTGCTCCACTCAATAATATGGCAGATGCTTTTTTTCCCGAATCGTTAATAAGATACAAACCTGACTGATTGAATGCGTACGTCTGCCATGTTGTCGTATCTGTATCAAAATACCACTCGTATTTTCTGTCCTCTTCCGGTATTTCTTTTCCAAAGTATGAGGAGACTGCCAGCGTATCCGAATCCAATATGCCGAACAACTTATGGGAAGAAGAATAATATATCATCTGCGTCTCCCCGTAAGCGACTTTTTTACCAAAGGCACTGTCTGCTATCGTCGGGCAGAAATTCGTCTGCGTTCCGGTGATGCTGTCGAACCACATCGCACTGGCCCCCGAAAATACAAGAAAAGCCGTTCCGTCTTCTCTAACATGAAAGGATGTAACATCATGCTCTTTTGCATAATCGACCTCTGTTCCCTCGTCATTAGTTATCTTCGTCTGTAATTTTACTTCGCTGAATCTGTTGTTTGCCTCGTCGACAGACAAAAGGAAATATTCACAAAATCTATCTTCTTCCTGCGGCTGTCCCATAATTCTGCCAGCATCCTGCTCCCCATCACTTCTCCGGAGCAATACATATAAATTGCCATCGTCCCCACGCCGGATATAAGGAAAGTCCAAAATATACTGCGTCTCTTCCCGCAAACGCTTCAATAACTGCTCTTTGCAAATCTCTTTCGTCTGCCAGTTTCCATCACCGTTAAGAGTATATTCCATAATAGCCGCACACTCTTCCCCATCATCGTCCGTTTCCATCAACATCTGATATAGCGCCGGCTCTCCCTGCTGGTTTACCTGTAAATCAGTAGTCAATAATTCCCCCTCATCCGGAATACACTCCTCCGGCACTTGTACCATTTCTTCCTCCTCATAAGTTTTCCCCTGTGCGGGAGTCGCCGTTGCCTCATCGGCCTCTTTTTCCCCACCACACCCTGTCAGTGCAAGAGCCAGCACACACATATATATTAGAAACCGTTTCATTTCTATCCTCCATTCTGACTTTACAATATCATGGATAACTGTATTCTCTGCTTTTGCAAATCTACACTGAGTACTTTAACCTCAACGACATCTCCGACGCTCACTACATCAAGCGGATGTTTGACAAACTTTTTATCCGTCAGCTTGGAAATATGTACCAGCCCGTCCTGATGGACGCCGATATCGACAAAGGCGCCAAAATCAATGACATTGCGCACCGTGCCTTTGAGTATCATTCCTTCCGTCAAATCTTTCATTTCCAAAACATCACTGCGGAGTATTGGTTTTGGCATCTCGTCACGCGGGTCGCGCCCCGGTTTTTCCAGCTCTTTTATAATATCCGATAACGTTATTTCTCCAATCCCCAGTTCTTCCGCCATTTTCCCTCTGTCCTTTAGCACAAGCGATAATCCGGTCAATCCGCTGCGAATATCTTCCGGCTCATATCCGAGCTTCTTCAACAGCTTTGCCGCCGCTTCATAAGATTCCGGATGCACGCTTGTCGCATCGAGCGGGTTCTTCCCATCGGCAATCCGCATAAAACCGGCGCACTGTTCGTACGCTTTCGGGCCCAGTTTTGCCACTTTCAGCAATTCCCTGCGGCTTGTAAAACGGCCGTGTTCCTCCCGATAGGCTACGATATTTTTGGCAATCGCCTTGGAAATACCCGACACATATCCGAGCAGAGAGGCCGAAGCCGTATTCAAATCAACACCGACATTATTCACACAGTCTTCTACGACATTACCTAACGCCTCGTCCAGTTTCTTTTGATTCATATCATGCTGATATTGTCCCACGCCAATACTCTTTGGCTCAATCTTCACCAGTTCCGCTAACGGGTCCTGTAGACGCCTTGCGATGGAAACTGCACTTCGCTGCCCCACATCAAAATTCGGAAACTCCTCTGTCGCCAGTTTGCTTGCCGAATAAACAGAAGCCCCCGCTTCATTTACAATAATATACTGTATCGGTTTGTTTATCTCCTTTAACATATCGACAATAACGAGCTCCGACTCGCGCGAGGCGGTCCCGTTTCCAACCGAAATAAGGCTGATATTATATTTGTCGATAAGCCCCTTGACAATTTGTTTCGTCTGTGCCACTTTATTTTGCGGCTGCGTCGGATAGACAACAATCGTGTCTAACACTTTTCCGGTCTCATCGACAACGGCAAGTTTACATCCGGTACGAAATGCCGGGTCCCAGCCAAGCACTACTTTTCCAGCAATCGGCGGCTGCATCAGAAGCTGCTCCAGATTTTTCCCAAATACATGAATGGCTCCATCCTCAGCGCGTTCTGTCAGTTCGTTGCGTATTTCTCTTTCAATCGCCGGCGCAATCAGTCTCTTGTAGCTGTCTTCTATCGTATCGACAAGACATTCTTCCGTATGGGGATTTTCCCTCGTCACTACTTTTTTCTTCAGATAGCGGAGAATCTCTTCTTCCGGCGCCTCTATCTTCACACTGAGAATCTTTTCTTTCTCCCCCCGGTTTATCGCTAGTACCTGATAGCCGGAAAGTTTGGAAACGGCGCTCTCAAAATCATAATAATTTTCATATACGCTCTTTTCTTCCGGATTCTTTGCCGTCGAGAAGAGAACCCCTTTCTGCATGGTTGTCCTGCGAATCGCAATACGGTAATCCGCTTCGTCGGCAATCGTCTCCGCCAATATATCCATGGCCCCCTGAATAGCTTCTGCCGTGGAAGCAACTCCCTTTTCCTCATCCACATAGGCTTCTGCTTCCTCTGCCAACGGCGTTTCCGTCATCTGCAATAAAATCAGGTTAGCAAGTCCCTCCAGTCCTTTCTCTTTGGCAATCGTTGCCCGTGTGCGCCGCTTTGGACGATACGGACGGTACAAATCCTCCAAAAGCACCTGTGTTTCAGCGGCCAGTATCTGTGCCTTTAACTCTTCCGTCAGCTTTCCCTGCTCCTCAATACCGGCAAGAACTGTCTCCTTGCGCTCTTCCAGATTGCGGAGATAAGTAAGTCTCTCATCCAGTTTACGCAGTTGCTCATCATCCAACGTACCGTGCTGCTCCTTTCGGTAACGTGCGATAAACGGAATGGTACAGCCCTCATCAATAAGCTGAACAACAGCCTCCACCTGCCAAACTTTAATATTTAATTCCTCTGCTATCTTTTTATTAATATCCACACTAATCCCCTTTTCTCACTTTTGATTTTCTAATGACTCAATCCTCTTTTTCCAATTCTTTCAAATAAGACTCCACCTCACCCCTAATCGCCACAAACACCTGTATCAATTCGGGGTCAAAGTGAGTTCCCGCATCCTCCTGCAGAATACGGTAAGCTTCTTCAATACTCATGGCGTCTTTATAAACCCGTTTTGAAATCAGGGCGTCAAACACATCTGCGACCGCCATAATTCTGGCGCAGAGTGGAATTTCATCTCCGGCCAGACCATCCGGATATCCGCTTCCATCCCATTTCTCATGGTGATAATGTGCGATATCCGAAGACATGCGAATCAAATCCCGATTCGTACTGTCGCCCAAAACATCTTTCATAATATCTCCGCCAAGCTCCGAATGCGTCTGCATGACGGCAAATTCTTCCGGCGTCAGTCTCCCCGGTTTGTTGAGAATCATATCCGATATCATAATCTTCCCGACATCATGCAGCGGCGCGGCATTACAAATGTGCGTCATATAATCAAAGTCAATCTCATCCGTATGCATCCGGTGGTCGTACATATATTTTACAATCATTGCCACATACCGTTTTGTATTTCTGACGTGTTGGCCGGTATCGGTGTCCCGCCCCTCAATCAAGGTCGCCATTCCGTCAATTACGTTTTCCTGCATTTGTACCAGTTGTTCGGATTGTTCCCGAATTTCCTTTGTCTGCTCTTTCACCCTGTCCTCTAGCGTCAACTGCGTTTCCTCTAGCCGGCCCGCATAATGTATGGCCCGCAGACGATTCCGATAGCTGTTCGTACAAAAGTAAGCGACAACTATAAAAATAAGGAGCGAAACAATTATATTACGAAACAGATTATTTTCAATTTTCTCATAGAGGTCGGCATAATTTACGATTAGGATTACATTCCATTTTTTCTGAACTTTACGGGAAAAAACAACGCACTCCTCCCCGTCTACCTCCATCTCAAAAAAGCTTTTATCGTCAGACTTATTACGATATACCTGCTGTATCAGTTTCTGCATATCGCTGCCTTCCTGCTCTTTATCTTTTAAATAATTTTTCCCCTTTTCCCATTCGTCATGGTGCGCCACTACCATCCCCTGGTCATCGACAACAAAACCATAGCCATTTCCATTTAAGCGGATACTCTCGGCGATTGTCTGTACTTCGTCCATCGATATGTCAAAGGAAATCACACTATCCCCATCATATAAAACTTTCGCTACCGAAAATAGAATGGTGTTCGTCTTCGTATCCAGATAGGGGGAAACCATCACAAGGTCGCCATTTCCCTGCTGGGCCTGTGTATACCACGGCCGTTCTTTCGGTTTATAATCATCCGGAGGAACCCAGCCGCTCCCGTCTATGTACTGTCCGTTAAACCAGCCGTATATGCCGGTAAAATCAGAAGAAATATTCTTCTGATAATCATTGGACTGCTGCTTTAGAAAGGCCTCCAGCTCCTCTGCCGTCGCCCCCTGTTTCATCAAATAACTCACAGTCATTTCCGTCACCTGCGTAACGTCTGTTCCCTTTAAGAGAAAATTATTCATCTGGGCTGCTTCTCTGCCAACAGCATTTTCTCCTAATGTTCTGGCGTCCTGTCTCGTAAGCTGATAAAATGAGCCGAATGTATACCCGACAATTATCGTTAATGCCAGCAGCGTTATAGCCAATGTCATAATATACTGACGCCTGTAATTCCTGCTTTTCTTTTCTTTTTCCTCTTCCTCTTCCTTTTTCCACTTCATTGCGACCTCCTCAAAATAAACATGCGAGTTCCCTTTCTCTTGTGTACACGCTACTTTGAGTATAACATATTCCCGCCCGAAAGAAAACATTTCCTTGTAAAATAGTTCCTTTAAAATGCAATGTTTTCTTTACACATATACTACAATTCTCTATAATGTTGTTGAGAGGGGGTATTGATGTGAAACATTATTCATCACTATTAACAGAACTTACATTAGAAGAAAAGATAACATTGATTCATGCTTCCGGACTCTTCCAGTCCGGCGGCGTCTCCCGTCTGGATATTCCGCCGCTGAAAATGTCGGACGGCCCCAGCGGAGTCCGGCAGGAGTTTCAAAATGACGCATGGATTCCAAATGGCAACAGTATGGATTCTGTCAGTTGGCTTCCAAGCAACACCTGTCTCTGTTCCACATGGAACCGCAGGCTCGCCCGCAAGTTCGGGGAAGTTCTCGGCGAAGAGGCCAGAGGCCGTGGGAAAGATATTATTTTAGCCCCCGGCATAAATATAAAGAGGACTCCTCTTTGTGGAAGAAATTTTGAATATATGAGTGAAGACCCTGTTTTAACGGGTGAACTGGCAGTTCCCCTTATCGGGGGCATTCAGGAGTACGACGTCGCCGCCTGCGTCAAACATTTCGCCCTCAACAATCAGGAAACAGACCGCCTGAGTGTCGAGGTAGAAGTGGATGAAAAAACACTTCACGAACTGTATTTGCCGGCCTTTTATGCGGCTGCGGTGACGGGCGGTTCCCACAGTATTATGGGCGCTTACAACCGCTATGACGGCGATTTCTGCTGCGAGGGACAGAAACTGCTGTTTACAATATTGCGCGACAAATGGGGATACGATGGCGTTACCATCTCCGACTGGGGCGCCGTCCACGACACAGAAAAGACAGCCTTGCACGGAGTCGACATAGAAATGTCCATTACTCCGGATTTTGACGATTATAAACTGGCAAGGCCTTTATTGCAGGCGGTAGAGGACGGACGGATTCCGGAGGAAGCGATTGACAAAAAAGTTTCCTGTATCCTTGCCCTGTACGAGCGGCTGCATATTGGCGATGAAAACCGCAAAAAAGGAACTATTAACACACCGGAACACCAGCAAATCATACAGGAGATTGCCGAAGAGGGTGCGATTCTGTTGAAAAACGACAACAAACAGCTTCCATTGCCGAAAGACACAAAGCGTATTCTTGTCGTGGGAGACAACGCCAAGCGCACGCATGCCGCCGGAGGCGGCAGCGCAGAAATCAAGGCATTATATGAAATCACTCCAATGCTCGGCCTGCGTATGCTTCTCGGCGGAGATACTGTTATTGACTGGCTTGCCGGATACTATATTGACAATGAAGAGCACGTGAAAGGAGAAGTTGACTGGCAGTCCGTCAGTCTTGAAGTAGATTATTCCACTGCCGAGGGCAAAGATAAACTGGAACAGGAAATCATCCCTGTCCGCAATAAACTTTTGCGGGAAGCAGTGGAAGCGGCTCCTGATTATGACGAAGTTATCTTCGTCGGCGGCCTCAATCACGCTTTTGATGTCGAGGGATTTGACCGCATGAGCCTGACGCTTCCGTACGGCCAGAATGAAGTCATTGAGGCGCTGGCAGAAGCAACGCCTCACCTTACGGTCGTCCTCATAAACGGCGGAGCAGTGGAAATGCCTTGGGCAGATAAAGTATCTGCCATTGTACAGACAAGTTATAACGGGATGGATGGTGGATTTGCCTTAGCCAGAATTTTGTTTGGCGATGTAAACCCATCCGGAAAACTGGCAGAGACTTATCCTCTCTGTCTCGCGGATACTCCGACAGAGCACTATCAATCATATCCCGGCGATTTTAGCAAAACAGAGCACCGCTATACCGTATACAAAGAGAGATTGCTAGTCGGATACCGCTATTATACTACGAAACAAATCCCTGTCCGCTTCCCATTCGGGCACGGACTTTCCTACACAGACTTTTCCCTGCTGGGAACTACCCATGAAGTCCACGCCGCCACAGCGGACGACGAACCTGTCCTTACCGTGACAACAACTCTTGCCAACACCGGCAGATGTGCGGGAAAGGAGACGCTGCAACTGTACATCGGCATTCCGGAAGAGGAACAGCCCGTAAAAGTACTAAAGCAGTTTGAAAAGGTTTCTCTCTCTGCCGGAGAGGCAAAACAAGTCTCCCTGACGCTTCGCCAGAGAGACCTCATGGTATATTCTGCCGCCACTGACAGCTTTTCTCTTCTTGCGGGAGAATACCGGCTCTATCTTGGCACTTCCGTAGAAGAGATTCGGTACGAAGCTACTTTCTCTCCCATAGTGGAATCGTAAAATAGTCAACCGTATCTGTACGCCACCGGCCTCCGTCGGTGGCTTCTTTTGTAAAATAGTGAACCCACTTCCCATGCGGCAAATAATAAGTCACCTGTCCATCTTCCCGAAATACCGGCGCAACTAAATAGCGGTCGCCGAGCATATACTGCCTGTCCAGATAGGCACAGGCCGAATCCTCCGGAAATTCCAAGGCCATAGCGCGCATGAGCGGAATGCCCGTCTCGTGATTTTCCTTGGCTTTCTCCAACAGATACGGCAGCAATTCTTCTTTTACTTTTACAAAATGCCGGAGCACAGCGGTCGCTTCCTCCCCGTATAACCACGGTACACGATAGGAATTGCTTCCGTGAAGACGCGAATGGCTCGACAACAATCCAAACGCCACCCATCTCTTGTATACATCCGCTGTGGACGTGTCCTCAAAGCCTCCGATATCGTGGCTCCAATACCCATAACCCGACATCGTCAGCGATAATCCGCCCCGTAGGCTCTCCGCCATCGATTCGTATTTAGCAAAACAGTCGCCGCCCCAGTGCACCGGAAATTTCTGCCCTCCGGCCGTTCCGCTGCGCGCAAAGAGAATGGCCTCTTCTTTGCCTTTCACGTGGCAAACCACTTCATATACGGCTTCGTTATACAGATATGAATAAAAATTATGCATTTTTTTCGAATCTGCCCCATTGTAGTAGACAACATCCTCTGTCGGAATGCGCTCGCCAAAATCAGTCTTGAAACAGTCTCCCCCCATCCGCAGCAAATCTTCGAGTTTCTTTTGATACCATGCTTTCGCCTGCGGATTGGTAAAATCTACGATTGCCATTCCCGCCTGCCATTTATCCCACTGCCACACATCGCCATTTGCGCGTTTCAAAAAATACCCTTCCCGCATTCCCTCCTGAAATAGTGCGGACGCCTGCGCGATATAAGGGTTAATCCACACACAGATACGCATACCCTTATCATGGATTTTCTGCAGCATGCTTTGCGGATTCGGAAACACCTCACTATCCCACATAAAATCACACCAATGATATCCTTTCATCCAGAAACAGTCAAAATGAAAGACGCGAACCGGTATCTGTGCCTCTTCCATCTGTTCTATGACGGATAGTACTGTTTCCTCGTCATAATCGGTCACAAAAGAAGTGGAGAGCCAGAGGCCGAAACTCCACTCCGGCGGCAGTGACGGCCTGCCGGTAAGCGCCGTATAAAGGGAAATACTGCGCTTCATCGTACCGCCGCCCAAATAATAAAAATCCAGCTTCTCACCAGAAACGCAAAACTGTGTTTTCCCAACCCGACTGCTTCCCACCTCGAAAGAGACGCGGCCCGTGTCGTTTACAAAAATACCATAGCCGCGGTTTGACAGATAAAAAGGTACATTGATATAAGATAATTCCGAGGATGTTCCCCCGTCTTCATTCCAGATATCAATCGTCTGTCCGTTTTTCACAAGCGGGCCGAAGCGCTCGCCGAGACCATAAATCAACTCCCCGACCGCAAGCGAAGTTGCTCCCTGCATATAGGCCGCCCCCGCCCGCTCCTCATAGAGCAGGACTCCGGTGTCGTCAGTACGGACATAAGCAAAATCTGAACTTTCCATCCGTGTCATATAGTTGCCCCTGTAATAAAAAGTAAACGTCAGCGGACTCTTTTCAATCCGCAGTTCACTCTCGCCACAACAGAGCGTCAGGCAGTTTTCCTCCTCGCTCAAATGAAGCGGCCCTCTCTTCTCTTCCACGACAAAATCCGGCCCGCGCTCCACCTGACCCTGATAATGCTCCACAACAATATGAAAGATGTCGTTGTCCCCCACGGATACATGAAAAGTCAATACCACGCCGTCCAACGTCATTCCTTTCCCATATATCTTCTGATGAGGCGCCAGAAAAACCAATTCTTCTTCTCCCCTGTGCCATTCATATATTTCCTGCGGATGATACATCGACACACCATATTGTTTCTCCCAATGTCCATTATAAAAATTCATACATACCTCCTGGCTTTTCCCCAAAGAAATTGTTTCACAATTTGTAGTTTTTAATGCAGCGGATATCCTGCTGAATCATATCCTTGTGTCGCTCCCCCGAAAAATTATTGTTTCCTTTGTTTTCAGAGCGCCGCCCGAGCACTTGTCTGAGATGTCTGCTGTCGTTTTTCCTGACTTTTGGCAGCCCTCTTTCACGAAAGGGCACCTTTGGTGCCCCGCAGTAATTAGTAACAAATGGTGGTGCGTAAGGACCGGCGAGCGGTCAATGCTGCAAAAGTCAGGAAAAACGACATTGCAGACAGCGAGTTTTGCGAGGAGCGGCGCACGATTTCTGAAAACGAAAAAAACAATGTATTTTTCGTTGGGAGCGTTACACCGGATATGATACGGCAGGATACCCGCCGCATTGAAAAAATCAGTTAAAAAAAATCATACTGATTTCTTCTCTTATTGCTTGCATTTTTTGTAAATACTATTATAATATATATAGAATATTATATAAGAGATTATTTATGAAATCAAGAGAAGGAGACATGCTTATGGGTATCGGCGGTATTTCACCAATTTCCGGTTATAGCGGAATCGGCAGTGTTTATCCGATGTATCCGGCCGGAGCAGTCAGCGGTGTGCGCGGGGCTTCTGCCGTTCGCCGCGGAAGCGACGGGATGGCGCAGGCAGCTATGGACGGCGCCAATGACGCAGCCAAATCAAAGCGGGTAGAAAAGGGCGAATGCCAGACATGCAAAAACCGCAAATATGTAGACGGCTCAAACGAGGGCGACGTATCATTTAAGGCGCCGGCACATATTTCTCCAAATAATGCGGCGGCTGCTGTTATGAGCCACGAAAAGGAACACGTGGCAAACGCTGTTTCCGAGGGAAATAAAGACAACAAAGAACTCGTCAACGTATCAGTTGCCCTGAAGACTTCCGTCTGTCCGGAATGCGGCAGAGTATATGTATCCGGTGGTACGACCAACTCCACCATGCGCACGACAAGCGAAAGTCCAAAAAATAACAATCCATATCAGAAATTACAGGCAAATCTGGACTATTTGATGAGCGCGGGAAAGAATATGGATATCAGCGCGTAATCACGAACTGAAAATCCACGAAATAACAAGGCTTCTGCCATTGCGTTATTTCGTGGATTTTTTTATCCGTCAGACGAAAGCGTTTCTACCGCTTGCCACCGTTTTTTACAACCTTTTTCATCATCTCAACTTTCGCTTTTTCCTGTGGCGACATATCTTTTGTCAGGATTTCCAAGAGAATTTTCGTTTCCTCCGGCGTAAACGACAGGTTATGTCCTTTTAATTTATTCATTGCCGTCATCAGAAGAGGCGCCGCGTCTTTCATCGCTCTTCCGTTCATGCCGTCTACGAGCTCTTTCATAACCTGCAGCTTTACCGGATGCATAGTTTTGAAGATATCATATTGTTCAAAAATCGACTGACTCACTATCGGTCTCCTTTCTTTCCTGTTCGCCTGTATCCGAAGAATCCGCACTATCCTGCATGGCTGTCATCATGGACATCATCATCTCCACGGTATCCTGCTGCTCCGGAGGAATCATGTTGCGGATTAGCTCCATCGCACCCATATTACCGTTTTGATTTGGATTCGTATCGCCGTCGCTCTCTGCTCCCATCTCCTGTGTTTGCTGCATAGCCTGCATAAGCTGCATCATTTCCATCATATGCTTCATCTGAAACACCTGCAGGAACATATCAATTATCTTGCGCTCTCTTCCCGAAGAAAAAGGGCGCACCGCCCCCAATAATCCCTCCAAATCAATTTTTTCTCCTACCGATACATCCAAAAAAGGGATAGCCGCTTTTAATATCTGCACACTTTGAGCATTATTTAATCGGCCATCCCATTCCAACATCATGTACTGTACCCGCCCTTCGAACAAGCAATCGTTATTCTATTCTATGCGGGATTTTCGTTTTTATGAATACTTGAGGCAATCCGGCGTGATTCCGTAGAGAACTTTTTCCAGATACCGCTCTGCCAGCACCTTTGCCATAGGCAGATTCATATCCAGATAATTGCCGCACTCTTTCGGGTCAGCCCCCGGAACTTTATCGTCAAAACGGGAGATAAATTCGTACATCTCACGTAACAGCGGCACTATCTGTTCCGACTCGTAATCTCCTGCCAAAATCAGATAAAAGCCCGTGCGGCACCCCATCGGGCCGAAATAAATAATCTTTTCGCCCCACTGCTCATGGTTGCGGAGAAAAGTTGCCCCCAAATGTTCTATCGTATGTACTTCCGCAGTATTCATCACCGGTTCAAAATTCGGTCTTGTCATACGGATATCAAACGTCGTTACCACATCATTTCCGGTACTGTCCTTACGGCTCACATAAATCCCTGGCAAAAGCCTCATGTGGTCGACCGTAAAACTTGCAATTGTTTCCATAAATACCCTCCTCTTTTCTATATCAGGGCCATTTTACCCCGACAGATACTGCGGATTGCTTCGCCGTTCACAACTCCCGCAATCCGTTATTCATAATAGACATTGACCTGCTTGTGCGGAATCAACTCCCGCAGCAAATCAAGTACGCGTTCGGACGCCATGCCGTCGTCCAGTGTGTTGTATTTTTCCATAAAGCTCTTATAGCGCTCTTCATACTCTTCCGCACGGTAATTTCGTATATCCTCAATCAATTCCTCGGTTGTCGTCGAAATCGGCCCCGGCATTTCCTTGCTGTAGCTAAAATAAAAACCGCGCAATTCATTTTTATATTTATAAAAATCATAGGCAAAGAAAAACATCGGACGCTTGAGAATACTGTAATCAAACATGACGGAAGAATAATCGGTCACTAAAATATCCGCCACTAAAAACAGTTCGGCGATATCGCGGCTCTGGTCGAAGTGATAGATAAATCCCTCATAGGGCGACCAGTCTACCGCGTCCATAATCAGATAGTGATATTTGACAATCATAATATATTCGTCGCCCAGTTCTTCCTGTAACTTTTCAAAGGAAATCTGCGGACGAAATTCGTATTTATCATCCTCGGAAAACTCGTCGTCGCGCCATGTCGGTGCATAGAGAATAATCTTCTTGTCTTTTGGCAGGCCCAGTTTGCGCCGGTAAAGACGCACGCCCTCTTCGGTATTTTCGCGAAAGAGAATGTCGTTGCGCGGATAACCGATTTCCAGCATATCTTTTTGAAAATCAAAGGCACGGCGGAACGTCGAGGAAGAAAACTGATTTTGCGATATGAGATAATCCCACGTATGAACATTTTTTGTAAAATGCTCTTTATAAGTATCAATATCCTTTTCCCCTACCATAAACACATCTTCCATATCCAGCGCCAGTTTTTTCAGCGGGGTGCCATGCCACGTCTGAATATAATATGTTCCTTTCCGGCGCACAAGAAATTCCGGCTGCCGGCTGTCAAATACCCAAACCTTTGCGCTGGCCATATAATAGAGATAGCGCAGACGCCCATAGCGAACCTGTCTGCTCATCCCCGGAATGTTGTACTTTTCCTTTTCATAGAACCAGATACAATCCCAAATCAAATCATAGCCGTTTACCATCAGGCACTCATAGATATGCTTGGGATTTCCCGCATAACTCTTTCCCAAGCTGCTGTCGAACACAATCCGGTTTTTCCTCACCGGACACAAATGGCACATAACGTAATAAAAAACCACTACAATTTGTTTGGCAAATTGGTATATCTTCTTACGCACAACACACTCTCCTTCTAGTCCGTAACTTCTCGTTCTCCAAATACTTTTTCGATAACCCTCTCCGAGGCATGTCCATCGTCCACATTACAGAAGCGGTTATAAAACTCCTCATAACGGGCCTTATATGTCTCCGATATGGCGTCCATATTATGAAGCGCTTCCACCACCGCATCATTCGTGCGCAAAATCGGCCCCGGCAATTCCTTTTCCATGTCCATATACATACCGCGGATTTCATCGGCATATTCATCAAAATCATAGGCGTAAAACAAAATTGGCCGCCGCAGATTGGCATAATCGAAAAATACGGAAGAATAGTCGGTAATGCAAATATCCGAAATCAGATATAGGCGCGATATATCCTCGTACTGGCTGCCATTATATACAAATCCCTCGTATTCCGTCAGATTTAATATATCCGCAATATAATAATGCGTACGCAGAAGAATGACGCTGTCTTCCCCAAATTCCTTTTGCAGACGCCCCAAATCCAGAGCAAGCGTAAATTTATATTTGCCGCGGTCATAAAACTGATTATCACGCCACGTCGGTGCATAGAGAATCACGCGTTTTCCCTCCGGAATACCGAGTTCCTTTTTCACTTCCGCGGCAATCTCATCCCGATTGTCCGCGTACAGAATATCATTGCGCGGGTAACCGTATTCCAGAATTTTGTCGCGGTTATACACAAAGGCACGCTCAAATACATCGGTGGAAAAACGATTTGCCGAAATCAGATAATTCCACTCTCTGGAATGTTTATAAAAAAGTGTTTTGTGGTTTTGACTGGCCGAAGTAATATCATCCATGTCAAAAGCCAGCTTCTTCAATGGCGTTCCATGCCACGTTTCCAAAAATACCACACCCCGCCTCTTCGTATTCCACGCCGGCTGACGCACATTGAAAATACGATAGCCGCAACGAGAAGCATAATAAACATAGCGCAGACTATTCATCTTCACACGCGTATGCTTACCGGATTTTGCAAGGTCTTTTGATTTCTTGTTCAAAACCCATATATAGCGGTATTTGCTGCCCCGCGTCTTCTGCAAATACTCATACAGATATTTCGGACTGTCCGAATAACTCTTGCCAAAGAAACTCTCAATAAATACCCAGTCCCGACGCAATGGCATTTTTTTGAAAATACGTTTCTCCAGTTGACGATACCACTGAATACGGCTTCCGAACAGACCTTTCTTCTTTTTCTGCCAGCGGAACAGCTTGAAGAACGGCAGCGCCATACGGAACTTGCCTCTTCTGGCAATCGTCAGCGCCTTGCGCTCGGTCGGCGTATATTCTTTCATAATTTTCTTCCAGTCCGGCATTCCCTGCATAATCCTGCTAAATTCCGGCGCCAAGTCATGGCGCACGCGGTCCGGATATCTGCGGTAAAAGTAATCTACAACAAAGCGGTCCATGACAAAACGAAGTTCCGTGTCCCCGTCATCCAGTAAAGACATAACTTTACCGTATGTATCAAGGAGTTCCGGACTGCGCGGGCCGCGCTTTTTCTGACAAAGGGCAGGAAGATGAACCTGATCGTTTCTCTGGCGCCATGCATAATAGCTGTCGCCATCTATCCACATTTCCCCCTCTGCCGCCTTTAACACCTCGATACAAAAGCGGATATCACTGTAAAAGCGGGTATCCGTATCGCAGACGATTCCCTTTTCCAACAAAAATTTTCGCCGTATGAGCAAATGCTGGACGGAATATCTCTCATAAAAACGCTCCGTCAGCAGGTCGTCCGCAAGCGGGTGAACGCCTCCGACAAAAGACTCGTGGTAAGCCTTGTCCGGATCATAATTTGCCGGCTTAAAAAAGGTACGCACTTTATTTCCGGTAACAAGCAGCGCCCTTTTTTCCTCTGCAACTTTCAGCAGGCGCGCCAAGGCGTCGTCCAGCAGATAGTCGTCGCAGTCAATAAAATAAACGTACTCGCCCGTCGCCTTTTCCAGACCGATATTGCGGCAGTAGGCTACGCCAAACGGATAGACATCGGACATTCTCTCCTCATATTCATCAATCAGTTCTTCCTCGTCCGGATATAACTGCTCGTCCGTATAAATAGATTTTGTATTTTCGCCTTTCTTTTTTAAATTATCCAATTCTTCGCGGCGTTGCTCGGCGTTCGTCAGACGCTTCTCCACGCGTTCACGTATTTTTTGTTCCCGCCAGCTCTCTGCGGCTTCCCTGTTTTTCTGATGCACCTCTTCCGGAAGTTCTGCCAATGCTTCATAAACAACGACTGCCTCATTTGCCAAAACAGACTCCGGTACTTCCGTACCGTCTTTATCATGTACAATAATAATCTCGTAGTCCGCTAACTGCTGTGCCTCTATACTGGCAACACAGTCTTGCAGATACGCTGTCCCTTTAAAATATGGAATAATTATACTTACCTTTGCCATCTTCTCACTCCAATTCCTGTCTATTTATGAAACACGGTTTCCACTACCTGTTTCGTAGATGTTCCATTCTCCCAACCGCAATACTTTTCATAAAATACCCGATACTTCTCCTCATATGTCTGCTCTACCTGCGGCAGATTCTGAACGGTGGCAATCACTTCGTCCGAAGTCATCAATATCGGCCCCGGCAGTTCTTCTTCAATATCGATATAAAAGCCTCGCAGGGCATCGCGGTACTTTTCAATATCATACATGAAGAACAAAATCGGCCGCCTTAAATTCGCATAATCAAAGAATACCGATGAATAGTCTGTAATCATTAAATCCGCAATCAAATATAAGTGCGCAATATCATCATAGGTGCTCTCATTGAATACAAAACCCTGATACGCTGATAAATCCAATACATTGACAATAAAGTAATGGGTTCGCAGAACCACGACATACTCGTCACCAAGCGTTTCCTGCATTCTCGCCAAATCCAATTGTAATGTAAAGCGATATTGCCCCTTGTCAAAAAATTCATCATCGCGCCATGTCGGTGCATATAGTATCACCTTTTTATCCAATGGTATGCCCAGATTATTTTTTATTTCTCCCACCTGCCGTTCTCTCTCGTCCTCCGGTAAGTGCAGAATATCGTTGCGCGGATATCCCGTCTCTAACATCTCCTTATCATACATAAAGCAACTGCGGAAAATATCGGATGAGAATTGATTTGGCGCAATGAGATAATCCCAGCTACGGCTCTGATTATATACCTGCTCTTTATACAGCGGCGAGGCGCCGCTCACCTCTACCTGGTCAAAAACCAGACGCTTCAACGGCGTTCCGTGCCACGTCTCTAAAAATACCGTACCTTTCCTTTTGATAAATGATTTTGGCTGCCGCACATTATAAACAAAATATTTTGAGCGCGCCATATAGTAATAATAGCGCAGGGAAAAACGCTTTACCTGCTTCGCCGGATAAGGCAGTTTTGTCTTTTTGTTCAACACCCATATGCACTCGTACTCTCCCGAATACTGTTGGGAAATGTATTCAAAAATATACTTCGGACTATCCGAATAATTTCTTCCAAAAAATGTTTCAAATAATATCATCTTTTCCTTAATCGGAAAACGCAGCAACAGCTTGCGGTAAATAAGCGGAATCATTTTCCTCTTACGCCCTATCGTTCTCTTAAATGTCTGGAATGCGCTGTGGCGTCTGGCTCTGGCGGCAATTTTTTCCGTCGTATGCGTAAGAGAATAGTTTACGCTCCTTCTCGTATACGGTCTGGCAAGCTTTAACGCCTCTTTTGAGATAAGAGGGAGACACTCGTCCGCTAATGAGCGAAGTTCTTTTACTTTCTTGCTGCTCTTTTCTTTCATATAAGCGGCAATTGTCTGTCTCACGTAATCTTTCACGAATTTACAGTCAAAACAACTCTCAATAAATTCATTTTTACCGCGGATTACTTCTTTTACATATAAATAGGCTCTCATAACTTCCATTGCCTTATTCGTTGCATCTTTCCTTTGGGCAAGGGATGGAAGATTAATCGGGTCGTTTCTTCGCCTTTTCACATAATAAGGTTCTTCGGTCAGTTCGGCTACCCGTTCCGTACAGCAGAACGCCTTTGCCAGAAATCCCATATCCGCTTGATAAATAAATTGTTCATCAAAAGTAACCGCGTTTTTCACGAGCATTTCCCTGCGGTATAACAAATTAAGCGCCGACAGGAAAGTAAAGCGGATAACACTTTTCAGCAAATGATAAAACACCGTCTCCCAAGACGTGGCATTATCCGGAAGAAGCGGAAACGTCTTATCCTCCCGCTCAATGCGTGAAGTATTGATATATGTGTGCTTCTCCGTTGAATCGTCCGGCAGCTTCTCCATCTCCAGAAAGCCGCGGTAACCAATCCACGAATAATAGCGGCGCACATAAACAATATCGCTCTCCCTCGCTGCCGCCAGCATACTCTCTACTGCTCCGGCCCGCAAAAAATCATCGCAATCCATAAAAAACACAAATTCCTGCCGACTGGCCGCCAGACCGATGTTTCTGGCCGCTGCCACTCCCGTCTTCTCCCCTGTATCTAATAACGTAACCGGAAAAGACAGCGATAATTCCGTCACTGCTCTCTTATCTTCCTCATCACAATGGTCGCATACAACGAGCGCCTCGAACTCTTTACACGTCTGATTCTCCAAACTCTCCAGACACTCCTGTATATATTTTCTCTCACCACAATATGGAATAATAAAACTAATTCCCACGATTACTCTCCTTCAAACGTACTATTTTACGACGATATTTATAATTCGGCCCGGTACATAGATTTCCTTGACAATCTGTTTTCCTTCCAGCTTGGCGGCAACCGCTTCTTTTCCCGCCGCCAACGCATCCTCTTTCGAGGCGTCAAGTGCCAATGCCACGGTGGCGCGCACTTTACCATTTATCTGAACGCCAATTTCCTGAACTGCTTCTACCGTCTTGGCCTCATCAAATTCCGGCCATGAACTCTGGAACAAATAACCGCCGAAATTCTTTTCTTCCCACAATTCTTCCGTAATGTGCGGCGCTACCGGATTCAGAAGAAGCAGCAGAACGCGGAACTCGTCTTTTGTCACTGAGCCTTTCTTATAGAAGTCGTTAATGAGCGCCATCATCGCGGCAATCGCCGTATTATATTTTAACGCCTCAAAATCATTGCTTACTTTCTTTATCGTCTGATGCATCTTTGTCTCTAAATCGGAAGAGAATCCCTCTTCCTCCGATACCATGTCCTGTAACTTCCAGACACGCTCCAAAAACCGGCGGCACCCCTTTACGCCGTCCTCTGACCATGCCGCTGCCGCATCGAAAGCTCCGATAAACATCTCATAAGTACGAAGCGTGTCCGCACCGTAATCATTGACGATATCATCCGGATTGACGACATTGCCCCGCGACTTACTCATCTTCTCGCCATTTTCACCAAGTATCATGCCATGGGATGTTCTCTTCTGATAAGGTTCTTTCGTCGGCACTACTCCCTCGTCATACAAAAATTTGTGCCAAAAACGGGAATATAATAAATGAAGCGTCGTATGCTCCATTCCTCCATTGTACCAGTCAACCGGCAGCCAGTATTTCAAAGCCTCCTGACTTGCCAGCGCCTCTCCGTTCCACGGGTCGATATAGCGGAGAAAATACCAAGAAGACCCCGCCCACTGCGGCATTGTATCCGTTTCCCGCTCGGCCTTACCGCCACAGCACGGACATGTCGTCTCCACCCAACTGCGCATTTTGGCAATCGGCGATTCTCCGTTATCCGTTGGCTCGTAGTTGTCAACTTCCGGCAATTGCAACGGCAGTTCCTCTTCCGGTATCGGCACATAACCACATTTGTCGCATTTGACAATCGGAATAGGCTCTCCCCAGTAACGCTGACGGGAAAATACCCAGTCGCGCAGCTTAAAGTTCTTCTTGGCGACGCCTACGCCTTTTTCCTGCAGCCATGCGATAATGGCTTCTTTTGCCTCCGCTACTGATTTTCCGGTTAAAAACCCGGAATTGACAAGCGTTCCGGTAGCGACGTCGGTAAACGCCTCTTTCTCCACATCGCCCCCTGCAATTACTTCTATAATAGGAAGCTCAAACTTCTTGGCAAATTCCCAGTCGCGCGTATCATGCGCCGGTACTGCCATAATCGCGCCGGTTCCATAGCTCATCAGTACATAATCCGATACCCAAATTGGAATCTCTTTGTCATTAACCGGATTCACGGCGCTCAGGCCGTCGATTGCCACGCCTGTCTTCTCTTTCGCCAGCTCCGTCCTCTCGAAATCAGACTTGCGCGCCGCTTCCTCGCGATACTTCACGATATCGTCCCAGTTTTTTATCTCATCTTTATATTTATCAAGATATGGATGTTCCGGAGAAACAACCATATAAGTAACGCCAAATAACGTATCCGGTCTTGTCGTGTAAATCCTCAATTTCTCTTCTTTATCTTTCAGGGAGAAGTCAACCTCCGCCCCGTGGGAACGTCCAATCCAGTTTTTCTGCGAAACTTTGACGCGCTCAATATAGTCCAAATCATCCAAATCATCTATGAGCTTGTCGGCATACTCGGTAATCTTTAACATCCACTGGCTCTTTACTTTGCGGACTACTTCACTGCCGCAGCGGTCGCATACCCCATTGACAACTTCCTCGTTGGCAAGTCCGCATTTGCATGATGTACACCAGTTTATCGGCATTTCCGTTTTGTACGCCAGTCCGGCCTTAAATAATTTCAGAAAAATCCACTGTGTCCACTTATAATATTCCGGAGAAGTCGTATTGACTTCCCGCTCCCAGTCAAAGGAATAACCGAGCGCCTGCAACTGCGCCTTAAAGTGCGCGACATTATTCTTTGTCACCTCTTTTGGATGAACTTTATTTTTAATCGCATAATTCTCGGTCGGAAGTCCAAAGGCGTCCCATCCCATAGGGTACAGTACATTGTACCCCTGCATGCGCCGTTTACGCGCCACGATATCCAGCGCGGTATACGGACGCGGATGGCCTACGTGCAAGCCCTGTCCCGATGGATACGGAAATTCTACCAAAGCATAATACTTTGGCTTGCTGTAATCATCCGTCGCCTGAAAGGCTTTCTCTTCCTCCCATACTTTCTGCCACTTCTTTTCAATTACTTTTGGGTTATAACTCTGACTCATAATTACCTCCATTCATTGTTCACGCCTGCGGCGTTAGCGTCTCGTTCTCACTGCCCTGCACCCATATCCGGTGTTGGCGTCTCCGTCGGCGGCGTTGGTGTATCCGTCGCCTGCGGCGTCTCCGTTGGCTGCGGTGTCTCTGTTGGTGGCGTCGGTGTCTCCGCCGGCTTTTTCTTTGGCCGCGGTTTATACTTCTTTACTTTCACCACACAGACTCTTTTTTTACCGCTGCCATCTTTCGTATAGGCAAATATTTTACATTTCCCCGCTTTCTTCGCCTTAATCTCTCCCTCTTGATTCACCGTCGCGATTTTTGAGTTGGAAGAGACAAAACGCACTTCTTTTATCATTGCTTTCTTCGGGCGGTATTGGTACGCCCTTATTTTTGCTTTCGCTTTCTTCTTTCCCTTTCCGAGCGTCAGCGTAACTTTCTTTTTGGATATTTTAAACGATTTTACTTTTACAAAATACGGGTTGGCGGGGTTCGGGTCAGTCGGGTCCCACCCCATATAACCGGACATTTTCCTCGCCTTTGGTTTGCCGAGAGGCCCCGCATTGGGCGAACGGTAAATCGTAACTTTTGTTCCTGCCGGACAATTATCGTATATCCACTTACTGGCCGCCACCGTCAGTCGGATACAGCCGTGCGAAGCTTTCGTTCCCAGACGGTTGTACTGGACATATGACTGCGTATTCGGACTCGCTCTGTAATACCAGACGGAATGAAACAGAATATGTCCCGTAATGCGGGAACAGTATTGCCCGTACACCGACCCCATCATTTCATGCCAGCGGTATTTCGAACTTAAAGTAAAGGTTCCCGTTGGCGTGGCAAAACCGGAAGAACAGACAAACGCCTTATATGGTTTGTACTTCTTTTTCGTCTTCTTGTAAACGGTTACAACATTCTGCTGCTCATTTACTTTTATCATATATGGGTTTTTACTCTTTGACGCCCGCGCTTCCACGTCACGGGTGCCTCCTCCCCAACCCGACATTAAAAATGCTAAAAATGAAAGAATAAGCAGCCGTCTCACAATTGTTTTCATCTTCCGCACTCCTTAATTGCAGTTTTGAATATGCATATACGCATACTATTTTATAATACCAATTGCCAAAACCTTTGTCAAGAATTTACCAATTGCCCCAGCGGCGAAGACTTCCGGAAACGCAAGAAGCAATGCATTTTTCGTGGGGAGCGCTACACCGGACAAGATACGGCTGGATACCCGCCCCCTGTCGCCATGGGAGCAAAATAAGCCTAGTCGGAATTTTATAAAAAATATACGATTTATTCTATTTCCAAACACATATTATATCTATATTCTAAAACTAGAAATGTTATAAAAACAGGGCTAAAAGGCGTTTTGTGCAGACCAAACAATCCGTAGCTTTTGCCCTGTGTCATTTACGAGGAGGATATGGTATGACAAAACATAATGTAAGGAAGCTCTTAGGCGTTGCCCTCACGGCCGCCATGCTGGTTTCCATCGTTCCCGCCGCCGAACCACTCAACGCGGCAGGAAAAACAAAACTGAAGACGAAAAATATCACCCTTTACAAAGGGCGCACAAAAAAAATAGTTTTGAAAAATAAAAAGAAAAAGAGAACTTATCTTTATTCGAGCAACAAAAAGAAAGTTGCCACCGTGTCAAAGAAAGGACTGATTCGGGCTAAGAAAGCGGGAAAAGCAGTAATTACCGTAAAGGAAAAGTACACTGTGAAAAAGAAGAAAAAGAAAAGACGAATCGGAAAGGTAAAAGTAACAGTGAAAAACAAAACATACATCCCGCCTGACACTTCGAACGCTTCCACAAAAGCGCCAACAGGGGAATCTTCTTCTCCGCAGACGTCGTCTGTTCCTACGGACACAGCGACTCCGCCAGTGACGGAAATGCGTCCTCCAACCCCGTCTCCAACCCCGTATGTGCCGCCATTTTTGGGTGACGATACAGAAGCGCAGCTTTATGTGGCGCCAAGCGGCAACGACTCGGCAGACGGCAGCAGGGAACACCCTTTCCGGACTTTGGCAAGGGCGAAAGAAGCAGTCCGTGAACTTGACAAATCAAAGGGCGATATCATTGTTTTAGTTGCCAACGGCTTTTATCCGGTTAAGGACACCATCCAATTTTCTTCGCAAGATTCCGGTAATGACAAATGTACGATACACTACCGCGCTGTCAAAAATGCCAAGCCGGTTTTCGCCGGCGGCGAGAAACTTGAAACCGACTGGCGGGTAGCTGATGACGTCAATTGGTTAAGTAACGGCCTGAAAGCCTACAAAACTCCGCTTAACCGAAAGGGAAAACTGCGTGCCATCTACGTCAATGGTAAACGGGCTTCCATGACCTCAAAGGCAAAGAAACCGAAAAGCGCCGTCGGTAAATATAAAATGAAAAAAGGACAGGCTGACTGGGCATGGAACAGCAGCACAACAACCATTTATGAAGGGGCAATCTTTGATTCCTCCTTTTTACCGGCAGATACAAGAAATCCGCAGAATATCGAATTGGAGTCCGGCTCGACATGGGCGAAACAGTTAGTCTGCGCACAATTCCTGAGCAAGACGGCAGAGGGTGACACGCAGGTATCCCTGCAAATGCCATACGCCGCGCTTGCGCAACGAGACGAAATACACCTATACCTTAAATGGAGAGGCAATTGCCAATGACCACGCTATCAGCGACGCCGGAACATGGACGCTGAAAGCGGTTGAAAAAGATACGAATAAAACGACGACCGTTGTATTCTCTACCTATGTGACATTGGCTAACCAGTTGTTAGCGGAAGATGTGACAACCGGCAGCGGCGGTGAAATCACCTTTGCCAATACGCTGTCCGACGCCGAAAATACAATCTGGCTGGCGCCGTCCGGATTATCCGCCTTTGATGAAAACGACGCTACCATGTCAAAAGCGGCCGGCAATTGTTCTTCCATGAAAGCGCCGCTACAGGCCGGTAAATATATCCTTACCGTAGTCGGGCACGAGTGAGAAATCCTCAGCCAGTCCGACGCCTTTGTAACAGTAACCGGATAACCCCATAAATTAGTACTCATAAAAAGGGACTTGCCAATCTGTCTGAAGTAATTACTTCCGGCGGGTTGGCAGGTTCTTTTTCTGTTGCATATACTTACGCTTTATGCTCATACTTGCACTTTTGCCCTCATAGACTGTAGTAAGATATTGCACATGGAATGGATGAAACGATGATTCAAGACTATTTGTTGAACTATGGACTTCCCGCCATGTTTCTCCTGATTTTATTAGAATACGCCTGTTTTCCCGTCTCAAGTGAAATTGTCTTACCTCTTGCAGGATTAGTTGCCGCCGGTCAGGGACTGTCTTTCCCCCTGCTAATTCTCTTCAGTACTCTGGCCGGCATTGGCGGAAGCCTGATAACTTACGCCATCGGACGCAAAGGAGGCTCTTCCTTATTGGAGAAAATCATGCACCGTTTCCCCTCTATGGAAAAGCCTATTCTTTCATCTTACCGGACGTTTGGCGACCACGGAAAAAGCGCGGTATTCCTGAGCCGGCTCATTCCTCTGTGCCGCACTTATATCGGCTTCGTCGCCGGAGCCATGAAGCAGAGCTGCAGCGGCTATATTCTGTATTCCGCTTTCGGAATTTTCCTGTGGAACACCGTACTCACCAGTCTCGGTTATTATTTTTATCAATATAAGGAAACTTTCTTTGGTTACTTTGACCGCTATAAACGCTGGATTTTCTTTGGCGGCCTGCTGATTCTCTGCCTCCTGCTATGGCGGCGTATCAGAAAAGGCCGGAATACAGACGCAGAAGACCAAACGCAATAAGAATAATGCCGCTCAACCCATTTAAGCGCCGCAGATTATACGGAGATTTCCCTCCGAACAGAAGAAATACATAGCAGAGTACGGCCGTACAGACGGGAAATAAATATACCGTCTCACCGAGATTGAGAATCCCCAGCGCGGCGCTGATGGAATCCAGAGCAAATACAACTCCTACGACGCAGCCCTCGCAGAGGTCAATGCTTCGGGAAGCATCCTTGTCATAATCTGCTGTTTTATTATCTCCCAATGCATTCCAGAGTGTTTTGACTCCGAGCGTGATGAGGATTGCTGCGCCGAGAATTTGGAACAGCCACTCCGGTACTCCCGCGCACAGGAGACGTCCGAGCCAGATGGCGGCGGCTGTCAACACACCATTGAGAAGAGCAATAAGCAAACGCGTCTTTCTGGGAATAACGATTCCCCCTATTGCATATGCCATAGCTACACCAAGTGTATCAAAACTAACTGACACAGCCAGTAAAATGACAATAAGCATCTCTTTGTTCCTTTTGATTGCTTATTGTTATCTTATGCATTACCCCGCGCTTTGGGGAAATTTTTCGACAGAATCAGCGAAAGGAATATGCCCATGAATTGGTATAATATGGATTTAGTAAAAATGCAGCAAACATACAAATTTGATGTGGAACAGGGCCTCAGCAGCAAAGAAGTAAAAAAACTGCGGCAGAAATATGGACGAAACGAGCTTGTCAGCGAGCGCGGCCCGAGTCTTTTATCCCGTTTTTTTGCCCAATTCAGGGATTTTATGATAATTACCCTCTTAGCCGCCGCTCTCATCTCTTTTGTTGCCTCTTACCTGCAGGGAGAGCTCAATTTTACAGACCCGCTCATTATTTTAGCCATCGTCATTATCAATGCGCTCCTCGGTATCTATCAGGAGAGTAAGGCAGAGCATTCCCTTGCCATGCTGCAAAAATTACAGACGCCCGAAACTATCGTCATTCGCGACGGCAAACGTCAGAAGATTCCTTCGCAGGATTTAGTTTCCGGAGATATCGTACATCTGGAGACCGGCTGCCTCATTCCCGCCGACGCCAGACTTCTCTCGTGCCACAATCTGACGACCGAAGAGTCTGCGCTTACCGGAGAGACCGGAAGCATTGAAAAGACAAGCGAGGCCATCCATGCGGAAGACCTCCCGATTGGCGACCAGAAAAACATGGTTTTTTCCGGTACGATGGTAACGACCGGACGGGGTGTTTGTTATGTGACGGCGACCGGCATGAATACACAAATCGGGCAGATTGCCGGTATGCTGGCGCAGGAAACCTCTCCCGAAACGCCGCTTACCCGCCGCCTGAACAAGACGGGAAAAGTGCTTGGTATTCTGGCGCTTATCATTTGCGGTATCATTTTCATATTGGGCATTACAAAAAAACAGCCAATCTTCGAGATGTTTATGACTTCCGTCAGTTTGGGCGTCGCTGCCATACCGGAAAGCCTGCCGGCCCTTGTCACCATTATGCTCAGTTTAGGCGTTGAGCGCATGGCAAGACAGCGCGCCGTGATTCGCCATCTGCCGGCTGTGGAAACACTGGGGAGCGCTTCCGTTATCTGTTCGGATAAGACAGGTACGCTGACACAGAATCAAATGAGCGTCAGACGCACCTATTGTACCTGCTCCGAAGAGGAACTGTTCCGGTATTTTCTTCTCTGCAATAACGAGAGCGGCCCTGTGGAACAGGCGCTGATTGAATATGGATACAAGCTCGGTATCCGCTATGAACGCCTGCAAAATCAGGAACCGGCAATATTTGAACTCCCTTTTGATTCTTCACGAAAGCGGATGACAACACTGCACCGCACGGCTGCCGGAATCCTCTCGGTCACCAAGGGCGCTCCGGAACTGCTTCTTCAGCTCTCCACTCATTATAAAGACGGGGAGCAGGTACGCCCCCTCACGTCCTCCGTGCGCCATCAACTGCTAAAAGAAGCAGAAAATTTTGCCGGAGATGCGCTTCGGGTTTTGGGAGTCGGATACCGCCTGCACCCCCAAATGCCACCACAGGACGAGACACTGGAACACGGACTCATCTTTGCCGGATTGGCCGGTTTCATGGATCCGCCACGCAAGGAGGCATATGCCGCAGTAAAGAGCTGCCGCCACGCCGGAATCCACCCTGTAATGATTACGGGCGACCACCGCATTACTGCCGCCGCTATCGGCAGGGAATTGGGTATCTGCCATAATGACAAAGAAGTGATGACCGGACAGGAACTGGATGCCATCAGCGACAGGGAACTTCCGGCAGTTTTGGACAGCCATCACGTGTTTGCCCGCGTCTCTCCCGTGCATAAAGTACGTCTGGTGAAAGCATTCCAGCGCAAAGGGAATGTCGTCGCCATGACCGGAGACGGCGTGAACGACGCTCCGGCGCTGAAAGCCGCCGATATCGGCTGCGCCATGGGCCGCACGGGAACTGACGTGGCAAAAAACGCGGCCGATATGATTTTGATGGATGATAATTTTTCTACTATTGTTTCCGCCGTTCGCGAAGGGCGGGGTATATATGATAACATCAAGAAAGCGATTCATTTTCTCCTTTCCTGCAATATCGGAGAAATTATGACAATATTCGTGGCCATCTTTTTTGGCATGCCCGCGCCGCTGCTTCCGGTGCAGCTTCTGTTTATCAATCTGGTAACGGATTCGTTTCCTGCCCTCTGCCTCGGCGTGGAGCCGCCGGATCCGGATAGCATGAACCGCCCTCCGCTTCCAAAAAACAGCGGTATCTTTCACTTTGATACGGTATTCCAGATGATTGTCGAGGGCATGTTCATCGGCTCGCTGGCTCTTTTTGCCTACACGACGAGCGGTTCTACAATGTGTTTTGCCGTTTTGTCAATCTCCCAGCTCGTTCACTCCTTTAATATGCGCAGTGAACATTCTCTGTTGGAAACCGGTATTATGGGAAACCGCAAACTCCTGCTCAGTGTCGTGCTGTGTATTGCACTCCAGTGTTGCGTAATAAGCATTCCCGCCCTGCAGACAATTTTTCATACTACGGCGCTCAGTATGCGCGAATGGTTTGTCGTAGGCATTTTATCGCTGCTTCCCATCCCTCTGGCAGAACTTAGCAAACGGCTTCACTGAATTAATCTTTTCTAACCTCTTATTTTGTGCTACAATAACATCAGGCTCAAACAGCCATAGACACTACAGAAACAGAAAGAGAGGTAAAAAATATGGCTTGGTATGATGAATCAGTATTTTATCACATATATCCACTGGGGCTGAGCGGCGCTCCCGCTCTCAATGACTACGGGGAGACGCAGCACCGTTTACGCGACTTGAAACCGTGGATTGACCATCTTTTATCGATTGGCTGCAACGCTCTCTATATCGGCCCGCTTTTCCAATCAGTCGGACACGGATATGAAACGACCGACTACTATAAGTTGGATTGCCGGTTAGGGGACAATGACGACTTAAAACATTTTGTTCAAACCTGCCACGAAAAGGATGTGCGGGTTATACTGGACGGGGTATTCAACCACACCGGACGGGACTTTTTCGCTTTTCAGGATATCAAAGAGCAGCGCGAAAATTCCCGCTACAAAGATTGGTACTGTAACGTAAACTTTGGTGGAAATAACGAGTACAATGACGGATTTTCTTACGATAACTGGGGTGGGTACAACTTACTCGTGAAATTGAATCAGCGAAATCCGGAAGTCAGAAATTATATTTACGATGTCATCCGCTTCTGGGTAAGCGAATTTGATATCGACGGTATCCGTCTGGACGCCGCCGATGTTCTCGATTTTGACTTTATGAAAGGAATGCGCGGCGTCGCCAACGAAATCAAGCCGGATTTCTGGCTGATGGGCGAAGTCATACACGGCGAGTACAACCGCTGGGTGAATGCGGAGATGTTGCATTCCGTAACCAATTACCATCTGAACAAAGCGCTCTGGTCGGGCTGCAATGATTTTAACTTCTTTGAAATTGCGCACACCGTCAAGCGTTTATACGATATGGGCGGCGGACACTACGAAAATATGCGCCTGTACAATTTTGCCGACAACCACGACGTGGAGCGCATTATTAACAAATTAAATAATCCGTCTCACTTTAACGCCGTCCACACATTAATGTATACGCTCCCCGGCATTCCATCGATTTACTACGGCTCGGAATTTGGCATTGAGGGCCGCAAAGAAAACGGTTCCGACGCCCCGCTGCGTCCATGCCTGCATCTGGATGATTATGCCGATGCACAGGAGACGAACCCTTATACCGCATGGATTACAAAGCTGGGAAACATCCGCCGCACATCCCCTGCGCTTGCGTATGGAGAATATAAAGAACTGCTGTTGACGAACCGCCAATACGCGTTTATGCGCAGCTACGAGGGTGAGGACGTCATTGTAGCGGTAAATATCGACGACGCACCGGCAACAATTTCCATCCCTTATAGCGGAGGACAGGCTTCCTTTACCGGTTCCATGCAAAATAAACCGTATGACGTATGCGATGGCAGAATCGAAATTACTCTGGCTCCGGGCGAAAGTGAAATCTTTCTTGCCAACTGACAAAGTTTTATTTGCATCTGAATGTTATTTGTCATATAATATAGATATCATTTTAGCAAAGGGGGCAAATATATGACGCCGCAAGAACTTTTTGCGAAATCATTGGTAACATATGACCGCAGTTATAGCACCAATGACTCTTTTTATTATAAGCTTCCTTATAAAAAAGATTTTGATTTGTGCAATTGGACGCCAATGCGTATGTATAGCGGAAATATTATAAAATTTTATCAGTACACACTGGATAAGCCGGTCGTACTGTTTACCGATACCGATGACATGTAATTATTATAAATAAGAATAAAAAATCCACTGATTTGCACGTATGCTGCTTCTAAAAAGCGTCAGCAAATCAGTGGATTTCTTTACTTTATTTCTATTTTCCTAAGCTCCATAAGAGGCAGAGCTGCTTAACTGCTCTTCAATGCGAAGAAGCTGATTATATTTTGCTACCCGGTCCGTACGCGAAGGCGCTCCGGTCTTAATCTGTCCGGCATTCAAACCAACTGCAATATCAGCAATCGTCGTGTCCTCGGTCTCTCCCGAGCGATGGCTGACAATGGCATTCCAACGGTTATTCTTCGTCATGCGGATAGCCTCTAACGTCTCGGTCAGTGTTCCAATCTGGTTCGGTTTAATGAGAACGGCATTGGAGGCATTCATCTGAATCCCCTTTTGAATCCGCTCCGTGTTCGTTACAAATAAATCATCGCCAACCAGTTGTATCCGTTGTCCAAGGCGTTCCGTTAATTTTTGCCAGCCGGTCCAATCCTCTTCCGCCAAACCATCTTCAATGGAATACACCGGATAGCGGTCGCACAATTCTGCCCAATAATCAATCATGGCGTCGGATGTCTTATATTCTCCCGATTTCCAAAACAGATACTCACCTGTGCGTCCCTGCTTCACCGCCTCTTCATACATTTCCGTACTTGCTCCGTCCATCGCGATAACAAAATCTTCCTGCGGACGATACCCCGCCTTATCAATTGCCCGGACAATATAGCGCAGGGCGTCCTCGTCGCTCGCAAGCTGCGGGGCAAATCCTCCCTCGTCTCCTACGGACGTCGCATAGCCCTCCTCTTTCAAAAGCCTTTTCAACGTATGAAATACGTTTGCACTCCACTCCAGACACTGGTGAAAGGATTTGGCGCCTATTGGCATAATCATAAACTCCTGAATCGTCAGACTGCTGTCGGCGTGCTTGCCTCCGTTGATAATATTCATCATTGGAATTGGCAGCGTATGGGCGTTTGCCCCGCCAATATACTGATATAGCGGAAGTTCTACGGCCATCGCCGCTGCTTTTGCCACTGCCAGCGATGTGCCAAGTATAGCGTTAGCGCCTAATTTCCCCTTGTTTTTTGTTCCATCTTCACGAATCATAATTTCATCAATCTCAATTTGATTCAGGGCATTTTTGCCATCCAATAGAAAACTTATCGTTTCATTGACATGTTCTACTGCTTTCTTTACTCCATTGCCGCTATAGCGGGGCAGTTCCGTATCACGCAATTCCACCGCCTCAAATGCTCCTGTTGATGCACCGGATGGTACAGAGGCTCTTCCGGTCGCCCCTCCGCATAAAGAAACCTCTACCTCCACGGTAGGATTCCCCCGGGAATCTAATATTTCTCTTCCCCTTACTGTGTTAATTCGATATTTGTGTTCCATTTTACCCTCCATTCCGAAGCGCCAGCGGAGGACGCACGAGCAAAAAGCAGCGTAGCTGTTTTTGCTCTGTGCATCAATGCTATTTGTGACGCTTCTGCACAAATAGTTGTGTGAAAAACAAGCGTATCAACATTGTTTTTCACACTGCCCTCCATTCCGAAGCTATCTCTCTATGTTTTCTTCTTGTGGAAAGTATTTCCTTGTACAAAAAAAATATGCATACCCGATAAAATTTCATATCCGGCATGCATACCATTAGCAGACTATTTTTTATGTTTCTTTTCTTTTTTCGCCGCTTCCGCCTCAAACGATGCGTCTAACTGCTCTAAAAGTTTCTTTTGCTCTTTATTGAGTTTAGTCGGAACATCAACGACTAAATCGACATAATGATTTCCCCTCATCTTCTTATTTCGAAGCGATGGAACTCCCTTTCCGCGGAGCCGGACTCTCGTTCCGGTTTGTGTTCCCGCCTTGACATTATAGGCGACGTCGCCGTCGATTGTTTGTATAATTACATCCCCGCCCAAGACAGCTCTCGGATAGGAAATCTTTACCGTCGAGAAGATGTCATAATCCACTCTTTGAAATTCCTTATGCCGCTCTACATATACTTCTACCAGCAAATCCCCGCGGGAGCCGCCGTTCTTTCCTGGCTCTCCTTTTCCGCGAAGACGGACGCTCTGGCCGTGGTCGATTCCGGCAGGAATCGTAACCTGCAATTTTTCTTTCTTGCTTGTATAACCCTGTCCATGACAGTCTGGGCATTTTTCACGGATTACCGTGCCTTTTCCTCCGCAGGCCGGACAGGTCGTTACATTTTGCACCATGCCAAACAAAGACTGCTGGGTCTGGACAATCTGTCCCCTGCCGCCGCACTGTCCGCATTTGATTGGCTGTGTTCCCGGTTTTGCGCCATTGCCGCCGCATGTCTTACACTCTACTTTGGATGGGATTTCAATCTCTTTTTCCGCCCCAAAGCACGCCTCTTCAAAGGAGATTTTTACCTGCGTGCGCAGATTTGCCCCTCTCTGCGGTGCGTTCGGGTCCGCCCGCCGGCTTCTTCCTCCAAAGCCGCCGCCAAACAAATCTCCAAATATATCGCCAAAACTTCCAAATATGTCATCCATGTTCATATTTGTAAAACCACCGCCGCCGGCGCCGCCCTCAAAGGCAGCGTGGCCAAATTGGTCGTACTGCTGACGCTTCTGTGGGTCACTAAGAACAGCATACGCTTCCGATGCTTCTTTAAATTTTGCTTCTGCCTCGGCATCCCCGGGATTTGTGTCCGGATGATACTTCTTGGCAAGAACGCGATACGCTTTCTTCAATGCAGCGTCGTCGGCATTTCTATCCACACCGAGAACTTCGTAATAATCACGTTTGTCTGCCATCGTCTTTCTCCTCCATTCGAATACGCGAAAGGACTCGTGCCAACTGCCTAATGGCAGTTTTCTCAGGCACGAGTTCTTATCACGCTACCGTTTTATATCACGGTTATACTTCCCTGTACTCTCCGTCTACGACATCATCGCCGCCGTTATCCTGATTCTGATTTGCCCCCATATCAGGACCGGCCGCTCCCATGTCCGGACCGGCGCCAGTTGCTCCTGCCGCCTGCTGGGCCTGCTCATATACTTTTGCAAATACCTGTTGCGCATTTGTCATAAGAGACTCTTTTGCTGCTTTCAATTCATCAATATCCGAATCACTCATCTCTTCTGCATTTGCTGTTCTCTCAAGAATTGCTTTTACCTTGTCAATCTCTGCCTGCACCTTTTCTTTTTCTGCTGCATCGACACCTTCGCCAACGTCCTGCAATGCCTTTTCTGTCTGGAATACCATACTATCGGCTTCGTTGCGGGCGTCAATACCCTCTTTGCGTTTCTTATCCTGTGCTTCAAATTCAGCCGCTTCCTTGACTGCCTTATCAATCTCGTCGTCGCTCATGTTGGAGCCGGCTGTAATGGTAATATGCTGCTCTTTACCTGTTCCCAAGTCCTTAGCGGATACGTTTACGATACCGTTGGCATCGATATCAAATGTAACTTCAATCTGCGGTACTCCGCGCATTGCCGGAGGAATACCATCCAGACGGAACTGGCCGAGTGATTTATTATCTCTTGCGAACTGACGCTCACCCTGTACTACATTAATATCTACCGCCGTCTGATTATCTGCTGCTGTCGAGAAAATCTGGCTCTTCTTCGTCGGGATAGTTGTATTTCTCTCTATCAGCTTGGTAGCCACACCACCCATTGTCTCGATTGCCAGTGACAATGGCGTTACATCCAGAAGAAGAATATCGCCGGCTCCCGAATCACCTGCCAGTTTACCACCCTGAATGGAAGCGCCAAGCGCTACGCACTCATCCGGATTCAATGATTTATTCGGCTCATGTCCTGTCAGTTGTTTTACTTTGTCCTGAACGGCAGGAATACGTGTCGAACCTCCGACAAGCAATACTTTTCCAAGTTCGGAAGCGGAAATACCTGCATCTTTCAACGCATTCTGAACCGGTGTTGCCGTTCTCTCTACCAAATCTGCCGTCAACTCATCAAATTTAGCGCGGGTCAGATTCATATCAAAATGTTTCGGCCCCTCGGCAGTTGCCGTAATAAACGGAAGGTTAATATTCGTCGTCGTCGCGGAAGACAATTCTTTCTTTGCTTTCTCCGCCGCTTCTTTTAAACGCTGCATTGCCATCTTGTCGCCGGAAAGGTCAACGCCCTCTGCGTTCTTAAATTCCTGCACCATATAATCGCAGACTTTGTTATCAAAGTCGTCTCCACCAAGCTTGTTGTCACCGGATGTAGACAATACCTCAATGACGCCCTCGCCAATTTCGATAATGGATACGTCGAAAGTACCGCCGCCGAGGTCGTATACCATAATCTTCTGTTCGCCCTCATTATCAAGACCATACGCAAGAGCTGCGGCTGTCGGCTCGTTGATAATACGCTTTACATCCAGACCGGCAATCTTACCGGCATCTTTCGTTGCCTGACGCTGTGCGTCGTTGAAGTAAGCAGGAACAGTAATAACTGCTTCCGTCACTTTCTCACCGCCAAGATAATTTTCAGCGTCGCTTTTTAATTTCTGAAGAACCATCGCGGAAATTTCCTGTGGTGTATATTTTTTATCATCAATTGCCGCACGGTACTCGGTTCCCATATGTCTCTTTATTGAAGAGATTGTCTTCTCTGCATTCGTTACTGCCTGACGCTTTGCCGGCTCGCCGACAAGTCTCTCTCCAGTCTTTGTAAATGCTACTATGGATGGAGTTGTTCTGGCTCCCTCTGCATTGGCGATAACTACCGGTTTACCACCCTCCATAACTGCCACGCAGCTATTTGTTGTTCCTAAGTCGATACCAATAATTTTACTCATAATGATTACTTCCTTTCTGTCGCCTTGCGACTAATCCATCTGAAATTTATTAGTTTAACACTTTAACCATACTGTGCCTGACTACACTGTCTTTATACATATAGCCTTTTTGGAATTCCTCGATGACTATATTCGTCTCATCCGAATCGTCTTCGTCATGCATTACCGCATTGTGGAAATCAGGATTAAACTCCTGACCGACCGCCTCAATTGGTTTCACTCCCATTTCCTCAAAGCCTGTCATCAGTTGTTTGTACACTGCCTCAATTCCCTTTGCAAACGGAGTCTCTTTCTCCTCTTCGGACAATCCGTCAAATCCCCGTTCGAGGTTGTCAACGACCGGCAAAATTTTCTCAATTACTGAGCGGGCGCCGATTTCAAACATTGCGCTCTTCTCTTTTTCCGAACGGTTGCGGAAATTTTCAAATTCTGCCAGATTTCTCATCAATCGGTCGTTCAACTCTTCAATCTTTTCGTCTCTCTTGTCTTTCTTTGCCTTCTTCTTCGTCTTCTTTGTGCTTTTGGCTTGCGCCTCTTCTGCTTCTGCAGCTCCTTCTTCCTGTGGAGCGCTCTCCGAAGCCGTGGCCGTTGTCTCTTCCACCGTTTCTTCTACCGTCTCTTCGATTGTCTCTTCTACTGCTTCTTCCGGTTTTTCCTGCTGCGGCGTCTGCCCGCTCTTTACTTCCTGCACTGACTCTTCACCTCACTATTTTTTCTTAAATATATCATCTAACTGCTGCATACAGTTTTCCAATGTGCCTACTACTTTTTCATAATCCATCCGCTTCGGCCCGACAATACCTATCTTTCCGTAGACCCCCTCTTTAATCTTATAGGTGGCTGTCACTACGGAGCAGTCTTTCATCGTCTCTACCGGCGACTCCTCGCCGATATACACCTGAATACCGTGTTCCTGCTCCTCCTCCGGCGGGGTATCATTGGCCCATGCCGCTAACATCTGTTTTTCTTCAAACGTCGAGAGTAAATCGGTCATTCTCTCCTTATCGGACAGTTCTGGATATTTTAAAATGTTCGTCGCTCCGGATGTGAAAATCTCCGACTCATCTTCCTCCGCCATCACCTCGGCCACACAATCCAAAATGCCGGATGCCAAATCGCTGTACTCACCGGCCTTTTCCTTAATCTGCTGCATGATAGCCATATTAATCTCGGTAAAATCAAGTCCTGTCAACGCCGTGTTCATCAAAAAGTTCATCTGTGACACAACATTTTCTTCCATATCATTCTCCAGATTTATCACCTTGTTTCTGACATGGCTGTTATCTAAAACAACGATAACAAGTAACTGCTGTTCTCCTATATAATTGAGCTGGATGAACTTGATACGTTTGTGCTGGTACTTCGGCTTCGTTACCATGGAAGTATAGTTCGTGTTCTGCGCCAGAAGTTTTGCTACCTGTTTCAATAACAAATCAATCTTATCCGCCTTTTCCACCATCAGTTCTTTCATATCTTCTACTTCCTGATCTTTCCTCTGTAACATCGTATCTACATAAAGACGGTACGCCTTATCCGAGGGAATGCGTCCGGCTGATGTGTGTGGCTGCAAGATATATCCCATCTCTTCCAAATCGGACATCTCGTTGCGGATTGTCGCTGAACTAAGGTGCAAATCCGTGTATTTGGAAACAGTTCTGGAGCCGACCGGTTCGCCGGTTTCCATATAATTGCGGATAATCGCCTCAAGAATTTTCTGCTTGCGCTCATTCAGTTCCAATATAACACCACCTCGCTTTGTATCATTATTTTATACAGAGCAAATCATACTGCGTTCATGGACGGGCAATGACTGCTTTTTGATTTTCTGTTAGCACTCACTTTTGAAGAGTGCTAATCATTGACTAACATTAAAATACCACCTTGCAGTGATATTGTCAATAGTTTTTTATGAAGAAAATCAGTTTTTATCTCTTTTTTTATTTTTCCACCAATGCTGCACAATATATACCCCCCACACGACTAATAACATCCCCATCCCGCAGGCAATGCTGCGCGATAAACTGTCTGCCCGAACAACTCGTCCTGTGATATATAGTACAACTTCCACCAAATATATCAATAAAGAACGTTTCCGGTATTTCGGTATCTCATAGTCCTGCAGCGGTTTATGTTCATCCGGCAGGGGACATACGAACAAAAGGCAAATGCCGGCGGCGGCGATAATGCCCAGCTCGACAAACAGAACGGACGGCCCGAAACGCAGCCAGAGCAAAAAGGCAGTAAACATCAGCCATGATTTGACAGCGCACTGCATGGGCGTCTTTGCATGATAACCGCCGGCATAGACGCGGATTAGGCAAAATACCGTCATCATAACGGCTCCCTGCCAAAACAAACCGAATACAATCCCCGTAACAAGCATTAATACCATCTCTAGCAGCGTGCGCAGCCCCTGTTCCATTCCAAAAGCGTAGAGCGGCGCACGCTCTTTTTCAATTATGCCCGTGCGAATCATCCGCTCCACCCAGCTTTTTGTCATTTTTTCTATCATGGTTACCTCCTGTTATTCGTCTCCGTAAATCATCTTTTCCATATAATCTTTCTGATGTACTACTAACTGTAATAATAAGTCATCCCATTTTTCCCTGTGTTCCGCTTCCGCCTTTTCCTGAAACAAATCAACAATCATCGTCTGAATTTTCTGAAAGGTTATGATATCTTTTTGCAGATTGCCGATTGGTTTGGGAAAGTTGTTCGCTAAATCCAAGCCTATTTTAAATAATTTGCTTTCCATGCCCGCTGCTCCTGACAATTTATTTATTATAAGAAAAAATGACACACCGAGTGTATCATTTTTTCTTATAATAAATGTTTATATTACGACAGGCAACTACATTTTTGCGACAAATACCTACACTATCGCGGCAAATCACTTTTCTATCTCAACATTTCTCCACGCCGGACTTTATTTATCACTTTGTTCTGATACATTACGCCGTCGCTTTCTTTTGTATATGTCTCGATAGTCTCTTCTTCTTTGGGAACACGGCACACATATCCGCAACTGGCATGAATCTCATACGTCTTCTCGCCGGCTTCATTAAATGTCTCAAGGTATTGTTCGAAGCGGTGCAAAAATGCTTTGCCCTCTTCCTCAGTAATGCCTTTCGCCATAACGACAAATTCATCCCCGCCGGTTCTTGCGCTTATCTGCTGCCCACCGCTTACCGCCTCAATCGCTTCTGTCACTTTTTTGAGGGCAAAATCCCCCTCGTGATGTCCATAATTATCATTAATCTGTTTCATGCCGTCCAAATCAATAACGGCAAGAAAAATTGTCTTATCCTCCTTTTTCGCTCTGGAAAACAATATTTTCCCTTTATTTTCCCACCCGCGGCGGTTATACATGCCTGTCAGGGCGTCTTTATCATACATCTCTTCCAGTTCCAATATAAGGCTCTGCATTTTGTATTCTACAAGCATATCGTGTATTTTATTTCCTATATTTATGTTCCAGCGGAAATACAAATTTCCCATCTGCTCTGGTTTGGAAAAGTTAAAGGCCTCGTATCCATAACAGTTATCCTGAAAATGAAGAGGGGCAAAATACCAGCACTGCGGCTTTTCATCAGAAAGCAACTCCGGAATAAGTTCCTTTCTGTTAAAAGTAACTTCCAGTTCTCCCAAATCCACCCTCTCTTTAAATGCGATGCGCATTACCATGCGGTCAGTATATTCCGTTATTTTCTCCTCTTTAAAAACATTTTCGCAAAAACAAACGGCATAGTTACTTAATCCCTCAATATTATACTGATAGTAGGCAAGCCATTTGGCAACCTGTTGAATATTGTCGCTATCCCCTAAACTAATGGACAGATAGTCCAATTGAACTTCACGGTTGTGGGCAGTTTTTTCCTCTTCGAAGATTGTTCGTTTTTTCATCAATACATCTTTTCCGCTGTGCTTCATACATCCGCAGGACTCACGCAGCACGGTCTGTGCCTGAAAATAAATATCCTCTATATCTTCCGGCGTTTCCTGCTTTTCATATATTACTTTCATCGCCTTTATTCCCATATCGAAAAAGGGAACTTCCATCGTCGAGAGCGTAGGAGAAAATCCCACGCAATCAATGAGTCCGTCATATCCGCTCACGCATATGTCTTCCGGAATATGATATCCGCGCCCGATTAGCTCGCTGGCTACCGCCTGCGCCATATTGTCATTGGCACAGAGAATGGCTTCCGGCTGTTCCTGCCCAATCAAAAACCAGTCGCAGGCTTCTTTGCCCATATTAAACCAGTAATCACCGTAAAATTTCTGGTGTTCACCCACGGCCAAACCATAGCTTTCCATTACATTTTCAAAGCATTGCAGACGCTCGACGGCATCCCAGTGGCTCTGCGGGCCGGTCATAAAACACAATTTTGTAAAACCGTGGTCTTCTATAAAGTGCTTAACCATTCCCTCCATGCAGGTCGTGTTTTTTACGAGTAGATTATTCACCCCGTCTATCATCTCCCGCACACTGACAACCGGACAATGACAATATTGTTTCACCTTATGCGTTATCTTACCCTTGCTCGACGGGTCATCCATCGTATCAAGCGCCAGAATAACACCATCCAGTTCCTCCCATGGCGCTAAATCATATATCATCTGGTCGCCGGAAAAATGGCGCTCATTGTCCCCATATTTGCCAAATGCATTAAAAACAGCTACATTATATCCAAGTTGCTGCGCCGTTTTTGTAATGCCCTCGCAGAGGACTTTTTGAAACTCTCCGGATGCCTTCTCCAGAAAGACTCCCACTGTCTTGCGGTCATTCGAAAACATATAACCTCTCCTTCTATACCCATTCACGAAACAACTTACATAATCTTAACTTTATTGTAACATTGTTTCAGGCTGAGGACAAGTAGAACTGCCGGAAAAAGCACTTTGTTTAATGTCCTAAAAGACACCGCCTAGCCTGGTTGCCGACAGGCTAGGCATTTTTATTTTCGCTTGTTCTTCCTATCTATGTAGGCAAGCAACGCTATCAGCACAGATGAAATTCTTCCCAAAATACAACATTTTCCAATATCATAATAGCTTTCCACCAGTTTTTGGCCAGCTCAAATTCCTTATAATCGCTATACCACTCCCACGGCACGGCAAAGGAGCCGTCTTCTAACTGGGCTTTCGCCAAATATTCACATTCCTGTTTTACAATCTCTTCGTTTCCCTTATAAAAAATACTCTGCTTACCATGAATAAATCGGGACGGACGCGGCACATACTCCTTTCCCCACCGTTCCGCCTCGTAGCAAATATGGCGGGAGACCAGTTCAATCAGGCATCTCTTAAAATCATTCATATCAATTACATCCGTAATCTCTGCCTCTCTCAAATAATGATAGAGCTGGATGTAGCATTCAAGCATATGTTCTTCCTGTATCGGATAATTTTCCACCAACCACTGATAGGATTTTTGTGCCAGAGTCTTGCCTTTCTGCCACAGCTCACTTCCCTCGAACGCATAACAAAGAATGAAGCCGGCAAGGGCCGCCGAAGGATTCGGACTATACTCCCCCTCCTTATCCGGCTCATAACTCCACCAGATTGCATGCGGATAATTGTTGTTCTCCGGCACCGAGCCTTTCCACTGGCCCGTCTCTTCAAGAAATGCCTCTCCACTTCCCAGATAGCGCAAAATCCCCTGAATAATCGGATGGGATGAATCCCCATAGCCGACTTGTTGCAAAATCTTTGTCGCCTGCCATGTCTCAATTGGCGCCGAATTGGGATTAAACGAATCCGGCTCCAGAGCATGTCCGAAGCCCCCGTCTTCATTTTGATAAAAAGAAAGGTTGTGCAGCACATCGTCAATACTGCCCTGCTCCATATAATAGTTCCACAACGCAAGCTCTATCGGACGGGCATTGCGGTAAATAAATTCTTTTGCCTTTTTTATGTCCATACTCTTCCTCCATTCTGCAAAATAAGCTGCTGCCTTTTTGCTTTATATTTGTAGTATGCACATTATAGCACGGCAATTGAATTTTTTATTGCAAAAAACCGACATCTTTTCTGGCATTCTCCAGCGCTTTGCCAATGGATACCGAATGAAATTTCTTAAATTCCCTTATCAAATGTGATTGGTCGGTATAACCGAATTTGCTGACGGCATCCTGTATTTGAAAATTTCTCTGAAAAAGCGCTTCCTGCCATACATACTGATACCGTATCAGCGATGATAACGTCTTTGGCGAAACGCCTGTATTTTCCTTAAAGACACGCTCTATCTGACGGTTGCTGACATGAAGCTCACCGGCCAGCTTGTCCATCCGCAGATTTCCCCTGTGGCGCAGAATTTCGCCGACTGCTTCTGTAACGATACGGTTTTTCCGCTCCAGCTTCAGATACCGCATTAAAACAGCTTCGACTAATGGAAGCCGCTCATTTATGGACGTGATATCAAACAATAAGGGCGCTATTTCCTTTCGGATAGATGAAAAGTGGCTGTCGGCATCGAAAAATCTGTTCTTGACCCCGCGCATGGATTCTTCCGCAAAATATACTGCGCTCCACGGATAAAAACGAATGGCAAATGTAGAGACAACACAACTTTTTTCAACTTTTCTATGCGAATGAAAACTGCTGTCGTTAATACCGCAAAAACTGCTGTTTATATAATTATCCGTAAAATTAACGTCAAAAATAATGTCCATGCACGTATCGGGAATAACCGTCGACACCCCATAATCTCCCTGTTCTTCCCAATAAGGCCGCCGGCTTCCCCAAAAACACCTGATATAAGGTTTCAGCACCTCACACGGCTCGTATTCCCGATAACTGTCATCGCTCTGAAACGGATTTGCCGTGATTGGACGGTATATCTGAAAAAATTCCATTCGCCATTCTCCCTTTGTAATAAGTCCTGTTCCTTTAGAATTCCCTTCTCTTCATAATCTTACCACTTATGGCGCAGGAAACAAGAACTATCGCGGCTGAGACAACAAAAATAAGCAGCTCTGTCACTCCACGCCACAACGCAGACAGTGAAGTAAACATTTTCTCCCAGTCAATCCCCAAGGCGTCACAAGCTTTTGAAACCGCATATCCGATTAGAAACAGGAACCCCAATGCTATTAAAAAAACAAATTTTCCCCTGTCTGCACCAAACTTAAACTGAAACGGAAATACGACGGCCGCCATTACAAGAAAGAAGGGAATCACCAAAATAATACCAGAATAAAATTCCATCTCCGGAAACCTGCCCTCACTTATTACTTTCGACGTGCCTGACATGAGAACAGCTATGAACCACGTGCCGATGTTACACAGAACGGCGAATAAGTACTTTTCTCTGACAAATGCTTCCCTCATTACGGGAAGTGTCAGCAGAAACGGGTATCCGTTTTCGCTTTCATCATAGATTACACTGCTTATGGCAAAAAAGGAACAGAGCGATGTCATATATCCAATGGCAAATGCCTCGCCTATTTGAAAATTAAGCACAACCGCCGCAACTAACATAAAAAGCAAAAAATATTTTTGCTGTAGTAATAATCGAAAATCTTTGATTAGCAATCCTTTCATAATTCTCTTCCCCCAATCATAAGTATCATCAAATCATCCATATTTCCTTTTTCAACGACAATCTCCGGATAATTTTCCAGATAAAATTGTTTCTCATCAGTCAGACACCGATATCCGTAAGTCTCTTTCTCATATTTCTTTATATATCGCTTGTCAAGCTGCTCAAACTGCTGCGGACTGATTTTCAACAGCGCATAATTGTCAAGAAGACGGTCGGTCTCCTCATGCATCACAATACTGCCCTCGTTTATCATGTAAAAATCATCACAAAATCCCTCTAAATCCGATGAGATATGAGAGCTGATGAGAATCGTACGCCTCTCGTCCTCTTCCATATAGGCGCGCAGCAACCCGAGTACTTCTTCACGGGCGATAACGTCCAGCCCCACAGTCGGCTCATCCAAAATCAGCAAATCGGCCTCATGGCTCAGCGCAATGAGAATTTTTAATTTTGCTTTCATTCCGGTTGAAAAATCTTTGAGCTTCTTGTTCAGCGGCAGCTCAGATTTTTTACACTGCTCCGTAAATTGCTGCAAATGGAACTTCTTATACATCGCCTTTAAAATATGAGTGATATCGCGAACTGTCAGGTAGGAGCTAAATCCGGAGTCCGATAACACCACTCCCAAGCGCTCCCTGTCGGCAGGCAAAAGCGAGGAAACCTCCTTGCCAAATATTTCTATCGAACCGCCGTCCGGACGGATGAGATTGAGCACCGCCTTAAAAGTCGTACTCTTTCCCGCCCCATTGCGGCCAATCAGTCCGGTAACACAGCCGCTTCTGACCTCCATACTGCAATTCAGCGTAAAATCATCATAACTCTTTCTTAGATTTTCTATTTTCAGCATACTTATCCTCCATTCCCAATCACAGTAAAACACCGTTGTTCATTCACTCATAAGGATTTCAAACAGGCCGCGGATTTCTTTCTCCGTCAGACCGCACCGCTTCGCCTTGGCAATCGCCTGCTCCAAATCCTTTTCAATTTCTTTCTGCCACTCTTCTTTCATCCTCTCGGGATTGGCGGCAGCTACGAACGTTCCCTTTCCATGAACGGTCACGGTAAAGCCCTCCTGCTCCAGATTATCATAAGCTTTTTTAACTGTAAGAGCACTGATTTTTAACTCCTTAGACAGTGCTCTCACAGAGGGGAGCATTGTATCCTCCACCAATTCACCGCTCACAATAGCAACCTTAATCTGCTCCATAATCTGCTCATAAATGGGCACCATGGATGTATTGTTTATAATAATATGCATATTGTCTGTCCCCTAATTCTTATAGTAAAGAGCGCGCTTTCTCTTTCTGTATAACAGTATATAACAGATAAGAACAGTTGTCAACTGTTTTATACTGTTATATTTGTCATTGCCAAATAAAAACATATTGAAAAAACAATCAATTGCCAATATAATATAAGTAAAGAATATTGTAATTTTGTATGAGCCATACTTTAGAGGGAGGTGTTAGAAATGGCAACTTCAAGTATTACTAAAAATTTTATCGTTTCTGGTGAAGAGCAAGTAGAGATGTTTGCTAATGCCATTGAAGAGTCCTATCAGGAGTCGCTTCACAGAGTTCCGACACCTGATATGCGGATAACACATTTACGTGGCTCAGAGGAAGTAAAGAAATTTATGGCAAAAAGGAAGAAAACAAATGCTTAACGATGTTACGGTCTTTAACATTCGTGAATATTTGTCAGCTAAAGACGATAAAGAACTCGGAGAGGAAGAATTACTTGGACTCCTCTCCGAGTTTTCATGTAGCAGAAACATGGATGTAGAAAGATTTCTAAAAGAACAGTCTGTAGAATTTACTAAAAAAAATCAGTCTGTAACTTATCTTGTATTTGCAAATAAAGATGTGGCTTTAGTAGGGTATTTTACAATTACAATCAAACCTATTACTGTAAATACCTGTAGTTTCAGCAATACGATGAAGCGCAAAATTGCAAGAGTGAGCGAATTGGACAAAGCAAATGATACATACACACTTTCGGCATATTTGATAGCACAATTGGGTAAGAATTTTTCCAGTAACATGGGAGAAAAGATTACCGGAAAACAGCTTTTGCAGGCAGCAATAGATACCATTAAAGAGTTACAGTATATGGCGGGTGGTATGGTTGCTTTCTTAGAAGCCGATGATAACGAAAAGCTGATTGAATTTTACGAACAAAATGGATTTAAACGTTTTGCAACCAAAGAAGTTCAGGCTGGAACTGAAAACGCACATACGTTGATTCAATTTTTAAAAGTATTGTAAAAAGAGGAATTGAATGCTGATGAACTCATGACATATAAAAACATAAACCTGCTGAACCAATTTATCCGACAGATATTATGTTAGTGGTAAAACTGAACCCCCTTTTGATGTTTTCCTTTAAGAAAAAATTTTTCATATTTTTCTTAAACCAGTATGTCTCTTACATTTATGAAAATTATAAACAGGAAAGTAGAAGAAATCAACCATAGTCTGTATAGGGGATATTGCGAAATCTTGAGTTTTCCCATTTTTCAAACTGAAAACACTTTTGTCTCTAATCCACACTTTTTTGATGTGCCATAAAAAATCTGATACCACACCGCAAAAAAATACAAAGATATCGGATAATATGCTATAATCTATGTGTTGCTCACCGACACCCGCAACAGGGAGGAGGTGTTTGCATGGAAGTTGTGATTTCTTTTTTAGTTACTGTTTTGGCTAGTGTAGCCTGCCACTACATCATCAAATGGTTAGACAGTGACGATAAGAGCAACAACTAACCTAGTGGTTGCTTTGCCACTATAAAAGAAAAGAAGAAGCCCCAAACTGTGCTGCAACACGGTTTGGGGCTTCGATTTTTGTCCGCATGGACTTGTGATTTCTTTTTGCCTATTGGCATTATAGCATATGCAAATTTTAATTACAAGATACATTTTTTCAACAAAAAATTATATCCCTACACCTCAATCCCCCTGAATATTCTAACCTTTCTTGGAAAAACTAACCCTATTCCCGACAAACTAACAGTTTTTGCGAAAGGAGAATCGTGATGTGTACTGCTGCCACTTACAAGACAAAAGATTTCTATTTTGGGCGAACGTTAGATTATGACTTCTCTTATGGGCACGAAATCGCCATAACTCCAAGAAATTATTCTTTTGATTTTCGTGACAAAGGAAAACAGAAAGCTCATTATGCCATGATTGGCATGGCGTATGTATGCGATAATTACCCTTTGTATTATGACGCCGTAAACGAAAAGGGCTTGGGAGTGGCCGGATTAAATTTTGTCGGCAATGCCGTTTATCGTGAGAAAAAAGAAGGCAAAGACAACATTGCCACGTTTGAGCTTATTCCGTGGCTGTTAAGCCGCTGTGCCACCGTCAGAGAGGCAAGGCAGGAGCTCTCCAATATAAACATCTGGAACATTTCCTTTCGCGCTTCTTTACCGCCCGCCCAGCTTCACTGGATAATTGCAGACAGCAGGGGAGCAATTACTGTCGAAGCGGTCAAAGAGGGCATTCGCATATATGATAATCCGGTGGGCATTTTAACAAACAATCCGCCGTTTGATATGCAGATGTTTTCCCTCAATAATTTCCGCCACCTTTCCGCAAAAAATCTGCCTGACACTTTTTCCGCCACATTGGACTTAAAAGAATACAGCCGCGGGATGGGCGCTATCGGCCTGCCGGGGGATGTCTCTTCCCAGTCCCGTTTCATACGGGCCGCCTTTGTAAAACTAAATTCCATTTCCGGTGAAAGCGAACAGGAGAGCGTCAATCAGTTCTTCCATATTCTTAATTCCGTGGAACAACAGCGGGGCTGCTGCGAGACTGAGCCGGACAAATACGAAATTACCCTCTACACTTCGTGTTGTAACGCAGAAAAGGGAATTTATTATTATACTACTTATGACAATCATCAAATTAGCGCCGTCGATATGCACAAAGAGAATTTGGATGCCGGGGAGCTCGTGCGCTATCCGCTGTCGGAGGGAGAACGGATACGGTTTGTGAATTAATATTTTATCAATGAGCTTTCCCCTAACCGAAAACCGGAGCCGCCTTACGCTGCTCCGGTTTCCTTTTCTTCTTTATGTACCTTATTTTTTTATCCTCTGCGCTTCCATCTTTTCTCTTCTGTGCCCATTCGCATTATCCCCTGTATTTCTGCCTTTTCTCTTCTGCACCTCATTTACATTATCTTCTGCACTTCGTTTTTTTCTCTTTGGCAATTAAACTGCATTTTCTTTTGTACTTAACCCTGTCATCTTTTGTAACGCAGCAATTTTCTCTCTTGTATTTTCTCCTGCCCTCTTTTGTGTTCTGGTTATGTATCTTTCGTATCCCATTCTCTTTTGTCCGCTGAGTTGGAACAAAGAAAATGATGGAATTAATATAACACAATCTGACAAAAAAATGTGAAATTTGCGACAGACACATACTTTTTTGCGACAGAAAGTGATTTTTTTCTATTCTCCTAAATAATCAAGCTCATGTAAGCGGTACTTGAATCGGTTCACATATTCCCTGCCGACGGGAATCATCGTGCCGTCCTGAAATGTAAGCGCCCGATTCTTATATCTGTATACATAATACAAATTGACAATAAAAAATCTGTGACACCGGAAGAGGGCGTGGCTGTCATATTTTTTTTCTATTTCATCCAACGTGCCGTTAAGCGTGAAGCTCTCCCCTGCCAATGTATGAACGCATATATTTTCGTCCGTGGATTCAAGGTACGAAACATCTTTCAGCAAAACCGTCTTTTTCTCGTCATTGACGATACCGTTTAACTCTCTTTTTTTCTCGTGCAAAATATGACAGGCTTTATGCAAATCTGTCTCAATTTGCTCCTGTTTGAGCGGCTTTATGCGGAAATTAATGGGCTGCAGGTCAAAAAGCGGCATTTCCAGTTCCTGTCTGTCGCAAATAAAATCAATCAGACCACCTCCCAGCTCTGTGTAATTTCGCAATTCTTTGGCAATATCCCGCTCGTTCTTCTGCGGTGATTCAATATCCAGAAAAATAATATCAAAATAAGGCTTTTCTGCCAGACATTGTAAAAACTGCTCCACACTAAAAAACGTGTTTAACTGTAACGGAAGATTTTCCTTTCGGAAATACCAGTCTATCCATCCCTCCAACTGCCTGCACAGGCTTCTGTTTTCATCACAAACTGCAATCTTCATCCTTTTCCTCCTTTGGAACGGTTGCCTCATCTTATTCCCCGCCTGAAACAACATGTAAGGTAAAGTTTTCTCCTTTGTTGGGGGATACGGCGACGGTATGCCGCCATATCCCCACTCCGTTTCAATTACTTGCGTCGAAGCATTTCAGCCCCTTCCGGTAATTCCGGCTGATGCATCCAGCAAAAGCAAAGTGAATTAACAGATGCAGCCGTTACAACCAGCGCCAGACTTGCCACAGCCGTTGCCATTTTGGTAATAAATGTTTTCATTGTTCTGTACTCTCCTCTCTTTAGATTATCAAAAAAAATGACACATCTAATGTATCATTTTTTTCTAAAAAAATGTGAAATTTGCGACAGACACATACTTTTTTGCGACAGAAAGTGATTTTTTTACAAATATAAGGTGATTTTTACTGAAAAAATTCCATTTTCAGCGTTTGTCTCCATTATCCCCTCATAGCGCTCCACTACCTCCTGCACATTCTTCAAACCGAAACCGTGTTTGTCCGAATCGGCTTTACTTGTCCTGTACCAATCCCCATTCCGCACTAAATCATTGCTAAAAGTATTAGTAATCAGTAAATTCAAACGACCCGAACGGTAAAAGATATTTGCCTTAATCCAGCTCTCCTCCTGTCCGGCCGTCGCCTCTATACTATTGTCCAGTAAATTCCCCAGTATCGTAGTAACATCACAGGGGACGATAACGATATCGGAGGGGATTTTTATATCGACCTGCATATCAATCCCCTTTTTGTTTGCCTCCTGCAGTTTATAATTGAGAACACCGTCAAAAATCACGCTTCCTGTATATATGTATGTATCGTTCTCCAGCAAATGCTCCTCCAGATGATTGATATAAGAACTCATTGCCGGCCAGTCATTCTGTTCCCCGATGTAAGCAATGGATTGCAGATGATTGCGGAAATCATGCCGGTGCTTTTGCAGACGTTCCACCGACTCACTCATCAGATTGTACTGCCTCTCCTGATATTTATTTTGCAATTCCAAACTTTCCTTTTCCCTCTCGAGCAGGGAAGCCTTTATCTGCCTGTCGTACAGAAAAATAACCAGAATGTTCAGCAATAAAACGGCAACCGAACTTCCAAGGAGATTCGCCTTTGAAATATCATGCCGCAGACATATCTGAAAATAGATGTAAAACGACAGGACAGGCAGAACAACAGAGATAATCCAATACGAAGTAGGTACGTCCTCCCTGCAGTGTAAATTACGGAAATTCCGTATAAGCAGTACAATCAGAAACTGCACTAACGGCAGGCATACCATCCCGAAATAAGAATAGTATTCCCGCTCCGTAAACAATTCTGCGTCCACATAGCCGAAAATAGCGGAGACAATCGCCTCGGCGGCAAACATGGCGGCAAAATTAAAGAAAAAGGCAAGCAAGCGGTTCTTCCATTCCGCTTCATACAAAAGCGTCAGGCAAAACAAACCGAGGAAGCAAATAATCATATTTAAGGCAGGTATATTCACGATTAAATACTGGCAGGAAGACACAGCAAATACAATAAAATATGCTGCAAACATATATTGCACGGTAAATTTACTTCTTGCAAAAAAGCATTGATAAATCAAATATACCTCATACAACTGAACTCCACTCACCAATAACGTTAATGCTGCTTTCATAACATCTCCTCCGTAAAATCCAACCGGCTCAACTGCTGCTTTAAGTTCGCGGAATAATAACTGCCAACCTCTATTTCTTTGCCTCCTCTCAACAGCAGATGACCTTTATGATAAGCAGTAACACAGTGCAAATTGACAATATATGCCCGATGACAGCGACAGAAATGATATTTGCCATATTCTTTTTCCAATCGGTCTAACGTACCGCGAAACTGAATTTTCTCACCGTTAATTTTATATACCTGTATCATCTTCGCCGCGGATTCGATATAGTTGATGTCCCGCAACAGGATTCCGTTTTGTACGTTATTCAACATATAAGTGAGCGCATGCTTACTCTCTTTCAAAATGCGGCACGCCTTGTCCAAATCTGCTTCAATCTCCTGCCGTTTCAGTGGTTTCAGACGAAAATTAATCGGCTGTAAATCAAAAAGCTGCATACCGTACTCCTGTTTTCCGGATATAAAGTCAATTACAACCTGATGACACTCTACATACCTGCGCAGTTCTTCCGCCATATCCAGTCCGCTTTTCTTTGGTAGTTCGATGTCCTGAAAAACCATATCAAACCAGTGACCGGCGGACAAACTGTCCAGAAGCTCCTCCGCACTATAGAAAACCATCAGATGAATTTCAAGTCTTTCTCTTTTTGTATATTCTTCAATCCATCCCCGCAGCTGTCTGCATACCGCACGGTCGTCATCACAAATCGCAATCTGCATCTTTTCCTCCTCGTACTTTGTGCACCGCAACGTAATTTCTTTTCCAATATTATACTCTCTTTTTTATGCACTTGCAATCTTGTTTCCTCTTACATCCCCCCATTTTCACGCACGTCGCGCAACTGCTTTTTCAACTCACGAACCGTTCCCATTATAATCTTTCTCTCGGCGTCATTGCAGTCGCTCAGCAGATGATTGTACTCCATGACACGCGCCATACGGTTCGTCGAATCTTTCAGGGAATCGCACAGTAAAACATCAATTGGCACTTCCAGCGCATTGGCAATCTGAACTAACACTTTGGCGCTGGCATTGACTGAGGCACTCTCGATATTTTTGATATGGGAAAGTGAAACATCTGCCATCTCGGCAAGTCGGTTTGCTGTCAAATCCTTTTGCTCTCGATAATATTTGACGTTGACACCTAATGCTTTTACATTCATACCCTCTCTCATAGTAAAAATCCTCCAATAGTAGTTTCTTCCATACTACTATTGGAGGATTTTTACCGAAATATTCCATGCAAGGAAGTTTCCTGCAATAAGGACTTTATTTTTCCAGAGAAGCGGCATAGTCATTAATAACATAATCCATAATGGACGCCGTTCCCACGATTTCACAACCATAAATATAGCAGTCTTCTTTTTCCTGTTGGCGGATAATGCGGACAACGCAATTGAGCGCATCCGACTTTCCCAAAACCAAACGCGCGTTAAAGTAGTATCCGATTGGCAGATTACTCTTTGATTTGAACCCAATGCCCAACTTAGAAATATCAATGACTTCAATCGGCGCATTAATGTTTTCCACCTTTACGTGGTCCTGCTTAAAGAGCGTTGAAATCTCCAATTGTAATTTCACCGGCCAACGCTTCTCACGTCTCATCTCAATCATACCGTTCCTCCATTCTGATGTGCCGTCTGTGCACACATCGTTCTATTCTAATCTTTCCTGCAAAATTTTGTTCACTAATTCCGGATTTGCTTTTCCTTTCATCACCCGCATTGTCTGACCGACAAGAAAACCGATTGCCTTTTTCTTTCCTGCCTGATAATCTGCCACCGACTGGGGATTTTCTCTGATTACTTTTTCAATCGTCTCCCGCAATACACTCTCGTCACTGACAGTCCCAAGTCCATTATCCTCTACAAACTTCTCCACGTCAATATTTTCTTCAAATATTTTTTCAAAAATTTCTTTTGCCACCGTGGAGTTAATCGTTCCTTTGTCCGTCAAATCAATCAACTTCGCCAGATTTTCCGGCGAAAGCGTGATATCGTCCGCGTCCATCTCCCGCTCTTTCAAAAGACGCATCGTCTCTCCCATAAGCCAGTTCGATACTTTCTTCGGCGTCGCACCAAGCGATACCGTCTGCTCAAATATGTCTGCCATTTTTTTACTGGCGGTAATAATCGAAATGTCATAGGAGGGAATATCATATTCTTTTGCATATCTGTCCGCTTTTGCCTCCTGAAATTCCGGCTCCCTCTCTTTTATCTGCTGTATCCACTCATCGCTGATAACGATTGGCGTCAAATCAGGATCGGGAAAATACCGGTAATCCTGCGCGTCCTCTTTGGAGCGCATCGGATAGGAATACTCTTTATTGTCATCCCAGCGCCGCGTCTCCTGAATCACGGTTCCGCCATCTTCAATACATTCTATCTGTCTGGCGCGCTCATTCTCAATCGCGCGTACAATCGCCTTAAACGAGTTTAAGTTCTTCATCTCGGTACGGGTTCCTAACGCTGCCGTTCCCACCTCGCGAACCGACAGATTGACGTCGGCGCGCATGGAACCCTCGTTTAATTTACAATCGGACGCCCCCAGATACTGTATTGTCGTCCGCAGTTTTTCCAGATAGGCGATTACTTCGTCCGTGCTGCGCATATCCGGCTCGGATACAATTTCAATCAAAGGCACGCCGGAACGGTTATAGTCTACAAGGGAACAGTCATTCCACTCGTCATGTACCAGTTTTCCCGCGTCCTCTTCCATATGAATCTCGTGAATGCCGATACGCTTTGCGCCAGCCGCCGTTTCAATTTCCACAAAACCTTCGTAACAGATTGGCAGATACAACTGCGAAATCTGATAATTCTGCGGATTGTCGGGATAAAAATAATTTTTCCGGTCAAACTTGCTATATTGATGAATCTTACAATTCAACGCCAGTCCGACCGCCATCGCGTATTCCACGACCTGTCGGTTGAGAATGGGAAGAGAGCCCGGCATTCCGGTGCAGACCGGACACGTATGGGTATTGGGAGCGCCCCCGAACTCCGTGGAGCAGCCGCAAAAAATCTTTGTCTTTGTCGCCAGTTCGACATGTACTTCCAGCCCTATAACTGTCTCATATTGTTTCGCCATAACTATTCTCCCCCTCTCGTCTGCTCATACGTGTAAGCAGCCTGAATGATTTTCTTTTCCTGAAAACAATCGCCAATCAACTGCAGGCCAATCGGAAGCCCGCTCTCGTCCTCTCCGCAGGGAACGGTCATCGCCGGAAGTCCGGCGAGGTTGACAGAAATCGTATAAATATCGCCCAGATACATCTTAATAGGGTCGCACAGACTCTCGCCTATTTTAGGCGCCGTCGTCGGCGCCGCCGGAGAGAGAATGACGTCATACGATTCGAAAGCGCGGTTAAAAGCTTCCTTGATGAGCGCTTTCGTGCGCAGCGCTTTCAGATAATAGGCGTCGTAATAACCGCTGCTGAGCACAAACGAGCCAAGCATAATACGCCTCTTAACTTCCGGCCCGAATCCCTCCGAACGGCTCTTCTTGTACATATTATGAAGTCCCTCATACTGCTCCGTGCGGTATCCGTACTTCACTCCATCGTACCGCGATAAGTTTGAACTCGCCTCTGCCGAGGCGATAACATAATATGCCGGAATCGCATATTCAACAAGGCTTAAATCAAACTCCTCCACTACCGCGCCCTGCTGCCGCAGCACTTCTGCCGCCGCCATGACGGCGTCCCTGACTCCGGTCTGCAGTCCGTCCCGCAAATAATCGCGCGGAATGCCAATCCGCATGCCTTTTACATCTTCGGTAAGCGCCGCCGTAAAATCAGTATCCTCACGCCGCACGGAAGTGCTGTCCTTGTTATCATAAGAAGAAATCACTTCCAGTACCGTGGCACAGTCCGTCACATCTTTGGCAATCGGGCCAATCTGGTCGAGCGACGAGCCATAGGCAATCAGTCCGTAACGGGATACCGTACCATACGTCGGCTTGATTCCCGTGACCCCGCAGAACGAAGCCGGCTGCCGAATCGAGCCTCCCGTATCCGAGCCAAGTGCATAACTGCATTCCCCCGCCGCAACTGCCGCGCACGAGCCGCCGGATGAGCCGCCCGGCACATGTTCTGTATTGTGCGGATTTCTTGTTACTCCATAAGCTGAAGTCTCCGTCGTGCTTCCCATGGCAAATTCGTCCATATTTGTCTTGCCGATTAAAACGGCCCCGCCCCTCTGGAGATTCAAAACTGCCTCGGAAGAATACGTCGGCTTAAAGTTAGCGAGGATTTTCGAGCTGCATGTTGTAAGAATCCCCTGTGTACACAAATTGTCCTTAACCGCCAGTGGAACGCCGGCCAGCGGGCCGGTGAGTTGTCCGCTCTCTATCTGTTCCTGCACCTGTGCCGCTTTGGCAAGAATCTCTTCTTCCGGAAGAACCGTGACAAAACTGTTTATGCGCTCTTCCTCCTGCTTTATCTTTAAGAGGGCGGCGCGGGCAGCGTCCTGCGCCGTCACTTCACCTGCCCTGATTTTTTTTCCTAATGCTACCGCAGATAAATCCATCAAATCCATATCGTGTGTCCTCCTTACTCAAATGTTTTTGGCACCATGTAAGCGCCGTCTTTCTTTTCAGGGGCGTTCGCCAGCATGTCTTCCCGCTGCTCGCCGTTGGTGACGCAATCCTCCCGAAATACATTGTTCAGTGGAAACACATGGGACATCGGCTCCACATTATCCGTATCCAGTTCATTCAGTTTGTCAATATAGTCAAGCATGCCCGCCATATCCTTTTTGGCCTGCTCTCTCTCCTCTTTGGATAATTCCAGCTTTGCCAGAATCCCAACATATTCTATCATTTCATCTGAAATAAAATTTGCCATAGTTACCTCCATTCCTTTCTCTCACTATTCGCAGTCCGCCGCGGCCGCTCACGGCTCAAGACGCGCTAAATCCCTTGGAAATAAAGTAGTCTCCCGCACATTGTCTTCTCCGAGAAGTTTCATTGTCAATCTCTCCAGTCCAATGCCGAGCCCGCCGTGCGGCGGCATACCATGTTTAAATACAAGCATATACTGCTCCATTCCCTCCTGTGTCATCCCCCGCTGCTGCAGCTTCTCTTCCAGCATGGCATAATCGTGAATGCGCTGCCCGCCTGTCGTAATCTCCAAACCCTGAAACAACAAATCAAAACTTAACGTAAACTTTTCGTCGTCGGGCGCGTCCATCGCATAAAAAGGTCTTTTTTTCGATGGATAATGGGTGACAAATACAAAATCCGCATCCATTTCTTCTTTGAAATATCGGGAAATCAACACTTCCTCTTCCGGCTCCAAATCATATGGGTTACGGATTTCCCTGTGATACTTCTCCGCCGCCAGCTGCTTGGCGCGGTCGAATCTCACCTGCGGTATCTTATCCGTCTTTGGCAGCGACACGTCGAGAAGCTTTAACTCCTGTTGATATTCCCTTTCCAGCAGGGCCATCGTATACTGCAAAAAGCCCGTCTCCATCTGCATAATATCCTCGAAGCTTTCAATATACCCCATCTCAAAATCAAGCGAAGTATATTCATTTAAGTGCCGCTTTGTGTTATGCTTCTCCGCACGGAATACCGGTGCCACTTCAAATACACGGTCAAATACCCCTACCATCATCTGCTTATAAAACTGCGGGCTCTGTGCGAGCACGGCATGGCGGTGAAAATATTCCAGACGGAACAGATTGGCTCCGCCCTCCGCGCCTCTGGCTCCAATTTTCGGCGTGTGAATCTCCGTAAACCCGCAGCCGCGCAAATACTCACGAAATCCCCGCGTAATGCCCTCCTGAATACGGAACTTGGCCCGCTCCCTTATATTGCGCAGTGACAGCGGCCGGAAATCCAGCTTCGTCTCCAGAGAAGTATTCATCTTCCATTTGTTGACTGCTATCGGCATCGGCGCGCTTGGCCGGGAAAGTATGCGGATTTTGTGGATGCGGATTTCAAAGCCGTTAGGCGCGCGCTCTTCTGATTTCACGATACCCGTTATCTCTACCGCCGCTTCTTCGGCAAGTTCCTTTAAGGTAACGTTAGCTGCACCCTCTTCATAAACGGCCTGTACCAGCCCTTCCCGCTTGCGCAAAATGATAAAGGCGACTTCTCCCATCTTGCGAATCTTGTGAATACATCCGTTTACTTTAACTTCTTCTCCGTCGAGACCGCCTGCCAAAATCTCTGCAATCTCTTTTGTTGTTGTTTCCATTTCTCCTGTCAAAAATTTCATACCTGCTTCCTCTCTTTCCTCTTTCTGCTGCCATAACAAAAACGTCCCAGAAAAGCATCTCTGCTTATCTGGGACGGGAAAATCAAATATATAAAATACCCGCGGTACCACCCGCGTTGAGATACCCCATTGTATCTCCACCTCATTTTGATGATAACGGTATCTGCCGGAAAAACCTACTACATAAGTTCAGTCTTTCTGCTCGGGAATGTTCTCCTACCCACCGCTTCCATAAGGCACTTTCAGTCGATGATGCCTCTCCCTGTCCTGCAGTCGCCGCATGAGTATTCGTTTCCTTCATCGCTTTGTCGAGTATTTTAGCACAAACAATCGCAAATGTAAAGAAAATATTTTCAAACTTTATTTCTTTATTTCTGATGTTCCCTCGCGAATTTTTCATACTCCTCGTTCACTTTCTTCACTTTCTGTTCCCATTTGGAAGACAATTCTTCTATTTTCTTTGATGGGGTTTCTGCGAGTGCGTACACGCCATAGCAGTATTCTCCTAAATCCATATTGGTAATCATTGGCAGATAGGATGTCTGCTTATGCTCTTTTTCTTTCATCATCATTAACGTCTCGTCTACGGCGCGGTCATCGCGGAACCTGTTGTAGTACTGCTCACAGTACGCCTCGTCCGCAGAAAAATTATCCAGCGGCTCCGTATACAAATCAAAAGCAAAAGCTATCTTTTCTGCCGTCGCGTCATCATAGCAGCTCGGCATGACAAAAATGTTATCGTTTGGTATCGTTCTATTTGTGGCATTCTTATTTTTCTGATTATACGGGAACATAACGAAGCCCCAATCGTCTTTCATATCGGCAAAAGAAGTTATCTCATACGTTTCCGAAGTCTGCATTGCCACCTCGCCGTCGCGGAACGCCGCCTTATACCAATCCCACGCCGACGCATTTTGCGGCTTTGGCATCACGTATCCCTTTTTCATCATATCAATGCCCCAAATCATGGCGTCTTTAAAATTCTGTGTTCCGATAGCGCTCTCATATTTGCCATCCTCTTTTCTGTCAATAAACGTAGCGTCGTTTGTTGCCGCACACATCGGCAGATAATATTTGGAAAAACTTGCCATCGCATACTGGTCTGTCTTCCCGTCGCCGTCGGTATCTTTTGTCAGTCTCTTACAATACTCTTCAAACTTTTCCCATGTCCACTGATTGGACGCCTGCAAATCATACGGCTCTTCTTCCGGAATGCCGGCCTCTTTAAATAGACGCTTATTATAGAATATTCCTCCGCGCGGTTCCCGCTCCACACTCATGCCCCATATGCCGTCGCCAATCGTCATCAGCTCCGTCACCGTCGGGTTCCACTTTTCTTCTTTGAAGTCAAACTCCGGCAGCTTCGATAAATCCCTCATTAAGCCTTTCATCAACGGCGCTGATACCGTCTCCTGATAGAGACAGTAAATCTGACACGTCGGATTGTTTGCCATCACGTCATTGACAAATTTTGCCTGCATTCCCTCATATGCGTAAGCGCTCTCTCTTTTGATTGTAAAATTATAAGTGTCCTGAATCTCCTTATAATAGTCCTGCTGCGCCTGCTGGTACTCCGTCTTCTCCCCATTGATTTCTTCCGTGTACCAGTCGCCAATTAAAATGTCCATTCCTCCCAAATCCTCAAATGTCTTCTTGCCGTTTGAGGAGACGGCTCCGGAATCGCTCGCTGCGCTGCCGTTCGTTCCATTTGTTCCTTCCTCATCCGTACATCCGGATATGCAGCCTGTCACAAGTGCCACGCTCAGCGCCAGCGCTGCGATTTTTCTGATTTTCTTTCTCATAGAATCCCTCCTTTTTGTTATGTCCTTTTACTCTATATTGTCACGGCAAAAAGAAAGGTTCATTTTTTACTTTATTTTCTACACACTTCCATTAATAAATTAGTGTAAACAAATTTGCCAACAGTACTGTGAAAATTCCCGATAAAACAATGGCGACACTGCTCATAGCGCCCTCTATCTCTCCCATCTCCATTGCTCGCGCCGTTCCAACCGCATGGGCAGAAGTTCCCAAAGCAAGTCCTACTGCTACTTTCTCCCTGATGTGAAACAGACGGCACAATCCTTCTGCCAATACATTACCAATAATACCGGTTACAACAATAACGGCGACCGTAATCGTCACCAGTCCTCCCAATTCTTCACTCATCACCATTCCAATTGCCGTAGTAATTGACTTTGGCAGCAAAGTCACATATTCCTCATAACGCAAACGAAACAAAAACGCCAGCGCCACCGTACTTATTAAACTTGTCAGCACTCCGGAAAGAACGGCAGCTACAATTGCTGCACCATATTTTTTCAATACTTCCATCTGTCGATACAACGGTACCGCCAGCGCCACTGTCGCTGGAGTCAATAGGTAATTCAATGAACTGCTCCCAACCTCATAATATTCGTAATCAATGTCAAATAGCAAAAGAATGCCGATGACAATAACAATAGAAATAAGCAGCGGATTCAAAAGGGAGCACTTTGTTTTCTTCTTCAGCCACCCCCCAAACTGATAGCTAAGTAAGCTTATCGTCACAGCAAAAAATAAGGAACTGCCAAAAAACTCTTCCATCCTATGATCGCCTTCCTTTCCTGCATCTCACAATAAACTGCGCCACTCGTCCCGTCACTACAAAAACCAGTATAGTTATTACAAAAACGGCAATTAGCAGGGGCAGAAGCAGCCGTTGGAACTCAGACCATTTCTCCATCAATCCCACTCCTGCCGGAATAAAACAAAGCGGCATAATTTCCACAAGAAAATCTGCTGCTCCCTCTACTTGCTCCAACTTAATAATCCGCAGACACAGACAGACAATCAAAAGTACCATACCATAAATACCGGCAGGAATCGTCCACGGTATGAGCGAATGCATAACCTCCCCCAAAAACGTAATAAACAATATAATTGCAAATTGAAACATCCATTTCATCCTTTTGTCCTTCTTTCTATCAAACCATGGGCATCACGCTTCACAAGGACGCCCGCAAGTATTTTCACTTTACTTTCACATAGCCAAAGGAGCATAATATCTCTATTGATATCATGCCCCAACTCATATATATCATCCTTTGATTATTTCGTATAGCCATTCTCTGTCGGCCCAAAATAGGACTCCGGCAAATCTCCTTTATAAAGAACCAATTTTTGTATTACAAGCCCCGCTTCCATGCCGTAGAGCGTTATCGTGTGACATCCTGCCTCCAGCGTCATTTTATTCTCGCCATAGTGGCAGTTGTTCAATACGCCCTCCGCCCAGTCGTGCGGCCGCCAGTGTCCGCCGCCAATATTATAATTTTCATCCGGAAGCGTCTTCACCACATCCGCTTCCCCGTCGTCCGCGCACACGGCATAACGCATATTTTTCCCGTCTTCCAAGTTGTTAGTCGGCGCGGTAATCACACGCAATGTATAATCGCCGCCCTCCCGTATGAGCACGCGATAGACGAGCGCAGGCGCCTCTGCCGGCTTCTCAAAATTGTGAAGCAGCGGATAGATTTTCATGGAAGAAAGCGTCTTTCCGTATTCTTTGAGATTTTTCCAACAGTAACCATCCTTTTCCTCCGTACGTGCAAAATGTTCCGCCTCCACGGCAATCAGTCCGTCGCGCTCGACAAAAGTCATCGGCTCTGTCTGTTCCGTATCCACGACAACGGCAGATACTTTCACCGTCACTTCACTTCCCGCGGCCCGAATCGTAATGGCTCCCTGCAAATCTGCGGATAATGCGCTCCAGTCAATGGATACCATATAATTGGCAACCGAAGCAACAGAAGATTCTACCTGCTCAATCAAAACCGCTTCCTGATTTGCGGTAATTGACACATCCAGTGGACGCTCAGCGGCGTTCGCCACCCGAATACGGTAACTCTCCTGCCCCACATTCGTAAACTCCGGAAGTGAAATCAACCCCTCACTGACAAATTTGTCGGCATTGGCAGCCAGAACAAGCATTTTGTCCTCTTTTGCCGGCTCAATCATTACCGTCTCCGGATATTTCCACCCCTCGTCATTCCACGAAGTAAAGCAAATATGCGCGGAAGACATCATTCCTTTCCACTTGCCGTCTGCCATTCCCTCATTGTAATACTGCGTCAGCTCTTCGTCGTAGTCGATACACTGTTTCACCCGTTTTGCGTATTCATTGGCCGCGGCTGCGCCGTTTTCCGCATAAAACTGGTTCTTGCCTGCATAGAGGTTCATCAACTGCACATTGGCGCCGGCAACGGCCGGATAATATACAAGTCCGTAATAGCTCTCTTTCGCCTCCGGCGGAAGCTTATCGTCCACATCATCCGCCAGCGCCTTTATGCGGTGGCACAGCTCTATCATTCTCGAATTTTCATCATAGTGATTGACATGATAAGTATCCGCATAAGTAACTTCCGGACGGCGGTTGCCGTGCATTCTAGCGTACGCTTTCAAGATGGATACAATATCCTCTTTGACATCTTCATCCTCAACAAGTCCGCCAAATTGCTGTTCCACCCACTGTTTCACAAATAAGTCCGTCTCGTTCGGATGGGCGATTCCCATCGTTTCATAATCATAGGCGAGCGCCATATAATAAGACAGCGGCAGCTCCTGCGGACGGATATCGCCGACATTGACAATCCACAAATCGCGGATTCCGTACTCATAAGCCATCGTCAACTGCTCCCACACTTTCGGCAGCGTCGTCGAGTTCACCCACTCGTATGACACCGGCGCGCCGTGGTAGTCAAAATGATAATACAATCCCCAGCCCGCTTTTCGGTTGCGGTTTTCCGCCGTTGGCAGCGTCCTCACATTGGCAAAGTTGTCATCGGCGAGAAGCAAAATCGTATCGTCCAGCGCCTCCCAGTCCTGTAACCCCTTGACGCCGTCGCCGCCATAGTAATACGCCTCCACTTCTTTATACAGAGCGAGCATCTGCGGCAGTTTGTCGCACCCTTTATCCTTAATGATTTTCTTCTGGTCGGTAATAATCTGCCGGAGCAGTTCCACATTTTCCTGAATGGAGGAGCCTTTCGGCAACATCGTCGTATCCCGCTCCCCGCGCATGCCAATCGTTATCATATGTTTAAAATCTTTATTTCTCTCGACGCCATCTTCCCAATAACGGTACAGTCCCTCTCCGTTTGTATAGTAATTCCAATCCTTTCCGTAACCGACATTGTTCGTATCCGTCTTTACTTTATCCCATTCTTCACTCGAGCGCATCAGTGGCTCGTGATGGGAATTTCCGATAGTAATTCCCAAATTCGTCGCCAGCTTAACCGAAGCCAGAGGGTCGTCCCCGCCCCCGTCGAGCGACAGCGACGCCGACCACATCGCCGGCCAGAAATAATTCCCCTTGAGACGGAGAAGCAAATCAAATACTTTATCATAAAATTTGACGTTAAAATCCCCAAACGTGTTTTCCACAAATCTCCCGAGCGACGGCCACTCGTCGTTCATAAAGAAACCGCGGAACTTCACCGACGGCTCTTTTGACGTAAATACAATCTCCTCCCCAAAGACAATTTCCGGTTGTTTCTTCGGTACGGCATCTCCCCAGTACACCCACGGCGAGACGCCAATCTTCTCCGAAATATGATACATTCCGTGAAGCGTAGACACCGTTTCCGTTCCCGCGATTACTAACTTCTTACCGGCAAGGCGAATTGCATAACTCTCACGCTTTCCCTGTAAATTCGCTATCTCTAACGTTCCCTCTTCCACCATCTTGTCAATGATGGGATGGCTTCCGATTGTACCAGCTATAATCTGGAAATCATCGGTGAGGACATCTTCTATCTGCGGTTTTACACCGCTGACAACGCCGATGTCTTCCTGCAGTTTCGCGGCTACATGAAACAGCCCCTCATAATTGGCGGCATTCTTATCTATATATATTCCTGCTGCCTTAGTCCCTTTTACCAATTCAAACATATATCCGACTCCCCTCTTTCTTTACTGCAAATCAAACCCAAAATAATTGACTGCATTATAGTAAGAAATATTTTTCACAATCTCACCGAGTAATTCATAATCCTCCGGATACTCGCCCTGTTCCACAAGATTTCCGATGTAGTTGCACAATATACGGCGGAAATATTCGTGGCGCGGATAGGAAATAAAACTTCGGGAATCCGTCAGCATGCCGATAAAATTGCCAAGCAGACTGAGAGAAGCGAGAGAATTCATATGCTCTTCCATGCCGTATTTGTGGTCGTTAAACCACCATGCAGCCCCCTGCTGAATCTTGCCGCGCGCGTCCTCGTTCTGGAAACAGCCTATCATCGTGCCAATCAGGGCATTATCGGTCGGATTCAGGGAGTAGAGAATGGTTTTCGGCAGGTTCCCGTCGTTGTTCAGCGCATTCATAAAATCTGCCACTTCGGCAGCAAAACCGTGCGGATTGATACAGTCAATCCCCGCATTTGCACCTGCACTCGCAAATACCCGCTCATTGTTCTCCCGCTTGGCGCCGTAGTGTAACTGCATGACCCAGCCGCGTTTTTTGTACTCCTCTCCTAAAAACAGCATCATCATCGTCCGGAACTGCCGCAACTCCTCTCCGCTAAGACTTGCACCGGAGAGACTCTTCTTCACGAGCATTTCCTCTTCTTCTTCCGCGAGAGGACAAAACTCCGCATAATCCAGACCGTGGTCAGAAACAAGACAGCCCCGCTCCGCAAAGAAATCCAGACGTTTTCTCAAGGCCTGTTTCAATGAAGTAAAATCAACAATCGCAACCCCGCTCACCGCCGATAATTTACCGATATATTCAGCGAAACCCGCTTTCTCCGGACTCATCGCCAAATCCGGACGCCATGCTGGCAGTACCTGCACGGAAAATTGTTTATCTGCCGCAATCTGCTCATGATAGTGCAAATCATCAACCGGGTCGTCCGTTGTGCATACTAATGTGACGCCGGACATCTGAATTAATTTTTTCGCGGACATATCCGGCTCTGCCAGTCTGGCATTGCAGGTATCGTAAATTTTTTTCCAATTCTTCTCAGATAATGTCTCATAAATGCCGAAATATCTTTGGAGTTCTAAATGACACCAGTGATACATCGGATTGCCGATACAGTTCGGCAGCGCTTTGGCAAATGCGTGAAACTTTTCCTCGTCCGGTGCGTCGCCTGTTATGTATTTTTCGGGTACGCCATTCGAGCGCATGACGCGCCACTTATAATGGTCGGCCCCCAGCCAGAGCTCCGTCATATTTTTAAAATGAATATCTTCCGCAATTTCCTGTGGATTAAGATGGCAGTGGTAGTCCAGTACCGGCACCTGTGCGGCATACTCATGATACAGTTTTTTTGCTACCTCTGTCTGCAGCAAAAAATCTTTGTCCATAAATGGTTTCATTGATTTGCGACCTCCTCTATTGCATTGATTTTCATTTTAGCATATAATAATTCCATAGACAAGGGAACAAACGGTAATTCCCCATTTTTTTGAAAGGAGACATCTATGCCGATTATAAGTAATTCCGTACAAAATAACGGGGGCGGTTCCGCCTCTGCCGGTGTCAGCTCACAAGCCCGCACCTACCGTTCCGGCGACAGTACGCTGACGCTGCGGGAAGGCCAGACGCTAAAAGGCGTTGTCAGCGATATTCATGGCAATGAAATTACCTTATCAATGGACAATGGTTCTTCTTTCACCGGAAAATTACCAGACGCCAACCAGTATTCCATTGGCCAGAAAGCGGCTTTTCAAATTACCGGACTGAATGACAATACCATCTATATGAAAGCTACTTCCGGCGCCTATCTTTTAGATATGGAGGACACGGTAGAACAGGCATTGGAAGAGGCCGGTCTGCCAAAGTCCACGCGCAATCTTGATGTTGCCCGCAGCCTGTTGCAGAACCAGCAATCCATCAGCCGCGAAAACATCATGTCTTCGATTCAGTTGTGCGCGAAATATCCGGAGGCAGACGTCAATTCAGTAATTACCATGAAGCGGCTTGGCATGCCAATGACAGAAGCTTCGGTAAAACAATTTGAAAATTATCAGAATCAGACACATCAGTTATTATATAAAATGGATTCTCTCGGCGATGCCATCGGGGATATGCTGCACTCTATCGGCACACAGGTACCCCGCCTCGCCGCCGACGTGGGATTACAGCTTCTCGCACTCGCTCTCGAGGGTTCACCGTCTCCGGAAGAACAGCAATTAGCGGCGCAACTGTCTGCCGAGCAGGAAACGGGTACTATTTCATATGATGAAAATGGGAATCCGATTATTTCTGACGAAAATATACAGGAAAATGGTGAAGAAATTATAAACGGAAAAGACGCTCCGAGCGAAAAAGAATTGGCCGGACAGGAGGGGGAAAAAGCCGGTGCAGAGATAACAAAAAACGGCCAGACGGCCGATTCGTCTCCGGAAACTGCCGGCCCGCTTTCGCGCATGCGCCAGCTATTCAGCGCCATCACGGACGGAAACGCCGCTGCCCGCAGCGCCATGACCGAATCCGGTATGGCCAATGATTACCGAACCCCGTTCATCCACGAACAGACGGGCTTCATCCTCTCACCGGACGAGCGCGCGGAATTTGCCAAACAGCTCTCCGAATTACCTCTCTCCGACGAGCTGAAACAGGGTATCGCAGACGGTACGATTACGGCGCGGAACTTTTTGACCGAAGTACAAAAAGCCCTTTCTTCGATGTCCGATGAAGAAGCCGGAAAACTGCTGGCCTCAAAATCTTTTCACGCCGTCGTAAAAGGACAGTTTCTCTCCAACTGGACACTGTCGCCGGAGCACCTGAAACAAGAGGGCGCTATGGATGAATTATACGATAAAATGTCCCGCCAGTTTGAATCGCTCTCAAATTTCAGCGAAAACGTTTTGGGAAAAGATGTCTTTAAACAGCTCTCCCAAAACGCTTCCGACATGAGCAACAATCTGGATTTTATGAAAACTTTGAACGAAACTTTTCAATACATTCAACTGCCGCTGAAACTGCAAAATCAAAATGCGCATGGCGACCTCTATGTAATGACGAAAAAGGAATCGTTAAAAAAGAATCCTAATAAACTAAAAGTACTGCTTCACCTCGACATGGACCACCTCGGTACGCTTGACATTCATATTTCCAAAGAAAACACGGCGGTAACTACAAAATTTTTTGTGTCCACGGAAGATACGCTGCACCTTTTAGAGCGCAATATCAATTTGCTCAACGACGCCATCAATGAACAGGGTTACGCTTTTTCATCCGAGCTGATGATGAAGCAGAAAGACGTCGATATCGTCAAAGATTTCGTCAGCGCCGAAGCTCCTGTCGGCGATATGAAGAGATACAACTTTGACTTGCGCGCCTGACGTTGCGCACTTCTATAAAACCATATTCTTCGAGTGTGCGTATATACTGTACCAGACGATTATACAGCGGCTCTGCCTGATTTCCAAATTCTTCTTTCACAAGAGCCGCAATCTCATGTATTGTCCGTTTCCCGTCCAGCAGCGGCCATATAAAATTTCCCATCTCATCGAGATGAATATAGGAGACGGCCGGTTTTCCCAAGAACTTCTGCGCCACCCGATGAAACAATCCCTCATTCTTTTTGAGAATCGTCACCTTTCCCTGTTCATCGGTCTCATATTCACAGCGCCCGCTATGCTGCGGAACGTAATCGAGATAGTTCTCCGAAACGACCTGCTTTTTCCTACTCATCCGTACTATTCCTCTCCGGTCTGGCAAAGAATAAAATGCAGGCTATAATAGCAATCAGTAAAACAATTCCTCCCAGCCATCCGCTGTTAAAGATATGAGAAAGGTCTATGCCATCAGCTATTCCCACAACCGCCAGAATGGCGAGCAGAATACCGACCAGTCCCTCGCCGGCAATCAGGCCGGAGCAAAAGAGAACTCCCCTGCCCGCATCTCCCTCTTTATTTTTACCGGAGAATTTCCAATCAATTACCCAGCGGAGAATACCGCCTATCATAATGGCTGTCGAGAGTTCCAGAGGCAAATACAGACCAATGGCTACCGGCAGCACCGGAATGCTCAATATCTCAATGACAACCGCCACAAAAACGCCGATTAATATAAGTCCCCACGGAAGATTTCCTCCCATAACTCCCTCGGTAATCATTCTCATCAGCGTCGCCTGCGGTGCCGCTAACTCTTCCGAGCCAAATCCCCATGCCTGATTGAGCAAAAGCAGCACGATACCAATCGTAAACGCAGAAACTACCGCGCCGATTAACTCGCCAATCTGCTGTTTTTTCGGAGTGGCGCCAAGAATATAACCGGTCTTCAAATCCTGCGAGGTATCTCCTGCCATCGCCGCCACAATACAGATTACCGAACCGATGGCAATGGCTCCAATCATTCCGTCCATGCCGTCAGCTCCTGACATCTTCAATACAAGCGTCGAAAACAACAGCGTGGCAATCGCCATACCGGACACGGGATTATTGCTGCTTCCGACCAGTCCGACCATACGCGAAGATACCGTGGCAAAGAAAAATCCAAACACAACAATAAGAATGGCACCGATAAAGGATACCGGAATCGCCGGCAGCAACCAGAGCGCAAACATCAGTACGATAATACCGCCGAGTACGAAACGTATGTCCAAATCCTGCTGTGTCCGCAGATGACCGGCTTTTGTCCCGCTCTTTAATCCTTTGATAGAATCACGGAATGTCGTGAGAATAAGAGGCAGCGCTTTGACGAGACTGATAATACCTCCGGCCGCCACGGCTCCGGCGCCGATATAACGGATATAGCTGTCCCATATCGCCTGCGCCCCGCCTTCTGCATACATCTGCGCGATGGATACTTCCGCCGGATACAACACGGTGGAACCGCCAAAAATGGCAATCAGCGGAATCAGCACAAACCAGCCGATGACACCGCCGGCAAACAGATAGGAAGAAATCTTTATGCCGCAGATATAGCCGACGCTCAACAGGGCCGGATACACCTGCGTGGAAAATGTCGTCTTCATAAATTTAACGGGAATTGCCAATGTTCCCGAAGCTATTTTAAGTCCGTCTATCAGAAACTTAAATACGGCAGCCAGACCCATGCCCCAAAAAACCGTTTCGGCTCCGGCGCCCTCTTTCTCACCTGCCAGAAGCACTTCCGCACAGGCCGTTCCCTCCGGATAAGGAAGAACGCCGTGTTCCTTTACAATCAGGGCGTTGCGGAGCGGTACCATGAAAAGCACGCCGAGAATACCTCCCACTAAAGCAATGAGCGAGATAGACAAAAGGCTTGGTTCTTCGCTCTTTCCTTCATTGGCCCACAAAAAGAGCGCCGGCAGCGTAAAAATAGCGCCGGCGGCCAGAGACTCGCCGGCGGAACCAATCGTCTGCACTATATTGCTCTCAAGGATAGAATCTTTCTTCATTATCAGACGGATAACTCCCATGGAAATAACCGCCGCCGGAATGGACGCCGATACCGTCATGCCTACACGCAGCCCCAAATACGCATTTGCCGCACCAAAAATAATAGCCAGCAGCACTCCGATGACAATTGATGTCACGGTAAATTCAGGCGTAATTTTATCCGCCGGAATATAAGGTTTGAACTCGTTCTCTTTCATAAGTAATCCTCCATTCAAAATACCAAAAATAGTATTTCCGTTTTTGCCTGTAATAAACGGGTGATTTAACCTGACGCTAACAATCCAGCCGCGGTCAGATTAACTAAACAATCCCTTGAAGAAACTTACAATTGCGCCCCATATATTAGCAAAGAAGTCCGCAATTTTAGCAAAAATTCCTTCTGCCTCTCCCAAGTCAATCCCCATATCTTTGATTTTGTCATACACGCCTTTTGCCTGTTCCTTTATACGGTCCAAATCCAAATCGAGTCCCTGCAGTTTTTTCATCAGGGAAATCATTTTCTCCCTTAATTCCCCGCTTATTTTAACATCAAACTGCTTCGCTGTCTCATCAAGCGCTTTGCCGATATCGCCCTCGTCCGATAACTCTTGACTCAGCACTTTGTTTTTCAATGTCGCCACAAATTCTGCCGCTTTTTCTTTGCCAATCGTTTCTCCCAGCTCACCGGTGACAACAAGCTCGTTTGTTGCCGCGTCAGATTTGTCCTTATCTACCTCGTCACCCGTCATAATTTCATATGCTTTCATGGCGCCGACAAGAGCAGCCGTACCGGAAATCGGAAACGGCCCCGCTACGGTTACTTTCGCATCCTCAATCCCCGCGGTGACGAGGGCGTTCGTATACATCTCTTTCGTGCAGAAAGAAATATTATGCGTCTCTACCTCAATACCGCTTTCAGAATCGGCTTCCTCAATCATAACCGAAGACAAAGCGCGCGTACCAATTACACTCGACGCTAAGTATTCATCCAGATATTCATGTTCGTCTTCATTCGTCACTTCAAGCTTGTCGTAATCCGCAAGTTCCTCTTCCGTAAGTCCGAACTGTTTTACCACCTCTTTCTTTTCTTTCGCTGTCAAATCTGCTCCAAACGCAATAAACGGCTTTACTCCTACCGAATCTGCTCTTGTCTCCCGCACGGGAAACAGGCACATAATAAGCGCCATCACACCCGCTGCTACTGACATTACCTTTCTCTTCAAATAACCACCTGACTTTCTTAGGAACTGTTAAAGAATTAGTCTTTACAGTTCCTTATTTCTATTATAACGCCCGAATGCGCTCTAACGCTTTCGTTGTATTTTCCGCAGAACCAAACGCGGTCAGCCGGAAATATCCCTCTCCGCTTGGCCCGAATCCTGACCCCGGAGTTCCTACAACATTTGCCTTTTCCAGTAAAAGGTCAAAAAATTCCCACGACTTCATCCCCTCCGGCGTCTGCAGCCAGATATATGGTGCATTCACACCGCCAAATACCGTATACCCCATATCGGAAAGTGCCTCGCGAATCTGCTTGGCATTGTTCATATAATAAGCAATCTGCTCTTTTGTCTGCGCCTTTCCGGTGTCGCTGTAAACGGCCTCGCCTGCCCGTTGAATGATATACGGCGCGCCGTTAAATTTCGTACCGTGCCGTCTTGCCCACAGGGAATTAAGCATCGTACCATCCGCCGCCTTTAACTCTTTCGGAACAACGGTAAAGCCTAAACGCGTTCCGGTAAAGCCGGCATTTTTCGAGAAGCTACGCATCTCAATGGCGCACGTCTTCGCCCCCCCGCATTCATAAATACTGTGCGGTACGTCGTCTTCGGAAATGTACGCCTCATAGGCCGCGTCATATATAATAACCGCCTTTTTTTCATTGGCATAATCGACCCATTTCTGTAACTCGTCTTTTTTAAGCGTCGTACCGGTCGGATTGTTCGGACAGCAGATATAAATAATATCCGGCGTCTCCTCTGGTATCTGCGGCACGAAGTGGTTCTCTTCCGTACACGGCATATAAATGACCTCGGACCAGCATTCTTTCTCCTGAATATACTCTCCTGTCTTTCCGGACATGGCATTGCTGTCTACATAGACCGGATACACGGGGTCGGTTACTGCGATAACATTATCCTCAGAAAAAATATCCACGATATTGCCGGAGTCGCTCTTAGCGCCGTCGCTGACGAAAATTTCATCGAGCGCTATCTGTACGCCCCGCTCCTTATAGTCGTTTTCTGCAATGGCTTTGCGCAAAAATTCGTACCCCAAATCTGGCGCATACCCGTGAAAGGTTTCCGCGCGGCTCATCTCCTCTACAGCGCTGTGCAGCGCCTCAATGACAGCGGGCGCCAGCGGCTGCGTGACGTCACCAATCCCGAGACTGATAATCTCCTTTTCCGGATACATTTCTTTATAAGCCGCCACCTTTTTTGCAATCGTTGAAAAAAGATAACTGCCCGGCAGCTTCAAATAATTTCCATTTACTTTAAACATATCGCCATACCTCCTGCTATTACGTTTTGTCACTGCCATTTTACATGAAATACACCCTTTTGGCAAGCCTGCATTTACAAGGAATAGGGCAATTGCTTAACTGAATTTGTACACTGCGCGGGTATCATGCGGTATCGTTGTCCTTGTATCACTCCCCGAAAAATTATTGTTTCTTTTCGTTTACAGAGCGCCGCTAAGCAACGGTACTGTTATCTAATGCACCACCGAAACGATGTCATGCAAAGTTTTTAATATACTTTTTTACACTTTTTCTTTACCCCTTCATAATTTAATATCATTCTTTATTCCATCTCTTGAAAAATTACATACTCTCCGTCAACAAAACAAATTTCATCTACTTTTTTCTTTGTTAGTTGTTCCTGATTTTTCCCGTCCAAATCCATTCTCCATAATCCGGTCATAGAACTCACCTTTTTCCTCAGCGCATTTATCCCATAATATATTTTACTATCATATACATATAAACAGGTTACCTCAGCCAATGCCTCATAGTCATCATACAAAGACCACACTTCTTCCACATTACCCGATTCTACATCAACCGTGCTGATGTCATATGTATCTGCATAAATAGCGATGTTATCATAAAAGCATGTCTTCTTAGGAGCCACACTACCGTTAACATCAATTTCCATAAACTGGTTATTCTTTAAATCATATTTCCCCAAAGTCCATTCTTCAATGTGACCTGATAAAAGAAGCGTGTTTTCATCCAACATAGTACATGCATCAACATTCTTGTATAATATTTCATCATTGTTTCCATCAAGATCACAACAGTGCAATGAATTTCCTAACTCTTTAACTTCAGTACAGTAAAAAATAAACGCATCTGTCACAAAAAAAGAACGAACATTGGAAAGAACTTTATACATCCTGTCATCTCCTATAGATGCTTTATATAAATTTCCTCGTTGTATTAAATATATCTTTCCATTAACTGTCTGATAGCAGGATTCCGGATTATTCTTTTTCTCTATAGATGTATCCATTTCCATTTTATCAAAATAAGGATATAATCTACTCTTATTTAATGCAACAGATCTAGATGTCCTGTACAAATATCCCGATATGCAAAGACATATTGCTACAAACAGGACACAGATTATTCCAATCCATATTTTTTTATTTAATTTAAATTTCATTATGCATCCTTTCATAAAATTATGATTATTTTAAAGTAAATTAGTTTTAATATGATTAGAATCCTTTTTCATATCAAACTACATTCCGACTGACAAATAGCATTTCCAAACATATCATTTCTCCTAATATCCCTCTCTCACTCGGTAACCATATCCCATCATGCCCCGTCATTCTCACAGTAAGTATACAAATGCAGGCTCTCCGGCTCATCCCCTTCTCCCGTATAAGTATCCCGTGTCAGAAATCTCCCCTTGTCCGGCTGGCAGTACGCCCGCAGATAGATTTCTTCTCTCAAAAAAGGTTGACCATCTCATCATCTGCTTCACACCAAACCCTGCATTATACAGGTATCTCTGCAATGCAACAGATGAAAAGGAACAAATACAGGTAAAAAAAGAGGGGTTTTTAGAGGATATCGGTGTGTTGGATAAAGAGTTTGAAAAGCGTCTGGATTTCATCAACGTACTGGATAAACTCAAAGCACTCTTTTATAAGCTGTTATCCATGATTCCGCTGGTGCGGGAGTTTGCAAAGTTTGTAGAAGAAAAAAAGGATATACGGGCCGCCTCCCCTTATGGCTATACCCCTCTCGGCAGGCTGTTAAGGGAGTACCGTACCTCTCTCCCTCAGCATGACAGGCTTGTCACGTTCCCGGAGATTGCCTCGTGGCAGACTTCCACAGGGGAAGTGGTTCCGGTGTATGAGGACTATAACAGACGGGGAACGGAGTACAGGCTGGCGGGATTCTGGAATGTGCAGAAGGAACAGGCTGTAAAGGTTTCTGAAATAAGAGAGGAAATCATGCCGGAGAACCGGATATGTACGTTAGAGCTGGCAGAGGTGTATGTAAAGGCGGTGGAGAGTTTCATGGAGGATATGGAACCGGAAGAACGTACAAGGGAGAACCGTCCTATGTATCAGAGACAAAACGAGGAATATATACAGGGCAGATAAATAATTCCGTTGTTAAAAGGCATAGATGAAATATTCTATGCCTTTTGCAGTGCAATTAACTTACAATTAACATATATGCACTTTTAGAGTTAACATTGGGGACGGTATACTTGGTTCATACAAAAAAAACAAAGGAGTGTGTTCAATATGAAAAAATTTATTATGATTGCAACCGTTTTTACACTTATGACAGGGGTATTGACAGGATGTAGCGGCAATGCTGGTTCGTTCACTGACAAAAGTACAGCAAATGAGACAACTAAGAGTTCACAAACAATAGCCACCGACGGTTCCACTTCAATGGAGAAAGTCATTGGATTTTTGAGTGAAGCCTATATGGAGGAACATGGAAATATAAAGGTTACATACAATCCAACGGGTTCTAGTTCCGGTATACAGGCAGTAGCGGAAGGAAGATGTGATATCGGACTGGCAAGTCGTGACCTGAAGGAAGATGAAACAGCAGATTTACAGGGAACGGTAGTTGCCATTGATGGAATCGGAATCATAGTCAATCCTGATAATCCGGCAACAGATTTAACAATTGATCAGATAGGGAAGATTTACAGTGGTGAGATTACCAACTGGAAAGAGGTTGGCGGCAGCGACGCACCGATTGTCTGTATTGGGCGTGAGGCGGCTTCCGGCACAAGAGACGGTTTTGAGGAAGTGACAGGCACAAAGGATAAATGCAAGTATTCACAGGAACTTACGTCTACGGGCGATGTCGTGCAGACGGTATCCGGCAATCCAAATGCTATTGGCTATGCATCGGTTGCCTCGGTTGGTGATACGGTAAAGATGGTCAGCGTGGAAGGGGTAAGCCCGACAACAGAAAGTATTCAGGATGGGAAATACAAAGTCCAGAGAAACTTCGTGCTGGTCACAAAAAAGGACACTGCTCTTTCTAAAGCTGCACAGGAGTTTTTCGACTTCGCTACCAGCGAACAGGCAGACAGCCTTATTACAGAGGCAGGTGCTGTTCCTGTCAAACGGTAATTACAGGAGGGGCTGTTATGGAAAAGATAAAAAAGACAGCAAGGTGGATGGAAAGGGCAATGAACCTGTTGTTTTTGGTATGCGGTCTGCTGACGATACTGTTTGTCGTCCTAATTACTATATTTCTCTTGATAAGCGGCATTCCGGCAATACGGGATATCGGTCTGGGAGATTTCCTGTTTGGGAAGGTCTGGGCATCTACTTCTGCAAAGCCTTCCTATGGAATCCTTCCCTTTATCCTGACATCCGTATACGGAACTCTGGGGGCAATCCTCATAGGAGTTCCGATTGGACTGCTATGTGCTATTTTTCTGGCAAAGATGTCCCCAAAGAAAGTTAGCAGTGCAGTAAGGAATGTGGTAGATTTGCTTGCCGGAATCCCGTCTGTCGTTTATGGGCTGGTGGGAATGATCATCATTGTTCCATGCGTAAGGGAGATATTTCATCTCCCGGATGGTGCAAACCTCTTTTCGGCAATTCTTGTCCTTGCTGTTATGATTCTGCCCTCTGTCATTTCCGTATCGGAAACGGCAATCGGGGCGGTGCCAAAGGAATATGAGGAGGCTTCTCTTGCTCTGGGGGCGACAAAGACAGAAACCGTATTTAAGGTGGTTGTGCCTGCCGCAAAAAGCGGCATTGTCACTGCGGTTGTATTAGGCATTGGCAGGGCAGTCGGGGAAGCGATGGCGGTTATGATGGTAGCGGGAAATGTTGCCAATATGCCGAAACTGTTTGGCAGCGTCCGGTTTCTGACTACTGCTGTTGCCAGTGAAATGTCCTATTCTTCCGGCTTACAGAGACAGGCATTATTTTCCATCGCACTGGTGCTTTTTCTGTTCATTATGGCAATTAACCTGATATTAAATGTAGTAATTAAAAAAAAGGTTTGAAGTTCCACTATTGCATGAAAATACCATTCCAAGTGGAACTAAGGCAAACCTATCAAGAACGCAAAAACAGCGTTCTTGAGGAAAATGGAGGAAATACATGTGACTGATACAATATCGAAAGCAAGAAAAATTAAGGATACTATCTTAAAGCTGATGATGGTTTTATCAGCAGGATTGATTTGCTCTCTCCTGCTCGGACTGATTGGATATATCCTGTACCGGGGCATTCCACATATCTCATGGATGCTTGTTTCTACGAAACCAAGCCTTTTGCGTGGTACGGTCGGGATTCTGCCAAACATCCTGAATACCTTATATATCATTATCATAACGCTTGTAATTGTACTGCCGCTTGGGGTAGGGGCTGCGATTTATCTGAACGAATATGCAAAGAATAAAAAACTGGTACGGGTCATTGAACTGGCAACAGAAACCCTTGCCGGAATCCCATCAATTATATATGGACTGGTGGGAATGCTCCTGTTTGTGCAGTTTTTCTCTCTGGGAACCAGTCTGATGGCCGGTTCGCTCACCCTGGCAATCATGACATTGCCCACGATTATACGCACCACACAGGAAAGCCTGAAAACGGTGCCAAAAGCATACCGGGAAGGTTCGCTTGGATTAGGGGCAGGCAAATGGTATATGATTCGTACAGTTGTCATTCCCTGTGTCATTGATGGGATTGTTACCGGCTGTATCTTATCGGTGGGCAGAGTGGTAGGTGAAAGTGCCGCACTTCTCTTTACGGCAGGGATGGCAAATGAACTGCTGTCCGTACCAGAGGCAGTGCAGGCGGGAAATGCGGGTTCTACCCTGACCGTTGCCATGTATGTATATGCGAAAGAGCGCGGGCAGTTTGATGTTGCGTTTGCGGTTGCCGCTATATTGCTTGTACTTACCTTTCTTATCAATATGTCGGCAAAGATAGCGGCGGTTAGACTGAAACAGAAACGAGGTTAAAGTTATGGAACACATTATCACGACAAAGAATTTAAACTTATGGTATGGTGCGAGCCATGCCCTGAAAAGTATCAACATGGAAATCCCGGAAAAGAAAATCACTGCGCTGATTGGCCCCTCTGGCTGTGGAAAATCCACTTATCTGAAAACATTGAACCGGATGAATGATTTGGTGGAAAGCTGCCGTATCGAAGGAGAAATTATGCTTTCCGGCATTGACATTTACAAGGGGATTGATGTAAACATTTTGCGGAAACGTGTTGGCATGGTCTTTCAAAAACCGAATCCGTTTCCAATGAGTATTTATGATAATATTGCCTATGGTCCAAGAATACATGGAATCAAATCAAAGGTTAAGTTGGATGAAATCGTGGAGCGTTCCCTGACGCAGGCGGCAATCTGGGAGGAATGCAAAGACCGTTTGAAAAAGAGTGCATTGGGCATGAGTGGCGGCCAGCAGCAGAGGCTCTGCATTGCAAGGGCACTGGCGGTAGAGCCGGAAGTCCTTCTGATGGATGAACCGACGTCTGCCCTTGACCCTATTTCCACTTCAAAGATTGAAGATTTAGCAATGGAACTGAAGGAAAAATATACGATTATTATGGTAACCCACAATATGCAGCAGGCAGTGCGGATTGCAGATAAGACAGCATTCTTCCTGCTGGGCGAGGTGGTGGAGTTTGATGATACGCAGACCATGTTCTCCACACCGTCTGACCAGAGGACAGAGGATTATATTACAGGGAGGTTTGGATAATGCGGAATAAATTTGACAGACAGTTATCGCAGCTTAATACAGAACTTGTTACCATGGGAGCCTTATGCGAGGAGGCAATTACCAATGCGGTAAAATATCTTACGGATAATGAAGAAAACAGCAAAAATATGTGTCTGGATGCGGATACGCAGATTGATAAAAAAGAGCGTGATATCGAAACCCTCTGCCTGAAACTGATTTTGCAGCAGCAGCCCGTGGCAAAAGATTTGAGAGTTGTTTCAGCCGCTTTGAAAATGATATCCGATATGGAACGGATTGGAGATCAGGCATCGGATATTGTGGAGATTGCACCTTATGTGGCAAAAAAGAGAACGCTTGGCGAAACCCATATCCGGGAAATGGCAGAAGCAGCGATCAAAATGGTGTCAGAAAGTATTGAATCTTTTGTAAAAATGAATCTGGATATTGCCTGGCTGGTAATTGAACATGATAATATCGTGGATGATTTATTTGACAAGGTAAAGCGGGAGTTGATAAAATCAATAACGGAGAGACACGACGATGCGGAGGCTCTTATGGATTTGCTGATGATTGCAAAATATTTTGAGCGGATTGGCGACCATGCAGAAAATATTGCGGAATGGGTTATTTATTCCATTACCGGAGAGCATCGGAAAAGACCTGAAAATAAGGAAAGCTCCACCAAAGGAGGAATCGGTTAACATGATTTATCTGCTGGAAGATGATGATAATATAAGAAAGCTGGTATGCTATGCGCTGTCAAAAGAGGGATTCGAAGTACAGGGGCATTCTTCTCCAAAGGAATTTTGGCAGGGACTAAATACGGAACTGCCGGAATTGGTTTTGCTGGATATTATGCTGCCGGAAGAAGACGGGTTGTCGATTCTGAATAAACTGAAAGGTAATGCAGCGACTGCGCATATCCCTGTGATTATGCTTACCGCAAAGGGCAGTGAATTTGATAAGGTCACAGGCCTTGATATGGGAGCGGATGATTACGTGGCAAAGCCTTTTGGAACGATGGAACTGATTTCAAGGATCCGGGCGGTACTGAGGCGTTCCCAAAAAACGCAGGATGACAGAACGTATACGATTGGCGGGCTGTATGTTAATCCTGCAAAACATATTATTACGGTATCAGGGGAAGCGGTATCGCTTTCCTATAAGGAATATCTGCTGTTGATGGTTCTGCTGGAGGCAGAGGGCAATGTAGTGGAACGTGACAGGCTTTTAACCAGTGTCTGGGGGGAATATTATACAGAATCCCGGACGCTGGATGTGCATATCCGGAAACTGCGGGTAAAACTGGGGGATGCCGGAAAACTCATTCAGACTATAAAAGGAATCGGTTATAAATTAGGAGGCGATTGGAATGAATAAAAAAATTTTTCGTTCGTCACTGCTTACCGTCTGTCTTGTATTGGCAGCTACCATTGCATTGATTATGGGGCTTTTGTTTCATTTTTTTGAAAAGCAGATACAGAAAGAGCTTGCCAATGAGGCCGGCTTTCTGGCACATGCTCTTGAAAATGAGGGAGCCGGATATTTTGACAGTTTTGATAACAAGAATAACAGACTTGCCGGAAATAACCGTATCACATGGATTGATGAAAATGGAACGGTATTGTTCGACAGCAGGGCAGATGTGTCCGAACTGGATAATCATGCCGACAGGGATGAAATTAAAACGGCAATGAAAGAGGGGAAGGGCATGAGTACGAGGTACTCCAAAACCCTGACGGAAAAAACAGTGAATTATGCCATACGGCTTTCCGATGGCAGCATACTGCGGGTTTCGACAGAACAGTATACGGTAGTAACCATTCTGATGGGGATACTTCAGCCGATTTTATTCATTATGTTTGTCGCATTGATTTTAACACTGGTGCTTTCCGCAAGGGTATCAAAAGCCATTATAGAACCAATTAACAAACTGGATTTGGAAATACCGGAAAATAATGACACATATGAGGAATTAACACCTCTGTTACGGAAAATTGCAGACCAGAAAGAAACGATAGGGGAACAGCTTGCGGACGCCCGCAAAAAACAGAAAGAATTTAACCTTATTACAGAAAATATGAGTGAGGGCTTTCTGGTTATTGATGCAGACGCCAATCTCCTGACCTATAATTCTGCCGCATTAAACCTGCTTGAGATTACCCCTCCGGCAGACAGGAGTGTCCTGCTGTTCTGCCGGGCAAAAGAGTTCAGAGGCGTTATATCCGATGTATTGTCAGGAATAAAGGCAGAGAATACGATGGTGCGGGAGGAACGCAGTTACAGTCTGATTGCCAATCCGGTTTATGAGAAGGAATCCGTAATTGGGGCCGTTGTGGTTATTCTGGATATTACGGAACGTGAAAAAAGGGATATGCTGCGCCGGGAGTTTACGGCAAATGTTTCCCATGAACTGAAAACTCCGCTGACGTCTATCTCTGGCTTTGCCGAACTGATGAAAGCAGGCGATGTTCTGGAAAATGATGTGACTGACTTTTCAAAATCCATTTATGATGAGGCACAGCGGCTGATTACGTTAGTCAATGATATTATTAAGATTTCTGAACTTGACGGGCAGAGTATTCCTTATGAAAAGGAAACGGTGGATTTATATGAATTGTCAAAGGAAGTAATCGGACGGTTGGAAAAAGAAGCCGATAAGAAGAATATTACCTTTCATTTGATTGGCGGCAGGGCAGAGATTATAGGCGTGCATAAAATTTTGGAGGAAATGCTCTATAACCTTTGTGACAATGCGATTAAATATAACAAGGAAAATGGTACGGTGGATGTTTTGGTAAACCAGACGGGAGATGGCGTGAATGTGATTGTGCGTGATACGGGAATCGGGATTCCTATATCACATCAGGACAGGGTGTTTGAACGCTTTTACCGGGTGGATAAAAGCCATTCCAAAAAGGTAGGTGGAACAGGTCTTGGTCTTGCCATAGTAAAGCATGGTGCTCTGTACCACCATGCAAAGCTCAGTCTGGAAAGTACTGTGGATGTGGGAACGGTGGTAACGATTGCATTTTCTAAAAAATAATAAAGATAAATATATGCCGGAAAACAGCCCGTATAAGGGCTATGCCCGGCATATTTTTAACGCAGTTTTAACATACTTGTTATCTGCCCTTTATGGTTTATCAGATGGAAATTGATATTGTCAATATTGGTTGACACTTTTTTTACAAGGATATCAATGCCTA
>CAJUTM010000011.1 GCA_910589595.1 uncultured Eubacterium sp.
TATTTTTTTCGGTACTACCATAAGGCAGTACCGATTTTTACTGTTCTAATCCTTTTATAAACATTTGTACGCTGCTTTTTATATATTCATCTTTTTCTACTTTAGATAATTGTTTGCCAAAAGATGCATTTAAAAACGCATAGCCAAATGTTGATGAAAAAACTGTTAGAGCCAATGCATCAAAATCTGCTTTCGGTATTTTGCCCAAAGCAAACATTTTATTAAGATATTGCGTGAATGATGATAAAAAGGCCTGTGGAACTTTCATAATGAGGGCAGATGTTTCCTCATATAATTGAGGGGCTCTCAAACCAATAGACAAATTTACAAAATCTGGCGTCATTCTATCCATATATGCTTTCATAAACATCTCTATGTCTGCCTGCAAGTCCCACTGCACATTTTCAAAAATTTCTGGAGTTATATTTGCCCTCCATCCCGCTTGGCTTACACCTTGCAGCACAATATCTTTCTTATTCTTAAATTTTCGAAACAGGGTACACTCATTCACACCTGCCGCTTTTGCAATCGCTTTCGTTGTAGTAGCAACATACCCATTATCTCTTACTAACATCATTGCAGCATCTATTATTTTTTGACTTGTTTCATCCAAATTATCACTCCCCCATGCAAGTGAACACTTTCATTTTAACAAAAGAATACTTTAAAGTCAATAAAAGATTATTTTAAATCATTATCTGATTTTAGTATCAGGCGCATTTTATTATTAAAAAGAGGCTTAATGGCACGTTTACTATTTTCCCAAATCAACATACCATCACACCTCTCTCTCGTCCACGATTCTGCCGTCCTTCAACGTAATAATGCGCTCTGTTTCGTCTGCCAGTTCGTGCGAGTGGGTAATCAGAAGAATTGTCTTTCCCTGCTTTTCATGAAGTGTATGAAAAATCTCCATAATCCGATGACCGGTTTCCGAATCCAGCGCCCCTGTCGGTTCATCCGCCAGTATAATCGACGGATTATTTGCCATTGCACGGGCAATCGCCACACGCTGCTTTTGCCCACCGGATAATTCATCCGAACGGTGCTTCATGCGGTCTGCCATCCCTACTAGTTCCAGCAGTTCTCTGGCACGGGCATCCCTTTCCTTTTTGGATACCGAACCGTACAGCATCGGCAGTTCCACATTGGAAAGGGCTGTTGTTCTTGCAATCAGGTTATACGTCTGAAAAACAAAACCAATCTGTCGGTTACGTATTCTGGACAGTTGCGCGTCCTTTGCCTGACTGACGTCAATCCCCGCCAATTCATATGTTCCCTCGGTCGGGCGGTCTAATACACCTATAATATTCATAAGCGTAGACTTTCCTGAACCGGATTCCCCGATAACGGAAAGAAATTCCCCTTTTTTCACCTGCAAATCAATTCCGTGAAGAATTTCAAGTTCGTTTGGTTTGCCTACAAAAAACCGTTTCACAATATGCCGCAAATCAATTATCGTATCGCCTTTATTCACGCCGCACCTCCTACATTCCCGCCATACCATTCGGCGCGCTGTCGGGTGGTTCCCCTTTTTGATTCGTATGAATAGCGTCATACGTCACCTCAACAGCGCCCGCTTAGCCTGACAGAAGCAGGTCAGACTGTCCTACCCTTCAATCGCAATCCGTTTTGCCTCCTCGACTTGTGGTGTCTCTTCTTTCTTGGGAATCGTAAGTTTCAGCGTTCCGTTTTCAAATTTTGCTTTGATATCTTCTTCCGTCACCTTTTCTCCTACATAAAACTGCCGGCTGCAAGTTCCGCTATAGCGCTCGCGGCGAATGTATCTGCCCTTTTTATCCTTTTCCTCGTCAGATGAATTGGTCGAAGCCGTAATCGTCAGATAACCCTCTTTCAACTCCGCTTTTACATCTTCTTTTGCAAAACCGGGCAAATTCATCGTAACCTCAAAACCGGTATCATTTTCAGCCACATCAGTCTGCATCAATCCGGTGTTATTTGCAACACGGCGCGGCGTCTTCGGCGCTATACCAAAAAAATCATCCAGCAGACTCTCTCCAAAGATACCGGGCATTGCAAAATTTTGTGATAATAACATAGACTGTCTCTCCCTTCCACATTTGTCTTTAGTATGGAACGCAGACAACTATTCTATTCATGGCATTGTTTCACCTTGCATAATCCGATACCGACACTTCTTTTTTGCTGCATATCTCAATGATTTCCGCTAGTCCGATACCCTGATACATCATAGTAAACAGCGTTTCTTTCGCGCTTTCATATTGGCGGAAAATTGACCTCTTGGCCGGCACATTTGCATATACTTTCCAATATCCGGCATAGAGACTGTTTTTCCCCTTATTAGAAATAAATCCTCTCACATCTTCTAATGGATATCCGAGTAACAGACCAAGCTCATGAGGAAAATCCGCTCCTCTTCTGCGAGACTCCCGATATCGCTCAATAAAGGCCGTCAGAACCGATTCAACATCAAACGCCCGATACCCCTCCGCCCACAAAATTTCTCTTGCCCCCCTGTCATTGAGGTATGCAGCGAGCATATCGGGATGATATAGCAGTATTGTCAGTTTATCTCTCTCTTCATATAATATGCGTCTTCCGATACAACTGCCATGCAATATGCCGCTCAATTTCTGCCAGTCGCATTCAGCCATTACAACAAGATTGGAAATTTTGTAACCGATAAGAAAAGGAGCGCACTGAAAAACCAGTTGGAGTTCCGGCTTTTCCCTATTTATCTGCCGTACCATGCCGACCATTTTCCCGCTCATAAAACGAACGCCTCCTCTGACAACAGATTAGAACTATGGGAGCAAACGCAGTTGCTCCCGTCACTAAAATAATGTTCTGTCATTACTGTTGCCAAAAGAAGATTTGATATACCGGAAAATACCGAATTACCAGTACTGTCCGCTAATTTCAAAAACCGTCAAAACATCTTATATTTATCCACATTCTCGAAATTCTCCGGTTCTCCTCATCATTAAATTTTTCCATGACGACGCTCCGGTTTATGACCTCTTCCGTCGGATATTGGGCAAACACCTGCCGTTTTTCCTGTCCGGCGGGAACATCCAAAACATATTTTTCATTTTCCTTTTTATCCTCTCCATCAGTAAAAAAGTAGGCAAGAGAATACTCTTCGGTATCCTCCTCTCCCTCTTCTGCTCCATAACACCAGTCCGCATATTGGAACAGCCAGCCGTTTTCACCTCCGGCAATCGCCGAAGTATAACCAATATAATACATATTGCGAATGGCATTGTCTGGACGGGATATAAAATTCACAAAAGCCTCCGCCGCTCTCTTTTTGCGGCTGTCGCCGCCAATCCCTTTTTTCATCATACACCAGCCGTCAAACCAGAGATTGCTGCACTCCTCGGGTACGGCATAACTTAATTCCATGCCATCCTGCTCCGCCTCGTCCATCGTGTAGACGCCGTCGCCCGACCATTGCATATTGGCTACTACTTTGCCGGTCACCATATCCGCTTTCCCGCCCTCTATCTCTAGGGAATAGGCATTATCCCGCATCTTCGTGAGAATCTGCCCGATTCGCTCTACCGTATTTTCTCCGGTGTCGTTCATCGCCTCTTTCAAGAGCGTCGGATATTGGGGATTATTCAAAAAGGACGGCGACAAAAACGTTTTCTCATTTAAAATTCCCAACGCCACAATATAAGAATCCCGCACACTGTCTTTCATTGTAATCCGGCGCTTATATTTCGAATCCAACAACATCGACCAGTGCTTCACATCTTCGTCGGATACAACGGACGGATTGTAGACAATTCCCATAACTCCCCACATATATCCGGCGGCATAAGAGCTCAGCGGCGAACCGTCAATTTGCAAATCCGTAAAAACTTTCTCAATGTACGGCGAGACTCCGCGGCTGTAATAATTGTCCGGATTCGTCTTGTCCAAAAAATCACCCGAATACGGCTCCAGACTTCCCTCTTCCATCATTTTCATTATCATATATTCGGACGGGCAGACAAGGTCAAACGTATCTCCCAATGTCATCTGATTATATAAATCTTCATTAGTTCCAAAGGTAGAATACTCCACACGCACTTTTTCGCCATACGTTTCCTCATACCATGTCTCAAACTCATCCGCCATATTTTCTTTTCCCATAATCGTCGTTCCATCCGCGAGCTCAATCTCTTCTTCTTCGTCCCAGCCGCCCTCGTCCATATATTCTTCCCAATTGGCAATACGAAGCACTGTTTCTTTATTTTCTGCATTTCCGGCACAGCCGCCCTGCAGCAGACAAATAAGGAACAGCGAAAACAATGCTGTCAGATATTTATAATTTTTCTTCACGCTTCGCCCTCCCCGCTTTCCAGTTCATACTGATTACAACTAACACGACAACAAGAAAGATAACGGAAGAAAGCGCCCACAGAGCCGTCTTAATCTCCGTTCTCGCCCCTTTTGTGGCATTTACCACATAAGTACTAATCGTGTCAAACACCGCCGGTTTCGTATAAGTAGTAATAAAATAGTCGTCTAGCGATAAGGTAATCGCCAGCATAAAGCCGGAAGAAATACCCGATGTAATCTCGCGGATTATGACTTTCCACAGCGCCTGACGATGATTGCAGCCCAAATCCAGCGCCGCCTCGTATAAATTAGAATCCATCTGCTTCAACTTCGGCATAACCGACAAATAGACAAACGGCGTGCAAAGCGCAGTCTGTCCGATGACAAGAGGAATATAAGTATCTTTATCGATTCCCAAAAACACAATGAGCAGTACACAGATAGAAAAACCCGTGACTACATCGGCGTTGACAATCGGTATCTGATTGGCCAGACTCACGCCCTGTTGCACAAATCTCTTGGAATAAAATGTGCCAATTGCCCCCATTGTTCCCAATATCACAGCCAGTACGGCAACGACAAGCGCTAACAAAATCGTTCCCGCTATCATATTTAACAATTCCGGCGTCGTAAAAAGCGTCACATAATTTTTCATGGAAAATCCGCGCAGAGAACCAATCATTGTAGATTTGGTAAAACTGTAGACAAGCAAAATCAAAATCGGCAGGTAGAGAAAGAGAAATATCAATCCCAGCCAAAGTCCTTGCAATCCTTTCTTTACCATATGCCACCTCCTCTTGACTCGGCGCCCTGCTTTCCATAAAAATGTTCTGTCAGCCAAGTCAAAACAAAAATAATCAACAGAAGAATAATGGAAATCATCGAGCCATTGTGCCAGTCATACATATTAAAATAACTGCCCATAAGGCTTCCCATAATATAGGTGCTGTTATACACCATATCGAGAACAACATAATTTGTCATGGACGGCAGAAAAACCATCGTCACGCCGCTAATCATCGCCGGTATCGTAAGCGGAAACATCACATACCGGAAAACATTCCAGCTGGAAGCGCCGAGGTCTGCCGCTGCCTCCGGCAGGCTCCCGTCTAATTTGCTAATCGTCGTATACAGCGGCAGAATCATAAAGGGAAGAAAATCGTAAATCATACATAAAACCGTGTTAAAAAACGGATACATGGCAAGATTTCCTTCCAGCACACTGAGGATTTCTTTCATTGCAGATATGCGCAGCGTAAAATTAATCCACATCGGCATCACTAGCAGGACAATGATGACATTTCTCCGCTTCCACGGCCCCCGCGCCAGAATGAACGCCGTCGGATAGGCGATAAGCAGACATCCCGCCGTCGTTGCCAGCGCAATAACAAAACTGTAAAAAAGAGTTCCCAGCGCCTTTGTATTAGTAAAAAAATTATAAAAATTCTCTACCGTAAACGTTCCCTGCCCGTCGGTAAGCGCATAATACAAGACAACAATAAGGGGAAGCACAACAAATCCAACAAGAAAAATAATATATGGTATGCTCCATTGTTTTCTCGAAAATCGCATTCTCTTCCTCCCTCTCTCATTTTAGCAACTGAAACTGCCTCTTTTCCTCCGGCACAATAACACTGACATAGTCGCCCATATTCCAGAGCCACTCGTCGTCGACATAATAATCCACATCATTTTTACTGCGCACTTTATATTTATAATGGTCGCCTTTATAAATAATGTTTATAATATTTCCCTGAACAAGTCCTTCTTTTGGGTCATCACTAAGCGCCGCATCCCCCGGCTCAAAAAAGAACTGTACCCGCACGCCCTCAGTCTGCTGCGGACGTCCTTGCGGAAAAATCATCTTTTCCTCTAAACGAATACTTCCGTCAGGGAGCAGGAGACGAAGTTCTTCATCTAATATTCCGGTATAATGGTTGATACGGTCATTATATGGCATGACATGAATACCCCCGGGCTTGATATCTATGCCAACTTCCATCCCCTGTTCCATCCACACGGGACTATGCGCCACAATCTCGCTCCTGCCGACATACACCGTAATCTCATAGGCGATTCCCTTAAACACCGAAGAATACACTTCACCTTGTATTCTTCCCTGTTCCGGCGCTGTCAACCTCACCGCTTCCGGCCGCACAACTACCTCGACACGGTCGCCCAGAGGAAAATTCTCAGAATGGGAAAAGGATACATCCATAATAGATACTTCATGCTCCCCCGTAATCTCACCATCAAAAATATTACTCTCGCCGACAAAATCAGCCACAAAAGCATTCTTCGGCACCTTATAAATCTCTTCCGGCTTTCCGACCTGCTGCATTTTCCCATCGGACATAACAACAATCTTATCCGACATCGTAAGCGCTTCTTCCTGATCGTGGGTCACAAAAATAAAAGTAATGCCAAGTTCCTTATGCATCTCTTTCAATTCAAACTGCATTTCTTTGCGCATTTTATAATCCAGCGCGCCAAGCGGCTCATCCAGAAGTAAAATCTCCGGCTCATTGACAATGGCGCGCGCAATCGCTACCCTCTGCTGCTGCCCTCCGGATAACGTGTCTGTCTTGCGCTTTTCAAACCCCTCCAAATCAACTATCTCCAATACTTTCTTTACCTTTTTACGCATTTCCTCTTTCGGAAATTTCTTCATCTTCAATCCAAACGCAATATTGTCGTACACGTTGAGATAGGGAAATAGCGCGTACTTTTGAAACACGGTATTAATGGGGCGCTTATTTGGCGGAACTTTAGTGATATCCTCCCCATGCAGTAAAATATTCCCCGCCGTCGGCATTTCAAAACCGCCAATCATACGCAATATCGTAGTCTTACCACAACCGGATGGGCCGAGAAAGGTCACAAACTCCCCCTTTTTTATCTCCAGACTGAAATCTTCTATTACCGCTGTATCTCCCTCATAACACTTTCGTACATGCTGTAATTCAATTATATTCTTTTCTTTGTTCATTCCCCTTCACTCCGTTCTGCAAAAGTCAGTCTTTCTTATAAGCTAAAAAGCGGGGGCTTGACATACAATCAAACTTCCCGCTTATCATCCGAGAAACTATTGATTTTTAAAGTTTTTTGTCACTCGCATAATAACATACCCTGAAAGATATAGCAATCACATTTCCGAATTCTGCGGAATAATCAGCAACACATGAAGAGTAAACACATTTCCCTGTGTTTTTATACTCATGGTTCCGTCATATTTCTCAGCTACCGATTTTATATTCGACAGGCCGGTTCCTTTTCTAAACATCCCTGTTCCCTGATAACTATTTTCAACTTCCAACATAAGAAAATCCCCCTGTATACGCCCTGATACATGGATAAATTTTTCTGCACCGGCATCCATATTTTTACACGCACAAGTGGCGTTGTCCAAGGCATTTGACAAAATGATACCGACATCAATATCACGCAGGCCGCACGGGCAGGGCAGAACAAGGGAACACTTAATGTGGATTCCCATGTCTTTAGCAACTCCCAATTTATTTCCCACCAAAATATCCGCGACCGGATTATTCGTGCTGCATGGAAATGACAACTCTTCCGCCATGGTTTTCATATCTCCGATATAATGTAACGCTTCTTCTATCTTTTGTTCCTTCAGAAGCTCCTTTACCACTACAATATGGTTTCGGATATCATGACGAAATGACTTTGTTTTTTCATAATGGAACTTCGCCTCTTCCACATACTGTTTCAAAGAATGTTCTTTCTGCTCTAGCAGCGATAATTCCGCACCCAGACAGAACGTCTTCAACAGTTTTTTATAAGCAAACAGGTTACAAAACAAGCTGGCCATTCCAAGAAACTGCATCGCTAACATTTGATAATGATTAATATAGGGATAATTATCCGCTCTGCCGATGTCCGTAACTACCTCGTCATATATGACCGAATCAATATATTCGTCCATAATAAATATCGTCAGTACCGGAATGAGAACCAACAACATATATTGCCGTTTGATTTCTCCATAGTGGAAAGAATACATTTCACCGAAAAAAAAGCGTTTTACAATACTAAAATTAAGCGCGGTCAACAGAAGCGCCACCACTTCTCCGGCCACCATAAATACAATGCCAACCGTTTTCCCGTCAAAGGCAGACAGATGAGGGTACAGAATGCTTAACAGAGGCTTCACAATTCCATAACTAAGCTGCATGATCTCCACAATTAAAACCGAACATAAAAAAGACTGACCGAAAATCTCCGCTCGCTGAAAAACACTTTCCGTTTTTTGCGCCGCAAATGCCACAATGCCAAATGCGGTAAGTAAAAGGACAAATATCCCTAATTCGGCAATTGTCCCGCCCGGCAAAAAATGAATTGCTAAAACAGCGTATATTTCAAATATCAAATAATAATAAAATTTTACTTTCTTATGCAAAAGCCGGATAAAAAAATGAAACCCAAACAAAACCTGAACACTTGTCATGATGTATTGATAAAACAAATCCATATAATCGGTCATCGCATATCCTCGCTATATACTCTTCATATATTTCAAAATAACACTGGAAAACTCCCGACTCCTCAGCCGTGATACGGGAATCTCCCCGCCGTTATCCATATATGCAATACTATTCTTATAACTTCTTAAATGTCTCAGATTAATCAGATAGCTTCTATGACATCGGAAAAACCAATTGTTCAGTCTGGCTTCCAGATTCTCAATCCGCTCATAATAATCAATAACCTCATCCGAAGCCAAGTTAAGATATATCTTCCGATCTATAATCTCACAGAAAATAATGTCATCCAGAGAAATAATATAACTCTCATGTCCCCTTTGGATAAGCAGGCCCGCTTCCTTTGCATTTTGCATAGACTCACAAAGACGCTCCATTGTCTTTTCAAACTGTTCTCTTTCGACTGGCTTAACCAGATAATCGTAAGCCTGTACCTCAAAAGACTGAAATACCATCTCCCGAAGTACCGTAATAAAAATCAGAAAGCCCCGAAACTTATTTTCCCGCAGCTTCCTTGCCGTTTCCATACCATCAATATTTTTCATCTGAATATCCAAAAATAAAATATCTATCTGTCCATCGTATTTCAATAGTTCTTCGCCGCTGGAAAAACGAAGAATAATTGTCTCCATATTTTTTCTGCGGAAAAATTCAGAGGTGACTGACCGTATATGCTCGGACATAGATGTTTCATCATCACAAATCGCAACATAAATCAATCCATCACCTCCTGATACAATGAATATTAAGCTCTTTCCATCTCTTTTTATTTAAGGAAAACCGTATTCTTCCGTCTGTAAGTATCGTTGTCTTTCAAACTTAATTCCTGCTTTACCTGCGTCAATTTTTTCTCCAGTTCTTTAACTTTCTCCTCATCTCCGGAAGCCGATTGAATTTGCTGCTCCAACTCTTTCACTTTCCCTTTCAGTTTTTTAATTTCCCGATCCACCTTATCCGTATTACCAACACATTTTTCTCCAGCCTTTTCTGGATTATTGCTGCTTTCTTTAGTTTCCTCCTTTTCATCTGTCTGCGCAGGCTTATTCAGGTCGTCAAAAATAATTTCCCGACTGCCGTCCTCATTCTGCTCCAGCCGATACAATCCGGTAGATTCCTTTTCTGATTTCCTGCTGCTGACGTACTCATCCTGAGGTTCAGACAGCTTAGCAGCGCCTTTTGTCTCTGTCTCCCGGTCTCTTTCGGTATTTCGTGCATTCTGTGTCTCTTTCGCCATCTCTGCATAATTGGTCTGGAAATTTTCATAGTTTCCATTAATCTGCATTGCCATAGATGTACCTCCTTCAATTTTGTATTGTGAGGTTGCGTCTTTTTAAATAGCTACCCTCGTTTTCTTTTTCGGCTGAAAGAAGCAGCAGATTATTTCTTTTGTTGTGAGATGTCTTCCAGTTGTTGTGAAATGCGTTCCATAAACCCGTTTCTTAACCGCCAGTCTACGCTCTCATCGCTCCGTCGACCGACAACACTTCCCCAGTCACATAACTGGCCATATCACTTGCAAGAAACACAAATGCGTTCGCCACGTCTTCCGGTTCCCCAATTCTGCGAAGCGGAACTGACGCCGCCATCGGTTCAATCATTTCTTTCGGAAGAGCTGCTACCATATCTGTCCTCGTAATACCGGGGGCAACCGCATTCACGCGGATATTATCCGGTCCCAATTCCCTTGCAAGAGAAAGCGTCAGACCATTGACGGCAAACTTACTTGTTGGATAGGCAACCCCTGCCGGCTGCCCACTGATACTTACCATAGAGCTTGTATTGATAATGCAGCCGCCGCCCTGTTTCTTCATAATTTTTACGGCCGGCTGAATGGCATAAAAAATAGAATTCACATTGAGATTAATAACCTTTTCGAACTGTCCCTGTTCATAATTTTCAACCTTTGTGCTGTCAGAAATTCCGGCATTATTCACCAGAATATCAATTCTTCCGAACTTTTCTTTCACAGCTTCTATCGCCTCTTCCACGCTCTTTTCATCAGAAAGATTCGGATAAGCACCATCTACTTCCCATTGCGGATTCTCATTTTTTAAAGATGAGAGAGCCTTGTCCACCGTTTCTTTTCTGGAGCCAAACAGAACTACTTTCGCCCCGTTTTCTAAATATTTTTTTACAATTGCAAATCCAATCCCACGTGTTCCTCCTGTAACAACTGCTACCTTACCTTTTAACATATGACTACCTCCTGAAATTAATATTGTCTGGATTTTGTATCTTATACACTTATCTCATAATAAAAAAGATATCAACACTACGGCTGACACACTGCTGGAAACAAAAATAATATCACAAATATTATACTCCTGATTACTGAAAATTTCTACCTGTTTTTACACATGTTATCAAAATGTTATCAAAATCTACCCCGGCAGACTATCCCGCACACAAAGCGCCCCCCAGCCCACGCTGTCATTCGGATATTCCTCAAACGCCGGCAGTTGCCGCGCCCCGCGAATGAGAAAGGCTTTTACTTTTTGTCCAAAAAGATAAGGGTCCCGCCCCTCAACAATACCATACTGCATTAGCAGGGCGGCGCTCCCCGTGACAAACGGGCATGCCATAGATGTTCCCGTACGGCTCACATAGCCGCCTCCGGGAGAACATGACAAAATATCAACCCCGGGAGCAACCAAATCCGGCTTAACCCATCCACAGCAGACATAACCCCGCCCCGAAAAAGGCGCATAGCTATCGGTGTCGCCATTATAAGCGCCTACTGTAATCGGTCTTGAAGCAGTGGAGGGAATTGTCAGCGTGCGGTCGGCATCCGAGATAAGAAATCCCGTCTCGCGATTGATACTGCTGCCGCTCGGCATCCACAAATCAATTTGTCCGTCTACTACCATCTTCGGTATGAATACGATTTTCCAAACACCGCTTCGAATATTGGAGCTTACCCCCTCCGGCAGCAGTTCAAAATAAATTTCCTGCACAATGCTATATGGCGCCGGGTCTCCAAAATACCATAATAATTCTGTTCCATCAATTACATAACGGTACATTCCCTGCAAATCCTCTCCGAGAATTATTTCATCTCCGGACGGGGAAGTCAGGCGTATCTGGAAAGAATCCGTGTATTGTTTCCAAATCTGAATGGCCAGATTATATTCTCCCGGCGCCACGACAAACTCAATTAAACTGTTCATTCCCATCATCAGCTCTACTGCCGCATGTCTGGCGAGATTTCCCTCATTTCCGCTCCCCACGCATATCGTTGTCCGCCCCATATTCGCAACCGTATCCAAATACGTCTCAATCAGCGAAGTACCCGTATGGGAGCCGTAATTGTTCCCATAACTAAGATTGAGCGCTAATGGTTCATTTCTGCGAATGCTCATGCGCACGCAAAAATCAATGCCTTGCATTAACTGTGCCGTTTGCGGGAAGCCCTCTGCTGTCGGACTCCCCAATTTTACAACAAGAATATCGGCCTCGTAGGCGACGCCCCGATTCTCTCCACGGCTCGCCCGTCCGTTTCCGGCCGCAATCCCCGCCACATGCGTGCCATGCCCGCTTCTATCCTGCGTCGGAGAGCGGCTTTCATTTTGCAGTATCGTATTAATGTCCTCTTCCGAAAAATACACTCCTCTCTGATATCCTTCCGGAGGAGCCTGCCCGGAACCCTCCTCCGGCGTCAATGTCTGGTCCCACAGACCAACAATGCGGGTAGTACCATCCTCCTTGCGAAAATCCGGATGGAAAATATCAATACCGCTATCCACAATTCCTACCAGAATACCCTGTCCGGTCAGTGAATACGGTGGACGCTGTACCGGCGGTATGCAGGAAACAAGCTTTCCTTCATAGACCGCAAAAGAAAGAGCCTTTGGTTTCTCAATAAACTCTACCAACGGCTCCTCGGACAATTGTAATAATTGTTCTCTTGTAACTTCCGCTATAGCAAAACCACCGAGCAAATCTACCCAGTTTTCATAGCGCTCCGACAAATTCCCCATCTCTCCGGAATAGCGCAGGATAATTTCCCATTTCGCATCCTGCGTATCATAACCAACCTGAAGATTTTCGCTCTTCTCCCTTGTCTGCTCGTCTACATCTAAGGATAACTCCAACAGGTTTTCTATTTTCTGGTCTGCCATACTAACATCCTCTTACTTTCTCATACGCCCGACGCAGTTTCTGCAATGCTTTCTTTTCGATTCGACTCACATAACTGCGAGAGATGCCAAGCTGTCGGGCGATTTCCCGCTGCGTCACTTCCGGATGCTCCGGAATACGCGGCCGCTCGGGCACTCCATAGCGGAGACGAATAATCAGCTTTTCTCTCTCGGTCAGATTTTCTTCAATCAATCCATACAGTTTTGAAATATTCTCTTCCTTTTCCATCCGCTCCGGAATATCTTCATCCACACTTTCCAGAATATCAAGAAAACTCAACGAATTTCCCTCTCCGTCATCCCCGCCGATTGGCTCATAGAGAAAGACTTCTTTCGACTGTTTCTTGTCACTGCGAAACGTCATAAGGAGTTCATTATCAATACACCGCGAAGCATAAGTGGCGAGACGAACACCTTTCCCCTGACGGTATGTGTCCACTGCCTTTATGAGTCCTATCGTCCCAATCGAAATCAAGTCATCTACGCTATGGTCGGTATTACTATATTTTTTTACAAGATAGGCAACGAGACGTAAGTTATGCTCAATTAAAATGGTTCTTGCCTCCCTGTCTCCCTGCTCCCATCTCTTGATATACTCATTCTCTTCCTCGACACTCAAAGGTTGTGGAAATGCCTGCATACAGACCTCCGTCAGAACTACATTACTTCATTCTATGACTTTTTTTGTCCATTAGTGCCTGACTACCTGCAAGAAATATTTGAAATCATCTACCGGTTTGTGATAAGATAACTATACTTTGTGAATCTACGCATTGATAATGAAATGGAGGAACAGACATGAATAAAAAAGAAATTGCAGAAATTAAGAAGCGTTTTACGAAAACCAAATGCACCGTAACCCGTATTTGCGGATGTTATGTCGACGCGGAAAAACAGAAACGGATGACACTAAAAGAAGCATTTGCCGGACTTCCGGAAGAAGAAATGTTTAAATACATAGATATTTTTCGAAAAACCCTTTCCGGCTCGATTGGAAAGACATTGATGAATATGGAATTTCCGACAGAAGAAGAGACAGCGGAAGACGGAAAACAGCGGTTTCTTATGCAATTGCTGGAGAGCAAACTCGCAGACGAACAGCTTCTCAATCAGTTTTACGACACAATTATTGAGAACTACAATTATCCGGAAAATTATTTCATTATTCTCATTCACGACGCCTATGATATTCCTAAAATTACAACTGATGGCATCGAAAATTTCGACGCCTCCGAGTATGTATACGATTATATACTGTGCAGCATATGTCCGGTAAAATTAACAAAACCGGGATTGTGTTATAATACCGAGACCAACCATATTCAGGACCGAATACGCGACTGGCTCGTACAGCCTCCGGAACTCGGCTTTCTGTTTCCGGCTTTCAATGACCGCAATATGGATATCCACAGCCTCCTGTACTACTCTAAAAATTCAGACGATTTAGATTTGGCAATAACGGAAAATGTCCTCGGCTGCCGCCTGCCTCTGCCGCCAAAGAGCCAGAAAGAAACCTTTAACGCTATTGTGGAGGAAGCGCTTGGTCTGGAGTGTGATTATGATATCGTAAAATCCATCCACGAAAACTTGAATCAGATGGTGGAAGAAAATAAAGAGAATCCGGAACCTCTTGCTTTAGACCGCACCGATATCGGAAGACTTCTGGAAAAGAGCGGTGTGGAAGAAGAACAGCTTGCCGTGTTTGAGACGCGCTATGACGAGACGGTAGGAGAAAAAGAACATCTAATGGCGAATAACATTTCCAACACCCGCAAATTTGAAGTGCGGACGCCGGATGTAACCGTGCAGGTAAATCCAGAGAGAACCGATTTAATTGAGACAAAAGTAATCGACGGCGTACCATGCCTTGTGATTGAAATCAATGATTTAGTGGAAGTAAACGGCATACAGATTGTATCGGATTTAGCTGACGATACCAAGACGAATTGAAAATAGCATACGCATGGAAAAGCGCTGCTTCCGAAATCAGAAAGCAGCGCTTTTTTCAGCGTAATACATCCGCGCGATTTTTCACACGGTTATTGTAACAATTCCTGTGCAAGTATTTCCATCTGCGCAACGTCGTCCTCTTTCATCGTTGACTTAATCGTTACCATATGCTCGCACAGCGTCATATTTTTCATTCCTTCTACGATTTCACGCATTTTCCTGTTTGCCATCGGCCCCCAGCTTCCATTTTCCAAAAAGGCAACTTTCTTATTTTGAAAGTTCTTGTGCCCGAGCCGGTACAGAAAATCCTGCATTGGAGAGAACAAACCGCCGTCATAGGTAGCGCAGGCAAGTACTATTTTATCATAGCGGAACGCGTCTTCCACAGCCTCTGCCATATCCTCGCGGCACAAATCGCTGACAACTACTTTGGCAGCTCCTTTCGCAGTCAGTATCTCGCCGAGTTTTTCTGCCGCCTTTCCGGTATTGCCGTGAATCGAAGCATACGCCACAAACACGCCGTCGTCCTCCGCCTCATAACTCGTCCATGTCTTGTATTTGCCTATGTAATATGATAAGTCTTCCTGTAAAATCGGGCCATGCAGCGGACAAATCTTCTCTATCTCAAGTGCGGCCGCCTTTTTCAGCAGCGCCGCCGCCTGCACGCCGTATTTGCCGACGATATTAAAATAATAGCGACGAGCTTCACACGCCCAATCTTCTTCCGTGTCCAGCGTGCCGAATTTACCAAAAGCGTCGGCAGAAAATAAAACCTTTTCCGTCGTTTCATACTCTACCATAACTTCCGGCCAATGAACCATCGGCGCCATCATAAAAGTGAGGGTATGCTTTCCCAAATCAAGAGTATCCCCCTCGGCCACTTCTACTTTTTTTCCCTCCAAATCCAACTCCATAAACTGAGGGAGCATGGCAAACACTTTGGCATTACTAACGAGTTTCATCTGTGGATATTTCGCCATCACATCGGCAATACTGCCGCTGTGGTCTGGCTCCATATGTGATACGATAAGATAATCCGGCAAACGGCCATCCAATTCCGTCTCAATATTAGAAAGCCATTCATCCGTTTTACGGCCATCGACCGAATCCATCAGGGCAACTTTTTCGTCCATAATCAAATACGAATTATATGACACCCCATTGGGAACGATAAACTGACTTTCAAATAAATCAATGTCTTTGTCATCCACGCCAACATAACGAATGGCATCGGAAATTGTAACTTTACTCATGTCTTTTTTCCTCCTTCGAAATGAAAATACATAAGTTCAGTATACAATTTAGCAATGCCAAAATCAAGAATTATTCTTCAACAAGAAAACAATCGTGTGAATCAATTGTCTGCTCTTCCGTAAAATCAATCTTTTCGTCCGTCCATAAATTATATCCAGATGCACCGTCGGCATACTGCGATGGTGTCACGGCAATACACGTATCCGCAATATTGAAAATAGCGGTATACTTCTTATCATCATACCGGCCGACTGCTTTCCATACAATCATTTTGTCATTCCGGAACACCTCTTTTGCATGGGAAGAGTTCTCTAACAGATAGAGCACACGCTGATTCGTAATCAGTGACAGCGTCCAATCATCCAGTTCCGGCAATTCCGCACCTAACATCATCGGCGAACGGAATATGCTCCACAGCGTCATCATCGTGCGCTGTTCCACTTTTGTAAAATTGGTCTGCCGTTCATCTCCAAACCCCTTGCCAATCCGTCCGAGCGGAAGCATATCACAGTCCGGATAACCGCCATCCCTCACCGAATCCTGCCAATTGCGGCAGCGGTCGAACATATCGCGCAGAGACTTCCAGTTATCCCAGAAATCATCCGTAATCCGCCACATATTTGCATTTTCGTGATAATACTCCGCCAGTTCGGGAAGCGCCGGACCGGGAGACAGACTGAGAACGATATCGCGCCCACATTTTGCAATGGCCCGATGAAGCATGGCAATCTCCTCTTTTGCCGTATCGGCGTCTAAGCGGCAAATATCATCACATTTAATAAAATCTACACCCCACTCCGCATAGAGATTCATTAGAGAGTCGTAATATTCCTGCGCCCCCGGCGCGTCCGGAAGAATACCGTACATATCCGGATTCCAATAACAAATATTATTGGCTGCGGCAATCTGGTTCGCCGTATATTCCGTTCCCAATATCCTGCCGTGATGATGAGCCGCAATGCGTGGTATGCCACGCATAATATGAATACCAAACTTTAACCCTCTGTCATGTATGTACTGTGCAAGCGGCGCAAAACCCTTTCCACCGGCGGAAGAGGGAAAGCGCTGCGGACAGGGAAGTAAACGGGAATACTCATCCATTTCCACATCCCAGAAAGGAATATATTGATGTTTATTTCGCTGTGTACCGGCATCATACGCATACCACTCGATATCAACTACAATATATTCCCATCCATATTCTTTTAAATGTTCTGCCATGTAGTCGGCATTTGCTTTCACCTGCTGCTCATTCACGGTAGTATCATAATAATCATAACTATTCCACCCCATCGGTGGTTTTTTCCATGTCAGCATATTTATCCTCTTTTCCTTTTTATAGACATATCCGGTTTCTGGCATATATCAAATGTTATAACTGCCGCCTCCCGCCATCTGCCAGTCGACCAAATCGGCAAGAGTAATGTTATCAATCACTTCACTAATCGCCTCATTCAACCGCTTCCACACAATTGAAGTCGCACAATTTTCCATGCGGTCGCAGGCAATAATTTCCTTGTCCACACAATCGACAGGAGCCATACTCCCCTCTGTCAAGCGCAAAATCATCCCAACCGTATAATCTTCCGGCTTCTTTGTGAGAAGATAGCCGCCCTGAGGCCCGCGGATACTACGCACAAAACGCGCCTTATTTAATATCGAAATAATCTGCTCCAAATATTTATCTGAAATTCCCTGCCGGCAGGCAATCTCCTTGATTCGAATCGGCTTTTCCGTATCATTTAGCGCCAAGTCCAGCATAAGACGCAATGCATACCGTCCCTTTGTAGAAATCTTCACAATACATCTCTCCTAACCATACATTTCCTACTACAATTATATGATACAATAAGCACAAACAAAATGCAAGAAAGATTACCCTAATTACCCGATATCAAACCCGCATGCCGTCAGCATTTCCCTATCCTGCCTTGTACGGCTTCCCGAAGTCGTAAGCATATCTCCCGTAATTGCCGCGTTTGCTCCGGCAAAAAAGGCATTCTTCCCACTTTCTGTCAGCAATTTACGTCCTGCGGCAAGTCTTATATCTGCCGTTGGATTCAGAAAACGGAAGATAATTATCGTCCGCAAAATCTCTTCTTCTGTCAGCGGAAGCAGCTCTTCAAACGGGGTGCCTGCTATCGGAATCAGCGCATTCAGCGGAATCGAATCTACCTCCAATTCCGCTAACGTCAACGCCATATCCATACGGTCTTCCCATGTTTCACCCATACCTATAATGCCGCCGGAGCAAACCTGCAGTCCGGCGCTTTTCGCTGCGCGGATACAGGCAATTTTATCTTCGAAAGTGTGCGTGGTACAGATATTCGGAAAATTCCTCCGCGAAGTTTCTATATTGGCGTGATAACGCCTGACTCCGGCTTCCCGCAACGCGACAAACTGTTCTTTCGTCAGTAATCCGTGCGAGGCGCATAAACGGATGCGCCCGCACTCTTCACCCATCTTTCGGTATGCTTTCAGCGCCCATTCGAAATCCTTTCCGGCGAGCGTGCGTCCCGCTGTCACAATAGAAAAGCGATGTGCTCCCATCTCTTCGTGATGGCGGCACGTCCTCACAAACTCATCCGTCTCCAAAATTTCGTATTCCTCTGCCCCCGTATGATAATGAGACGATTGGGCACAAAATTTGCAATTTTCACTGCAGCGCCCGGAGCGCCCATTAATAATTGTACACAAATCAACATGATTGCCACACAATTCCTCACGGAGGCGGTTCGCTCCCGCTTGCAACTGCTCAAAATCGCTCTCCAGAAGAAAAGATAAATCATCCGCTCTTGTCAGGCGGCGGCCCTCCAAAATTTCATTTACTATTTGTTCCAACATATCCATATCACGCATCCCCTCTTAATTTTAGTGGTGGAACAGACGTATGCCTGTAAAACTCATCACCATATTATGGCGGTTGCAGGCGTCAATACAATCCTTATCGCGAATCGAGCCTCCCGGCTGGGCAATGTATTTTACTCCGCTGCGGTATGCTCTCTCAATATTATCATCAAACGGGAAGAATGCATCCGAGCCAAGCGTCACATCTTTGGCGTACTCGGACAACCACTTCTGTTTCTCCTCTTTCGTAAATACTGGCGGTTTTTCCGTGAAATATTTCTCCCAGCATCCATCTGCCAATACATCCATAAAATCTTCACCGATATAGTTATCAATCGCATTATCGCGCTCTGCCCGCTTCATGCCCTCCTTAAATGGAAGTCCCAACACCTGAGGAGACTGGCGCAGCAGCCAATTATCCGCTTTCTGTCCTGCAAGACGGGTGCAGTGAATACGAGACTGCTGACCGGCTCCGATACCGATTGCCTGTCCTCCCTTGACAAAACAAACGGAATTGGACTGTGTGTATTTAAGCGTAATCATGGCGACAGCCATATCAATCTTCGCCTGCTCCGGCAATTCTTTATTTTCCGTGACAATATTCGCGAAGAAATCATCATCAATCACTAATTCATTTCTTCCCTGCTCAAAAGTAATGCCAAATACTTCTTTGTGCTCAACCGGATTCGGTACATAAGAAGAATCAATCTCAATAATCGCATAGGCGCCCTTTTTCTTTTCCTTTAAAAGTTCCAGCGCTTCCGGCTCATATCCCGGCGCTATAATACCGTCTGAAAACTCCCGCTTAATCATTTTCGCCGCCGAGACGTCGCACACATCCGACAGAGCAATAAAATCTCCGTAAGAAGACATCCTGTCCGCACCGCGCGCTCTCGCATAAGCGGCCGCCAGAGGAGACAACTCGCCAAGGTCATCGACCCAGTAGATTTTCGCCTCCACCTCGGACAATGGCAGGCCTACTGCCGCCCCTGCCGGCGAGACATGCTTAAACGAAGTAGCCGCCGGAAGCCCTGTAGCTCTCTTTAACTCGCTCACTAACTGCCATCCGTTAAATGCATCTAAAAAATTAATATATCCCGGCTTGCCATTCAGCACCTTAATTGGCAGCTCGCCATCTTTCATATAAATCTTCGAAGGTTTCTGATTCGGGTTACAACCATATTTTAATTCCAGTTCTTTCATAACTATCCTCCATTCTGCCGCATCTATGCGTTATGCCTGATTTTTATTTACAATATTTGTTTTATATTCTCCGGTTTCAATATCAATATAGCGGACAAACAAAGAAACTTTGTTATCCTCATTTAAGCTGTCCCAGAGCATTCCGGTAAAGGAATCCATATCGTCGCTCATCGCAACAAGTTTCGGCTCGCCCTCAAAACTTGGCAGCGGATTCCCATCCTGCATATAAGTGTGAATAAAGCGCCCCTCTCCTGCCACCGGATTACTGTACTGGAACGTATAGCGGTTGCAGGAAACCGGATTTCCCTGATTGCTTTTCAGAATCGACATCTGATACTGATACGCTCCCTTTTCCACTGTCATCATGGCAGAGATACGCGGCGTGTAGTTCGGAGCGTCCGGCTCAAATTCTCTCGTACGGAGAGCCTGCTCGAATGTCTGCTGCTTTTGCAGCAACTCATAAACCGTATCGGTCTGGTCGCCATTCGTTACAATCGTCGTATTGCCAAGAACGCGAACCGGCGCATAGATAATCAGGCTGGGGTCGCTCAGTTTGGAATCATCAAACGCCTGTGTGCGAATGCCCTCGCCATCCTCTACAAAGATGCGGTTACGGCTGTTTTCACTGCGCCCCATAATGAAATAGGCAGCCACGGCATACTTCCCGTTTGGCGACTTGCCAACAACAATCCCCCGTCCCGGATAAGGATTGCCTTTCAGCTCGTTTTCAAGTAAAATTGTCTTCATCTTCTCTTTCCCTCCTGTTCTGTTTTTTTGCCCGTCAGCTCTTCATACAAAAAGACCGTCCGGACAACCAAAGAAATGGTCGCCCAGACGGTCGGCAATTCGTTTCCATCCATACTTCCCGTGAGTGCTCTCACAAACAAAATGATTGTTTTTTCCGCCAGTCATATGGAATTACGTTTAGTATACTTCAATTGGTTTGAAAAAGCAAGCCAAATATTATGAAAAAATACTTACATAGGCGCTCCCACTTATTAAGTACATAGTAGTATAAACTCACTCTGATAAATCGTCTGAAGCAATTACTCTCCCCAATAGTCTATTGTATCTTGCGAAGTGGTTACTATCCCAAAGAGCTTCCGCATAAAATCTTCTTTTTCGTGAAACATTTCCAAAATAAGTATTGTATCTTTATCCTTTATACGGTAAAAGAAATAATTATGTTCTGCAATAATATAGCTGTAATCACATTTAATATCATATTGTGATGAAATTCTTATACCTGATTGCGGAAATGTTTCAAGTCTTCTGATACTATTAGTTATATTACTCATAATCCTTTTTGAACTGTTTTCACCATAATTTTGTGCCAATTCACTGTGTAACTTTTTCAGCTTTCTTCTAACAATCTGCGAATATTCCAATTTGGCCAAATCATTATACCCCCAGCTCTTTTTCTAATTCATCCGCAGATATAGTTCCTTCCGTAATTACAGAATTTTCAGCTTTCTGCAGTTTTAACAACAATTGATTTAATGCTTTCTGCTTATCTAATTCGTCCAATTCCTGCATATCAATAATAGCACATGAGCCATGTCCGTTGCGGGTAAGATAAACCCTGTTTCCATAGGATACTTCATTGACAACCGACGTATAATTTCTCAAATCAGATATTGGTTTAATATTTGGCATTTCACACACTCCAATCTTTTCTTCTATAATTAGTTAATTATTTTATATGATTTCAATATCATTATAACAGTTATAACATACAATTTGCAACGAAATTCACACGTTAATTTACAGCAAAAATTACTTATCTCTCATCCGTTAGCCGGATTACAACACCCATTCGCCATCTCGTATTTGATGAATTTCACTCTGATAAAATGCCGCAACCGCCTCTGTCATATATGGTAAATCTTTACATCCTGCCGTCTCCACGGCGCTGTGCATCGCCAACTGAGGCAGTCCGATATCAAGCATCGGCACGCTGAATTGATGGCTCAGTAAATTCCCCAGAGTACTGCCTCCCGGCGCATCCGCGCGATTGGCAAAACGCTGTATCGGAATCTCTTTCTCTTTGCACAATTCAGAAAAGACTGCCGCTGTCATCCCTGTGGTCGTATATCGCTGACTGGCATTATACTTTATGACAATTCCCCCGTTCAGGATGACCGGATACTCACTATCTGTCTTGGCCGGAAGATTGGGATGCGTGGCATGCGCATTGTCTGCGCTGAGAAGCAGACTGCTGTTTCTCGCCGCGGCCCGCTCCTCTTCTGACATATCCAATGCCCGTTCAACTCGGCTCACAACATCCGGCAGAAACGAGCCCATCGCTCCCTGTCTCGTCCCGCTTCCCACCTCTTCATTATCGAACATACACCAGAAATTGATTTTCCTGCCGCTGTTTTGCTTATCGGTTTGTGTCTGGCAGGCGGATAAAAAACCAGTCAGGCTGGCGTAAGCGCATCCCAAATCATCAATACCGTGCGCCATATAAAATTCTTTATCAACTCCCACCTGACAAGCTTTCTGCCTGATGGTAAGCACAACGTCCATATCCAGTATATCCGCAGGGCTCACATTGCTTTCTTCTGCAATCAAGGCACAAATATCCGTCTCCTCACTGCCATAGAGCGGCTGCATATCAATCTGCGGATTGTAGGCATACCCTTTATTGATTTCCCGATTCATATGAACGGAAAGATTCGGAATCACAAACATATCCCTATCCGGAGCAATGAGCTGTGTACGGACGCCCTCTGCCGTGCGTACCGTGACGCGGCCGGCCATCCCCAGCGGACGGTCGAGCCAACTGGCATGAATCATGCCGCCATACCCCTCTGTCTCCACCCGTGCATAGTATTTACCCTCCATCTTTGTTTTCTTAATACGGTAGGTGGGCGAATCACTATGCGTAGCTGCAAGATGATAAAATTCCGGTTTCTCTTCAGGCATCCGGAACGCTATGATACTCGATTCGTTACGGGTAACATAATAGCACTTTCCCGACCGCAGATTCCACTCCTCCATTTCTGACAGCGGATGAAATCCCTCCTGCTCCATTCTCTTCGCCGCCTCCCTGACTGCGTGAAAAGGACTTAGTGCGGCATCCATAAACTCGAAAAATTGTCTCATAACAGTATTGCTTCCTTTCTTTGCCATCATATTGGTAGTATATCAAATTTGATTGTTTTTTACAACGACGTGTGCTACACTGAGAAAAGATGATTGCGATTTCACCGATTATGAATATACAAAGGAGATACGATATGCGTATATTATATTTTGACTGGAATTCTTTCTGCCGCAAAGATGTTTTAGACGGTTTTACCGCACTTGGTCATTCTTACGTGTTATGTGAACTGCCGGAACGGGCGCGCATGCTTGGGCTCGGCGCCTCTACCATCGGGCAGTTATATGAAGAAATAAAAAAAGACAACTATCACTGTGTCTTTACTATGAATTATTTCCCTATGGTATCAGAAGCTTGTCAAAAGGCAGGCATTCCCTATCTGTCATGGATATATGACAATCCTTACATGAAAGGATATTCCATCAATATTATCAACTCCTGCAACTATATCTTTACCTTTGACAGCGCCATGTATGAAGAACTCGCTGCCCAAGGGGTGCAAACGGTGTACTACGCCCCGATGGCTGCTAATCCGCACAGAATCGCAGCGCTGACTGCCAGCGGTAATCCTCATCAGTACGATATCTCTTTTGTCGGCGCTCTCTATAACGAAGACCACAATTTTTATGATGAGTTCACAGCAAATGCAGCCAAAAACAACAAACAATATTATATCGGTTATATTGATGCGCTCATACATACTCAGCTTCACTTATATGGTACCGACATACTAACCCAAATCCCAAAGGAAATTATTGACGCAAAATTTGCATCTATTAATGAGTGGACGGAAACCAACTCTTATTTTACAACACCGGAGCGAATCTTTGCCGACAGCGTACTCTGCCGAAAAATAACCGCATTGGAGCGGGAGCAGTTACTATCGCGATTATCCTCTGTACACCGCGTCGACTTATTTACAAGAAATAAACAAGCAGCCGTCGGTTCGTGCTGCAACCACGGATATGTTGACTATACAACGGAAATGCCGAAAGTATTTGCCGGCTCGCGAATCAATCTCAATATCACGCTTAAAAGTATCCGGCACGGTATTCCCCTGCGCGCAATGGAAATCATGGGCGCCGGCGGTTTCCTATTGACGAACTACCAGTCCGACTTCCTTATGCACTTTGATGCGCAAAAAGACTTTGTCTATTATGAGGACATGAATGACGCCGTGGAAAAGACAATGTACTATCTGCAACACGAAGACGAACGCGCCCAAATCGCCGCCAATGGCCTGCGTAAAATCCGAGAAGCTCATACATATGAAATCCGTATTGATGAAATGCTTTCACTTCTTCGATGACTTTTTCTTTCTGACAAAAGGCACGGAAGCGCCGACAGCAACTGCACAGAAAGCAAGGATTACATACATACGGGTTTTCCACGCTGTATCCTCCTCTTGGGTTCCGCATTTTTCCACTTCTTCCTCCTGTGTCACATCTTTCACGGACGGGGAAACGGACGGAGTCGCCTGCTGTTTCTGTTCTTCCTGCTTTCCCTTGTCCGCAACTGGCGTCTCTGGTTCCGCCGTAGCTTTATTAGTCTTATCCGCAGACTTCTTCACGGATTTCTTCGCAGATTTCTTTTTCTTACTCTTCTTTGATGTTTTCTTCTTTTTCTTGCCCTTCTTATCTTTTGAGGACGATTTGCCAAGCGTCTTTTCAACGCGCTTCTGCTCCTTTTCGCTCAATTTGAGTTTCCCGCTCTGATAATCGCTGTACGCCTGATAAGCCCCCTCTGTCGTAGGCGGATAGCCATGCGCAGACAACCATGCTTTGGCCTGCTTCTTCTGCTCTTCCGTATAAGCTTTTGTAACCGTCACCGGACTATTTACTGTCCGGCAGATACAGCCCGCCAGTACAAACAAACATACCAGCAGAATAATACTTTTCCTCTTCCCCTTATTTCTCATCGTTTCCTCCTGTCTTACAACTATAAATCCACAGAAATCCCCGCACAAGACATGCTCCTGACAAACAGCCCAGCGTATTCATAATTAAATCATCTGTCTGAAAATAGCCGCGTGCGGTAAGCAGCTGCAAAATTTCAATACAGAGGCTAAGACCAAAACCAATCAGCGTTATGCCCCATATGGGAATCTTTTTCAGACAGAGAGCAAGCAGCATTCCAAAAGGAATGAACAACAGAATATTCTCTATCACATAAGCGCGTCCCTGTGAATCCTGCGTCCATGTTCCGCCGATAACAAGATTTAAGTCTGTACGGCTGCCGGCTTCTCTCGAAAAAAATACAATCTGAAACAGCAAGACAAAGTATGCCGCCAGCAGTCCATACCATACATCATGGAAACAAGACCAGCTCTCATCCTTTCCCTTTCGTTTGCTTACCAAAAGGCATACGCCATAAACGATAAGTCCGGCGACGAACGCCATTGGCAAAAAACAAAACGTATTCCGTATATCTCTAATTATACATCCCCACATAGTACGCCTGTCCGGAAGTGAGCTCTTGTCAGGAATAGATTTTCAAGAAATCACTACATTTTCCTTTCTTTAAAATTTTCACAAATGTCTGATAACGTCGGGTACAAAAATCTAAATTTGCTGATAATACACTGACATTATTGATAGCATAAGTCCCGGATTTTTAAGAATCGTATTCACATTTTTATCTGTAATCCCATCCGGCATAGTTGCCGCTTCCCGTAATACCGGCTTAACCGCCTTTCCATCCAGTCCCACTTGTATCAGTTTATCAAGTGTTGGTTCTGTCAAAAGCGAACATATAATATTTCCCTCGCGGGGAGCAATACCCGCCATCTTAAAAAATCTGAGATATTCATTATTTTCCACTACTTACACCTCCTGATAATCCTGTGGTTTTTAAAAATATTCTGGCAGTACCCATCTTTCTTCCGGCTATGCCACCATACATTTTGGAGTTCTGACTATTCCCACATGAATTTAGTACTTTCCGCTTTTCATTATAACCACTTTTTCCATTAAACACAATAACAGAATATCACTTTGCGCAAAATCCATTCTGTCCTGACATTCGAAGCAAACAGATAAAAACTTAGGAATTCCCTCACAGTAATATCTAAGTAATAAATATTGCTATGAGAAAATAAATATAACATATAACAAAGTATTGACGTAAAGAAAATTATGATTGGCTGACGAAAGGAAACGCACAGTTAGAGAGCGATCACTGTGCTGTTGACGAATTATTTGAAGTATAAAATAATGAATAAGGTATTCGCAGATACCTAATTGAGAAGATTATCTTTATTGGCAAACAAAAGACCATAAAACTTTGAAAAAGATTAATCAGTTAATAAATGATAATGAGGGAATAAGAAAACCAGACATCTATCTTATTGATATCCCTTTTAACAATTTATATTATTCAGTTTCTCTGTAATGTTTTTTAACATTAAATACATCTTGTCTCTTTCACACAGTTTCCAAATAAAATCAAATTGTGCTTTTGTAAAATCAAATCTCATTTTTGCATCTGAAAAAGCAGTAGTAGTACTTTCAAAAGCATTAATCATATATGATAATATTGTATTAATTGATTTACGCACCACATTAATTTCATCAGTATTCCACTTTTTATAATTCTTAATCACACTATTATTTAGAACATAATTATTATATGTGTGCTCAATTAAATCTTCAAATTCATCAGTGCTTTTTATGATTTCTTTCAGACCCTGTTTTAGATGGGGTTATTATAAATCCTATTGCTTTTTCTTTTTTTATATTTTCTGTTAATTCCCTTTTATTATGACATAAAGCAGAACATGTATTACACATAATAGTTGTACTATGATATCTTTCGGCAAGATGAACAGCATTATTGCATAAATCCATCGACGGACTACATGCTGGTAATATAATAAAGTCATTAAGTAATAATTTAGATACATTAATAAATGAATCATTATCTATATCTCTACATATAAATGTTGAAACTCTTCCGAATGTGTTTATGTCTATTATATGCAAATCATCATTTTTCTCTAATTTTTCCCGAAAAATTACATAATTATTATTTTCAAAACTATGTGTTTTTAAAATGTCTTCTAATACTTCCCGCTGTTGTTTGTCACTACACTTTTTTATAACACTCTGCAATTGATTTCTATTGTACTTTAACTCAAATGGAACCTTTTTATTATAGCTAAATACAGTTTCTCCTTCATATAAAACTGTACAAATATTATTATTATCTTTCCAAATGCTACCACAAAACATAAATTTAATTTTCTTTTCTATAATTATATTTTTAATATTATTAAAAATATGTTCTGTCATAAGCATTTCAGGTAAAATCAAAAAATCAATATCAGTATCTATGCTATTTAAAAATACTATATATCTTTCTAATAACATTTTCTCTTTTAATGGAAACATCTTTTCTATATAAAAATTCTTTTCTTTTGTATATTTAATATCAAATATTTCATTAATATCAATATAAGTTGTTTTTAAAGTTGGAAATATCTGAATTTCATTATTCAAATACAAATTTAACCCTTTATATGTTTTAAAATCCCAGTCATAATTACAAGAGCTCTTAAAAATATAAATTTCACATGAATCAATTTCTAAAATAATATTATAGTAATCCTGAGTAGAAAATTCTTCACAATTGTAAAATTCTATTAAAGATTTTTTTAATCTTGAAAATGCCTCAAATAGATTACAATTTCTAATTTCTATATATCTCAAAAACAAACAATGAAATTTATCACTTTTCTCCATTTTATTAAGATCGAAAAGTTTATCTTCACATATTTTTTTATAACAAAATGCCATTAAATCATAGATAGTGTTTATTTTCTTCTCATCGTTCATAACCAGCCTCATCTTAATACCTAACGGTAATAGTAAAAATTCACATAAGTTACTTCTCTATTTTACCACATTGTACCATTACTTACAACACAAAATATCCTTGAATTTCCTTGAATTTCCGTCAAAATGAATTGCACTAAGAATACAATCTTTTTAACCATTGAAAACGTCTGTTTTCAGACAAGCGGATAATAAGCAGAGAGGCTGCTATTGTTATTATCAACGTTATAATAAAATCCCAACATGTGGACTCAATTTCAAAATCAAAACAATACCCAAAAAACTCAGATACCAATTTTTCTATCCACAAATGCAATAAGAAAATCAGCATACTCAATTGCCGCAATACCGGATAAATTTTTTTATTTTCTAACTTCATATTTTTAACAATATAAAACATAAAAAATGAAGTCGGAACTAAAAAGACATACATGTCATATTTTCTTGAAAAATTAAAATAACTGACAATAATCAGTTCAGCAAGCATCAACAAATAGGAAAGAGAAAAACCTGTCACTGCTGCCCTCTTTGAAAATTTTATCTTTTTAAATGCAAACAGCATTCCGATACCCATAAAAAGGAACGCTTCAAACACTCCATTTCTCGTTGTTACAATAACTTTTTCTACAATTTTTAACACTGACCAGATACTTGGAAACATATCTTTTATAGGTCGAATAACGCCAAACCAGCTTTGTGCTAACAGTCCGACGGCATACAAGGCGCCGGCAATTATCAATATGTATTTTATCTTTATCCTTTTGTACAAAAGAAAAGAGCATAATAAACCACCGACAATCGTCGCATTCAAATACCATAGCTGCGTATAACTTCCTGTAAACAAAAAATCTCTGACCCATCCTAGAAAAGCATGTAGCGTCCCATTTTTGTTATTTATAATCCAGCCAAGACATAATGGAAAATAAATAATCGTCCACAGGATATACAATCTCAATATTTTCAATAAGTAATTTTTCGTCGGTTGCCATATAAAATTCTCATAGTTCGTTTTTCTGTATAAAAAGTACCCGCTTGTAATAAAAAAGAACGGAACGCCTGTTCTCCCCCCCCAATTTTTTATGATAAAATTAGCAAAATGAAACGTTTCATTTTCTCCCAACGGAGCAATATGAATCATCACAATCATAATTGCACACAAAAATTTCGCTGCGTCAATTGCATTATATACCGGTTTGTCAGAATTTAAACTACTCATTTTAATCCTCCATTCCGAAAATCCCCAAAAATATTGGCATAATATTTCTTAGCGTCTTTTAAAAAACTAATTACTATTAATACCATAACAATCCCAATCGGAAATGCAGCCACGATACTGACCGACTGCAGATTATTCATGGAACTTTCAGAAAATACCAGTGCAATTGGCAGTATAATCAGAAGCACACACCACAGCAGTTGTATCATTTTGTTTGGCGATTTCCCCTCTTCCAACTTATGATAGCTGTAACAAGAAACGGTATACGCAATGGAATCAAATGAAGTGGCATAAAAGGCAATCATCGTCACTAATACAAGAACTAAAACAAACGGTGCGCACGGTAACGTCTTGATGACGTTGATAATCATCGAATACAAATCTCCGGTTTCGTTATATTGTGCAATAAAATCCGCCGCCTTTGATGTCTGCAGCCCCAGAGAATAATTACCTAAAACAATAAAACTCACAATTGTCGAACCGACGCCAAACACATATCCGCCCAGTATCGTCTGTCTGATAGTTCTCCCTCTGGAAATATTGCCGATAAAAAATGGAGCGGCAACGCACCAGACCATCCAATACGCCCAATAATAAATTGTCCAGTCCTGTGGGAAATTATTTACACGAGCCGCATCCGTATAGGTAGCTAATCCAATGAAATTCTGTGCCATTCTCCCTAATGATTCAAATCCCGTCTCAATGATATATCGTCCTTCGCCGCCAAACAGCAGAACAAAGGCAAGCAGGGCAAAAAACATATAAATGCAAACTTTTGCTAACACACTTATACCCTTAAATCCGTGCAGGAGGGAATAGGTATAAACACAACAAGTTACAAGCAAAATAATAATTGTAATAACCGTCCTGCTTATTGTGATATGGAACAATTCTCCAATAATACCCGCCATCAGCGGAGTAGCTACACTAAACGTCGTAGCAGTTCCTGCCAGTAATGCAAATACAGCTAGTAAATCAATAATCCTCCCTGCAATTCCGTCCGTTTGCTTTCCCAATAACGGACGGCATGCCTCGGAGTACTTTTGTCTGCTTCTCTTTCTTACATGCAGCATGAAACCAAAAGCAACCGCCAGAACCAGATAGAACCCCCACGGGATAAAACTCCAATGGAAAATTGGGAACACCCCGGACCACTCCTGAATACTGCCCAGCTCTGCTATATGCGGGTTGGTCGCATACATAATCCACTCAGAAAATGAGTAAAACAGAATATCTGCAGCAAGTCCACAGGTGAACATCATACTTCCCAAGACAAAGAAAGAGTACTTAGGCTTTTCATCCTGTTTACCTAAAACAATATTTCCATACTTTGATACCGACAGAAAAATCGAAAGTAAAAATATACCTAATCCAATAATCAGGTAGTAAGTACCTAATGTATCTCCAAAAAAGAAACGAATCTGGCTCAGAACACGATTGGATTCTTCCGGCCGAAAGAAGAATAGCACACTTAACACTAATATAATAACTAATGGTACAATTGTAATCATCCAGTCAATCTTATTTTTTTCATGTTTTTTATCACCTTTTCTGTTTATAAAAAATTATTTGTTTATCGAATAACTTTTATCAATCTTAATTAACTCATCATATCCGTCAATTTCCAAAACATCTCCTGTTTCCATCGGTCTGATACCTAAGTTGTATTCATCAAAATGACAAAACAGTGCTACGTCATCCCCATATATTTGTCGGTTCTGTTTTTTAATAAATTCTTCTTCTAAATGTGTTCTTAACCTTTTCCCATCTTCTTCCGTCCATCGTGATATGGAAAAGAGCTGCCATCCCCGCTCACCGCCATCTCTGGAACACGAAATAACTTTTCCATTCTCTACCTGCATTAACCATTCCTCTGTTTTTTGCTCTGTCCAAACAGCATTATATCCGGATTTTTCAAATTCCGGTTCAAGAACTTTATGATTGTTTATTATCTGGTCCCCATCTAAAATTATGGCGTCCTCTAAATAGTTTCTTGCCATATATAATGACGATATATTATTGCATTCAGAATAATATGGATTCTCAATGAAATTTACATCACTATACTTTTCCTCTAAGATGTGAAATTGCTCTTTTAAGTAGCCGACAACAATATATACTTCACAAATATTGTTTCTGTGTAAGGCATCAATAACGGTGAAACCGGCCGCCATAATAATTGCTCTTTTTACCCTATGCATTTATCCCTCTCCCATTCTGTCTTTGGCTATCTGATAATAATCTTTCGCATACCTATACTGTCTCAGTGAGTATTCTCCAAATTCTACCCCGAGACTTCGTTTGTATTCACACCAGTTACTCCAGAGCAGACCACAGGTCGCAATATAACAATATATTTTTGTTCTCACGGCCTCCTCACAATTTCCATCAAAATAGATATCAATTAATGTATCAATTTCCCTCTTATCATACAGTGAATAGATACAAAACATGGCAATATCCACATGAGGGTCCTGCATAGCTGCATACTCCCAATCAATTAGGTATATCTCTTCTGTTCCATTGTCATTGGGCGAAAAAAGAAAATTATCCGGCACGGCATCAATATGGGTTAAACATCTTTCCGCACTATGCAAATTGATAAAAGATTGTAAAGACAGTACATTCTTTTTTGTGTTTTCGTAGTCACGGAAAATAGACGGTACACCGTTCCATAACTTCTCATAAAAATCAATTTGCTTAACAAGAGAAAACTCGTGCGGAACAGTAAGCCTCAATTGATGAAATTCTTTCAATTTTTTCATACATTTTCTAATATCATCTTCCTTAGCAGGGGCGCAGACTCTTGCATTTTCGATAAATGTTGTTATTTTATATCCGTGAACAGAATCAATATATATAATATCTTCACAAATTTTCTTGTTCTTTATCTTATTATAAACCAGTGCCTCTTCTTTTCTGTTAATCAGCAAATCGGTTCCCTCACCCGGCACCCGCATAATATATTTCTTACCATCCGTTTCAAACAAAAAGGAGCGATTTGTCATACCCTTTTTCAACACTTCAATATTGACAATTTCATTTTTATGTACTCCCAATACTTTTAAAATAACTTCTATGCAAATGGAATTGAGATGCCTTGAATCTTCATCCAACTCTCGCAACTGCTCATAAGTGTTTATTTCGACCACATCTGCAGAAGAAACTACTTTGGCCTGAATAAACATCTTTCCGTTTTCATACAATACCTCTTCCCAAAAAGAATTCGTATGTTTCTTTTCGGAATCATATTCAATAAGTCTTTCCCTCACTCTCCTACTATCTTCAGCAGTCAAATACGCAATCCCAATCATCAAATTTCCGACCTGCTTATCGTTGCATATAACTAATTCTTTCTTCCTGCTGACTCTGACTTCACTTTCACCGTCCGTCCTATTGCTCACCATATACCATGAATACAATTCGTATCGGCAGAATGGGTTGTTCGCACACCATATATCACACGGAATGATATAAGTATTGGATAATTTATCAGCCGCTATTTTTAGCGAATGTAAATTATTTTTTGAAGAATACATACTATTGTAAATCAGCGTCACATCATACTTGTCAATAAGATATTCAAACTTTTCTTTCATAAAGCCAACCACTACCGATATATCAAATATGCCGGCTTCATTTAGCTGTTCTATTATCCTTTCAATTAATGGCATTCGCAGGTCTGTTACTCTCAAGCTCTTTCTTTGCCAGAGAAGTTACCGCAAAGTCTTCATTCAAAAAACCCTCTTCCACTAACCTTTTTAAAGACTGATTCACAATTCCTAACGAATACCCGCTAATTTCTGATAAATCCCTTTGATTTGTATAAGGTTCTAAACAAAGAAGCTTTAAAATATCACTTTGCTGCCTATTCATAGCTCTCCCCTCTTTTATTCTACAAGGATTTTCACGAAAATAAACTATTTTAATATCGTGAACACAAAAGCAATGATAACGCTCACTCACAAATTTGTCAATGATTAGCTCCTATGTTACTACTCCCCATATGGCCCAAAATCAATTTTATAATTACTGTGCACGACTCTGTCTTTCTCGTCCGGAAGTTTCATATAATCTCCATATCGTGTTCTCAAAAAATCATCATATTTTTCAAACCCTTTAAACTTTTCACTCTCAAACACATAATTAACCGGTTTCGTAAACCAGTTATTCTGAATTTTGGTTCTTGGGTAATCACTCGTAAAGCAAACTTTTGTATCTTTCTTATTATTTTGTGTAATTAGGGCATACCGCTTCTTTTTCATAAATTCTATTGAAAATGGAAGTCCCAATATTTTAAATACTTTGTAGCTTAATTTCCCTTTGTGCTCCTCTGTCCCATAACCGCATTTTGTCCATAACATATTTTTCAACAAATGATTCTTCCACAACACCCACCGCTGTTTTCGAGATGTATCCGGCAGATTATCATATGGAAAAATATCTGCAAAAATACCATGCTTTACATCTGCATCCTTTGAAAATTCTTCGATAAAATGAGTTCCTATCAATTGTACTTTCGCAAAGGAAAAACAATAATTTTTCTCCGACCATTCCGTCTGCAAAAAATATTTATTCTTATCAAGTTCTTTCTCGCACACCTGTAAAAACCGCTCAAAATCACTACGCTTCATTGCAATATCAAAATCATCATCCCAAGGGATAAAGCCTTTATGCCGCACAGCTCCCAACATGGAACCACCGTCCAGATAATAATCAATATTGTATTTGTCACAGATTCTTGCAATCTCTTTTGCTATCAATAAAATCAGTTGTTGCAATTTCTTCTTTTCTGCTTCTGCCATAAGATTATTCACCATCCATTCTTATACATCGTAACATCTCTTCTTTTTTATTGCTCACAATTCTCTCCGCATCATAAGGCAGTCTGTTTTCATAGCATTTTTTTGCATAATCCTCCGTCTTCATAATATAGCGGGCCGGAACTCCGCCCCACACTTCACCGGAAGGAACGCTTTTCGTAACAACACTTCCCGCTGCAATAATGCAGTCGTTTCCAACACTTACATTGGGTAAAAGAATACTGCGCAATCCAATAAAACAGTTATCTCCAATCTTAATCGGGCCAAATTTATAAGTGCCCTTATATGGTTCCGTTTCACGAAATACAAACGTTGAACCATCGTGATTAACAAACGTAACCTGACTTGAAATCAAAACATGATTCCCTATTGAAATAAGATATGGTTCTGTTCCCCATGATGGATTATCTACAAAACGGCAGTTGTTTCCCACTTTTACTCCAATATATCTGGCATATTGAATCGGGTCCCGCCGTCGATAACTGTTAATTATTTTTTGAATCACTCTTCTTAAAACACTCATCTGTCCTGATTCTCCTTTCCCATATATGAAATTAGAACAACTTCAACTTCTTTCCCTTTAAGAAAAATTTGATACATTCTTTTGTCGTTTTAAAATCCGTCGCCATGTGAACAATAAGTACAACAAAACCCGTTATAATGCTGGCAAACACGGCATACAAAATCCACATAAGCCACGTGTTTATCATATACTTTCCAAAAAGCAGATGATAGATGGCAACACTTATCAATATACAACTTAAAACACGAATTATACGCGCAATTGTTTTCTTACAACTAAGGAATAAAATATGCTTATGTGAATAATAAACAATATCTGCCGTCCGATAGGAAAATGAACATACCGTTCCAATCAGAAGTCCGTACATACCAAGTGGTTTTACGAGAATGAGCGAGACACTGAGATTGATTACTGCCTCCAAAACCGCCCGCCACTGTGTCTCCTTAAAATGCCCCGCCGCATTAATCATTGTCGTAGAAGGAACTTTCATATTATTGGCAAATCCGATGAGTACAAACAAAACTGCAAGCTTCACATCAACATATGGAATACTCACCTGCTCTCTCGTATAGACGCTTACAAACGGAAGAATCATGGAAGCTGTTACGCCATAGACAAAGGAAACAATCACATAATATCCAAATTCATACAAATCAAAGGCGCGAAGCATTGATTTTCTCTTATCCTCGTGTAAAAGCTGACCAAAACTGGCTACTGTTCCATTTGAAAAGATGTTGGCAATCAGATTATAGAGATGTCCAAAAACGAGATTGTAAACGGAATAAATGCTCACCTCAATCAGGCTTCCGAAAATCGTAAGGAGAGTTACATCCGTATTATACACAACCATACCTGCCAATTGATGTATCATAGCCGACCAGCGCTTGGAAAGGGCAGAGTAATCCGGCTTAATTTTGCTGTCCAGTTGAGGAAATACCTTTTTGCAATAATAGGACAATACTACGGTTCTGGCAAGAACAAGAACCGCCGGAATCCCCATAACCAATACAATACTGCAGCCGGTCTTAATGAGAAAGACCTGAACGGCAATGCGAAAGAAGTACGCAACCGTGTCCACCATTGAGACAACAAATAAACGCTGGTCTGCCTGTAATAGAGCCCGATATTTACTGTACACAAAACAGTCTAAGGTGTTAGTCGCACCAATGGCAATCATCAAAGAAATAACAAGATAATCCGGTATCTGATTGGATATGACAAAAGGCAAAACAACTGCGCATAATATGACTGCCACGGTATATAAAAATCCTGACTTCACATAAAAACGGTTAATGGCATTGAGAACCTCGCTAATCCGCTGATTATCCTTTCTAGCTAACGGTGCATAGAGCGCCTGCACCGCTGCTGGCGCCAATCCGGCATTAATCAGGGCAATATAACTCATAATACTATTTACCGTTGATGTATATCCGTGTAATTCTGCCCCATATGTATTTAACAACATATGGGGCAGAATGAATCCAAATAAGGCTGTCACTAATTGATAGGCAGCCGTAAATATCATGTTAAGAAATGTAGCTTTTTTCCTACTCAGTACCATACACTACTCGCTCCAATATACGAATAAACTCTTCCAGAATTACATCCAAACGAAAATCATCTGCCCTGCGAACCGCTTCCTCCGACAGTTGTTTCCACGTTTCTTTATCATTGAGAATCCGAATGACGCCATCTGCATATCCATCCACATCTCCCTGTTCAAACAAGTAACCATTCACTGAGTCCTGTATTATCTCATCGGGGCCATACGCATGAAATGCAACAACCGGAATACCGTGTGCCATAGCCTCCGTAATTACCAAACCAAAACCCTCGTATCTTGATGTTACCAATAAAAGGGAACTCTGCTCATAATACTTCTGTACCTGATTCGTCTGCCCACGCAGTACTATATTTTTTTCGAGGTGTTCCTGCCCGATAAGCGCCAAAAGCTTATCTTTATCCGCCCCATCTCCAACAATGTTTAACTTAACATCAGGGAAAACAGAACATACTCTTTTCATAATGGGAACTAACAAATCGATTCCTTTCACTTCCATATTCAGCCGCCCCACAAACAATAACTGCTTATTACCTGATACCGACTTTTCAACAACCGGAATCGTAAGCGGATTATAAAATACAACCGGATTGCTTTTTAACGTCCTGACCCTTTCCATAAATACTTCTCTATCCTTATCCGTAAGAACAAGCAGTTCGTTCATAAAAGAAGCATACTTTTCAAAAAGCAAAAGCATTCCATAAGTATCGTGTTCCGGCATATTAAAATACCCCTCAAATGTACTGTGCAGCCATGCCACACAGGGAATGTGGAGCTGTTTTGCTACTTTGGAAGCCAATATTGCATAATAGGCGCCCGCTCCTACTACACAGTCAGCTTTTTCCTCTTCAAGGATTTCTCCATATTTTTCTATCATCTGTTTGGGAAAATACTGTTCATCAATAAAGTCAGTAAACTGTTTTTTCTGAAAAAAAGCGGTCATTTTATTTATCTTTCGCAGCACGCGAAAAGGAAAGGAAATTTCTCTTAATCCTCTGGAGTTATATAGTTTAATTTTCTCACTGACAGGATAAAGCTGTTCGCAATCTTCTGTTATCGGAGAAATAATACATACTTCATAAGCAGGATTTTTCACCAACTCGTTAAGCAGCGTCGTCACTACTCTTTGTAGTCCACCTAAAGTCTGAATCTCCTGCATCAAAACACAAATTTTCACTGCTCCATAACTCCCTTTGAATTTCTAGCCATATTCACAAGAAAAATCACCGTTGCACAGTATAGCATCATATGGTCTCTCTGCAAAGCAAGTCCATTATAAGTATTTACAAAAACAGCAATTATGCCAAACCCAAACAGCCACTCCTTTTTGACTTTATACTGCAGCAGTTTGATAGCTGGATTAACAAAAACTACAAATGTCAGCGATAAAGCAACCGCAATACCAAATTGGTATGCCCATCGAAGTACCGGATATTCAAGGGCCGCGACCATTTCCCAACTATAGTCAATATTCTGCCCCGAAAACCAGTCAAAAGTAAGTTCTCCTCTGGATAGCAGCGCAGTCAGGGCAGTATTTCGGGTCGTTGTAATGTCACCACTTTTAATTCCTATGCGCAGCCGTTCAATAACCAAATCAAACAGCCCCAACCAATATAATAAAAGAATACCTAACAGTGCAAACGGCACTATTTTCTGGCCCTGCCAGTTCGCGTGAAACAAAATAACAGTAGCCAGAATAAGAACTATACCCGCCTTACTTCCCGTCAACGCAATACCAAGCAGAGAGATTAATACCGGATAAATCTTTTCTCTCTTCTGCAAATATTTTGTCGTATATAAATAGTATGTCACATAATAAATGAGAAATAACTCACAAGAGAGAAGTGGATGTCCCATATAGGAAACCATACGCCCGGCCTGTACACTGTTATATAGCGATGTAATCTGATAAAGATTAGTAAAAAACAGCGACACATAGTTATCAAAAAGAATGTCGCAGAACGAACAGACAATCATAAATATAGCCGAACCGTGCAGAAATACCATCCATACCTTTGCAAACCCTTTAAAAATAGCACTATCCTTAAACTCAAGATTACTAAACAGTGCAGGAAAAACAATCATGACAAAATAGGCCAGACAACTTTCGTAGTCCTTCCGTTTCGCCGTTAAAATAACAAAAGTAATTAGCAGCAGTATAATCGACAGCACACACCATTTTTGCAGCCATTTATTTGTTTTAATTGCCGGAATACAAGCCGGTTTCTTAATGTTATTCAAATATATACAACAAAGTGCTGCCAGCGCAATAAAGTTAATTTCCATATAAGGGCTGTCACTGATTGCCCCGCGCAATGAAGATGGCAGAATAAACAAGCCGACACATAAAAAGAAAACCGGTAATTGAAATTTATTAAATCGTATTTTCACCAAACATCACTCTCCTATCACTTGTATCCATTCTTCTGTAATTTTTCGTGCATTTAATGTCTCCCGTATTGCGACCGCCTCTCTGGAAATAGAAGCCGCCGTCTGCGGATGATTTATCAATTCCCTCATTTTCATGTACATGGCGTTGGCGTCGCCAACCGGCACAAGCATTCCGTTCACACCATCTCTGATAACCATCGCCGCTCCTCCGCATGGACAGTCCGTAACGACAGACGGCAGTCCAATGGCCATTGCTTCTAACATGGAATTTGATAATCCCTCATAATCCGAAGACAAAACAAACATAGACGCTTTTAACACTTTCTCATGTATGTTATCCACAAATGGGTATACGCTCACACAATCATCCAGCCGCAGCGAATGAACATACTCCACAATGCTGTCTCTTTCCTGTCCGTCTCCATAAATTTCAAAACTATAATCCGGATATTCTTTAAGAAGTTTTGCAAATGCATCTAATGCCATTGGGATATTCTTCTGTTTTTCCAGTCTTGCAAAACAGACAATCCTCTTTTCCCGCACCCCCGTATAAGGCTGTGGCAATTTTTCCGGATTCAGCGGATTCATGATAACCACTGACTTTTTTCGGATATCGGCAGGAAAATAATTTTTAGCGTCCTCTGTCTGGCAGACAAGACAATCCAGTTTCCGGTAAAGCTGTCTTCTCATCCAGTGAAGAACACGCCGGTCTTCAATCTGTGCCGGATCGTTTCTCTCGGAGCCGATGATTCTCGCATGCAAGCCAGTTCCCGCCACGACAGAATACATCGTATTATAATGCGAAAAGGCAATTACGGTATCAATCTGATGTGTTTTAATTGCCTTACGCACCGTCCAGATTCGTAACATTTTTTCTTTTATGCCATGAGCATACTTATCCGGTTTCAGAATCTGAATCTGCGGATGAACCTCATATACCTGTTCTCTGTCAGTTAAGACCAGTACATATACGGTGTACCCTTTTTTCACAAGCGTATCCGATAAGATAGATACAACCCGCTCTGCACCGCCATTCGAGAGCGCCAGACACACAAACATAATTTTTTTCATCCATTCAGCTCCTTCCACAGACGCCGCTCTGACTCACCACTATAGGGAGTTGATGAGCGCCGTCACATCAAGTTTCCTGCTCTTTCCAAACGGCTCATAAGAAGCCATGACAAAATCACTCTTTACCATCTGTCGCAGTTTCACGTAATCTGTGCGCGAATAACCTGACCATGATTTACATGTTAAAAAGAGTTTATTCTTATAGGGCAGCTTCATAAAACAATCCAACTCCCTTTCGGTACATCCGTTCTGGTCATTGAACTTAATCAGCATTTTATCCCAATTTATACGCTGACACCGCCTTTTCCATTTCGATAAAGCTTCCTCTTCACTATGGTAATGCAAAAAGAATATTTCAACGTCTTTAATCTTTCCGATAGGATACGAGCCAAAGCTTTCACTCTGCTCAAACTCTTCTTTCCATTTTGATTCTTCCGGACGGATAAAAGTAAGGTCGGCAGACAAATACTCTTTCAAATCCGAGACAAACAATATATAATCGCTGGCCATAAAAAATAATCCCACTGTCGGCAATTGTTTGGGAAGGTTATAACTCTCATAAACCATTCCGCCCCAGCAATTATTGGAAATAATTGTAAAATCCGTATTCTCTAATCCCTTTCGGCGAATGTCCGCAAAAAGATTTCTTCTGACTTTTAACACCTTTAACCGGAGTCCCTCATATGTCGGCATGCGTTTTCCCTCTTACTATCATTTATTGTAATATTCAAAATATAATTCTCGCATTCGGTTTGCATTTTTGTCAATGTCATAACCTTTATCCGCAATCATTTTCTGCCACCTCTCGCATACGGCCTGTCTGTTATCGCTGTCGGATTTGTCGTCTGCTTTTTTTATTTGCATTGCCCAGTCTTTGGGATTATCGATTGGAATATATGTTATACTGTCTGTCAAATCCGCTTCTTTTGTCACTCTGTCAGAGACAATACATGGCAGCCCTGCGGCCTGCGCCTCAATCAAAACAACCGGAAGTCCCTCGTGTAACGAGGGAAGTACAAACAAGTCCATCGCCTGCAGATAGTGTTGAACCACTGTTGTCTTTCCGGCAAATATAACATTATCTTCAATTTGCAGCACCCTTGCTTTCTCTTTCATCTCTGCAAACAGATTTCCGTCGCTGACAAGCAGCAGTAAGTAATTTTCATCCATTTTCAGCAATTCGGCAAGGGCATCCAGCAAAAACGTATGATTTTTCTGTTCAATAAAATTTCCTATATGCCCGATTACCGTCCGCCTGCCGGCAGCCAGTTTCTCTCTGTACTTACTTCGTACCTCTTCATCATAGTGATATTTCTTGAGATTAATCCCATTTCTTATAATTTCAAACGGTTTGTTATGAAACATCCATTTTCCAGCGTCTTTTCCGCACGCAAATCCATGCGTGTAAAGCAATGAAAAAAACGGATACAGTATTTTATTCATCAACGGGTGTAACGTCGATGTATTGTGGGAATGCGCAATCCGAATCCGGACTCCTGCAAGCTGGCAAGCCAGAATTTCAACAACCATATTAGCGCTGTTCCCGTGAATGTGAGCTATATCATAATGGCCTGCTCTGGCAAGGCGAACTAACCCCAAAAAATAGGACATAAGTTTTGATTTATGAAGCACATGGCAGATTATGTCGTTTTGTTCAAATAGTTCTGCATACTCCGGAGTCGGTTCGTCAATTGCCACAAACTCTATTTGCAAATCGGATGAATTCATTGCTTGGAAGTAGCTCATAATAACTGCTGAAATACCATTTAATTTAAAGCGCACCGTGTTAATTACTAATACTTTCATTCATTGCTCCTATCCCAAAAAGCTTTTAAATGATTGCCGGCATTGCAATGAATAATCTCTCCGGAAATGCATTTAGCAGCGTCGCTGATTAAAAAACAGGCAACTTCTGAAATCTCCTCTGGTAAAAAAGTGCGTCCGGAAGCACAATCACGCGATAGATTCCCATCCGATGTATCTGCATACTCTTTTACCATATCAGTAAGGGTAACTCCGGGGGCAATTGCATTGACACGTATTCCACTCTTATATACCCTCCTTGAAAATGCACCTACCAAACTATTTAATGCTGATTTCGTCAGACCATAAGGAATATCATAACATTGATTTCCTGTCTCAGATGTTATATATAAAAGATTTCCTTCTGGATTGTCCTCTTTTAACTTCATTTCAAGAAATCCCCTGCCAAGAAAATAACCGCCTCGAAAATTAGTGTTAAATTGTTTGTCAAATCCTTTCACTGTTACATTTGAAAAATGATTTTCATGCAAAGATACTCCCGCATTACTAACAAGACAATCAATCGTACCATTCAAAGCATTTCTTGACGATTCCAGAAAATCAGAAATCTGTTCAACCTCACAGACATCAAATACAACCGGCCGACAGTTTATCCCAAGTTCAGAAGCAGCTTTTTCCAAACGATTCTGATTTCTTCCGCTTATAACAACTTGCGCACCCTCTGATATAAATTTTTCAGCCATTGCATATCCAAGGCCACTTCCGCCGCCGGTAATTATAATTTTTTTATCTTTTAAAATGCCGCCATATTGAATTTGCGCTATTTCCACTTTTGTAAATGTATCTGGCTGTGATGCTAATACAAATTTAGCAATTTTTCGTATGAAACGCTTGTATCCCATTAAGAATCCTCCTAAATTACACTACTTCTTCAACATACCGGCAATCTTCTGCGCCTTTTCCTGTCCAATCGTTTTCTTTATCAGCTCTTTACTTTTTCGGAGCGTTTCTGACTGAATATCTTTGGGCCGGCTCAAATCAAAGAAATCATAAATCGTCTCCGCGTCGGCTCTCATCTCCGTAAACACTTCGAGAAATACCGGACAATCAAGGTCTTCACGCATAAATTCTTTTAGCGTCTCCTGCATCGACGATTTATCACAGGCACTCAGATAGCGAAAATGGTTGGAAGTTACCCACCCCTCCGCCTTTGTCTTATGTCTGGCCGTCGTATGCCTGTCACTGGCTTCATTTTTCCACATACGATTAAAATAAAATTCCGAGCCGCCTTCATTATTAATGAGAAGGACATGTACATTATTGTTAATGTGACGCAGCCGCATGGCATTCATATCATAGAAAAACGCCAAATCACCAATCACCAGATAGGCCGGCTTATTTGTTGCCGCTGCCTGCCCGAGAAAGGAAGACAGACAACCATCAATACCGTGCGTACCAATGTTTGCATATACTTTAATATCCGGATTGAGACGAAAAAAATTCGTTATACGGATACTGTCATTGATACTGAGGTGTAAAATAGATTCGGAAGGTATCTTTTCTACCACTTTCTTTATGGCATAAACGTGCGAATATGGAAAATCCGGATAGACTACCGAATCCACATATCCTTTCAAAGCATTATAATAGCTGCGGTTATTCACGGACGTCTCTCCGGCATATTCACAGCAATAACGGAAGAAATACTCCGGACTGCATTCAAAGATTGTCGTTATGCTTTTGTATAAATCCACTACCCGACCATCTTCCTGTACAAGCCAGTGCTCAAATTGGCCGGCAAATTTACGCAATTGCTCTTTTATCCCACTGAAAATATTGCCGCCATAAGAAATTACAATTTCCGGCAGAAATTCCTTTACTTTCTTTGGTATGGCATAGCGGGCATCCATACAAATATTAAGATTAAGCCCCTCCTGCAATTCCACATTTGACATATATTCCACGGAAACCGCGGCGTTGAAACGGGCAAAAAAGGCAGTCAGATTTTCTTTCATTTTCTGACTGATAAAACTGCTTTGTCCGCATGTAACAAGAATCCTCTGCGCCTTTTTCAGTTTCTCTATTTTTTCATCCCACACATCACCGGAAGTCTCTAACTCCAGTCTGTCAATCTTTGTTACTTCCGGCAATTTTTTTATATTGAAAGAATTATTGTATGCTTTCATGGGAACATTAATATGCACCGGTCCGGTGCCATGATGGTTCAGTTCAAGAAGAGCCTCATTAATCAGCCGTTTACAGTAAATTTCATCATCCTGATTGTGAATAATCGGCAGATTAACAGATTTTCTAACGTGCCGGTCGTACATACCCACTTGGTCAATCATCTGGTCTTCCCACTGTCCGAGCATGGCGGGATTGCGGTCACTCGTGAGCACGACCAGAGGAACCCCCTGATAAAAGGCTTCCGCAACAGCCGGCCAGTAATTACACGTGGCAGTAGACGATGTACAGGAAATAACGACCGGTTCCTGTAATTCCTGCGCCAGTCCCAGCGCGAAATAGCCCGCGCTCCGCTCATCGACAACTGAATAACAGTGAAAATCCGAATCCTCTTCAATCGAGTGGACAAACGGTACATTACGGCTTCCCGCAGAAAGTACGCAATGACGGATACCATATTTTTTTAACAGAGCAATAATAAACTGATAAACCTTCAATTCCGTGTACATTGTTCCAGCTCCTTCTTTAAATATTCTCTCACACGCTCTCTTTCGGCATGAATAATATCATTCGTTTTCGCATAATCTATTGTCGTGGAAAGCATTTCTTCCAGTCTGTCCAAATTCTCGATTCTACGTTCCTGCAAACAAAGCCTGTCTAAAATATCCGTTAGCTTTTCGGCATTTCCATAACCGCTGCTTCTGACAAAAGAAACAAACTTTTGCTGCGTTATCACAGATAAAATAGTGCCATGAAAAGTATCGGTGACGATACAGGCAGCCTGTTGAAAATAGGTTATTACCTGAAACGGATTGCAATCAACGTATCGGTCGCAACACTGCTGTACGCCACCGATACAAAACACTTTCCAGCCGTTTTTATTCGCATATGCACGTATTTCTCTGCATTCTTCCGTTGTAAATCTCCCCGAATATCCGTACAAAATCATATAGTCGCTCTCCGGCACGGAAGCCGGAATTTGTTCGCACCTGCCAATGAAATCATAGGCAAGAACGGGGTCGGGATGATACTCCGGCAAAATTCCTGTAAGTTCCTTAACGATGTTACCGCTATTTTTATCTCTGACAGAAAGGGCGTCAAATCTTTTCAGCCACTGATTTACTTTTTCTTTTACCTTATATTTTTCCAAATCCGAAATCGTCGTATTGCCAAAAGAAGCCGCATAAGTAATCAATCTCCGCGCACGGTTCCCCTCACCAAACAATTCCGGTGAAAAGCCGACATTCGTGTTATCCTGCACACAATTAAAGACTTCGTCGCTGCCGATTACAAGCAAATCCAGTTCCGGCGCATAGTTTTTCTGCTCACCGATTTCCAGATAAGGATAATAATTTTTGCCATACTTTCTTTTATATTGTATAAAACGAATTTTCTCTTTCAATGGAGCGTTAAGTTTGATAATTTCCGTGGCTTTTGATAATTTCCGCGCCATACCTTTGGAGCAGTCATCCTGAACAAGGCATTCACCGACACGATAGTCGACAAATTCGACCTTACATCCAAACTCCTCAAATATCTTTTTCAGTCCGTATGCCTGAAGGAAAGAACCATAATTTGCAATTCTCTGCATTGACAAAATCCCAACTCGAATCATTTCTTCTTCCTCTCCCTCATCAACTCGCCGACTATACTTTCCAGCTTCGCATTAAATTCCGCATTATTACTGCTTTGTCCTGTCGTCATACCGGATACCCTGTCATTATAATTTAATATGATATCCTGCAGACAGGTAATATCTTCTACCGTTATAATATTCTTCTGCCTCTCTGCAACTGCTTTGGCAAACTCAACCTGATGGTCATTGACATGCTCGTCAAACTGCTTTTGACGTGGAACGACAATAGGAATCTTACCAACCTGCAGCGGCATGATGAAACTGGACGGTCCCCCGTGTGTAATAACAATACGCGCTTCCTCTACATACTTTACCATTTCCGGATAGGGAAACAATTTGCTCCATGTGCAATACTGCGGCTCATATGTGCTATATCCAATCTGGATAATCACATCTTCCTCTATTATTTTATTCTCTTTTAACCTGTCCATATATTCCACTAAACGGTTAAATGGCTGTTCATGCGTTCCTACCGTTACAAAAATCATGCTTTCACTCCATGCCTGTTTACTAAAAAATGCTCCCGAAGTTAATCGCTTTCGGGTAAACCTGTTTCATCTCTTCCCATTGGACAATAAATTTATCCGTGACCGGATAAACCATCTTCCCAGTCATAGTCGGTTTATCTATGCGGTCAAAAACTTCAATATATATTGTTTTTGCGCCAAATAATTTACCAAACCAAAAAAAAGGAACTGCCACAGCCGCTCCGGAAGAAATAATGAAATCCGGTCTCTCTTTTCTCAACAGTCGGATGGCAAGTGTCGTATTGATAAAAAGCGCCTTTAAACTCCGATTTGTCGGATAATAACAGGGGTACACCGTCTCGCCACTCAAAAGGCTCCTTGCATCCTCCTTATCAAACGTCACCCAGAAACGTTCTTTATTTTCCCAGAATGGCTTCAACATATACAAATGTGTCAAATGTCCTCCGGAAGAACCAACAAAACAAACTTTCATCCGTCTACACCTCGCCTGTCAATCTCTTTGGAAAATATCTCTTGTGTACACTTTTTCTTTTACATCATCCAGACAGTAGTCATACCGGTTGGCAATAATAACCTGACTTTGTTCTTTAAAACATTTCAGGTCTTTCACAATCCGGCTCCCAAAAAAAGTTTCGCCCCCCTGAAAAGTCGGCTCATAAATAATAATCTTCGCCCCTTTCGCCTTGAGACGTTTCATTACGCCCTGAATGGAACTCTGACGGAAATTATCGGAGTTGCTTTTCATCGTCAGACGATATACACCAATCACAACTTCCTTTTCCTTACTCACACTCCATTCTTCATTTGCCTCATAAGCGCCGGCAAGCTCTAAAATGCGGTCGGCAATAAAATCCTTTCTCGTGCGGTTGCTCTCTACAATTGCTCCAATGAGGTTTTCCGGAACATCTGCATAATTGGCCAAGAGCTGTTTCGTATCTTTGGGCAGGCAATAGCCGCCATATCCGAAAGACGGATTATTATAATGCGTCCCTATCCTCGGGTCTAAACAGACGCCTTTGATAATAGCCTGCGTATCCAGTCCTTTCATTTCCGCATAAGTATCCAGTTCATTAAAATAGGAAACCCGCAACGCCAGATAGGTGTTCGCAAAAAGTTTCACCGCCTCTGCTTCCGTAAACTCCATAAACAGCGTATCTATATCATCCTTTGCCGCTCCCTCTCTTAATAATGCGGCGAAAGTTTCTGCTGCCTCTCTCGTTTCCCCGTCACAGCCAACAATAATACGGCTGGGATACAGATTATCATATAACGCTTTTGTCTCACGTAAAAATTCCGGACTAAAAAGGATATTCCTGCTGCCTGTCTTTTCTCTGATTGCTTTCGTATATCCGACCGGAATTGTCGATTTAATAATTATGGCGGCATTGGGATTATATTTCAGCGCCAAATTAAGTACCTGTTCTACCGCAGATGTATCGAAAAAATTCCTTTTCGAATCGTAATTTGTCGGTGCGGCAATGATAATAAAATCAGCGTCAGTATAAGCCTCTCCGGCATCTAATGTCGCCGTTAAATCCAACTCTTTTTCCGCCATGTATTTCTCAATATATTCGTCCTGAATAGGAGATTTTCTATCATTAATCTGCTGCACTTTTTCGGGTACGATATCAAGCGCATACACTTTGTTATACTGTGCCAGCAGTGTGGCAATTGATAATCCGACATAGCCGGTACCTGCTACGGCAATTTTATACTTTTTCATACTCGCATCTCCCTTCAAAACGTTTCATTTTACAACTTTGTTATTGCGTAAGCTTACATATAAAATTCTTTATACCACTCGGCAAATTTACGAAGTCCCTCCCGCAGACTGGTATCCGGCTTATATCCAAAATCTCTTTTCAGGGCGGAAGTATCGGCATATGTGACGGGAACATCTCCTGCCTGCATAGGAACGAGTTCCTTATGCGCAGTAAAATCAAAATCTTCGGGAAGCACCCCCGCCCTCACAAGCTCTTCCTGAAGAATCTGCACAAAATCAAGAAGATTTTCCGGCCTGCTGTTTCCAATATTGTATACGGCATATGGCGGAACGGGAAGACCGTCGGCTCCATTTTCTTTTTCCGGCGCACCTTTCATAACACATATCACACCCTCAACAATATCGTCAATATAAGTAAAATCCCGCTTACATTTTCCGTAGTTAAATATCTGAATCGTTTCTCCCCTGAGCAATTTGTCCGTAAAACCAAAATAGGCCATATCCGGACGCCCTGCCGGCCCATATACGGTAAAAAAACGCAATCCGGTGGCAGGAATATTATACAATTTCGAATAGGCGTGCGCCATCAGTTCATTACTCTTTTTCGTAGCTGCATACAATGACACCGGACAATCGACCTTGTCCTCCGTCGAATAAGGTATCTTTTGATTCGCACCATAGACAGAAGAGCTGGAAGCATATACCAGATGTTCCACCGGATAATTCCGGCATCCCTCTAAAATATTATAAAATCCAATTAAATTACTCTCTATATAAGTATCCGGATTTGAAATGGAATAACGAACACCGGCCTGCGCCCCAAGATGAACAACTACAGAGGGACTATATTCTTCAAATATCGAAAAAACTAATTTCTTATCAGAGAAATCTCCTTTTATAAATATGAAATTATCCTTATCGGAAATTTCTGAAATTCTTGCCTCCTTTAAACGGACATCATAGTAGTCATTCATATTATCTAAGCCAATAACTTTTAGCTTGTCCATATCGTTTAAAAGCTTTTTGGCTAAATTAGCACCGATAAAACCGGCTGCTCCGGTAATTAAAATTGTTTTATTCGCCAAATCAATGTTCTGCAACGTAATTCTCCATTCTATTCCTCTCCATTTTCCGAGCCATAAGTGCCGTAATACTTACCATAGTATTTCCCATAATACTTACCGTAGTATTTCCCGTAATAGCCTTTCTTCTCCATCGGCACCTTATTGAGAACCGCTCCGAGAATCTTACAGTTACTCTGCTCGAGCTGAGCTTTCACTCCCTGTGCAAAGCGGTAGCTGATAGCGTTATCTTCAACGACAAGAATCACACCGTCTGTCTGCTGGGCAACGATGGCGGCATCAATAACCGAGCCAAGCGGCGGGCAGTCAATGAGCACATAGTCATACTCTTTACGAAACTTTTCTATTGTTTTCTGAAACTTCTCGGTACCGAGCAGCTCAGCAGGATTTGGCGCATACGGCCCCGACAGTATCAAATGCATGTTTTCCACATTCGTCTCGTGAAGCGCTTCGTCAAGCTCTGCCTGTCCGGCTAAAAAGTTCGTCAGTCCTGCTTCCACGGCGCCGATTTTGTATCGGCCGACAAGAACGGATTTTCGCAAATCCGCGTCAATCAATAACACTTTTTTATCATTCTCGGCAAACGAACGGGCCAGATTAAAAGTAACGTTACTTTTTCCCTCATTCGGGGTACAGCTCGTAAAGGCAATTACCTTAATATCGTCTCCGCTAAATTGTATGTTGGTACGAAGTGTTTTAAATGCCTCATTCGCACGATAAGACAACTCGTCCAGTTTTGCAAATTCCATCTTCTTCATCACTTCTTACCTCCCTTGTGGTTTGCTTTTCTCTTTCTCTTCTTCGCCGCCTGTTTCGCCATCTCCTCACGCTGCTCTTCTTTCAGTGCGTTTTCCTCGATTGGCAGAATACCAAGTGTGTTCAGGCCGAGATAGCGCTCGACATCTTCCGAAGATTTAATCGTATCATCGAGCATATGACGGATAATAACAACGGCACATGCCAGAATAATTCCCAAAATACCGGCAATCATTGCGTTTCTTGTCGTCGTCGGACTCGTCTTTCGCTCTGCCACATGTCCCTCTTCAATAATGCCCGGCTCATTAATGTCCATTAAATGGGCAATACGTTTCCGTGAAACCTGCGCATACTGGTCTACAATCTGCTTTGCCAGCGTCGGGTCCGGATTAGTAACCGAAATTGACAAAATACGGGTGTCCGTAGGATTCTCCACAGTTGTCACGGCAAGCAGCTCTTCATAAGTCATGTCAAGCTCCAGATTGTCAATTACCTGCTCAACTACCGGACGGCTCTTTGTGACAACGATATAGTCCTGTGTCAACTGCGTTCCGATTGCCAAATCAGACAGAGAGGCAATACTTGTCGTATTGCTCAGGATACAGAGTTGTGTCGTCGATGTGTAAATCGGCGTCACAACAAACTTACAAAATACACCGGCAGCGCCGGCAAACAGGACGCCAGTCAAAACAATCAGCCAGAGACGGGACATCAGCACTCCAAATATCTCCAGCAAATCAATTTCCATTTCGTCTTGGGATTTCGCATTCATTTTTTACTGTTTCCTCCATTCAATTCTCTTGTTCATTATCTTATTTTATGCTACAAATATTTTTTTTCAAAAATATAAGTTCCATTTTTCATGGTCAATTCGTCTGCCATCTGTTTCCCACACAATTTTACGATGGTTTCATATGGCTCCCGCATTTTCGGCGGGCGTTCGCTATCGTTGTGACAATCGCTTCCGAGAAAATGCACAAATCCGTTCTGCACCATTTTCCGGCAGAGTTTTACTCTCTTGTCAAAACGCTTGCCCAAGAGGCTGCGGCTGTTCATCTGCATGACGGCACCCATTTTCATCAATTCACAGAGGCGGTCATACTCCCTCATCAGACACTCGTAGCGCTCCACGTGGGCGATAACCGGTATCAGGCCCTCGCGTATCAGGGAAGCGATGGCGTCTTCGATTTCGCGGTACGGACTCCTCGGAAAGAACTCGACAAGCAGATACTGGCTGTCCGCCATTGTCAGAATATCACCTTTTTTATAAGCGTCGATAATCCCCGGAGAATAGAGCACTTCGCAGCCGGTATACAACGTAATCTCCGGCGCTGCTTTCTTCGCATGTTCATTCGCCTCGGCGACCAGCTCGCGAATTTTATCCGCCTGCTGATAATTCTGCTCCATATCAAAATGGGGAGTTGCTATCACATGGGTGACGCCCTGCTCACGCTGCATTTGCAGCATGCGCTCCGTCTGTTCCCAGTTCTTCGAACCGTCGTCAATGGCCGGCAAAATATGGCTGTGAATATCAATAAATCCCTGCTCCATTATCCCGCTCCTTTCTTACCAAGCACGGCGGCTACCGTGTAACAAATTATTTTTATGTCCAGAGAAAGACTCCACTCCATAATGTATTGGGAATCCAAGCGGATAATCTCCTCGAAATCTTCTACGTCGTTGCGGCCGCTCACCTGCCACAGACCGGTAAGTCCCGGTTTCGCAGCCAGCCGCTTTCTGTGATGGATTTCGTATTGTTCATACTCGTCAAGCGTCGGCGGTCTTGTGCCGACAAGGCTCATATCGCCTTTCAGTATATTCCAGAACTGCGGCAGCTCGTCAATGCTGCAGCGGCGCATAAATCTTCCAAACGGAAAGATTCGGGGGTCGTTTTCAAATTTGGAAATCGGGCCCTTCATGCGGTTCGTATCCATCAAATCCTTTTTTCTCTCCTCGGCGTCCATATACATCGAGCGGAATTTATAAATATAAAACTGCCGCCCGTTCTTACCGACCCTCTTTTGTTTAAATATGACGGGGCCGGGACTTTGTATCTTAATAATCGGAGCCACAAACAGAAAAGCAATCCCAAAAAAGATAAGCCCCACAATAGAGCCGGCAATATCCATAAACCGCTTCAAAAACAACTGCTTCGTCGTCGCACTGTTGATACACATCGTCAGTACCATATAATCGCCGAGTTTTGTCACATGCTGATGTACCTCGTATAACATCATTTCTTTTATGTTGCGGTGTATCACCACCCCCATATTGAGGCAGTCTTCGATAAAATAATTCGGAACATCCTGCTCTAATGTCGTGTAAATAAACACTTCATCGACAACATGGTTAGAGACGAACTGCAGCGCCTCTCCGGCGCCAAAGATGAGCGGCTCTTTTATCTTCTGCAAGGCGTCATCCGTCTTCTCCGGTAAGACAACGGCTATCACCCGAAAATCACATATTTCCTGATCTGCAAAATGCTCCAGTACTTCCTGCGCCATCTCAACATTGGAGACCATCAGCAAAATCTGCCGCTGGTCAATATCGCGACGCATTCTGTGAATAAGAACGGATTTCCATATAATATGCTCAATATAAATAAGGTATAATCCTATCATCCAGCACATCAATATAACATAACGGGAGTAATTGCTGCTCGTGCGCACGACAAACAGATAGGCTACTAACAGCAAGGATACGGACGACACTACTTTTGCACACTGCCGCAGCTCCAGCAGATATCCCCGCCGGAGAATATTTTTGTACCCCTCTGTCATAAAAGAGACAAAAACGAGAAGCACTCCCATAATAATCGCTAACTGCCGGCAGTCTTCCGTGGCATAGGGATTTTGAAAGCCATACCGCAGGCAGTAACTTATGACAAAAGCAATCTGCATCATAACACTATCTAAAATCAGAAAATCTATATGCTTTAAAATACTATGTTCGCTCTTTCTGTACATATCTTCCTCCAAACGGGTATGTCATTTGCACATAATAGGAAATGTTCCCATTTGCATCCCCTATTATTTGAGTCCCTGTTTTTCAATATGATTTTTCTTCGTAACATAGGCGGCTCCCCATGTGAAAACGCTGATGCATAAGAGCAAAATACCAAAATACAAAATATTTTCACTGCGCCAGTCCATATAGTGCTGAAAGAGTGCCTGATAGGCCTGCGGTTCTGCCTGAACTTTTTTCCCCCATAGCAGATTGGTAAGATTTGCCACGATAAAACTCGTTCCTGCCACACCAATCCCATAAGAAAGACCTCGGAATTTACGGTGTACATACTTGCTGCCTTTCCATATAAGTATAATGGAAACAACCAGCAGCACAAGTGAACCGATAACGACCATCACACTGATATTCTGTTCTTTCTGGCGCAATTGGTACAAAAATGAGGCATACGGCGTATCCAGTACTTTTCGGTACCGCTCCATAATAACTTCGGACAGCTTATCTACATTTTGCGGCGGTTCCCTCACCAATACAAGCTGCAGCGCTTCTTCTATTTCTTTCTGTCTCTTTTCCAGTTTCGGCAGTTCCCTGCCGTTCAGACGGGCGGTAAAAATACTCTTGGCGTCGCGGTAAATACCGCTATCTTCCAACGCCAGAAGTTCCACGCCGGAAGCCATTTCCACACCGGAAAAGATTTTCTGTATATCCTCCTGAACAAACTTTGAGCACTCCTCGAAATAACCGCTTTCCACCGCTGCTGTCTGCCACGTTTCCGGACTGTACGCCCATGAATCATAGACATATACGCTTCCGGCAACAAGAATCGACAAACTCATCAGGCTCGCCCCGAGCATAACTAAAAACGCTTTCTTCCGGTGTTTAAACACTTTCAGATAAATCGTCAGCACCAAAATGCAGACAACACAGGCAATCAGTATTGTGACTGCCATTTGTCTTTCATTGGCATTCAACTGGCCCGCTATCTGTTCATTTGACGTATATTTCTGTACGGACTCAATCTCGGAAGTCCGCAATGTTTCTAATTCATTAATCCGCAGTGGCGTCTGCTGAATGGGATATGTCTCGCCATCCTTGCCTGTGACAACTTCCTCTTTCTGTTGTTTATCCTGTCCGTTTTCCTGCTGACTGCCCTCCTGCTGTCCGTCTTTGTTTTCCTCTCCGAGTCCAAGCTCACTGAGGCTGCGTACTTTTCCCTCTTTTCTCGCCTTTTCGGCAGTTTCTTGCGGGAGTTTTATCAGATATCCCTCTCTCACGCCACGTTCAACATTTCCATAAATCATCCGAATGCCTTCGTCTGCTTTCTCTGCCGTTATATCCACACTTTCCTTGTCAAACTCATTTCTCAAGGTTTCCAGATATGCCGGACGCACGGTATAGAGTTCGCCATTGTACTCAAACGTCCCCTCTGCCACATCCAAAACCCGCTGTTCATTGGCGTTAATCAAGTACCACACCCCCTTTCGTATATATCAATATACTACAATCTTCGATGTAGTATCCCCTTCCGTAATAATCATCCCATACGGTGTTCCATATTTCTTGTCCTGCTGCCATGCCATGAGGTGATACTGCTGGCCGCTTTTAAGATTCTTAATCAGCCATGCACTGGATAAATCAACCCTTGACACAAGCAATATATCACGCCACAAGCCAAGTTTCTCGTCGTAAAATTTATTTTCCGGTTTATTTCCCGGATTTACGGAGACAGCATTTCCTTTTCCGGTCACTTCTGTCTCCAAACGTTTCAGGGCATTAATCACCCCGCTGTTACTCGTCATATCCATACCATCTACGGTAACATGCATCGTTCCCTGATAAGCACGGTTCACAAAATAAAGCGTACTTGTTGCTTCCGCTTCCTTTACAACAAAGCTGGCAGCGAGCAATGTAGAAGAATCCGGCGTCGGTATTTCCTTAATCGCCTGCTCCAGAGTCTTCGGTTTCTCGTCCGGTTTGTCGTCCGGCTTATCGGTTGACCCGCCGTTGCCAATAACAGTCGAATTGCCATCCGGCACATTCGGCGTCGGCGCAGACGGTGTATCTGCTGCTACATATATTTGAACTTTTTTACTCAGTTTCTTTCCTTTTTTCGTTGTTCCCTTTGTCTTAATCGTAATCGTGGCGAATCCACTCTGTACTGCCCGAACTACTCCGTTGGAATCAACGGTGGCAATACTGCTGTTTGAACTTTTATATTCCACTTTGCGGTTCTTCGCCGTCTTCGGATAAACGAGCGCGCGAACCGATTTTTTGCCGCCCTCCTGCAACATCACATTAGTCGCAGATGAAAGGCGCAGCTCTTTCACATAGTCAACTACCTTAACTTTTATTTTTATCTTTTTTCTGTTCGATTTCTTCTGCAGGGTTACTTTTGTCGTCCCCGCTTTTTTTCCTTTCACTTTTCCTTTCGCGGAAATAGTGGCAATTTTCTTATTCGCTACCTGATAGCGGTACTTTCTCCCTGTTTTTTTCTTCTTCCCCTTTTGTGTAATCGTCAAAGAAGCGCTTTTCCCCCGATAAACGGTAAAGGTCTGCAACCCCTTTGCCTCTGTTTTCTCTAAACCTTTTACTCCAAATAACGAAATACTCTGCGCAAAAATCAAGCTGCAGGCCATTACAACAGCTAATTTACGTTTTTCTTTCATCAAATCCCTCTTTTCACAAGAGACCCCTTGAACCCATACGGATCCAAGGGATCTTCTCATCATAAAATATAAATTGTATGAACTAATCCTCCTCACGAGAATATAGCATTTACACGAAATACTTTCATACTATAGAACAAAAATCATTCAGCAAGGAAAGTCACCTTTGTAATCTTAACGCTTCCGGTAAAACCTTTTTCACCAGTATTAAGTTTTACAAATGGATTACTAACCTCTGCAGTTTTCACTTTATCCAATGTAACCTCAATTAATCCTGGTCCACTCATATCATATTGTGGATCTTCCACATTACCTGCGTTTACCATTCCATGGAATGTAAAGTCTTTATCAGAAGTTTCAAACTCAATTCTGCAGGTCGTATACTTTGAAAAATCAATATCACTTGGCAAATTAACTACTGCCGTCGGTGCCCATTGACCCATACCACCCTCATAGGTGAAAGTAGGAACTTCTGCTTTAGTAACACTAATATCATTCACTGTAGCAGCCTTAAGAGTAAATGTACCATCAAAACCTTTTTCCGAAGTAGTAATATGAACATGCAGACTATCCTTAATTTTAGTAGCCTGTTCTTCCGCAAGTACTATAGAATACTCTCCACCTGTCTTTCCATACCAATCACCAACAGCTTCTGAATTCCATGCATCGCCATTTTTCAAAGCAATATTGAAAGCACGAGTATCTTTTACATCTTCACCTGCTTTATTTTTAACTTCCCATGTAAGAACCAAAGGTGCATCTTTCGTTATTTTAGTATTATCCACTGGGAACACTGCAACATTCTGCCATTGATCCATACCTGCTTCAACATATGTGAAATCAGCACTTTCTCCCAACGCCTCTCCTTCTATTACAAGATTTTCAGGAGTAGGTTCTGCTGTATCTGTCGGCTCTGCCGTATCAGTAGGTTCTGCCGTGTCAGTAGGCTCTGCTGTATCTGTCGGTTCTGCCGTGTCAGTAGGCTCTGCTGTATCTGTCGGCTCTGCCGTGTCAGTTGGCTCTGCTGTGTCAGTTGGTGTTGCTCCATTTTTCACTTTAGCCAACTCAAGACCATTATCCTCAGCCCATGCAGCATCTACATCCAAATCATAACTTCCGTCTTCGTTCTTTGTCACCGTTGCAACAGGATCGCCATCAAGGAGAAGAGTTATTGTGTTATTGGTAATCTTAACAACGTATGCATTTTCAGCGCCTTCTTTTAATACAGTAAACTCAAGTTCGCCATCAGCCGTCTTTGCTGCTGTTACTTCATATCTCTTTGTTCCGGCAGCTTCTTCAACTACTACCGTTCTCTTGCTAGTATCCTCGGCATTGCGAACTGCCGTAATCACTGTGCCATTGTCAAGAGCCTTAACAAGGTCTCTGTCCTCTCCTACCCACTTGTTGTAAACTTTCTCTGTATCAAATACTTTTTCAACTTCAGCAATATCATTCTTGCTTACAGAAACTACTTTTCCTGCTGCTGTTACAAAGTAATCGTCTGTTGCAGCCAAATCCTCATAAACTACTTTCTCGTCATTTTTAACACTAGGCTCGATTACTTCTGTCTCCGGTGTTGGCGTAGCTGTATTCGTTGGAGCCCCCGTCGGAATATCATCTTTGGCTACAAGAATGATAGAATGAACGGTAATATCTACGTCCTCTTCACCCTCATATGTTTCTCCACCAGGAACCCATGTATTGAACTTAACCAGAGCGCTATAAGCTATTTTATCTGAATCCAAATCAATCTCATAAGTTACCGGAGTATCAGCTTCCTCTATGTCTCTGTATTCAGCAGGGGCAGCTCCAGTCGGATTCCAAAATACTGGCGGGTTATCATTTAATAATTGTAATACAATCGGTGTTCCTCTGTCCGCCAAAGCTTTCTTGTTAGCAGAAACTTTGTAAACTACTTTGCTGTACTTGCTCAAGTCCAAACCTTCCGTGCCGTTCAATGTCCATACAACACCGCCGCCGGAATTAGCAGATAACGCCGTGAATGTTGCGGAGCCGTCAGCATTGTATGTAACGTCACCGTCAAGAGCACCATTACCGCCCTCTGTATCAGCGTTCAATGTAATCTTTTTATCATTCGGTCCAATTGGATAATCGGACGGACCGCTTGTCGGTGGGTTGGATGGATCATCCGTTGCCGGACTTGTCGGCGGGTTACTTGTAGGCAGGTTACTTGTAGGCGGATTGCCTGTTGACGGATTGGATGGTGTAGGTGTAGCCGTTACACCGCTGCCGCCAGTCTTTGTTGGTGGTGTAGGAGTATTCTTTGTCGTCCGTCCTCCCTTTTTCTTTACTGTAACCTTGACTTTTTTCTTGTAAGTCTTCTTACCCACTGTAATCTTTGCTGTTACCGTAGCTTTACCAGCTTTCTTACCTTTGATGGTAACGCTGTTCTTTTTCTTCTTGGAAAGAGATACAATCTTCTTTCCTTTCTTGTTTACAGACCATTTTGTCTTCTTTGGCTTTGCTTTCTTGACAGTAATTTTCTTTTTCTTACCAACGGTAATTGTTACCTTGGTTTTACTTAATTTAGGTTTTTTTGCTTTAGCCGCGTTGCTGACACCGGCATTGCCAAAAACCATGCTTGCTGTCAAAGCAAAAACCAGAACTGATTTTGTAGTTCTTTTCATTTTTACCTTCACTCCTTCGTCTTTTTAATTAAAACAACTTAATCGTTTTTTATCATATCATTGTATCTCTCCCATGTCAAGCAAATTCCCTTACCATTTCTGACCATTTTTTATCTTATGTGAAAGCTCCCCCTGTTTTAAGGGCGCTCTGGTTTTGAGAACTTCAGTTCTTTGAAAACTTTAGTTCTTCGGACCACACTTTCCAGACGGCCCTTTTAAATAAGATAATGAATTGAGTAGAACAAGTAAATTATAATACAATTAAAAAGTTGTTGTCAATAACTACTTTAAGGTTTTAGATAAGGTTCCGGCGTACGATTAAAATGAAATTTAAAGAGAGTTAAAAGACGAGGAGGCTGCCTGTGAAAAATTTAAAAAAATTACGTCAGTCAAGACATTTAAGCCAGCAGAAACTTGCCGACAAATTTAGTTTAAGTCAACAATCCATTTATAAATATGAAAACAATTTATCGGAGCCGGATATACAGACGCTCAAAAATTTTGCCGACTTTTTTCACACTTCCATTGATACGCTTGTCGACTACACACCCGCCGCACAACTTCCCGACAGTTCTTCTCTTTCTTCCGAAGAAACCCACTTACTACACCTGTATCACAGTCTGCCGGAAGATATGCGAAAACATGTTCTGGCGCTGTTGGAAGCGCTTGTATAACGGAAGTAGAGGCTACCGCCAGCTCGCCGGAAACAGATACCCCGAATGATTCTCCAGCGTGTCAAATTCATATCCCTGTTCACGAATGTAATCAATTATCTGCGGTAAGACAGCAGTCGTATGATTCATCGCCGCCGAATCATGCAGTAAAATAATCGGCTTATCATATCTTGTCAAATCACGTTTGACATTAGCAAAAATCGTCTGCTCCGGCACGTCTGCCCCGACAGAATCTTCCCCCGAGACATTCCAGTCAAAGCTTCGCACTCCCCGTCTCTGCAGTTCTTCTATCAGACTGTCGACGAAAGAACTGACAAATCCGTTATTGCTCCCCCATGGGAAACGGTGCAGCGTCGGTTTTTTGCCGAGTATATTCTCAAGTACTTTCTCCGCCTTATCGTAGTCCGAAAAAAAATGTTCTTTATCCTTGTAAATATTACACTGTTCATGGCAGTATGTGTGCACTCCTACCGCATTTCCCTGTTCGAGCGCCCGCTTTATAATTTTTTCTTTTTCCTCTGAAATATCTTTTCCTATTATAAAGAAACTGGAAACTGCCTTTTTCTCTTTCAGTATATCCAAAATCTTTTCCGTATTGTAACTCGGCCCGTCATCAAAGGTAAGATATGCTACTTTTTTCCCTTTTTCTTCCTGCTTGTTTTCTTTCTCAAGCTGCGACATCAGACGCGCGGCCGGCACATAGACACCGCCGTTTTTTTTGTTCTCCCCGCGTCCTGCTTCATAAAAAACCAAAACCATAAGTACACAGACACAAATAATGTAAACGGATTTTCTCACTGATACCGCTCCCGCATATATTGTCTGTAACAATATATGCAAGATTCGGATTTCGGTGAGTGCGCCAGCAGGGCAATCGCTTAATCATTTGTCTCTCCGAATTTGTGCATTGTGCGGGTATCATGCGATATCGTTATCCTTGTATCACTCCCCGAAAAATTATTATTTCTTTTCGTTTACAGAGCGCCGCCCGAGCATTGTCTGAGATGTCTGCTGTCGTTTTTCCCTGACTTTTGGCAGCCCGTTTGCACTAGACCGCTACGCAGCGGTGCTAATGCACCACCGTAGCTATTATATCCATACTGCGGACAGATGCAAAGCATCTGTTCGGGTAAGAGGGCTGTCATAAACAAATACATTTGTTTTTAGCAGCCCTCTTACCCGAAATGGCGCCTTTGGCGCCGTCCGCAGTAATTAGTAACAAATGGTGGTGCATAAGGACCGGCGAGCGGTCAATGCTGCAAAAGTCAGGAAAAAACGACAGCAGACAGCGAGTTTTGCGAAAGGGCGGCGAAAGATTTCTGTAAACAAAAAAAATAATGTATTTTTCGCTGGGAATGGATACCGGATGAGATACCGCATGATACCCGTTGCCCTGAAATGATTAAGCAATCGCCCCTAGTGCGCCGGTGAGCCTATAAATGAAACTACACAAGAAACGGCGGCACGCTCGCACGAATAAAAATACCATCCTCGCGATACTCTTCTGTCTCCAGCCTGCCGTGTTCCCGAATGCGGCTGATTTTCCCCGCCTCCTCATAAGGAAATACCCGCTCTATTTTCACGAGTCCCTCGTTGGCAATCCCATCCAGAATCTGCAGCAACTCTGTGATACCGCGGCCATATTTTGCCGATATGTGAACTACCGCGTCGCTCCTGTCATCGCGCAGTCTCTGACAATCACTTTCCCGCAGGCAATCCATCTTATTAAAAGCCGTTATTATTTTCTTGTTTTCTACACCGAGTTTATGAAGCGTGTCATAGACAACGTCGCACTGCAAATCCAGTTTCGGATTGGAAGCGTCCGCCACGTGCAAAATAATATCGGCATACTTCGCTTCTTCCAGTGTAGACTGAAAGGCGCGAATCAGCGGATGGGGCAGCTTATTGATAAATCCTACCGTATCCGTAAAGAGAAACCGCTGTCCGTTCTCCATCGTGAGTATGCGCGTCGTGGGGTCTAAGGTGGCGAAGAGCTTATTTTCCTCTAATACCTGCGCTCCGGTAAGCACATTCAAAAGTGTTGATTTGCCGGCATTTGTGTAGCCGACAATCGCCACGACAGGAATTTGCTCCCGACTTCTCTGTTTGCGCATCGTATCACGGTTCTGTACTACTTCTGTAAGACGGCGGTTCAGTACCGCTATCCGCTCCCGAATCAATCGCCGGTCCATCTCCAGCTTTTTCTCTCCCGGTCCCCTCGTTCCAATACCGCCGCCGAGGCGCGACAGCGATTTCCCCAATCCGGCAAGGCGCGAAGAGCGATAACGCAATTGCGCTAATTCCACCTGTAATTTACCCTCGCTTGTTTTGGCATGTTTAGCGAAAATATCCAATATCAAAACCGTGCGGTCAATTACTTTCGTCTGCAGCATTTCCTGAAGATTTGTAATTTGTGCCGGCGACAGCTCATCATCACAGACAATGGCGTCCGCTTGATTTTGTTCTGCCATCTCTTTTAAATCGGCAATCTTTCCCTTTCCGATATACGTGCCTGCATGAACCGCTTCCCGCTTCTGTATAAGACGCCCGACAGCGACTGCTCCGGCAGTTTCCGCCAGCTCGTTAAGTTCATCCAGCGAATCTTCCACATCCGTACCGTCTTCCACGTCCACTGCCACGAGAATGACCCTCTCTTTCTCTTCTTCCGTTTTATATGTCACTGTCATTGTATCCCTCACTTTCCGTCACAAACCCGAAGACTAATCTCACCCGTACGGAGCACCTGCTCCTCTCCGTCATCCATGCGTATCAGAAGACCGCCATCGTCGTCAATCTCTGCTGCCGTTCCGTAAGCCCACCCGTCGCCGGAGGAAAAACGGACTCTTCTGCCGAGCACATTCGACCATCGTCTATAGTCTTCCATATATGTTTTTTCAGATAATCCCTCATAGAGGGAAAACAGCTCATTCATCACGGCTGCCGCAAGCGTATTGCGCGGCGTCGGATTCTCTTTGCTACAGACCGCTCCGGCAACATCCCGGATGTCCGGTGAGAATCCCTCCTTGGGTTCACGATAATTGATGCCAATGCCGACGACAACCGTATCAATCCGCCCACTCTCAAAATCGGAAACCGCTTCGGTAAGGATACCGCATACTTTTTTGCCGCCCAGATAAACGTCATTTACCCACTTAATCGACGGCTCTTCCCGCAAAACCTTTCGTATCGCGCGGCAGACGGCTACCGACGCCGCCGTCGTAATGAGTACGACGTCTGAAGACTGCTCCGGTGTGGGACGAAACAAAAAACTCATATAAATGCCCGTTCCAGACGGAGAAGAAAAGCTTCTTCCCCTCCTGCCTCGTCCCGCCGTCTGCTCTTCCGACAAAACAACAAGCCCTTCTTTGGCGCCGTCCAGCGCTCTCTTTTTTACATCCAGATTCGTCGAGACCGTACTTTTGTATACGACGATTTCGTTGTCCTGATAACATTCCTGCAAACAGGGCCTTATTCCCTCGGCAGACAAAACATCGCTCTTTCCCATCAGTCGGTATCCGCGGTTGTTTGCCGCCCCAATCTCATACCCCTCATCTTTGAGCGCTTTCACCGCTTTCCAAACGGCCGCTCTCGTCACGCCAAGCCGTCCGGCAATATCTTGTCCGGATAAATCGCAGTCCCGATTGGCCTCCAATAACATCAACACTTTCGTCTTTACACTCATAGTATCCTCTCATTTCGATGCCATTATTCCTGTTTCCCTGTCTGTTTCTCCACCTGCTCCTCTGTCTTCCCCATACGCATTATCTCACCGGACTGCACCTCTGCGTCTACCCTCATGCGAATGCGCTCTGCCGGATGTGGGCAATCTTTTACCTGTTCGCCATATTGGTTTACCATCTCCTGCACGGTCACGGTCAGGTTTGTGCTGTCCGTTTTCATTATCTCTATCGTGTCGCCAACACTGAATTTGTTCTTCTGCTCAAATATAATCTGTCCATCTTCTGTCACTTCTTCCACTATGCCAAGATAGACGGAACCTTGCGTGTACGTGTTCGAATCATAAATCTGTGATTCGTGCGTTGTCTTCCCGAAGAAAAAACCTGTCGTGAACTGCCGGTAAGTACACTTCGCGATTTCTTCCTGATAAAATGAAAGTTTCGCCCGATAGCGTTCGGGGTCTTCCCAATAGTCATCCAAGGCCTGCCGGTATGCGCGTACAACAACCGCCACATAGAGCGCCGTTTTCATCCGCCCCTCAATCTTAAAACTGTCAATCCCCGCCTCTACCAATTCCGGTATATGCTCTATCATACACAAATCTTTGGAATTAAAAATATATGTGCCTCTCTCGTTTTCCTCAATCGGCAAATATTCTCCCGGCCGTGTCTCCTCCACAATATGGTATTTCCAACGGCACGGATGTGTGCAGGCGCCGAGGTTGGCATCTCTTCCGGTAAAATAGTTGCTCAAAAGACAGCGCCCCGAATACGAGATACACATCGCCCCATGAACAAACGTCTCAATCTCCAATCCCTCCGCTATGTTGGCACGAATATGTGCGATTTCCCGCAACGACAATTCACGCGCCGTCACAACGCGCGTCGCTCCTGATTGATGCCAGAAATTAAACGTCATGTAGTTTACATTATTGGCCTGCGTGCTTATATGAATGTCAATCTCCGGACACACCTTTCGGGCAATCGTAAATACTCCCGCATCGGAAATGATAAGGGCGTCCGGCGCCAGTTCTTTTAATTCCCAAAAATAGTCTTCCACACCTTGCAAATCCCTGTCATGAGCGGTAATGTTCGCCGTTACATAAACTTTCTTCCCTCTTTCATGGGCATAAGCAATCCCCTCCCGCATGTCCTCTTTCGAAAAGTTTTTTGCCTTGGCGCGCAGCCCATACATTTCTCCCCCGATATATACCGCGTCTGCGCCGTAACGTATCGCTGTCTTCAATACTTCCAGACTGCTTGCCGGCGCTAATATCTCCGGTTTCTTCCGTTTCATTTTCTCCTCCATTTCCATATACCGCTCACTGCCGGTAACTGATTGTCATCCCGTCGCCAACAGCAAGGCAAATCGTTTCCAGCTCTTTCCTCTCCGTCAGCGCCTGCAAATACTGCCGCATGCGTCCGTGAATCGTGCGGTCTCTCCTTGTAACCGCATAACGCGATTCGAGCACATCCCCCTCGTGAAGAATGTTATCGGATACCAACGTCCCCCCCTGTGCCAGCAGACGGCAGACAAAGGGAAGAAAATTCAAGTATTGTCCTTTCGCAGCGTCCATAAATATAAAATCATATTGCTCTCCCGCCTCTGCCAAACGCTGCAAGATATCGGCTGCATCTCCCTCCAACAGCGTAATCTGCCCCGCTTTATCGTAACGCGCTATATTCTGCCTCGCTTCCGTCAGACGCATTTCTACTTTCTCAATCGTTGTAATTGATGAGGTTTCCGGCAGGCATGATTTCATAAAAAGCGCCGAGTATCCGATTGCCGTTCCAATTTCCAACACACGGGCCGGTTTTCCCGTGCGAAGCAGATAGCGCAGCAAATCACGCGTTCCGCGCCGGATAATCGGCACGTCTGCGGCGAGCGCCTGCCTCTCCAAATCCGCAATATAAGGGGCGGACTGCCGACGGTATTTTTCCAAAAAAACTTCCATGCGCTCCTGCTCCATGCACATCCTCCATTCTGCTCTTATAAAAAGCCCGCTACTTTCCGGCGGGCTTTCTTTTTTCATTTCAATGTATCTGTTTTCTTTCGGTATATGGCATGACGGATATCGTCATACGTCATACTGCTGTTCAGCGTATAGGAACCTGACTGCAGGCTTACATCGTCACTCTTTTCCAATCGCATGCGCAGATAAAAGGAAAAGCGGTCTGCGATTAAATCTTTGCGCGCCAAATCCTTTGCCACCTCATACTCCGTTTCATTCTCAGCGATGTAAAAGGTCACTTCTCTCCCCGGAGGCAAATCGCGCGACGTATCGCCTACCGTGCGATACGCTAACCGATAACCGACATGGCACAATTCCACCCCGCCAAAAACAACTATGCCAATCAATAAAATATTCAATAATACAATCAGCATCGTTCGCACCGCTTTCAGCATGAACTATACCTCCATAATAATCGGTAATATCATCGGGTTTCGCTTTGTCTTTTTCCACAAGAAATCATTGAGCGTATCTTTGATTTCTGATTTCATATGACCCCAATCGGTAATTCCTCTGTCATAGAGGCGGTCAAGCGCAATATTCACCACTTCCCGGCACTCATCCATCAGATTTTCCGATTCTCTCACATAGACGAAACCGCGGGATACAATATCCGGCCCCGACAGGATTGTATTGGAGCCACGTTCCAGAGTAAGAACGACAACTAACAAGCCGTTCTCCGACAAATGCTGCCTGTCGCGCAAAACAATGTTGCCGACGTCACCGACGCCCAGTCCGTCTACCATAATACCCTGTGCTATCGTCTTTCCTACGATGCGGGCGCTGTCTTCCCGAAGTTCCAAAATGTCTCCGGAACGGAGTATTTTTACATTGTCCTTTGGCACGCCCATCTTCTGCGCCAGCTCGCTCTGGCCTAAGAGATGGCGGTACTCACCGTGAACCGGAATGGCAAATCGAGGCTTCACAAGAGAATAAATCAGTTTTATCTCTTCCTCACAGGCATGTCCGGATACATGCGTATCTTGAATAATAACTTTGGCTCCCTTTTGGGATAACTCATTGATTACTTTCGATACCGATTTCTCATTGCCCGGAATCGGACGGGAACTAAAGATAACAACATCGCCCGGCATAATGGTGATTTTGCGGTGAATGCTCGCCGCGATGCGGGACAACGCAGCCATCGCCTCTCCCTGACTTCCGGTCGTAATCAAAACCAGCTGCTCGTCAGAATAATTTTTCATTTCTTCCAGACTGATTATCATATTGTCCGGCACCTGAATATAGCCGAGCTCTACTGCCGTATTGACAATATTAACCATGCTCCGTCCCTCAATGACGACTTTTCTGTTCTGCTTCTGCGCGGAATTAATAATCTGCTGCACGCGGTCGACGTTGGAGGCAAAGGTGGCGACAATAATGCGGTTTTTGGCATTTTCCTCGAATATCGTGTCAAACGTCGTGCCAACGGTTCTCTCCGATTCGGTAAATCCCGATTTGAGAACGTTGGTACTGTCGCACATCAATGCCAGCACGCCCTTTTTGCCCAGCTCGCCAAAACGGGCCAAGTCAATCGTGTCTCCGTATACCGGCGTATAGTCCACCTTGAAATCGCCCGTGTGAACGATGACGCCGGCCGGCGTATAAATCGCCAGCGCTGCAGAATCGGCAATACTGTGGTTCGTACAGATAAATTCAATGCGGAAATCTCCCAAATTAATATACTGGCCGTACGAAATTACTTTTCTTTTTACATTGTTAATCAGATTATGCTCTTTTAATTTATTTTCAATAATCGCCATCGTCAGTTTCGTGGCATAAATCGGCACGTTTAATTCTTTCAACACATACGGCAGGGAACCGATATGGTCTTCGTGTCCGTGGGTAATGACAAACCCTTTCACTTTTTCCCGATTGTCTTTCAGATACGTGATATCGGGAATTACCAAATCCACGCCCAGCATATCGTCTTCCGGAAATGCCAGTCCGCAATCTACTACAATAATACTCTTTTCGGTTTCAAACGCAGTAATATTCATTCCAATCTGCTCTAATCCGCCCAGAGGAACTACTTTTACATACTCGTTCCCCGATTTTTCTTTCTTTTTCAAAAAATACACCTCTCTATTCTGGTTTTAATTCTATATCCTCTAATAATTCCTCAAAATATTTAGAGATAATCGCCAACTCCTTTTCCTCTTCCACAACTTCGTACATCACCATGTCGCCCTCTTCCATTTCCCTGAGAATAAGCGCTTCTGCCTCTTCCTCTTCTATCGAATCGCTCACAAGTAGATACGACTTTCCGGCAATATCTGCTTTTTCCAACACAAAAAAAGCCACCTCGCTGCCATCGTCAGCCGTAAGCATAATCTGACCATTTTCTGACATTTAATTCCTCCTAATCACGTATAAAATCCAAATATCCCTGCAAGATTACGGAGGCAGCCAGTTTATCCACGTACGCTTTCCGCCGGTCTGCCCGTACTCCGCTTTCTTTTAACACGTCCATCGCGGCTGCAGTACTCAGGCGTTCGTCCCACAACACAACTTCCAATCCCGTGCGAGCTGCTAATTTGTCCATAAATTCTTTCGTACGCTCTACCCGTTCACCCTCCGAATTATTCATATTTTTCGGATATCCGAGCACAATACGTCCTACGTCGTTTTCCTCCGCCAACACCTGAATGCGGGCGAGAGTCTGCCGTAACTTATTTTCACTTTTTCTTTTTATTACTTCGACGGGCTGCGCAGTAAGCAGCATGGCGTCACTGATAGCCACACCTACTGTTACAGAACCGTAGTCAAGTCCCATAATTTTCAATCTATGCTCCATTCAAACTGTCAACAAACAAATGCAGGTTCACTTATACAAAAGAGTAACAACCTAAAGTTTATTTTTTCAAATTATTTTCAATATAATCTTCCAAAAACACCTCGATAATTTCATCGCGTTCCGCACGCATAATCAGACTGCGCGCTCCCTTATGGCTCGTTATATAGGTCGGGTCGCCCGACATTAAATAACCGACTATTTGATTAATCGGATTGTATCCCTTTTCCGTTAAAGCTCCGTAAACAGATGCAATAATATCCCGAACATCTAATTCCTTATCAAGTTCGACTTTGAAATATTGTGTATTGTTAAATTCCTGCATCCTGTCACGCCCTTTCTATTATCACAAACTAATCATCAACATTGTAATATATCCCCAACTAATTCGCAAGGGGTAATTGTAACTTTTTTCACTAATGATTCTTTTTATTTGCCGGAAATGGAAGCGGCAAAGTTTACAATCGTTTCAAGATTGCTCAAATATCTAATCCTGATTTACTAAATCGTAATTTGATATTATTATGCCCGTAAATCAAAAAAATCAAGAGGCTTTTCAATGGTCAGAAAAAAATATGCTGCACTCTCACTTCATGTATTTCATTTTCCCGATATCCGCTCTCCTCCGCCTCTGCGAGCGGCACTCCTATCTTCACATAGCGTTCATTATGTCCCATTAAATAGCAGACGCCGTTCCGCTCCTCCGTATCTTCAAATAGCACCTTCTCCATTTGCCCCTGAAACAGATTGCCGTAATTGCGTCGGTAACAAACCGTATCTGCTATAAGGCAATCCACTCTTCTCTTCTTTTCTTCCGGGCTTACCTGCGCCGGCATATCCGCCGCTTTCGTTCCGGCTCGTGGTGAGTACGGAAATACATGAATATCCGCGAGCTGAAGTTCTTTCAAATACTCTCTCGTCTTGTCAAATTCCTCTTCCGTCTCCCCCGGAAAGCCGACAATGACATCGGTTGTAATCGCCGGACAGGAAAAGTACTGTCGAAGAAGTTTGACCTTTTCCCGATATTCATCGGATGTATAACGTCGATTCATCCTCTGTAACACACTATCACAACCGCTTTGCAGAGATAAGTGAAAATGCGGACATAATTGTTCTATTTTCGCGAGTTCCTGCAAAAACACTTCTGAAATAATGCGGGGTTCCAATGACCCCAAGCGAATCCTCTCAATTCCATCCACCTGTGCCACCCTGCGAATCAATTCCAATAACGGCTCGCCTTTTGCCTTTATAAAGTCTGCCGTTCCCATCCGCTCTACTCCGTAAGAGGACAAATGGATTCCGGTGAGCACAACTTCTCGACAGCCTTTTTGCGCCAGCAGTTCCACTTCTGCAATAACCTGCTCCTCTGGCATACTGCGAAGTTTCCCCCGCCCTCTCACATACGGAATCAGACAGTACGTGCAAAATTGATTGCATCCGTCCTGTACTTTAATATAGGCTCTCGTCCGCTCGTGACGGACATCACGGCTGCCTGCTGCCAGTCGTTCCGTTCGCTCAAGAGAAAACTGCTCTATCATCCGTCCGGCTATATTCTCTTTGTCGTCATTTGTAAAATAGGCGTCAACCGCACTATCCGTCTTCAGTCTTTCACTGTCGCTTTCCACATAACAGCCTACCGCCGCCACAAGACTTTGCGGATTTTTTTTCTTCGCACGGTGTAACATCTGTCGGGACTTGCGGTCTGCTATATTAGTAACGGTACAGGTATTGACGATATATATATCTGCGGAATCAGAAAAATCCACAATTTCAAAACCAGCTTTCTGAAACTGTTCCATCATTTTTTCCGTCTCATAAAAGTTTACCTTGCAGCCCAATGTGAGAAAGGCCACCCGTCTTCTCTCCGGCAAATTTTCTCTTTTTGACATTTTTCTCTCCATTTCGTTAGCAGTTTGCACAAAAAACGCATTATTTTTTCAATCACCTCGTCAATTTTGGATATTGACATAATCTTTGCTTCATACTAGTATAATACATGAAGAAAGAGAAAACTATCTTTCAATACAAAAAAAGGAGGTATTGATTATGAAAACAGTTAAAATTTCTTTAAATTCTATCGACAAAGTAAAAGCCTTTGTAAATGAAGTGGCAAAATTCGATGCAGAATTTGATTTAGTGTCCGGACGATATGTCATTGACGCCAAGTCCATCATGGGTATCTTCAGTCTTGACTTATCCAAGTCCATTGATTTGAACATCCATAGCGAGAGCGATGTCGATGAAATCCTTGACAAGTTATCAGAATTTATTGTGGACTAATGTCTGCACAGCAAAAAATTGGGTTTGTTACTTTACGGGGCGGCAGCACAGCCGCCGCTTTTTTGTTTTATAGGAAGAACCGCCCTGTGCGGCGCGCTTCCCAGCCAGCCATTTTTTTACATTTCCGGCCGTACGGTAACAACTTCTCTCTCATCAATGGCCCTGCTCACCATTTCGTCAATCTTTTCTTCTAATTGTTTTTCGGATTCTTCCATCTTACTAATATTCGGTTTTGTCACCGGATGTTTTGCCACAAAAATAGTACAGCAGTCCTCAAATGGCTGAATGGATGTCTCAAATGTATGAATCCTCTCTGCCACCTCGATAATTTCATTTTTATCAAAAGCAATGAGCGGCCGGAATACCGGTATCGTGCATACCGCGTCCGTCGCTGCCAGACTCTGCATTGTCTGACTGGCAACCTGCCCGACGCTCTCTCCCGTAATCAGCGACAGGCAATGTCTCTCTTCCGCAATCTTCTGGGCAATTCTCATCATATAACGCCGCATAATTATCGTCAGCTCGTCGTGCGGGCACTGCTCATAAATATATAACTGAATATCCGTAAAATTGACGATATGAAGTTTTATATCTCCGGCGTACTCGGACACCAGCTGCGCCAAATCCACAACTTTCTGTTTTGCGCGGTCACTCGTATACGGCGGCGCATGGAAATATACCGCCTCAATACGAACGCCTCTCTTTGCCATCATATATCCCGCCACCGGACTGTCAATCCCGCCAGACAAAAGGAGCATTGAGCGGTCGGCAGTTCCAACCGGCATACCGCCGGGGCCTTTAATACTTGTGACATATACATAAGCGCGCTGCCGGATTTCCACATAGACTTTCACTTGCGGATGGTGTACATCTACCGAGGCATTCGGCATATGCTCCAAAATATAGGAGCCTGCTTCCATACATATTTCCGGACTCTGCATATCATAATTTTTATCACTGCGCTTGGCGAATACTTTAAATGTAAACGGCGTATCTCCCAATTCTTCGCGCATATGCTCCACCAATTGTTCGCAGATGTGGGAAAACGTCTTATCCTCTACTAATACAACCGGACAAATATGGGCGATACCAAAAACATGTGTCAATCCGTCGATGACTTCGTCCTCATCAAAAGCGGATTTTGCTTCAATATAAATCCGCCCCTGCTCTTTTTCTACAAAAAAATCTCCCTGACAACGCTGCAACCGCTCCTTTATCCGGCGTACGAGAGCATCCTCAAATACATAACGGTTCTTTCCCTTTATGCCAATCTCCGCATATTTTACTAAAAAAGCTTGTACCATTTTCTAAAACTCCTTTTCATTTTCTGGTATATCGCGCCAGAACCGGCGCTATTTCTTTTAATTGTCCGATTGTATAATCAATTTCTTCCCTTGTCGTCTCAAAGGAAAAACTTACACGTATCGTACTATCCAGAAGCGAATCATCTACGCCGATAGCTTTCAGCGTTCCGCTTATTCCCGAATGATGAGACGAGCAGGCAGAACCGGACGATACATAAATCCCTTTATCCTCAAGCGCGTGAACAAGCACTTCGCTTCTCACTCCGGCAATGCTGATACTGACAATATGCGGCGCCGTCTGCCCGATTTCCGGTGGCAGACAGGCATTGACGGTAACTCCTGACATCTCGCCGAGGCGCTCAAGCAAATATTGTTTGCGGTCATACAAAAGCTTCCGGTGCTCTTCCAAATCTGCATACATCTTCTCCGCTGCCAGTCCAAGGCCGGCAATCCCCGGAACATTTTCCGTTCCCGAGCGCAGTCCCTGCTGCTGGCCGCCGCCGTGGATATGGGGATGAATTTTTACCTTATCGCCGATATAGAGAAATCCCGTTCCTTTCGGGCCGTGAATCTTATGGCCGCTGGCGCTGAGCAGGTCAATCCCCCACTTCTTCGGCGTTATCGCCATCTTTCCGTACGCCTGTATGGCGTCCACATGAAATATGATATCACTGTGACAAGCTTTTACCGCGCGGGATATTTCCTGCACGTCGAGAATCGCTCCCACTTCATTATTGACCATCATTACAGATACGAGTATTGTATCTTCGCGAATCGCATTCCGCAAAACATCAGGAGAAACATGCCCCTGACTGTCCACTGGCAGATAACTCACCTCAAACCCCTGCTGTTCTAAATAGAGCAGCGTCTCGTGTACCGACGAATGCTCAAAACAGGTCGTGACAATATGCCTGCCCCGCCTCTTATTGGCAAAGGCGCTTCCTATCAGCGCCATATTGTTACTCTCCGTTCCGCCGGAAGTAAAAATAATATTTTTCGGCGCGCATTTTAATGTTTTCGCAATCTGTCCGGCCGCATGCCGCACATAATTTTCCCCCTCCATCCCTTTCCGGTGCAGTGAAGAGGGGTTTCCATAATCCTCATACATCACCTTTGCCACCAGCTCGCACACCTCCGGCAGCGCTCTGGTCGTTGCTGCATTATCGAGATAACATTCCATTGTATTCTCCTATCAATTCTTGTTTTTTCCCTCAATCAGAAACATCAGTACCGACAAGACGGCAAGTCCGGCTGTCTCCGTCCGCAAAATCCGCTTTCCCAGAGAAATCGCAACAGAGCCGCCGTTTACCGCCTGCTCCACTTCTCCCCGTTCAAAGCCGCCTTCCGGCCCAATGAATATGCCGACGCTCTTTCCCTCTGCCGCCCGCTGCACCGCCGTCACGGATTCCGGCATATTGTCACACAATTCATAGGGAATGAGCAGCGTATCACATTGCGCCGCCATCTGCAGCGCCTGCTCAAAGTCTGCTATCCGCTCTATTTCCGGTATCATTCCTCTCCCGCTCTGCTTTGCCGCCGCTTCGGCAATTGCCTGCCAGCGGGCTAACTTCTTTTGCTCTTTCCGCTCGTCCAATTTCACAACACAGCGTTTCGTCCTCATGGGAACGACACGGGATACTCCCAGCTCGATTGCTTTCTGAATGACAAATTCCATTTTATCGCTTTTTGGCAGAGACTGGAACAGGGTAATGGAAACCGGCAGTTCACTCTCCGTCGCGTGTTCCTCCAATATACGCGCCGTAACTGCGTCTTCCTGCAGTTCTTCCACCGCACATATATATTCCACTCCTTTTCCGCAAGAAATTGCCAGCTTTTCTCCCAGCGTCATACGCAGCACATTACGGATATGATTCACATCATCTCCCCGTATTATAATCCGGCCATCTAAAAGATTTTCCTCCGGTACAAAAAAGTGATGCATTTTCTCATCCTCCATTCATATGCCTGAGCCACACACGAAAGGCACAAACAGCAAACTGTTTGTGCCATCCGTCACTTATTCATATACTTCCTGCTTAAATCAATTTTCCAAACCTTGTGTACATCATTTTACCCTGATTTACAGCTAACTGGTTCGTACTCTGATTGTACATCGTAGACGCTTTTTGGGAAATACGGTCTGCCAGAGAACCGCTTCCCGAAAACAGAGCTTTCAAATCGCTCATCTTGGCCGACTTAAACTTCTCCTCATCAATCGAAAGGGAGTTGTTCTCGCCAATTGATATACCAACTTTATTCAATAATCCCTCGCTGATATTCATCTGCTCCGTTCCCCATACAGCAGTCTGTAAAATACTGTAGGAGTTCATATTTTTCGTCGTTGACAATGTACTGTTATAACTGTCAATAAAACTCTTTGCCTTACTAAGCAAATCTTCCGGTTTTGCATCTTTGGAATAGTCCGCATTTTTCAACGCGTTCGCCGATTCATACAGCTTTTGTGCGGAACTCTTAAGGTTGGAAAGCTTTACCTTGCTGTCTGCCGTACCGGAACCGCTGATGGTATCCGTATCTTTGCCATCCGTTTTGGATTGTGAAACCTGATTGGCATAGTACGCTTTCATTGCTTTCTTGTAAGCGCCGCTCTTAATCATCTGCAAATCGCCTAACGATGAAAGCAGGGACGGACCGGAACCGCTACCGCCTGTACCGAAGAAGCTATTCATGAAAGAATTGCCCGAATTCCATCCATAAATACCACTCATACATATCACTCCTTTGATTAATTTAATTTTGGTAATCCATTACCATATTGTATATCGACATTTCCTTTGTCAAATATTAGGCTTACTTTAAGTATAGCAGAAAAAAATGAAGTTGCAACCCCTTTTTACCAATATTTGGTATCCTTTCATAAGCGTGCGAGCGCGTTCTCTACTGCCTCGCGTTCGCTGTAGTGGTGCTTCACGCCATTGATTTCCTGATATTCCTCGTGTCCTTTCCCGAGAAGAATTATCATATCGCCGTTACGCGCATGGTCGACGGCATAATTGACCGCTTCCTGCCGGTCAGGGATGACAATATACTCTCCTTCTGTCTTTGCCAATCCGACTTTGATATCTTCTATTATGTCCATCACGTCTTCCGTACGCGGGTTATCGCTTGTGACAATGGCGAGCTCCGCCAAATTTCCCACCGCTTCACCCATCTCATAGCGGCGGAGTTTACTGCGGTTGCCGCCACAGCCAAAGATGGCAATAATACGGGAAGGGTTGTATCCCCTCAGTGTCTTTAACACACTCTCGGTACTAATACCGTTATGGGCAAAATCTATCAGCACGGAAAATCCCCGTCCGGTCGGTACATTTTCCAAGCGTCCCCGCACTTTCACGTGCTCCAGCGCATGCAGAATGACATTGTGCGGCATTCCGAGAAGCGTGCCTACACAGGCGGCGCACATCGCATTGGCGATATTAAACCGCCCCGCAAGTCCGACAATGACATCGCCCTCCAAAATGCCGGACGCATGGAATTTCATGGACAACGTACCGTCCATATTCACATGTTCCACGGCAGACGCCGTCAAATCGGCGTCGCTCTCACCGTATGTCTTAATCTCGCAGGCAGCGTCTTTTACAATGTCCTGCCAATGCTCATCATCTTTATTGACAATGCCAATGCGGCACATCGTAAACAGGCGGCTCTTGCACCAGAGATATTCATCGAAGTCCGCGTGCTCATTGGGGCCGATATGGTCGGGTGTTATATTGGAAAACACACCATAGTCAAATTGCATTCCCGCCACGCGGTCCATCTTAATCCCCTGAGAACTGACTTCCATCACCGCATAATCGCAGCCGGCCTCCGCCATTTCATAAAAATATTTCTGCAAATCATACGATTCGGGAGTTGTATGTTCCGTCGGCGTTACTTTACCATTTACCGCCACGCCGATAGTTCCCACGACGCCGCATATTTTTCCTGATTTCTCAATGATATCGCGCACCATATAAGTAATCGTCGATTTGCCTTTTGTACCGGTAATGCCAATCGTTGTCATTTTCGACGCCGGATAGTCAAAATAGGCCTGCGACAGATAGCTCAGCGCGGCGCGGCCATTGCTCACGCGAACGACCGTCACTTCGTTATCCGCGATGGCAACATCCCGCTCTGCCACAACAACCGAGGCCCCCCTGTCTACTACGTCCGGAATGTACTTGTGGCCATCCTGCACCGTTCCCGCAATCGCCACAAAAAGCATACCGGACTGAATCTCCCGCGAATCGTAGGCGATATCGGAAACTTCCGTCTCCAGACTCCCCTGTATCAGTTCATAATCCATTTTTTCCAATAACTTCTTTAACTTCACTCCTCTACCTCTCTTTCTTTCCTGTCTCACAGCAATCCATAATGCATAAAAGCTTTTTCAATTCCATCTTCCATAACGGCGGAAGTGACAAAATCGACCGCCGGAAAAATATCCGGATTTCCACTCCCCATGGCAATACTGATACCCGTGTATTCTAACATCGGCAAATCGTTCGTGCTGTCGCCCACTCCGATTGTCTGTTCGCGCGGTATATTAAGATAGTCACACAAAAAGGCAATCCCCGTCGCCTTGGAACATCCTTTGGGAACTACTTCATAAAAAGTCGGACTGCGCAATATAAAATCAAATTGCTGCGCATATTTTTGCCGAAATGCTTCCATGTCACTGCTCTCGTCAAACCAAAGCGCCATTTTGTCAAATTCCGGTTCGGCTTCCGTCCAGAACAACTGACACTCCGTGGCAAAACTGCCGTTATCCGTAAAAATTTGCTTTACTTCCGGCATCCAATAGTCCTTGCGAAAATAAGACGCCTCTTTTCCCTCCAGTATCCCGTCCACATGAAAACGCAGCAAATCCGCCACCACTTCCCGCTGCAGTTTCCTGTCTATTTGTGCGTGAAACAGCTCTTTCTCACGATAGTATATGTCAGTACCACAGCCTCCTATCACACCATCGAAGCCAATCGCCAGAATATCTTTGGGCCAGATTGCCTTACAACGCCCCGTACATATAAAAATCAAATGGCCGTTTTCCTTTGCCCTGTGCAGCGCGCGCACGGCGCTCTCCGGCACAATTCCCTCTTTTTCATCTAACAGAGTACCATCTATATCTAAGAATATCATATGCTGATTCATTGTCAATCACTTCTCTTTCTGAAATTTTAACTCTTTGCGCCAGACCGTCAGGAAAAACAACGCTCCCGCCGTCAGCGCCGATATCGTATCCGCTATCGGTTCCGACCAGTATATTCCGTCAACGCCAAAAAACCGCGGAAGAATAATCGCTAACGGTATCAGCAGAATGACCTTTCGCCAAAGGGCAATAAACAGGGATATTTTCGCTTTTCCCAATCCCATAAACGTACTCTGGCATGTCATCTGCACGCCGAAAATGAGCAATCCCACAAGAAATACCGGAAGCTTGGCGACCGCCAAATCCAACATCTGCGGATTGCTCGTAAACATCCCCGCAAACAGATGGGGAAACAGAATCACCGTTCCGGTAAATACAAAGCTGAACCCCCATATGATAGCGAGCGCAATCAGAAACGTATTGCGCACACGGGCAATTTTCCGCGCGCCATAGTTATAGCTGATAATCGGCTGCGCCCCCTGCGAAAATCCGTTTACCGGAATGACAATTAACTGCATGACGCTCTGCAAAATCGTCAGCGTACCCACATACAAATCTCCGCCATACTGCTGTAAACCGCGATTGAGGACGATAGTTATCAGGCTCTCGGTAGACTGCATAATAAACGGTGAAATTCCGAGCGCCAAAATCCCGCCCGCCGTTTTGGAATTAAGGCGCAGATTGCATTTGCGGATTTTCAAACCGGTCTTCTTCCCGAGAAGAAAAGTTACGACCCACACAGCACTGACAGCCTGTGAGAGAATGGTTGCCAGCGCGGCTCCTTTGATTCCCATATGCAGGCCGAAAATAAACAGAGGGTCAAGTCCGATATTGAGGACGGCTCCTATCAGCACGGAAAACATTGCCGTCTTGGCAAATCCCTGACAACTGATATACATATTTAACCCCTGATATGCCATTACAAAAACCGTTCCCACCAGATAGATATTGAGATAGTCTTCTGCAAATACAATCGTCGAATCACTGGCTCCAAATAAATATAGCAACGGCGTCTTAAACAGATAAAGTCCGGCTGTCAGAATTACCGTAAAAACAATAAGCATCGTTACGCTGTTTCCGAGTATTTTCTCCGCCGCATTCCGGTCTCCTTTTCCCAATTGGATGGAAGCCTGCGGCGCGCCACCCATCCCCGCGAGTGCGCTAAAGGCCTGTATCAGCAAAATGACAGGGAGGGAGAGTCCGAGCCCCGTCAGCGCCTGTGCGCCCACATCGGGAATATGACCGATATAAATGCGGTCAACCAGATTATATACAACGTTAATCAACTGTGCGATTACTGCCGGAATCGCCAAACTGAAAATCAGACGCCCCAGCGGCGCTGTGCCCAGTTTTTCATCCTGTTTTCGTTCTGTCTCTGCCATTTTTACCTCTTTTCTGAGCGATTTACCGCGCTAACCATTGCCGATTAGCATTTATCACGCTCGTCCAATTCACAATATGTTTCATGCGTGCCCACGTATTTATACGCCGGACGAATAATTTTCCCTTTATTTACAAGCTCTTCCAAACGATGAGCGCTCCATCCGGATATGCGGGCAATCGCAAAGATTGGTGTAAATAACTCGCGAGGAATATTCATCATCGTATAAATAAAACCGGAATAAAAATCTACGTTTGTACAAACCGGCTTATAGCGTCTGTGCGTCTCCATAATAAGATTTTTGGAAATACGCGCTACCGTCTCGTAGAGATAAAACTCTTCCATCTGTCCCTTTTCTCTTGCAAGCTCTGCGGCATATTTTTCTAATACAACCGCGCGCGGGTCAGATTCGGTGTAGACGGCATGCCCCATACCATATATGAGACCGGAGCCATCAAACGCCTGCTTATTCAAAATCTTTTTCAGATAATCCGTTATCTGCTCTTCGCAGCTCCAGTCCGGACAATGCTCTTTCAAATCGTCAAACATCTGCAATACTTTCAGATTGGCGCCGCCGTGACGGGGGCCTTTGAGAGAGGCAATAGACGCCGATATCGCAGAATATGTATCCGTTCCCGAAGAAGTTACGACATGATTGGTAAAGGTTGAATTGTTACCGCCGCCGTGCTCGGCGTGAAGCACAAGCGCAATGTCCAGCACCTTGGCTTCCAATTCCGTAAAACTGCCGTCCGGCCGGAGCATTTGCAATATATTTTCAGCAATTGATAATTTCGGGTCGGGCGTGCGGATATATAAATTGTCATCAAACGTAAAGTGGCGGTACGATAAATAAGCATATACCGCAATCATCGGAATTTTACTTATCAACTGCAAGGATTGACGCAACACATTGGCAACCGAGGTGCTATCCGGATTATCATCATACGAGTACAATGTCAATACACTCTTTTGCAGCGCATTCATAATATTTGCACTTGGGGCTTTCATTATTACATCACGGACAAACTGACCGGACAATTCCTGTAAACTTGTGAGCACTTCCTCGAAACTGCGAAGCTGTTCTCTGGTAGGAAGTTCACCAAACAGAAGCAGATACGTTGTTTCCTCGAAAGCAAAACGGCGTTTTTCATAGCTCGCCACAAGGTCTTTGACATGATACCCCTGATAATAGAGTTCGCCATCACACGGAATCTTCCTGCCATCTTTATTTTGATATCCTTTGACATCCGATATTTCCGTCAACCCCGTCAGTACGCCTTTTCCGCTGGAATCACGCAGCCCGCGCTTTACGTCATATTCATTGTAGAGGTCGAGGTTAATCGCCCCCGACACCATACAATATTCCGTAAGGTCGTTAAACTTTTCGTTCAACTCTTCTCCCAATTCCATCATTGATTTATTGTCCAAATCATTTCCTCCTTTCACATCAGTAAACGATATCAAAAGAGGATAGGCTGCTTTGTCAAGTACCTGTCCTCTTTCTGATTCTATTTATTGAGTATACACTATTTTTCTCTTATTTGCAAACAACGTCAGGCATTCGCCATTCATTTTTCCCGCAGCACCCTCATGGCGTTGAGAATCGCGATTACGGAAACGCCTACATCTGCGAATACCGCCTCCCACATATTTGCCATACCAAGCGCACCTAACAAAAGAACGAGAAATTTAACTCCGAGAGCGAAAATAATATTCTGCTTCACAATGCGGAGCGTCCTGCGCGAAATGCGTACTATGGAGGCAATCTTGCCAATATCATCATCCATCAGCACTACATCGGCCGCCTCAATTGCCGCGTCGGAACCGAGACTTCCCATGGCAATTCCGATATCGGCACGTGTGAGTACCGGCGCATCGTTAATACCATCGCCGACGAAGGCCAGACGTTCTTTCTTTTCCTGCTCCTGCAGCAGGCGTTCCACCTGTTCCACTTTATCCGCAGGCAGAAGTTCCGCATAGACCTCGTCGATTCCCACTTCCTCCGCCACGCACGAAGCCGCTTTATTCCTGTCACCCGTCAACATTACACACTTTTTAACTCCGATTCGTTTCATATCGGCAATAGCGGCCGCCGCTCCCTGTTTGATTGTATCGGAAATAACGATAGCACCTAAAAAACGATTTTCCTGCGCAACGTACACAACCGTTCCTGCTTCCTCACAAACTTTATATGCAATTTCCTTTGCCGCCATCAGTTTTTCGTTGCCGATGTAAGTCTTCTTACCGTCCACCGATATCTCGATTCCATGTCCGGCAATCTCACTTGCTTCCGCTACCCGCGTTAAATCAGGCGCCTTACCATAGGCTTCCTTTATCGAAGCCGCAATCGGATGATTCGAATATCCCTCTCCCAGAGCGGCGATTTCCAACAATTGCTCTTTTTCAATATCTGCAGTTAAAATGTCTGTCACGGTAAATTCACCTTTTGTGAGCGTTCCCGTCTTATCCAGCACGAGTGTAGTCATTTGCGCTACCGCTTCCAGATAATTGCTTCCCTTTACGAGAACACCAAGTTTGGAGGCGGCCCCAATCCCCCCGAAGAAACCAAGCGGTACGGAAATGACAAGTGCGCACGGACAGGATATAACAAGAAATATGCAGGCCCGCTGCAGCCAGTCCGACCAGTCACCGGCAAAAAGCAGAGGCGGCAGAACTGCCAGCAATACTGCCCCTATCGTTACAATTGGTGTGTAGTATCGGGCAAAGCGGGTAATAAAATTCTCCACCGTTGCTTTCTTTGCGTTCGCATTTTCAACTAATTCCAGTATCCTTGCCACGGTCGAGTCGTCAAACTCTTTCGTCGTTCTCACCCGCAGCGTTCCGCTTCCGTTTACACAGCCGCTAATAATCCCGTCACCGGCCGCCGCCTTTCGGGGAAGCGATTCTCCTGTCAGCGCCGCTGTATCAATCCACGATTCCCCGTCCACGACAATACCGTCAAGGGGAACCCGCTCTCCCGATTTGATAATAATAATGGTTCCCACCTCTACTTCATCCGGCTCCACCTGTACTAGTTCGCCATCTACTTCAATATTGGCATACTCCGGACAGATATCCATCATCTCGCTTATGGATTGTCTTGATTTGCCAACCGCATAGCCCTGAAACAATTCTCCCACCTGATAAAACAACATAACGGCTACCGCCTCGGCATATTCCCCTACGCCAAAAGCACCGAAAGTAGCAATCATCATCAGGAAGTTCTCATCAAACACCTGACCGTGCATAATATTGCGAACTGCTTTGTATACAATATCATAGCCTGCAGTCAGATAAGGAATCAGATAGATACAAAACAGTAGCCCACGGTTAAATCCGTCCCATATTCCTATATGTCCGAATATCATAAACAGCATAAATATTATAAAGCATAAGATAATGCGCCATAGCATTCTTTTTTGTTTTCCTGACATATTTACCTCCATTCCGAGAACGTTTTCGTTCGAAGAACCGCACGAGAACGTGACTACATCATAATTTTACAATCCGGCTCTACTTTCCGGCAGACTTTCACTACCTCTTCCATAATTTCATCAAATCTGCCATCTTCTGCGTCTATCATCATTTTCTGCGTCATAAAACTGACGCTGGCGTCACTGACACCCGCTATCTTTTTAATTGCCTCTTCCATTTTTGCTGCGCAGTTTGCGCAATCCAAATCCTGCAGTTTAAATTTCTTTTTCATATTTCAATCTTCCTTTCTTTCATAAAAATATTGAGCAAAATAAAGTTTTACTCTCCTATATGTTCCAGCCCCTGTGCGATAATAGTTCTGACGTGGTCGTCCGCCAAAGAATAAATAACCGACTTTCCTTCCCGTCTTCCCTTTACCAGTTTGTTCTGCTTTAATATTTTTAATTGATGTGAAATCGCCGACTGTGTCATCTGCAGAGCTTCCGCCAAATCACACACGCAGACTTCCTCTTCAAAGAGAACAAACAAAATGCGGATACGGGTAGAATCTCCAAAAACTTTAAATAACTCAGCCAAATCGTACAAATCATCTTCCGGCGGTAATTTGTCTCTCACAATACAGAGTAAATCCTCATGTATTTCCGTCGTCTCACAACATTCTATTTCATCTTTTTTATTCACTCCATCGCCTCCTTTTATCATATGAACAATTATTCATATGAACATTATATGGCATACACCCTTTGATGTCAATAGTTTTTTTACACAAAAAAGAGTATTTAGAATTTTTATTCCAAATACTCTTTACGCAATATCCAAACTAATATTTCAATCTGCAGAAACTCCCTTTTTCAAAGGAATACTCCGGCGTCTGCAAAGGATATGAAACCTCGTCCACATAATACCACGGGTTATCTTCATGCAATGGATTTTTCAATAAGTGAAATTCCTGTGCCGGCATGAACCCCTGAGCAAGCAAAAAAGCTTTTTTTCCGTCAGGGGCGCTGCACACATCCACTACCATCACTACGTGTCCCGGACTTCCGGCATTCAAAAAAATGTCCCCTGTCTCAACTTCGGAGAGCTTTATTTTCTTTGACTCCTGTTCCAGCGAAAGCGTACTTGCATAGGCAAATACCATTCGCAAATATTTTTTGAAATTTTCATAAGAATCATCACGGGCGCCGCCCGATACCCAGAAAGAACGGGATTCTCCCGCCCGTATGCGGTACCCTGAGCGCCATTTGGTGTACTTCGCCTGAAAGCCGTCCACAAACCGGAATGATATCCTCTCTTTCTGCCCTGTCTTCCAGAAATACTCTGCATACACCCGCATTACCGAGTCCGCACACTGCTGCAAATCTTCTTTTTCCAATGGAAGTTTAAAAACTGCCACATGGGCATTCTGATTTCCCTTTTCTTCCCCATTATATAGAAGAACCGGTTTCCCCGCCTTTTTCAAAGGATATTCCCTCAAAAACGCAGTCAGACTGTTCTTCCCTGCTTTCGTTCTCCCAAATTCCGGCGGCGGAGCAATTCTCTCCTGAAGATTTTTCCCAGCCGTATTGATAATCGGCGGCGGTGTTTCCGTATCGGATTCCTGCTGTTCCGCTGGTTTTACGGAGGGAACCGCAGAGTTCTCCTGCAAAGGCGCCGCCGTCTCCGGTGTCTCCTGTTTCTTCAAACAGAAAACCACTGTTACTGCCGCCGAAATAATCAGAAACACGACGAGAAAAAAGAAAATTCCTTTTTTCCTAATCATATTTAATCCCCCATTACCCTATCTTATTTTAGCCGTTTTTAAACTTCCGTCCAGCGCCCTCACTCTGACGTAAATTGTCTTCTTCCGTCCTTTCTTTTTCGCTTTTAAAACTCCTTTTTTCGTAAGCGATGCGTATTTTTTATACTTTTTCTTCGTAAATTCATATTTCAACGCTACGGAACCCGGGCGGTTTTTTGTAATTTTCAAGTATTTACCCAGCTTTAGTTTTTTGCCTGCTTTTACTTTTTTAGAAGCAGGACTGAACTTGAGCTTTTTAACTACCGGCGGTATCGTCGGTTCCACCATTCTGTATAGCTCCGGTGTTGTCTCTGACTTCTCCGACGGCAGTTGTGTCGGCCCAAAGGTCGGCACATTCGACGGACTTTCTGTGGGAATCTCCGTCGGCATGTCTGTCGGTGTGTCCGTTGGTGTGTCTGTCGGTTCTCCGCTCGGTTCTATCGTCGGTTCCACGGTTGGTTCCTGCGTCGGATTGCCGGTCGGTGTATCCGTTGGTATGTCCGTTGGCCCAAAGGTCGGCTCTTCCGTTGGCGTATCTGTTGGCATATCCGTCGGCCCAAAGGTCGGCTCTATCGTCGGTTCTTCCGTCGGTGTTGCGGTTGCGGTCGGACTTGGGGTCGCGGTTACAGTCGGCGTCGCGGTCGGCGTCGGCGTTGCTGTTGGGGTCGCGGTCGGCGTCGCGGTCGGAATCTCTGTCGTTTCTGTCGTAAATGCTTTCAGACAGATGTTGGCATCTATCTTTTGCGCTCCAAAATCTGCCTGCGTTAAATCAGTCCAACTTCTACCATTATATACAAAACTTTGATTGGTGCCGCCTGACACAACCTCCTCTAAATCAGACCATAGGTATGGTCTTTCAATCGTATAATAACTGATATCTCCGCTGTTGTTTTTCAGGCTTAAAACAATAGAGAATATATCTCCTTCTGCTACAAAAACATCCTCCATTCCCATCTCTGAAAAATCTATCGTATGATATCCTCTTTCGCTGCACTGTCCTGTTATTGTCTCCCCCAGTTTATCACCAGACTTTGGATTGCTCCGGTCTGATAAACGATATAACTCAATCTTATATGTAACATTTCTCTCCTGCGTATGGAAAGAAACTGCTTCTATATTTTCATTATGCTGCGCCTCAAATACGTTGGCAACCGCCGCAAAGCCATTTATATAACGCAATGGCAATCCCGAATCATATTGATAGTTATATTCATAACGGTTCTCCGGCTCTACATCATAAAAGGTCACTTCTTCCTGCGAATCACTTTCCACATTCAATGTTGCATCCTCATAGGAAATCCAGAAATATCCTCCCATGTCATTATAATCACCCCAACTGTTGCGAAACAGCCAGGCCCCCGCTTTATCCGGCCGGCAGGATGAATTAAAATTACTTACCGCATAATTATCATCCCATCCTACAACAGTAACCATATGATTCGTTACTTTTGACGCATCATCGCAATAATAGGCAGTATAATTATCGTTTCCCGTATTACTATATCTTCTGTTTTCTACATCCGTACCGCAATAATATGAAATCGTACCGGAACCATATTCCATTATTTTTTGTTTTATTAAATCGCGATTATCTTCTGAAAGATATACAAATTCCGCATTTTGAATGTGATAACTGTCTTTATACAAGACATCTTCCGGCACAACAGCCGTGACATTATTTTTTTGTGCGGCAAACAAATCCGACAAGGGCGCGTCTTCCTCTTCTACGATTCCCTGCCAACGGGCAAGCGACGCAATCGTCGCATAATCATGCCCGCCCCACGAATACACGTTATTGTTCATCTGTTTTACACGGCAGACATCATCTGCCGTGAGCCCCAACGGGTCTAACGCCTTATTGTAAACGGAATAAGACAGATGATATTCGGACAAATCCGGCTGTGTCTCATAACCCTTTTTCTTAATATTACTCTCCGACGCAGACATCGCCGCATAGGCCCAGCAATTCCCAAACGCTCCCTGATTGCGAATCTCACTCGTGAGCCCCTCCTCTCTGGCGTCATAGGAAGCCGGTATGGAAACACTCCTGCGTGCAGACATTCTCCTCTTTCCCGCATGCAAATCATCTTCATTTAAGATTGTCTTGTGGACAGGAACATATCCGGTTTCGGATACTTCTCCCAATGTATCCTCCCATATTTTAATATTCTCCTGCGCTGCATTTGCCTGTTCCGCTTTTCCAATCTGCGGATAAAGCAAAAATACCATTGACAGGCATAAAAAGATTGCGATTGCTCTTCTTTTTTTCATACAATACTCACTCTCCTGTTCAGAATTCCCAAAATATATATTCATTCTATCGAAAAAGTAGTATAAATTCAACTTTTTTTCAATATAATATAGCAAAAAATAATTCGGGAAACTTTAATTATGAACATAGAAAACGAACGTGAAAAACTGATTCTCTTTACAAAAGTAGGCGCCATTGTCCTGACTTCAATTGCCCTCTTGGCATCCAGCATTCTCCTCTACCCTGAAAATCAGGAGGTTATCAGCAATTCACTGATACAGGGAAAAGAGCTTCCGATTTACTGCGTGGAAACCGATAAACCGCAAATATCAATAAGTTTCGATGCTGCTTGGGGAAATGACGACACCAAAGACCTTCTGGCAACACTAAAAAAACATAATGTCAAGGCGACCTTTTTTATGACGGGCGGATGGATTGAAAAATATCCGGATGACGTAAAGGCGATTGCCGCAGAAGGGCATGACCTTGGCAACCACAGCGAAAATCATAAGCAGATGTCACAACTGTCAGCAGAGCAATGTAAAGAAGAACTGATGAAACCACACGAAAAAGTGAAGAAGCTCACCGGCAAAGACATGATATTGTTCCGCCCTCCCTACGGAGACTATAATGACACACTCATTCAGGTGTGCCGCGAAAATCAATACTACGCCATTCAGTGGGATGTTGACTCCCTTGACTGGAAAGATTATGACGCCGCCACCATTATCCGCCGCGTGACGGAGCACAAGCATTTGGGGAACGGCTCCATCATTCTCTGCCATAACGGCGGAAAACATACCGCCGAGGCTCTGGATGAGCTGCTTTCCACCCTGAAAGAAAAGGGATTTACACTCGTGCCAATCTCCCAGCTAATTATAAAGGAGAACTATAGCATTGACACGGAGGGGAGACAGAAAGGGAAATAGTTATTTTTATTTATGAAAAAAGGGCTGGGAAACCAGTCCTTTTTTACTGTCTTAATTAGTGTCTGCTGATTAAGTAGCTATCTGCAACTTCCAACTCTTACATCTG
>CAJUTM010000012.1 GCA_910589595.1 uncultured Eubacterium sp.
ATACGGAAACGGGTCTTGTGAAAGAAATAAATGAAAATGACACGGAGTGGAATGTCGCTTATGCAGTTTATAAGGATGGATTAGAGGACGGATATGATTGACAAATATGGGAAAAAATATTTAGTTATTAGATTTGTTGAAAACTATGATATGGAAGAGCAAAAAGAAAGTGATTGGTCACTGGTAGAAGATAATGAAGAATTTGCTTATACGAATTGGTTTTCTTATAATGATTACTGGAAATTTGCAGATATAGCAGATATTAGAGAAGAGATATACATTATTGAGAATTGGTTACGATTAGATTTAGCTAAAAAGTGGTGTGAAAAGCATGACATTGAATATAAGATAGAAGTACCTGTTGAATATCCGCAGGAGTTGGCAGAGAGGGAAATCAGGAAGAGCATAAGAGGAAAAATCAGGGATACAAAGTTTAAAGAGCCGTTTGGTTTTTTGAATCATTAGAAAGAAATTTAAGCGGCAGCAAAGGCGGTATCTGTAGCGAAAGTGAGGGATAATAATGGTTTATACATTTTTTCCGGATGTGATAAAAGGTAAAGAGTATAAGAATTTAGTTAATTATTTATGCAATGTCGCAGATAAAATTTATTTTATGTTTTATGAGGACATGATGTATAATGATAGAATATTAGAATTGGAACAGAATTGTAAAAAAATTAATGTACCAAGAAGAATAAGAGAACATATGAATGAGGGCATGAATATTGTTGGGTATGAAATGGATATTTTTATTACCATGTACATATTTGAGTACAATAGTTTTTATGATTTGTTAAGAGATACACCATATGGTGTAGTATTGTTTTATAGTGGAAACGACGAGGTAATTTATGTACACTTGAACGATTTTGATGATATATATATTACAACAGATGATAAGAAATTAATAAAAGAACTTTCATATATTGAAAATCTCAATAATTAATCTTACGAGCAAAATTTGCGAATCAATTAACTGATATAAATTTTCCGGAGAATGTGGAAATTGTTGACCGTGTTAAAATTTGTGGGAAGCTTATGGGAAATGGAAATTCATTGGATTATTTATGATGGTGGTTATGAGCCGCTCTGGGATTTAAGAGGGCATTAGTTTGAAAAGGTAGAAGGTACTATCATTTTCTGCAAAAAATGTTCGATTTCTGACATGGAGGAATTTTCCTATAAAGTAATTTTTCAAATATGTCGATTACCTAAATAACTGACGGAACAGGAATAACATGCAGGAGGCAGCACGGGGAGTATCGGCTATGTTCAGGATTGCAGTATGCGATGAGAACACAATGGTTCGTAAAAAGATGAAGCAATTAGCGGCGGCGTATATGGAAAGCAGGGAGTGTAAGGCGGAAATATATGAGGCGGCTTGCGAGCAGGAAGTTCCTGCCAAAGTTCATGCGATATTGAATTTACGACAATTGGTGGAAAACGAATTGCAGCAACAATTCAATAGTAAAGATATTTTGACTTTTCCTTTTCGGGAGGGAGAGAGGCGCCTGACGCTACATCAGATTGTCTATGTGGAAAGCAAATTACACCGTCTGTATTTTCATTTAGAGGACGGTCAAATCCGTACGATGTACGGTATCCTCAACGAATGGGAAGAGAAGATGTGTAATGACGATTTTCTGCGTATCCACCAAAGTTATTTGGTAAATATGCGCTACATACGTGAGATTAGCGGCTGTGTAGTTTTTCTGGAAAAGGGTACGGAACTGACTGTTCCGCGCACAAGGTACCGTCAGGTACGCGAGAGATTTATGGCATATCAGAGAGGAGTGTAACAAGTATGAGAGTAAGTAATCAAATGGGAGGCAACCGCCTGTACAAAAGCACGAAAGCAGCGAAAGAAAAGAAGATAGCCGCACAGGCAAGGAAACAGTCAATGGATAATTTCATTAATTCTTCTAAGTCGATGGGGCTGGAGGCGATTCGTTCTTCTCTTTATAATGATAAAGTGTCCGGTCTGTCATTCAAACAGCGTCACGACAATTTGCGCCAGTTAAGGGTAAATTACCGCAGAGCGTCGCAGTTGATGAAACTGGAAAAGTACAAACCGCTGACAGGTGAAAAAGATGTCTGGACTTCATTAATCAATGGGAAGATTGGTGAAAAAGAGCTGGATGAGGCTTTAGTGAAATTAAAAGAGGAAGAGCAGAAGAAAGAAAATGCGGCCGGTACGGAAGAAAAGAAAGAAGAAGCGGAAAAGACGGAAACCGCAGAAAAGAAAACGGAGACAAATTAATCGCTGTTGCGGTCAATCGGGTGATGGCTGTTGCGGTATTCGGTCGGGGTCATGCCGGTATGATGTTTAAACGCATACGAAAAGGCATGGCCGTCACAAAAACCGAGATTGAGTGCAATGGAAACAATGCTTCGGTTCGAATTGCACAATTCCACTTTCGCACATTCCATTGTTTCATTAATCAGATACTGCTTTAATGTGATTCCCATTTCTTTGTGAAACAAAGAAGATAAATATTTGGGATGGTAGCCCAGATATTTGGCCAAATCGGAGACGGTGAGGTGATAGGCCTGATTCCATTTAATGTAATTTCTTACATTTTGTAACAGGTAGTCTTTAAAGGAATGGTTTGCAGACGAAGCGCTTGCCTGTATCTGGTTATAAATTTCCAATAAGATATTCATGGCATATAAATTATTTGTCCTCTTATCTTTATAAGTAAACTCTACATCATTGAGCTGCGTAAAAGCAGCTCTTATTCGATTCATGGAGGAAATAGTTCCGCGGAGGGGAAGGGTAAAAACTGGTTCGTTCGCAATGTGCAGCATCGGACATTCAAAATGAAGCCAGTAGAAAGAGCAGAGCGACGGCTTATCTCCATATTGATAACCCGGTTTCATAATCAGATATTCATTGGCGCTGATTTCATAATGTTGATTGTCGTCGGCGATATGAAGAGTTCCGTCAGTGACGATAATTAATTGGTATTCTTCCAGAGGGCGCGACATATGTGTCCAATCGGAAGATTTTGATTCCAGTAATCCGCAGAACTTGTAATTTATCTGCGCTGCTGTAGAAATTGTAATATTTTCCATTTATAAACCTCCTCAATCATAGTCGCCAACCGTATAAAAACGATATTTTCTGAATATTAGTATATAACAATAATCTTACTTTTTCAAACCAAATATTTTTATTTTCTATTTACCAATTTCCGAATCTGTGAGATAGTAGACATAACAAATTTTTATGGAGGTAGGCGTATGAATGTCAAAAGATATCAAAAATGGTTTAAAAGCGGACTGGCAATCGTGATGGCAGGCGCCATGATGATTGGAACAGCCGTACCAAATGCAGCGACAATCTCGCAGGCAGCAGATTCGGCAGCAAGTGAACAACCGGCGAGTGCGCAGGCGATTGTTTCATCCGATGCAGCAGATATTAAGTTTTCGGAGAAACATATTGTATCCGATTTAACACTGCCGGTACAGGGGGCAAAGGGGAGTAAGATTTCGTGGAAATCATCAAATGAATCAGTGATCGCCAATGACGGAAAGGTAACAAGACCGAAAAAAGGGGAACCGGATAACGAAGTAATATTGGAGGGAACAATCAAGATGGATGATTATGCAAAAACACGCAAATTCACTTTTGTTGTGCTGGCAGACTCAGAGATAGGGCCGGCAGAGCAGTTTGAATTAGATGAAGTCGAAGTTCTTGATAGTTATTATTTATCGGCGCAAAAAGAAGATATCGCATTTCTCAAGAAATTTGATAATGACCGCGTATTAGTCCATTACCGTGAGACAGCGGGTGTGGATACGAAAGGTGCAAAATCCTACGGCGGCTGGGAGAGCGGTCTGCTGGCCGGCCACAGCGTCGGACATTATCTTACCGCCGTTGCACAGGCGATTAAAGTAACAGGCGATAAGGAATTAAAAGATAAGCTGGATGCGATTATTGCCGGACTGGCAGAATGTCAGGACAAATTGGGAACCGGTTTTATCTTTGGGGCACAGGTTCAAGATAAAGAAAACGTAGAGAAGCAGTTTGACCTTTTGGAGCAGGGAACTACGGCAGGTACATGGGTACCGTGGTACAACATGCACAAAATGGTAGCCGGTCTCGTAGATACTTATAAGTATACCGGAAACGAGCAGGCGCTTGACGTAGCAAAGAAATTAGGCGACTGGGTTTATAACCGTGTCAGCAAATGGGACGCCGGACTGCAGGCAAGAGTATTGGGAACCGAATACGGCGGCATGAATGATTGTCTATATGAGTTGTATTTATGTTCAAGAGACAAAAAGCACTTGGAAGCAGCTCATAAATTCGACGAGACAAATCTTTTTAAGACGATTGCAAACGGCAAGAAGAATTGTCTGAATGGTAAACATGCCAACACACTCATTCCTAAATTTGTAGGTGCGCTCAAGCGTTATACGGTATTAAAGCAAACAGGCGATGCCGTGGCAGATGATGATGTATATTTAGAATATACAAAGAAGTTCTTTGATATTGCAGTACAGAGACATTCTTACATAACCGGCGGCGTCAGCGTTATGGAGCATTTCCGTAAAGATAATGCTCAGGACAGCACGAGAACGAAGACAAACTGCGAGAGCTGCTGTGCTCATAATATGTTGAAACTGGCAAGAGAATTGTTTAAAGTGACAGGTGACAAAAAATATGCTGATTACTATGAGACAACGCTCCGCAATTCCATTATGGGAGCAGTAAAATCCGAAACGGGAGCAGCGGCATATTTCATTCCAATGGCAACCGGATATTTCAAGACGTTTGGTACTTCCGATCCGGCAACGAATAAGTTCTGGTGCTGTACCGGCAGTGGAATGGAAAACTTCACCAAACTGGGAGACAGTATGTACTTCCGCACTAACGATACATTGATTGTAAACCAGTATGTTTCTTCAAAAGTAACATGGGAAGAGAAAAATCTTGTTGTGACGCAGCAGTCGGATGTTACAAAATCAGAAAAAGCTACCTTTACGATTAATGCGCTGGGCGAGGGAGCAATTGCTACCGCGGCATTGGCGCTGCGCGTACCTGACTGGATGCACAAGAGCACTACGGTAACTGTCAATGGACAAAAAGAGACGGCAGCAGTAGGCTCCGGAGGTTATATTCTTCTCAAGCGCGAGTGGAAAGACGGCGATGTAGTGACGATGGAATACCCGATGACAGTAGATGCATTCGGGCTTGCGGATAATAATTCTGTCTATGCATTCCGTTATGGACCGACCGTGCTGGCTGCAAAATTAGGAAAAGAGAAAATGAACTCTACGACATGGGCGGGCGCCGATTTAACAGCTCCGCTGTACAAAGTAGTAGGCAGCGAGTCAAAGAAGATTACGATTAAGTATGGCGACTCGAAAGCAGCTACGCCGTTTGCCAGCGAGACATTAACCGTTCAGGAAAATATATCAGCGATTGAGTATATCGACAAGATTGAGAACTATCTCGTAAAAGATACAAATAGCGAAACACTGTCATTCCATATTGCGGGAACGGATGCCGAGAAGATGTTTGACGGAGGTTTGCAGTTCGTACCGTTCAACACATTAAACGATGAGCGCTATGGTATTTACTGGTACTTTAGCAGCGCTCACGCCGAGAGCGATGAGAGCCAGATACTGGCGGGAAAAGAAAATGCGCGTCTGGATGCCAGCATATTAGACTCTACGCAGCCGGGATATGGTCAGTACGAAAATGATGTAATTCATCAGATGGAGGAAAAGAATTCTATAGCGGGGACGATTTCGGACGGCGGTAGTACCCGTCTGGCGAATGCCGGTGGTTACTTTACTTATAACCTCGTTGTGAATCCGGATAAAGGAAATTCCCTGTTGTGCCAGTTCGCCAAAGAGGACAACGGCAAGACGCTGAAAGTTTCCGTAGGCAACACGGTAATTGCAGATAAAAAGCTGGCGTATGACGGCAAAGACAGTTTCTACACCGAATACATTTCTATTCCGGATGATGTATTGAAACAGAATGTAAAGAAAATTACTCCGCAGGGCGATACGAAAGAATATACGGTATTGCCGGTACGATTTGAGAGCGGTTCTGCCACAGAGGCAAGCGCGCGTCTGGTTGGCGGTCTGTACATGACGCAGAACTTCAGCAATCAGGCATCCCTGAAGTCATTGACAAGTTCAGCAGGCGAAGTAAGCAACAGCAATAACACTTATACGGTTGTTGTTCCGAAAGGTACTGCTTCCGTAGCGCTGAAATATGCAATTGCAGACACATACGGCTTACTGTATATCAATGATAAGCTTGTAGATGATACAAAAGAGCAGACATACAACTTTACAGGCAGCCCTCTTACATTAAATGTAAAAGTATATGCCGAAGACCATAAGACGACAGCGGATTATCAGGTTGTCATTAAGACAAAAGAAGAAACGGTAATAAATAATAATCAGAAAGAGGATAACAATAAAGTAGTAACGGTGACACCACCACCAAAGAAGAAAAAGAAAGCATCGATTTCCATTGTTGGCAAGAAGTCGGTGAAGAAAGGAAAATCCATTGTACTTACAGTTAAGAAAAAGAATATTAAAGGTAAGGCAAAATGGAGCGTCAACAAAAAGAAACTTGCTAAACTGAAGAAAAAATCTGCGAATAAAGTTGTATTAAAAGCCCGCAAAAAGGGTAAAGTAAAAGTAACCGTAAAGGTTGGAAAACTGAAGAAAACAAAAACAATAAAGATTCGCAAATAGAAAAAATAAAGAAAGGATATCAGGTTAATCCCTGATATCCTTTTTCTCTTATAGGATTAGGGTGTCCGAGGGGGTGAGAGAGCTGTAGCTCTTGTCAGTCCACTTCCGATAATTCGTAAATATAAAATAAGCAGGAGGAAAGTAAAATATGGATATGAGCGCAATGTTTCGTCTCAGCTATGGATTATATATTTTAACTGCGCGGGATGGCGATAAAGATAACGGATGTGTCGTCAATACGGTCACACAGGTGACGGTTTCTCCCAACCGGATTGTCGTGGCCGTAAACAAAGATAACTATACTCACGATATGATAGTAAAAACGGGTATTTTTAACGTATCCGTCCTAAGTGAAAAATCTACGTTTGCAACATATCGTCATTGGGGGTTCCAAAGCGGGGCGCAGGTAAACAAGGCAGAGGGAATCGAATTTTACCGCTCGCAAAACGGCCTGATATTTCTTGCCAAGGAAACAAACGCCTATCTCTGTGCGAGCGTTGTTTCCATGACGGATTTGGGAACACATACGCTATTTTTGGCAGATGTCACAGACGCGGCCGTGCTTTCCGGCGTGCCGTCGGTAACGTATCAATATTATCAAGACCACATAAAGCCGGCGCCGCCGGAAAAGAAAAAAGGATTTGTATGTACGGTCTGCGGCTATATTTATGAGGGAGAGACTCTGCCAGAAGATTTTGTATGTCCGGTGTGTAAACATCCGGCCGCTGATTTTAGACCGGCACAGTAAAAAAATAAAACCGGCAGGGCATTGCGCCCTACTTTTTAATCTGATTTTTTACTTCTCTTTCAAGATTATGAATGGTATCAAGGTATGCTTGCTCAACGGGAGCAATTGTTTTCTCCTGATATTTGCGATATTCTTGTTTGGCTTTTTCGATTGCCTGAGTGTGACTGATTGTTCCGCTGTTTTGCAGAAGTTTTCTGTTGCCAGATGATAGTACTGTATCAAGCTGGTCTATGTAGTCGCTCATATACATCGGTATATGCTCGATAGCATTGATTTCAGCAAAATCGAAATAACCGGAAACAAGATTATTAAGAACTTTAAGCTCTGTTTCAGATAAATAATTTTTCGCAACGCCAATATCTTTAAGCGCCGGTATTTCACCCGAAAACGAAGTTAATCCCATAAACGGCTTTTCTGCGTCTGCCCGCTGATAAATGACTTCAGCCGCCGTATGTCCGTGAGCCGCAAAGTGCAGTTTGTTTTGAACAATCTTAAAAAACTTAACGGATTCGGCGGCTTTCGGATTATAATCAACGCTTGTTGCGTATAAATCAAGAACTTGTCTGTAAAGAACCTTTTCTGAGGAACGAATATCTCTGATTCGGTCAAGCAGTTCTTTCCAATAAGAACCGCCGCCGTTCCCTTTTAAACGCTCATCATCAAGAGCAAATCCTTTCTGCATATATTCCTTTAAAATTCCCATAGCCCAAATTCTGAACTGTGTGCCACGAAGTGATTTTACACGGTAGCCAACAGAAATAATGACATCAAGGTTATAAACCCGCGTAATATTGCTTTGTGTTTTTCCTTTCATTGCACCGTGCGGACTGGTTGTTGCAATTTCTGCAACAACCACTTTTTCGTCCAACTCGCCTTCGGTAAAAATATTTTTGATATGGCGGGAAATCGTGGACTTATCCCTTTGGAATAATTCTGACATCTGCTCTTGTGACAGCCAAACGGTATCGCCGTCAAAAGTTGCTTCTACTTTTGTGATACCGTCATCCGTTGTATAAATAATTAAGTCTGTATTTGGGTTCATAATAATCTCCATTCCTAAGCTTAGCGGAAGAAGTACGAGCAAAAAGCAGCGTAGCTGTCTTTGCTCGTACTTCACTATCCCTCTGTCAAAACAGATTTCTGACAGCTAACCGTTTTCGGCGCCGTATGTTATTTTAGCTATTATTTTTTATCCCATTAGAAAATCCGTGTCGCAAAATTATACAATCCGTGTTTCCAGACTTTCATCTCATGGCCGCCATCGGTGACATAGAACATATGGGGAATCCCATTTTTCGTCAATACTTTATGGCAGGTGCCGCCCAGTGCATTTTCACCGCCCTCAGACTTTCCATTGTTAAGCATAAGAAGCGTATTGTTCTTATACTCATCCGGAAGCCGGAATGTCTCTTCGGTAAACAGCCCTTTTTCGGCAACGCCATTTGCCTCATAGGCAAAGACGCCATATCCCGGACTGAATGCCGCGATATAACCGAATGTTTCCGGCATATTGAGGCCGATATTTAAAGATTCGCGGCCGCCCATGGAAAATCCGGCAATCGCCGTATTTTCGCGCCCCTCGGCAATCGAATAGTTTTCTTTCATATAAGGCATGAGGTTGTCTCTCAAATCGTTAATAAAATTATCGAATGCCGCATAGTGTTCAAGTGTAAATTCGCTGGTCGCCTTATCGTTTTCCCGTGCGCGGCAGTTTGGAATGACGATAATCATTTCTTTTGCTTGACCGTTTGCAATCAGGTTTCCGATAACATATTGCGGTTTGCCCGTCAACCACTCGTTTTCATCCCCACCGATTCCGTGCAGGAGGTAGAGAACAGGATATTTCTTTTCCGTCGTGTAACCGGCCGGTAAAATTATATTTACCTTGCGGTCTTTTTTTGTTGTCGTAGAGTAGTAGGTCTTGCTCTGTTTTTCTCCATAAACAACCGCGCTGTTGGATTTGTCATAATTGGCCGGTACTTCAAAGGTGCCCGGGCCCTGAAATACATAGCGGGCGAAGTTGTAAAAACCATTGCGCCAAACCGGCCAGTCATGCCCGCCCTTAATGGTATAGTAAAAATGTTTTACGCCATTGGCAGTAAGGGCATTGTGATACCGCTCCGGCTCCTTGTGAACCATCGTATCCTGAAGACCGTTATTAATCATAATCAGCGTGTTGTTCTTATATTCATCCGGCAGGGTAAAGGTCTTTTCCGTAAACAGACCCTCTTCGGTCAGACCGTTGTTCGTGTAAGGGAAAATTCCGTAGGCAGGACTGAAAGCTCCTGTGTATCCAACTTTGTCGGCAAGGGAAATCCCGATATGAAGAGAGACGCGGCCTCCCATGGAGAGTCCGGCAACTGCGGTGTTTTCCCTGCCTTCGGCAACGGAATATGTCTTATTAATGAAAGGCATGAGATTATCTCTGAAATCATTGATGAAGTTGTCAAAGGACTGCACATGGTCAAGGGCGAATCCATTGGCGTTGGCGGCCGAATCATCTTCACGGCACCGGCAATTTGGCATTACCAATATCATCTCATTTGCTTCCTTAGAGGCAATCATATTGCCAAGCATTGTCTGAACGCTGCCGGAAACCCAATCCTTTTCATCACCCATGCCGCCGTGGAACAGATATAATACAGGATATTTTTTCTCTTCCGTATAACCCTCAGGAAGAATGACAACGGCATTTCTCTCCTTACCCGTAGTAGTAGAGTAATATTTTGTCTGAATCATTTTTCCGTAGCCGACGCCGCTTTGTTTATTTGTAAATTTATCCGGCGTTGCTTTCATGCGGGAATCGGATGGCTGTGCCGGAGTAGATGTCGGTTTTTGCGTTGGAGTAGCCGTAGAGGTCGGGGTGGCGGTAGCGGTGGAAGTTGGTGGTGTAGCTGTTGCCGTAGGGGACGGCGTAGCGGAAGCGGTTGCCGAAGTATCCGCAGTCTGGTTTTTGTTTGGCTGCCGTTTTCTTACAGTCACGCTCACAACGCCTACCTTTCTCGTCTTTTTCTGCAGTTTTTCCCGAACGGTAATCTTAGCTTTGCCGGCTTTGCGTGCGGTAATCTTACCTTTCTTGGAAACTTTGGCAATTTTCGGTCTGGAAGATTTGTAAGTATACTTCGCTTTCTTTTTCTTATTTTTCAGAGTTATACTCTTTTTCTTACCAATATTCAATGTCAGCTTCTTTGTTCTAATTGTCGTTTTTTTCGCCTGTTTTGCCGCAATCGTGGTTCCGTTCAGCAAGACGGAAAATATCAGCGCCAAAGCAAACATTTTCATTGTCTTTTTCACTGTAATCGTTTTCCCTCCGTTCGTCAAATTTTAATTTTGCGTGTCAAATAATAAAGTTACGGGCCCGTCGTTTACCGAGGCCACTTTCATATCAGCGCCAAACTGACCGTGCTCTACGTGAAATCCTTCATTCCGGCAGGCGGAAATGAATTTCTCATAGAGAGGGATGGCAACATCCGGCTTGGCGGCTCCGCTGAATCCGGGGCGGCGGCTTTTCAGATTGGCGTAGAGGGTAAACTGCGAGACCACGAGAAGCTGGCCGCCCGCCTGCTCCAGATTGCGGTTCATTTTGCCCTCGTTATCTTCAAAGACCCTCACGCCGCAGATTTTGTCCGCCAGTTTCAGAGCGTCCGCTTCCGTGTCGTCAGGGCCAATGCCCAGAAGAACAAGGAATCCCTTTTCAATTTGTGCTTTGACTTGTTGCTCAATGGTGACGGACGCTTCTGTCACACGGGTTACAACTGCTTTCATAGTCTCCTCCATTCCCATTTTGTTCCATAGAAAGGAGTTTTTCCTTTCTCGTTATGCCTCCGGCATAGCCAATCAATTTACCTTTTGCTCCAATCACCCGATGACAGGGAATCATGAGTGAAATCGGGTTGTGGGCGATTGCCCCACCGACTGCCTGTGCAGACATGGAAGCAATTTTTTGTTGCTTTGCAATCTGTTCTGCCACTTCCCCGTAAGTCATTGTCTGTCCGAAAGGAATCGTAAGCAGAATTTCCCATACGGACTTTCGAAATGGTGTGGTCTCGATTGCTCCGATTGCCAGAGGCGGGGTGAAAGCCGGTTCTCTGCCGCTAAAATAAATGGCGAGCCAGTCGTCGGCCTGCTCAAAGACAGGAAGATTTTTTTCTATGTAATGTTCCCTGAGCGTAGAGCCAAAATATTTCTGACCCTCGAACCACAAACCAATCAATGCTTCGCCATTGCCTGCCAGAGTAATCCTGCCAAGCGGCGAAGCATAATGATGTAAATAGTGTGTGACAGAGCTACCCTTAGTTGGCATTAAAATATTTAACCCCTGTCATTAATTTCTTTCCTTTGATGGCAAAAAGTTCCGATACGCTTACGACCTGAAATCCCTTTTCTTTGCAATATGCCAGAATTTCCGGAACTGCCTGTGCGGTTTTTTCGTGTACCGAGTGCATATTGATAATGCCGCCGTCTGCCAGAATCGAAGTTACATTTTTTACAATCGCGTCTTTATCTACCGATTCCTGATAATCATGGCTCCAAATCGAGACATCGATAAATGGCTTTTCAATTACGTTAAACATTGTTTTGCTGTAGGCTACGTTCGGCGCGCGGAAGAGGAAGTTCTTATATCCTGTGATTTCCTGCAGAATTTCATCCGTTTTGGCAATTTTCTGCCTGATGGTATCCGCTTTTTCCGTGTTTAAGCCTTTTGAATCATAAGAATGATTGGCAACCTCAAAGCCTGCTTTCCATGCGTCTACTACTTCTTGTCGGGACTGTTCATCATGTTTGATGTGAGCGCCGATATAGAAGAATGTCGCATGTGCGCCAGCCGCTTTTAGGGCTTCCTGAATCTGTGTACCGTAATCGACATAGGAATTGTAGCCTCCCGGCCCGTCGTCAAAACTCATGGCAACAACCGGTTTGGATGTATCAATATTATCCTTAATCCACTGCTCGTCTAATCCCTCGTATTTGAACTCGGAAGATTCAAACTCCGGTGTCGCTGCCGGTGTAGGTGTTGCTGTCGCAGTAGCCGTCGCTGATGTGGATGGTGTCGGGGTAGCAGTCGCTGTCGATGTCGCCGGATTACCGGACGGCGTCGGTGTGGAAGAGCTGCCTGAATTGTCCGGCGTCTTCTTGCTCTCCTCTGCTTTTGTCACCGTAACTTTGCAAGTCAGTTTTTTCTTGGCAATCTTTGCAAGTACGGAAGCTTTTCCCGCTTTTTTGCCCTTTACGACAACGCTTTTCTTTTTCTTCTTTGATAATGTAATGAATTTTTTACCTGTCTTCACAGACCATTTTGCTTTTTTGGAAGCGTTCTTAACTTTAATAGTTTGTTTCTCCCCGATTTGAATACTGATTTTTTTTGTACTCAGTTTCGCCGCTTTTTTCTTGGCGGCTGCCGGAGCAGAGGGAAGCGCTGCTCCCAAAAGCATGGCTGCTATCAAGAAATAACTTATGGGTTTGTAAAATTCTTTTTTCACTGGCGTTCTCCTATCTTCTTTTTTTAGAAAGTTTTTCATGGCTGCAAATACTTTCTTTATAATAGTTTCAGTTTACTACAGAACGGCATATTTGTAAATGTTATCGTAAAGTAAATTGGAGGTTGCCATTTATTCCCCTGTGAGCAATGACTTTGGTGTAATTTTCCTGATTTTCAAAGAGAGCAGGCACAGTGTCGCAAAGGCGAATAGGATAAGGCCGATACCGGCAGCGATGACAAATCCGACAGGAACGGAGAAAGTACATTTGACGATTCCAATCCCACTTAGGAACAATGCGGTTAATGGGTTAATTATCAGACTGCATACCATCAACCCGATTATGGAAGACACAATAATGGTTGGCATAAACGACAGCGCCGTCTGCAGGATAAGCTGTCCTGTAGTAAAACCAAGGGATTTCAGTATACCGTAATCGTGCTGCTTATTATTCAGTACCGTACGCACAAGTAAATACAGAACAAAGGCAACGATAATGGCGGAAAGCGCAAGTATGGCGATTACGATAATTGCTATAAGCGAGACATATACACTGCCGGTGCCGTCTATCATGGAACCTATATTGATTGTCGTATTTACACTGCCCTCAAACTCCTTTTCCATTTGCAGATTAAACGCATCAATATCGGTTTTGCCGGAAAGATGGATGTAGTAGCTTGTATTTGTGAGCAATCCCAACCGTTCATACCCCGTCCTTGTGAGCAGGCAGTCTCTGCCGAGATTGTTGCTGATTTGCGTGAAGCCGCAGATTAAATAGTTTTCCCGTTTTCCATTTGCAGTTATCTGTATTTCATCCCCGATTTTCATGCCGTTTTCTTTTGCATATTTTGCAGCAATGGCGATTTCATTATTATATTTAGGAAATCTGCCCTCAAATACGATGTCCTGATTGTTTATTTTTGAATAATCATTGCAGATTGTTGCCATAAGCTCCGCGCCCCCTGTATGCGATACATTCAGGGAAGTAAAAAGATAGAGTTTCTCTACGCGGTCGTCCGCATCCATTTTGCGCAGAAAATCATCTTCCGCTTCCGTCTGCACATTAATACAACTGTCTGCGGTTTCGCCTACGATTAAGTTCAAAAATGGCGCTGTATTTGTAATTACATTTTCAAGCATTAAACCGGAAAACACAACGATAAGGGATAGCACGAGCATGGTAATGCATATGGTTATATTATGTTTTACTCCGGACAACGTGGTTTTCAGCGCAAGGGCAAACGTTAAAGGAGCTTTTGTTTGTTCCAGCGGGATATGATTGTTTTTAAAATTGTGTGTCTGAATGCCGGAGCGGAGCGCCACCACAGGCTCAATTTTTTTTATTCTGCGCGACGCAAACCACACGGCAAATACAACGGCGCCGATTGGAATGGTGATTGAAAGTACGAGGGGTACAGGTAAAAACCGTATGGCGTAGGGGATTCCCGTCTGCGCAATCATCATCGTATTGACCGTGGGAAACAGGGAATACGAAATTCCCGCGCCAATGACGGCGGCAATTAAAGTCAGGCTTGAGAATTGCAGCAATAATGAGCCGATTAACTGTCCTGACGTATAGCCCATGGCTTTCAGTATACCGAGGTTCTTCATATTATTCTGGATATAATTGGTAATATTTGAGACAATTACCACAAAGGCAATCAGCAGTACGAAGAATGCCATAGCGCTTATAATTCCCGAACAAATCATTTGTGAAATATAGCGGGACTGGGAGACGATATCATAGCAGTTACTCACCATTGTGATATTCGGGTACTGTTTGGAAACGGCGCTTTTCAGTGATGATTCATATGTTAGATTTTCTGACTTATCCGTCAGCCGCGCGGAACACAGCGTTGCCTGCGGCGCATAGCCGCTGCGCTCAAGCTCCGCATACTTATCTTCCGTTAGTATAAGTTCTGTTATTACACAATTGTGCGAGCCCATCATAATGCTGTTAAAAAAACCGCACACCGTATAGGTCACTTTGTGGCTGCCAATCGAAATATCAATTGGTTTTCCCACGGCGATATTGTCTGTTTTATATATCATGGGAAGATATACGCCGCTTGTCAGATTACTTTCTTCGACGATTTCCGCTTTACCGATAGTGCGGGTTAAAGCCTCTTCCTTATTTAAAAAAGCAAGCCAGCAATTTACCTTGCCACTATTATAAGGAAACGAGCCGGTCATGTGCATGCAGTTATCCAGTCGGTATTGTGCGGTGCGGCTATCGTCTTTGAGCGTCTGCGACAAAAATTCCTGCATTTTATCGGAATTGCCGTCCACTGCTAAAGTGACATGTTCTGCGTTAAATTTATCGTGATATCTGTCAAAATTTGATTTGTAGTCCATGGAGAGCATGAGCCAGAGATTAAGCATGGAAGCGGCAATCAGAATCAAAACGATGATGGAAGCCGTCTGGCCTTTTGCCTTTCGCATATTAGAGAGGGCAATCAAAAAAATATTTTTCATGTTACCACCCCATTTCATTTAAAAATGCGGAAAGTTTTTCATGCCGCTGCGTATCGCCGTGCGAGTATTTACCCAAGTCGCATTCGCCTAAAATTACGCCGTCCTGTAAGTACAGTATACGGTTGCCGCGGCGCGCAGAACGCATATCGTGTGTTACCATAACAATGCTTTGGCCCCGCTCATTACATTGAGTCAGCGTATCAAGCACGTCCAGTCCGGTTTTGCTGTTGAGGGCGCCGGTAGGCTCGTCGGCAAAAAGAATTTCCGGTGAATTAACAAGTGCGCGCACGATTCCCACCCGCTGCGCTTCCCCGCCCGAAATCTGCGTCGGGAATTTCTTCTGTGTGTCTTCGGAAATACCTACTGCCGCAAATAATTCCCGCACTCTTTGTAAAAGCGTCTTTTTCTCTTTGTTGACGAGCAGTCCGGCGGCAAGTACGTTGTCCATTACGCTCATGTTGTCAATCAGATAAATCTGCTGAAATACGAATCCGCAGTGGTCGCGCCGGAACACGGCAAGGCCGTCAGAATTCAAATCGGAAATAATTTTTTCGCCAAAGGTAATCGTTCCGAGCGTAGGCGTATCCATTCCCGACAGCGCGTACAAAAGCGTAGATTTACCCGCGCCGCTTGCTCCCATGATAACGGTAAAGTCGCCTTTATGGAGCGTCAAATCAATATTTTTCAAAACATGCTGCATAGAGCCGCCGTTAGAAAAGGATTTGCATAACTTCTCAGTTTTTAACAAAATTTGTTTCATATGGAATATCCTCCCATCTAATAAGAAAAGGCCGCCCTGTGCAGAACGGCGCGGTTTTCAGTCGCCGTTTTTTCTAGGACTATTGTACCTTTTCAATTCTTAACGGTCTTTATGCAATCCTTAAATTTTTCTTAAATCTACTACGATTAAATCCATTCGCCCAGCGCAATCGCAATCGTCACCCGCAGTCCGGCGGAACCGTTTTCCACGTCAAGCCGTCCTTTCATTTCTCTCATACAATAATCCGCAATATAGAGCCCGAGTCCCGCGCCTTCAATGTTCTTTGTATTGCTGCCACGCCTAAATTTTTCTTTTATAAACGGCAGCTCCGCCTCGTTAATGCCGCCGCCGTAGTCTTCGATAATGACAGTCAGACAGCGCTCCTTTGTAAGTACCGTGACATCTATTGGAGTATTTGCGTATTTATAAGAATTGGCAAACACATTGTCAAACACCTGCTGTAGACGCAGTCTGTCTGCAAACAACAGACAATCGGGAACCGACGGTATTACGGCGCGGTGCAGATAATCCGCATTTTCGAGCAGAGTCTGCAGTTCGCCGCTTTTTAAAATCGACGGCGTTACGGGAAGTTCCTGAAGCTCTTCCAACGTGGCGGAAAAGAGATTTGTAACCAGCGTATTAATCTGGTCTGCCTTTTGTATAATTTGCCCGTAATTTTCCCGATTCTTTTTATCGGACGATAATGCCGCTCCTACTTCGGAAGCCGCTTTGATACTGGCAATCGGCGTTTTAATATCGTGCGACAGCTTTGCCACCAGTTCCTTTTTGCTCTCGTTTGCTTTCGCCTCGGCAATTTTTGCTTTTTTTAATTCACAGCGCATGATATCAAAACTCTCGGTAAATGCCCCGAATACATTTTGACGGTCCATTTCCAACGGAATATCGAGATTGCCTGACGCAACCCGCTTTGCAAATTGTTTCAGTTTATGAAACGGTTGGATAATCGCGCGCCGCATATAGAAAAAGAAACCCGCACAGATAACAAACTGTAAGAATATGACCGCTATAAAGGCGAAAATGACGGTCTGTTTTTCGGATTGGTAAATCAGCTTGTCGTTGTTGTAAATAATGAGTTTGCCCGCCGCTCCATTCGCCCGAACATCAAGAATCGTATCTTTGTGGCGGATTGCCATATTGAGATTTTCACTGAGGCCGGATTTTGTTTTGTACAAAACAGTTCCTTCCAAGTCAATCACAACATAATCAAGAGCCGTCGGATTGGTAAGGCTATCCAGATGCTTCCAGTTGTCCTGCACAGTCTGGACAACTTCATTGACAGCGACAGTATCCTGCTCATTCTCTGTTTTCGGAAGTATATACAGAATAAATACTGTCACTTCAATGAAAAAGAGGACAAATACGGCGCCGAAAAAAATATGGCTTTTCATTCATTCCCTCCCATGAAGCGGTAACCGTCGCCCCAAACGGTAATAATATATTGAGGTTTGTCTGCGTTTCGCTCAATGGCTTTGCGTATTTTGCGGATATGCACATTGAGCGTGCCATCGCCCGTAAATCTATCTTCCCAGACATTTTCAAAAAGCTCCTGCTTCGAGATTACCTGTCCTGCGTTTTGTATCAAATAAGCCAGCAGCTTAAATTCAAGCGACGTCAGCTTTACCGGAGTTCCGTCAATGCGAACCTGCTTCGCATGAAAGTCGACAAATAAATGCCCGTCTGTGTATGTTGCCGCCTCTTTGCTCCCATAGCGTTTGAGCACTGCTTTGACCTTTGCTAATAGGACGCTGAGGGAATAGGGCTTCTGGATATAATCGTCGCCGCCAATACTGAGAGCGATAATTTTGTCATTATCACTTGTGCGCGCTGAAATAAACAGTATAGGTATTTCCGTAGTTTCCCGAAGCTCTTTGCAAAGCTCGAAGCCGCTGCCGTCGCCGAGGTTTATGTCAAGCAAAAGCAGCTCCGCACTGTTTTCCCTGAAAAAATCCCTGCAGTCGGAGGCGCTGTACGCAATTGCTGTTTTAACACCAAACAGATTAAAATATTCTGCTGTGCTGTCGGCAAGCATTTTTTCGTCATCTATAATTAGACAATCATATGTCATTTTTAGTCCCCTTCCGTTTTTGGTGTATGTTTTATTATATGATGTTGAGGTCAAAAGGTATTTTGCCCCCAACAAATGATGCGAATTGCTTCGTTGTTTCACAACTCCCGCAATTCTTCAAACATCATTATATTTTGTTTTTTGGAAGATTACAAGCCAACATTGTTATGGAAAATTATTCTTTTATGCGGCTGCTATTTTTGCTATACTGAAAGCAGATGAATGGAAAGAGAAAAGGAGAGGATTGCTTATGTCAACGACAGTGGAATTTCATGATTACGTGATAGAAAATCTCCGCAAAGCGGGGGATGTTACTTCACGTAAAATGATGGGAGAGTATCTTGTTTATTTTAATGGGAAGCTGGTAGGTAATATATGTGATAACTGCTTGTATTTGAAGCCGACGGATTCGGCGCTGGAGCTGCTGCCGGAGGCAGAGAGGGGATATCCGTATGAGGGTTCGAAAACGTTAATGGTTATTGTAGAAGAGGTTGAGAATACCGAACTGATGACAAGAGTTTTGCACGCCATGTACGATGAACTTCCACAGAAGAAAAAATGAAAGGGGGAGGAAACCCCTTTCATAAATAAGTCCTTAACTCTGCCCGCAGCGCTTCTTCGGTCTCAATCGTACGGCGGGCAAGGTTTTTGATTTCGTCCTCGGCTGCCGGATATTGATTCAGATAGCGGTAAAGGGATTTTATGCCCATGTTGCACCCGTCGGTGATAAGGTCTGCGATATTACAATCGTTATCTTCGCCTAAAGTTTTCAATTCCGTCTTTATTTTTGACATTGCTTTCGCTATGGCAGCAGGTTCTTTTCCCTCTTCATTATATTTTTCCAAATATTGTTTTGTTTCCTGTTTCAGCCTCGTATGGATTTCGCGGCTGTCCTGCAAAATCTTTTTCAGACTTTCGTTCTGTACCTGTTCCATAACGTCATCCAGAGAGGAAATGCCCATCTTAATGCCGGCGTTGCACTCCCGTAAAAGCTTGATTGTATCATCTGACATAATTTAACTTCCTTCCATGTTGTTTTTCATAGTATGTGAAAGGAATTGGATATTATACGAAATCAGTTCCCTCCCCGTGATTTCCGAAACGCATTCGGCGACATGCCGAACTGCTTTTTGAACTGGCGGCTGAAGTGTTCGGTGTTAGAGTATCCGCACATTTCCGCAATTTTATAAATCGGTAAATGAGTAGAAGCAAGCTTTTCTCTGGCAAGAATTAACCGGTTTTTTATTACATCTTCCATGCAGGAAATACCATAACGTTTCTGATACAGTTTTTGTAAATGTCTAGGAGAGATGTACAATTGTTTTGCCATGTCCGGAACATTCCAAGGGGAGGCGGGATTGTTTTTAATATTCATATGAAGCTGTTGTAACGCCAGTTCCCGAAAGTCTTTGGATTTACTCGACAGGGACTCCCGCAATTTCGAAAACAGAATTTGGAAGAGCGACTGGATAGTAAATTCCCGAAACTGATTTTGAAAAAAATTTTCGATTGCCAGCAAATGAATCAGTTCGCTGATAAAAATGTGTTCCATTGCCTTAAAAGGCGTGGCAAAGGGAATGATTCCGTTGCAGATAAATGGTTCGTCCGTGTAAAAGCGTATCCAGTCGTCGCTGAAATTTTCCCCCTCGATAGAGCCGTATTCAATCGAAGAAAAGGGCGGGTACAGAACTATCGTATGGGCAGGCATAACGATTCTCTTTCCATCAACAATATAATAAGCCGGAGACTGGCTCATGGTCAGTAACCACCAATCATTGGTTTTATCAACAATATATTGGAAACCGGCAGGATGAGTTATATTATTTTGTACATATAAAATGTCAATCATAGCAGTTTCTCCTTTCTACGCCCCCCCATTTTTTCCCATATGTCGCAATAGGTAAATATAGAATACACTTGTTTTTGGTATAAGACAAGAAAAAAGAAAAAAATATCTGAATATATCATAAAAAGAACATAATTTATCATGGAAAAACATTTTATTTTTGATACAATGATAATTACAATTATTTTAATTGATTTCCGTTCCTGTTCCGTGTTTTTGAAGCAGGAATTGTAATGTATCTGGTGTAGCCAAATGATTTCTTCAAAGGAGGCAGATAAGAAATGAAGCATATATTTTTTCGCAGAGCCCAAATGTATATAACTCTGTTATTGATTATGGCGTTAGCAATGACCATTGTTCCTGTTACCAGTAAAGCATCGTCAGAAGAAGATGTACAGAAAGAGGAACAGACGGAGAGTGGCGGATATATACTTAGTTATACGCGTGAAGAGGATGATACTATTATGGGAAGAAGCGGGCAAAAAGCCCATGGAATGTACCAGTCGGCAGTGACGGATAGTATGCATCTGGCATATAGCAGGGATGGTAAGAATTTTGAAGCCCTGAATTATAATACAGGCGTTCTCTTTGCAAAAAATAAGGGAACGCAGACGAAAGGAATAAAGCAGCCTTATATATTCCGCATGAAAGATGGAAGTTTTGGTGTTCTTGCCGTGCGTACAAATGAAGAAAAGGATGGCGAAGAAGAAATAGCAGATGAAGATAAGGGGAAACTAATATTTTTTACATCAAAAGACTTACTCTCCTACAAAGAAATAGGTATGCTGACAGTAAGCGACACGGATACAGTAAAAAAACCGGAATGTACCTACGACAAAGAATCAGACCGTTACTATATCCGTTGGACCAGTAAGGAAACCGGAGAAGATTATATAAATGAAACGTTGGACTTTTCTTCTGTGGGAGAAAAGAAGCAGCAGGAGCGAACGAGTGGGGAAAGTATTTTATCTGACATTCCTTATGCCATTGAGAGTAATATGATTGCAGTGACTTTGGAAGAGTCAGAGAAAATTCTTAATAAATTGAAGCCGATTGTCAATACATCTGTAGAAGAAGCACAGGTAGAAGTTACTTGTGGAAGACCAAGGGATTTGTCCGGAGTTCGGGTTAAGGCAAATTATTCCGATGGTTCTCAAACAGAGAAAAGTGTAATATGGAATAAGGATGATTTGGCAAACGTTGATTTTAACAAGCTGGGAACATACAAGGTAACGGGTACAGTTAGGACATTGGGAGATAAAATCTCAAAAAGTGATAACTATCCTTTTATAGCGGGAAATGCTGACCCTAATATTGTATTCTTCAATGGTAAATATTATTTTATTGCCACCAATGAATCCGGAAATTTGAATTTTTACATTCGCGAGGCAGATACGGTTACCGGATTGAAAACAGCAAAGAAATATCGTATATATGACGAAGCTAAAGGAAAAGAAGGAAATATTGTATCTAAGAGCAATCATTGGGCTCCTGAATTACATGTGATTAACAATGAATTGTATATGTTTTTTGCCACTAATATAGGCACCGGATGGGATGTACAATGTGCAATCATGAAATTAAAGACCGGGGGAAATCCTACGGTATATGCGGATTGGGAAGCTCCGAAGAGATATCTTGACAATACCGGCAAAAACTTAAACCGTTCCTATGGGGGAATTACGTTGGATATGACACATTTTTCCTATAACAACCGTCATTATGTTATTTGGTCCCAAAGAAATTTCTCTAAAAACGGTGGAACGGCGGATTTGTGGATTGGTGAAACGACAGCAGAGAATCCCGGAAAATTAATAAGTAAGGCCGTGAAAATTGTACCTTGTGAATATGGATGGGAACGCAATCATGAGTTTGTAACAGAAGGTCCCAATGTCATTATAACAAAAGATAAATTGTACTTAACATATTCCGGAGGGGCAACGGATGAAACTTATTGTGTGGGAATGACGCAGATAGATTTATCAGACAATGTAGATTTTCTGGATGCAGCTTCTTGGAAAAAGACGAATTATCCTTTGCTGACAGGTTTTACATCACGAGGGGAAAACAAATATCATGGTCCGGGACACAACTCCTATGTTACAGATGAAGATGGCAACTTAATCAATGTGTTTCATGCCAGACCGGGAGACGGCACAGATTTTAAAAGGGATGCTTTCCTGCGGGTAGTTCAGTTTGGAGTGGATGGTGAACCTATACTGGATATAGAAGAGGAAGCAGAAGTGCTTCCGGAAAATAGAGCGGTGACTATGATGGTTATAATAACAGACAAAATAATAGAAACACCAACACCGATACAAACGGCCACACCAGTGCCAACAGCTACGCCAACTGATACACCGACGGATATTCCAACACAGATTCCGACAGGGGGGCCGTCAGATAAGCCGACGCAACTGCCAACAGAAAAGGCAGAATCGCCAGATAAGCCATACCGGAAAATTGAGCCGACGACGTCTCCGGTTATCAAAAAGCTTAAGTTCAGTCCTTCTTCCAAAAAAGTAAAAGCAGGCAAAAAACTGAAGTTGGGTAAATATTTGAAAATTACAAAAAAACGCAAGGGTTCTGCGGCGTTCAAATATGAATTTACAAAGAAAAAGTATAAAAAATATGCATCGCTTACGAAAAAAGGAGTCTTGAAAACAAAGAAGAAAGGACGGAAGAAGACGATTTATGTCAGAGTAAGGGCGCTGGATGGAAGTAAAAAAGCAGCGAAAATAAAGATTAAAATACGATAGATAATTTCTTGAATTTTCTGATGATAGATAGCAATCGCCTCCTTTATGTGTGTTTGAATTGGTACTTTAATTATACTATGAGAGGCCGGTTGTTGCTATAAATACAGAACCAAAGGTTCTGGGAGTATTAAAAGAGGTTGCCATGCCTCGCAAACCTGCATAAATACTGAATATGTGGAGTTTTGCTCATGGTTATGATTATAAGGAAATGGAGGAATGAGGAAGAGATGAAGAAAAGAACACTAGTGAAAGTGCTGGCAAGTTTCTTCGTATTGTGCTGTGCTGCATTTTTTGCCGTAGTACCATCTAAGGCGGATAATCCGATTGTACAAAATATTTATACAGCGGATCCGGCGCCAATGGTATCCGGAGATACTTTATATTTGTACACAAGCCATGATGAGGATAAATTAGTTAGCAACTTTTACACAATGAATGACTGGAAATGTTATTCCACGAAAGATATGGTGAACTTTACAGACCATGGAGTCGTTTTGTCTTTAAAGACATTTAAGTGGGCACAGGATCGTGCATGGGCGCCGCAGTGTATTGAGAGAAACGGTAAATATTATCTTTATGTACCGATACATAAGAAAAACGGCGGAATGGTAATCGGCGTTGGTATAAGCGACAGTCCGACCGGTCCGTTCACCGATGCTATAGGCAAACCTTTAGTTGATGATGGGGAATGGAACAATATTGACCCGACAGTATTTATCGATGACGACGGACAGGCATATTTGTATTTTGGAAATCCGAAACTCCGTTATGTAAAACTGAACGAAGATATGATTTCTTATGATACGTCGATTGGCAAAAAGGGCGTTGTAGATGTAGAGATGAACGAAGATACATTTGGACCGAAAGTTGATAAGGATCGAATCTCTTCGTATGCTGAGGGACCGTGGTTCTACAAGCGCAACAATCTGTACTATATGGTATATGCAGCATTTTTACCGAGTGGCGGTTCGGAACATCTGGCATATTCAACCAGTACTTCCCCGACCGGCCCGTGGGAATACAGAGGCATCTTTATGCCGACACAGGGAATTCCGTCAGGTAATAATTGTTACACCAACCATCCGGGAATTGTAGATTTTAAAGGGCATACTTACCTGTTCTATCACAATCAGGCTCTGAAAGGCGGCTCGAGTTATCACCGTTCGGTTGCGGTAGAGGAATTTGAATACAATGAAGATGGCACAATTCCAACCATTAATATGACTAAAGATGGCCCGAAAGCGATTGATGTCCTCAATCCGTATGTATGGACAGAGGCCGAGACATATGCGTGGGGAACCAATATTGAAGTCGAGGGCAGCAAGCCGGAGGGACTGAATCTGTGTGATATTAAAAACGGAAGTTCTGTTAAAGTGAAAAATGTTGATTTTGGAGAAAAAGGAGCAGTATCCTTTAGAGCGGCAATTGCCAGTGTGAAAGAGGCGAAAATGGAGTTGCACTTAGATTCCAGCGACGGGCCGCTCATCGGAACGCTGAACATTGAGAATACCGGAGGCGACTATTTATTTAAAATCTTCAGCACCGATATTGTGAATGCGACGGGAGTCCATGATTTGTTTATGGTATTTAAGGGCGAAGATAAAGTCAGTCTGGCGAAATTTGACCACTGGCGTTTTATAGCGCCAGATGATGCTGGAGATATTCCTGACCCGACACCAAAACCGACGCCGACTGCGTCACCGACACCGACGGCATCGCCGACACCAAAACCGACAAAAGCGCCGACACCGGTTCCGGCGACGGCTACTCCAACGCCAGTTCCGACACAGGATACGAATCAAAACGTTAATACGCCGTCAGTAAGTCCATCTCCATCACCAAAGGTAGAGCAGGACGAGAAAATTGTAGTTGCCAAAGTGAAAGGTCTTTCTGTTAAAGTTGTAAAGAAAACGAAGAAAGCTAAAATTTCATGGAAAAAGGTAAAAGGCGCTGCCGGATATAAAGTAATTTATGCTACGGATAAGAAATTCAAAAAAGGCGTTAAGAAAATAAGTACAAAGAAAACAAAATGCGTTTCCAAAAAATTGAAAAAAGGAAAGAAATATTTTGTAAAAGTCAGGGCTTATAAGAAAGATAAGACCGGTAAGATTGTATATGGGAAATACAGTGCGGTGAAAAAAGTTAAGGTAAAATAAATATTGCTTAATGAAGATTAAGAGAGTATTAAATAACGTTCTCATTCATTAATCCTTATTTAATAAAACATTAAAAACGATGCGTGAAAATGCGTCGTTTTTAATGTTTATACAGAAAGCGGAGGTTATTAGATATGTCGGAATACCAACGACACAGCCACGAGTTTCCACCGGTATGGGATAAGCAGTCCCGTATTTTGATTCTTGGCAGTTTTCCCTCTGTAAAATCAAGAGAGGAGGGATTTTTTTACGGACATCCGAGAAATCGTTTCTGGAAAGTATTGTCTGCCGTTTTATCCTGTCGGGAGCCGGCTTCTATTGAAGAGAAAAAGGAAATGCTTCTTACACATGGAATTGCCTTATGGGATGTGATTGCCGTCTGTGAAATAAAGGGCTCCAGCGACAGCAGTATACGAAATGTCATTGCCAATGATTTTACGGAGTTACTGCAACAGTCACAGATAAACGCTATTTTTACAAATGGAAAGACAGCGGGCCGGCTGTACCATAAATATGTGGAGCCGACGACCGGAATCACGGCGGACATTCTGCCCTCGACCAGTCCGGCAAATGCGGCATGGTCATTGGAACGGCTGATAGAAAGTTACCGTGAGAAAATAGTCCAATTTATTTCGTGAGCTCAGGATTTGCAAAGATACCGAGAGCCGGCGGATGGTAGGTAAACCAAAAAAAGGCAAAAGCGGTCAAAACTGTAATCAGAACCAGAAGTACCTTTTTGTTCTTTGACGGACATTGACAAGCGTTTTTGTAAGCGATGAAAAAGGCTGCTATAACGCTGATATAAAAAATAGCGATATCAACTGCCATAACCGTAAATCCGAGAATCCCCTGATAAGTATAAAAGAGAACCGGTATGAGTGCAGTACTGGCAAGCAGGCCGGCGAGCAGGGAAAAGCCGATACAAGGGAAGTCTTTCCGCAAATACAGCCAGACAGCAGTCCCGATTATGAGCATGGGAAAGAACAGAAGTTTCATGTGCTCCCATGTCGATTCATTGACAGGAGTAAGCAGTCCGATAAAACTATTTTGCCCGGACCAATCATAGACGAAGTGTGCCAATGTACCGAGAACGAAGACGACAATAGCGGCGAGTATCATTACCCTTTTTGATGAATGCATAATATCCTCCATTCCGAAAACGTATTTTGATGCTGACATCCTGTTTATAGTATACGCAGAAAATGTATTTTATGTGCTTGACAGGAGGCTGCTTCTGTGCTAGATTATTTGGTAAACAAATGTCTACCAAATGGTTTTGCAAATAGGAGGAGTGCTATGCTATCAGCGATTGCATGTATATGCGCGATTACAATGATATTCTGGTTTTACAATTATAATTGGAATGACGCTCGAATTTCTTATCTCAATGACGGCGCTTACTGCCCTTTTACTTTTGGTGCGCTTTTGCTTCCGCGGCCGGATTCGCGCTTCCGTTATCCACGGTTTATGGATATTGATTGTTTTGCGGCTTCTATTGTGCGCCATATTTTCCTTTGGTGGTGAAAATAGCGCCCCGGAGGGGAGATGGAGTGCAAATCGGATGCCGAACCGTGTTGTCCGAACATTCATGACAGAGCAGAGTGAGGGAGAAGAGGGCAGGATAGAGCCGGTCGTTTTTGATATTGAAGCCATTTCGCTGCCACTGTGGGTGCGGACAGTATGGCTGAGCGGCTGTCTTGTCTTTGTGGCTGTTTTCATTTCTCTTAATGAGAGGTTTCGCAGGAAAATATACAAGACAAGGACACGGGTACATCTCCCCGATGAAGAATATCCGGTATATCAGGCGCCTCGCATATTTTCCCCATTTGTACTGCGGATTCGCCGCGAGCGGGCAATCTATCTAACGGAGGAAATTGCCGCAGATGAGGAAAAGAGGAAATACGTCATAGCGCATGAGGCATGCCACATTCAATACCATGATTTATTCTGGGCGCTTGTGCGCAATATGGTTCTCGCCTGCTTTTGGTTTCACCCTCTTATTTGGATAGCTGCTATACAATCAAAGCGGGACAACGAAATTGCCTGCGACGAGAGAGCTGTGCGAAAACTTGGCGGCAGGAGCGAACGCCAAAACTATGGGAAAGCGCTTCTTGCCGTCGTCGATGAACAGAACCGCAAAGAAGATATTTTTTATCTGGCAACGACTATGACAGCCGGAAAAAAAGAACTTTGTCAGCGGATAAAACTGCTGATGGGAGAGAAGAAAGAGAGGTTTATCACGGCGGCGTGCATTCCGCTTATCTGCCTATTATTGTTTGTCACCTGTTTTACTTCCGGCGCAAAGATAAGCGGTCTCAATGCAGAGGAGACAATACGGCAGTATCTCTACTATGACTCGCAGCAGTACCGGAGAGGTATGGTACAATTGTATCCGGATACTTATCTTTCCTATCATTGGGTCAATGACATATTCCGATGGAAATATTATGGCGTGGGAGCACAGAAAGTTTGCTCTATACAGAGGGAGGAAACGGAAACAGCAGTTGATATAAACGAATGGGCACCGGATGGGGATGTTTCTTATACGGAGCTTGTCTGGTATCGTGTGGATTTGATACGCGCTTGTGAGGTCTGGGACTATAGTAAATCTGATTTTGTTAAAAAGAATCTTCCGAAAACCGACTACGTTTTATTGGGAAAGGCAGAGGCGGAAGATGACTGGCGAATCGTGTACTGGATGGATGAAGAAGAAAGGGAGGCGGACTGATTTGAACAGGATAAAGCTATCAGAAGCGGAGTGGAAATTGATGAATGTGTTGTGGGATACTCCTTATATTACGATTAGAAACTTGACAGAACTCTTTGCCAAAGATACCGAATGGGAGAAACATACGATTATTACGATGTTACGACGTCTGGAAAAGAAGGGCGCCGTCAGTTACCGCCAGACGGGCAGGGCAAAGGAGTTTTATGCCATTATCAATCGGGAAAAGACGACGGAAGAAGAAGCGGAAAGTTTTCTGGAACGCGTCTATCAGGGAAGCCTGAGCTTGATGCTCAATCAGTTGGTGAGCCGGAATAAGCTATCGGAAGAGGAGAGGAAAGAACTGCGGAGGATGCTGGAGCGGTGATTTGAGGTCATTTTCTTTCATTGGAGAAGTTTGACGATTTTTGAGGTCATTTTCTCTCATTGGAGAAGTTAGATGATTTCCGGCGATTGTGTATTCCCGTTCTATGTATTCTTCGGTTATCGGGAACATATCCTGTATCAGAAATGCACTCTCCCGGCTGTCGTCCAGTTTGGCGATATGGAGAATGTCGCAAGGTTTCCTAGCTCTTTCTTTTTTCTCCATAATCCGCCTGTATTTATCAATGCGGCTGGATAACGGTATCATCCAGTATATCCCGGTACTTGAATCTTCAAAACAGTAATAATGTGGTCTGTTTCCTGCCTTATTTCCTTTCAGATACGGGTCTGGCATATCTTCAAAGAATTTGTCCTTAATAATATAAAAGCCTGTTTTCTTCATTTGCCTGTCCTCATTACGGAAAAGTCCCTCGCCTTGCGGCGAAGGACTATACTTTCGACCCAACCATTTATATACCGCATATTGGTCAGCGGTAAACTTTCAACCCGACCATTTATATACCACATATCGGTCAGTGGTAAACTTTCTTTGTACCTACATTCTAGCAAGTGCAAAGAGGAAAGTCAATAGGGCTTTCCATTAAAATTTTATACAGAAAATGTAGAATTATGCCCTGCTTGCTGATTCTTGAATATTTCCATCAATAAGTATACATTTAACCTTTTTTCTATCTTCTACTGTCAAAGTATTATAATAATCTTGAAAAGAATCTAAGCGTTTCCTATGTCCATTATCCTCGGCGAATAGCTTAAACTGGCTACTTTTCTCTGATTTATAAAGGTTTTATTATCCATATTCTTCAAAAATAGAGCCAGTCAGAGCCGCCGTTTTTTATACTCTTAAACCCTTGCAAAATTAGCATTGCAAATGTTCTAACGCATAACACTTTCTACAACCACATTTATTTAGCAAATAGCAGTTTCCGTTCTCTCTTCCCTTAATCTTTTGCAAGGCAAATCGTTCTTGCATATTTGTTTACTGAATCTTCGACAATACGAATCTTCTTATGTTGAATATAATATTCAATCCTTTTTGCATACCACCAATCACCTATACTAATCTGAGAATGCCCCAGAATATCGCCAATCAATCTAACTTCCTTTATAGGATTTTCTGTTAATCTTTTCCATATTTGAAAATCATAAAAATCCTCTGGAACACCAAGGACTTTTCCATTTATCACAGACCGTAAAGGACTGTTATCTTCAACTAAATCACTCCATAAAATGGCATACATTCGTACTTCTTCCTTTGAGAGTCTTTTTTCATAAGAAAGGAACCCCGCAAATTCTTCTGCCGCAACTTCGCTCCAATTTTTATAGGCTGTAATACTCTTTTCTCGGATTACATACTCTGGAATCTTTACCACACGAACTTCATTCTCATATTGCTCCAAAGTTTGACACAAATGATAGAAGCCACATCTGGAATATGGGGCATCACTATACCAAATTCTAACCATCTCTCCATTATCCAGAAATTGATTTAGGCGAAACAATTCACTTATATAAAATTCTCCGACTTTTTTCATTTCATTATCCCATTCATTGTCCTGCTCCCATTGGTTTTGAGCATACATGGAATAAAGCAATTCTTTCCGATATACACTGTCCACAGGTTCTTTAATATCTCCTATATCTAACATAAATCCAAGACAAATAACCTCTTCTGCCGTTCCTTCTATCCAGCCAGTAAAGGGCTTTGATTTATTCTTTGCTGCTTTCATTGAAGCAGCTTCGCTCTCACCGAATAATATCTCAACCATAGCAACCTCCTTAACATCATCAAATTTGGAATTTTCTGCTGCAAGTATAGCACATTACCACATAATTTACCATAAGAAATAAGGAATACAAAGCCACCGTCATGTCCCACACTTTTTATCGTTCCAACTCTATCCAATATATCTGCCATTGTTTCCATGATAGTTTTTCCACGTAAATTGTGTGAGATTAGAATATAAAGGGAAAGTGGTTTTGAAAAAGAATGTTGCAGTAAACAAATCAGAGTGTCCTCATACAAAGGAAAAGAATTGCGGAGCAAACTTTTCCTGTAAACTTCCCTTTTTATTTGCTAGAAAAGCCGCCATGTGTTACAATAAATTATATATGGCGCTTTTTTCTTTTGCAAAGGGGGATTGCGATGAGAGATAGTAAAGAGATAAGGAAAAGAGGAAAAACGATATTTGCCGGCGGACTTATTTTTGCCCTGTTATTAGGAGTTTTACCGGCTGATACCGCAGAGGCGGCCAATACGCCGAAAGTAAAGCAAAAAAACATCACGCTGACGGCAGGAAAATCAAAGACAATTAAAGTCAGCGGCAAGTACATAAAATCAAAGAAGTTTAAGTCTACGAAAAAGAAGATTGCCACGGTGAGCAAAAAAGGTAAGGTAAAGGCAAAGAAAGCAGGGAGCTGCAAAATAAAAATTACCGTAAAATACCGCAAAACAAAAAAGGCGAAGAAGATAAGCACAAAAAAGCTGACATGTTTTGTCAAAGTTGGCAAAAAACTGTTGCGGCCGCAATTGGACTTGACCGACGCCTTTGTGGCACAGATGGCGGACACTTCCGTTAGGCTTGTGAAAGCAAATGCACAGGAGCCGGTACAGAAAAAAGAGAACGTATTAATCTCCCCCGAATCGATTATAACCGCGATGGCAATGGTCGTTCACGGTGCGGGTGGCGACACGCAGACACAGCTTAGAAACTCACTCTATGGGAATTTATCAGTGTCTGATTTTAACAAATATATGTCCAACTACAATGACTATCTGACGCTTTCCAAAAAGATACAGTTCCATCAGGCAAACTCTATCTGGGTGAAAAGTGGAACGTCGGTGAAAAAGGACTTTTTAAACACGAACGAAAAGTTTTATCATTCACAAACTTTTACAGAGCCGTTTAATAACAAGACAAAGAACAAAATAAATAGCTGGGTAAAGGAAAATACCAATAACATGATACCGTCGATTATTGATAAGATTAATAGTCGGGATATTATGTATCTGATTAATGCGCTTGCCTTTGAGGGCCGCTGGATGGCGCAATACAGTGCCTATCAGGTTCAGAAAGATACTTTTACCAATGCCGACGGCACGAAACATACAGTTAATATGTTAAATAGTACGGAAAGCTTATACTTAAAAGATTCTCAGGCAACCGGAGTAATGAAATTGTACGAGGGAGGAGAGTTTGCTTTCGTGGGAATTTTACCAAATCAGGGTATTTCCGCAGAAGATTACCTGAAAGACATGACGGGGGATTCTTTTATCCGTCTTATAAAGTCACAAAATTCAGAGAGAGTGCTGACGAAGATACCGGAATTTTCGTATGATTACGAAACGGAGATGAAGCCGGCGTTACAGGCGCTGGGGATTTCCAAAGCATTTGCTGTGGATGCTGATTTTAGTAGAATGACAAAGGAAGACGTATATATTGAGAATGTTTTGCATAAAACGCATATCGAGTTAGATAAGTATGGGACAAAAGCGGCTGCCGTGACGGCTGTCAAGGTGGCGAAGTCGTCGGCGCCAACCAATCAGAGCCCGCCGAAAGAGGTTTATCTGAACCGTCCGTTTATCTATTCGATAATAGAGATAAAGACAGGTCTTCCTGTTTTTATGGGCGTTGTTAATACACTAAAATAAGAGGAGGATATCCGGTGAAAAAAACAGGGAAGAAACAATGGACATGGGCCGTAATTGGCCTGCTTCTGCTCGGACTGATAGTTGGCTTGTTTTTTGCCGTATCAAAACAGGCAGGAGAAGAATTTATCGTAGGCTTTGACGCGGAATTTCCGCCATACGGTTATCGGGATGATAACGGCGAGTATGTGGGATTCGATTTGGATTTGGCGGCGGAAGTCTGCAAAAGAAACGGATGGAAATTAGTAAAAAGGCCGATTGCATGGGATTCCAAAGATGCGGAACTGGCTTCCGGCTCAATTTCCTGTATCTGGAATGGATTTACGATGAATGGGCGCGAGGATTTGTATACATGGTCGACGCCATATGTGGATAACTCACAGGTAGTCATCGTGAAATCGGATTCCGGCATTGCCAAATTGTCTGATTTGGCGGGGAAACGCGTTATTGTGCAGAGCGACTCTTCGGCGTTAGCCGCCCTTGAGGGTGAGGACGCCACGGATGAAAATAAAAAACTGCGCGCGTCCATGAAAGATTTGCAGCAGGTGGCAGATTACAATTCGGCATTTATGAATCTGGAAAGCGGTATGGTAGACGCCATTGCCATGGATATCGGAGTGGCGTCGTATCAGTTGTCAAAGAAAGAGGGACAGTTCACGATGCTCGAGGAGCGGTTGTCATCAGAAGAATATGGAATTGGTTTCAAAAAAGGGAACACCGGGCTGCGCGATACTGTGCAGAAGTCGATGATTGCCATGCTGGAAGACGGAACTTTTGAGAAGATAGCCGAAAAGTGGAAATTGACAGACAGTATTTGTCTGAGTAAAGAAGATAAAGTGATGGAGGAGTCTGCGGCGGAGAGCCAGCCGGAACAGGCCTCTTCCGGTATCTGGAATACAATGCGGCAGTTATTGGAGGGTATGCTTGCCACACTGGCAATCTTCTTACTGACCCTGCTGTTTTCCATGCCGCTTGGTCTTTTGCTGGCCGCTGTGCGAATGTCGAGGTTCCGACCTTTGCAATGGATTGCGCGGATTTACATATCCATTATGCGTGGTACACCACTGATGCTTCAGTTGCTGGTTGTCTTCTTTGCGCCATATTATCTGTTTCATGCGAATACGCCGTATGCGTATCGGTTTTATGCCGTGATTATCGGCTTTTCGCTGAATTACGCGGCGTACTTTGCCGAGATTTACCGCGCCGGCATTCAGAGTATTCCGCGCGGGCAGCGTGAGGCGGCACAGGTAATGGGCTATAGCAGGCGGCAGACTTTCTTCCGCATTATTTTCCCACAGATGGTAAAACGGGTACTGCCGCCGGTCACTAATGAAGTAATTACTTTAGTAAAAGATACCTCGCTGGCATTTGCCATTGCCTATACGGAAATGTTTACGATGGCAAAACAGATAGCAGCCGCGCAGGCTTCCCTGATGCCGCTGTTTATCGCAGGTTTGTTCTACTACATTTTCAATTTCGTCGTAGCTTTCGCCATGGAGGGCATCGAGAAGAAATTGAATTATTATCAATAAGAAAGCGAGGGATTTCGATTGAGTGTAATGATTTTAGAGCATATAAAGAAGAGCTTTGATGGCAGAGAAGTATTAAAGGATATTAATATTGCAGTGGAAGAGGGAGAAGTCGTGTCGCTTCTCGGCCCGTCCGGCTCCGGAAAATCTACCTTGCTGCGCTGTGCTACCGATTTGGAGGAACGGGATTCCGGTGAAGTCCACTATGAAAAGAATGAGGAGGGAAAGGCGGATTTTGGACTTGTATTTCAGAATTTTAACCTTTTTCCGCATTTTTCCGTCATGAAAAATATCATAGATGCTCCGATAAAAAATCAAAAGCGTCCCCGTGCGGAAGTTGAGGCTGAAGCGAGGCAGCTTTTAAAGAAGATGGGACTGGAGGATAAAGAAGAAGCCTATCCCTGCGAGTTGTCCGGCGGTCAGCAGCAGCGCGTGGCAATTGCCCGCGCACTGGCGTTAAATCCTAAAATGCTGTTTTTTGATGAGCCGACGTCAGCGCTTGACCCGGAAATTACGGCGGAAATTCTCCGCGTGCTGAAGACACTGGCGGCTGAGAAGATGACGATGGTGATTGTCACACATGAGATTGAGTTTGCCAGAGCGATATCCGACCGCGTCATATTTATGGATGATGGCATGATTGTTGAAGAGGGCCGGCCGGAAGATGTCATTGACAATCCGAAAAATGAGAGAACAAGAGCCTTTTTGCAAAAATTTCATGTGTAGGAAAAGAGGAGTATGGACATCGAACAGACAACGAATACATCCGATAAACGGGCAGTGTTAAAGCTGCTCGTTGCCTTATCTATCCCTACGGTTCTCGAACAGATTTTATCCACGCTGCTCCAGTATGTTGACACGGCTATGGTAGGGCAGTTAGGGGAACAGGCAACGGCAGCAGTAAGCGTGACAACGACGATTACGTGGCTTGTGAACAGCCTTTCATCGGCACTTGGCGTGGCGGTGCTCGCCATGATTGCCAAAGCGGTGGGAAGCGGGGATAAGAAGCGTGCACAGGGGATTGCCGGACAGGCATTGTTGGCTGTCATTGTCTGTGGAGTAGTAATCGGCGGTATATCCATCATTCTTTCTCCGTTTATTCCGGTTTGGATGGGGGCAGAGCAGGCGGTACAAAAGCCGGCTTCCCGCTATTTCCTCATTGTCAGTCTGCCCATGGTGTTTCGTGCCTCAAGTACGATTTTGGGGGCGGCGATACGAGCTACACAGAATACAAAGACGCCGATGCTCATTAGCATGGGAGCGAATATTATCAATGCCGTACTCAATGTCGTATTCATTTATATATGCGGCTGGGGCGTTGTGGGAGCTGCGCTGGCGTCGGCAATTTCCTATGTATTTTCGGGGATTGGCATGTTTGTCGCTTACCGGAAAAATCCGTGGCTGTGGTGGCCGTGGCGCAAGTTTGCCATTGATAAGAAGATATTGCGCGAGGCTCTGGTAATCAGCGTGCCGGTACTGGCAACGAGTATGGTGTCCTGTCTCGGTTATGTGTTTTTTGCCGGCATGGTTTCCGGTATGGGAACGACAATTTTTGCCGCCCACTCGATTGCGGTAACGGCGGAGACAATATTTTATATTCCCATCTCCGGAATGCGCACAGCAACTTCCGCGATGGTAGGAAATGCCCTCGGGGAGCACAATCAGGAGAAATTCGAGAATACGAGAAATCTCAGTGTCATCATTACGTTGGCAATGATGTTTGTCAGCGGCATTGTCTTGTACTTTGTTTCCTATCCGCTGATGTCTCTGTTTACAAACAGTGACGCCGTGGCCGTTCTGGGAGCGAAAATGCTGCGTCTTGTTGCCTTCTCCGAACCCTTTTTCGGATTGACAATTGTACTGGAGGGCATCTATTATGGTTTGGGGCGCACCCGTTATCCCTTTTTTGTCGAGTCGGGCAGTATGTGGGGCGTGCGGATTTTACTGACTTATTTCTGTGTCAACGTGTGGCATCTCGATTTGCAGGCCGTATGGTACTGTATGATTGCAGATAATGTCTGCAAGGCGGTGTTGATTGCCATTCCTTTTCTCGGGAAACGCGGGAAACATATGAATGTGAGAGAAGAGTAGACAGGAGGTTCATGTGAATATACTTATATCTGTTATATATACAGCAATCATTGCCTTTTTGGCGAACAGCTATGCACTGAGCAGTTTTCTGCCCGTTCCGGCAGTTCTGCTGGGGATGATAATTCTCGCTTTTCTTTGGATACAGTTTGTTCCCGCTTATGGGCTTCGCAAAATACATACAATGCGTCTGCGCGTATGCCAGAGCGGTTGTCAGCTTTTGCTGCTTTTCATTTTTTCCACGGTAATTACGGTAGTATTCAGCGTCATCGGTTTTGTCGGAGGATTACCTGTTGGCGGTATATGGGAGCGGCCGTTCTTTTGGATTGCGCACAGCCTGATAGCGTTTCTGGTGGAGGCGATTGTATTCTGGAACGGCATGATACGTGTATATGCCACTTCCGTGCAGTTGGGAATTAAGCTCCGCGTTTTGGGGGCGCTGTTAGGTCTGATACCAATTGCCCATCTTATTATGCTTGGCATAATTATTCATAAGGCGCGGAAAGAAGTGAAAGTCGAGGAAGCGAAAATCCGGCTGGATGAGGAGCGCCGGCAGGAGCAGATTTGTCATACGAAATATCCGATACTTCTCGTTCACGGCGTGTTTTTTCGGGATACCCGCTATATGAATTACTGGGGGCGCATTCCCAAAGAGCTGGAGACAAACGGCGCCAGAGTGTATTATGGCAATCAGCCGTCAGCGCTGTCAGTCGCCGACAGCGCCCGCTATCTGGCTGGCCGGATAGAAGAAATTCTGGCGGAGACGGGCGCGGAAAAGATTAATATTATCGCTCACTCAAAAGGCGGTCTCGACAGCCGTTATGCGATTAGCAAACTGGGCATAGCAGATAAAGTCGCTTCCCTGACGACGATAAATACCCCGCACAGGGGTTGTGAGTTTGCCGAATATTTACTGGAGAAAATTCCCAAGTCACAACAGGATGCGATTGCCAATACTTATAACCGGACACTGCAAAGGTTAGGAGACCCGCAGACAGATTTTATGGCGGCGGTCAGGGATTTGACGTCCTCCGCCTGCTGTGAACTTAACCGTCAGGTGGAGGATGCCCCGAATGTCTATTATCAGAGTGTCGGTTCGCAAATGAATGTACCGAGGGGAGGACGGTTTCCGCTGAACTTTACATCGCGGCTGGTGGCGCGTTTTGACGGACCAAATGATGGGCTGGTCGGGGAGGATTCCTTTATCTGGGGAGACCGGTATGAAAACCTCACCGTCAAAGGCACGCGCGGGATATCCCACGGCGATATGATAGATTTGAATCGGGAGAACTATGATGCGTTTGATGTCAGGGAGTATTATGTCTCGCTGGTGAGCGAGTTGCGGGAGCACGGATTTTAAAATTTTATGAAGCAGCAAATAAAATGAATTAATGGAGGAGAAACGATGTACGATAAGTTGACGCGCGGAGATATAGAAAAGATGGAAAAGGAGATTGAGCATCGTAAACTTGTTGTCCGCAAAGAAGCCTTGGAAGACGTGAAAGAAGCGAGAGCTCATGGAGATTTAAGCGAAAATTTTGAATACAAGGCGGCGAAAAAGTTTAAAAACGAAAACGAGAGCCGTATACGGTATTTGGAAAAGATGATAAAGACGGCGCAGATTGTCGAAGATAATTCAGGTGAAAATGAAGTGGGCTTAAACGATACGGTAAAAATATTTGTCGAAGACGACCAGACGGAAGAGGAATATAAGATTGTCACTACCGTGCGCAGCGATGCGCTTAATCAGATGATTAGTATTGACTCACCGATGGGGAAAGCGCTCCTCGGGGCAAAAGAGGGCGAGCGCATCCTTATTAAAGTGAACGATGCTGTTCGTTATTATGTGCGGATTTTGGAAATTCGCAAGAGTGACGATGAATCCGAAGAAATCAAAAAATTTTAGGAACTGTCGGTAAAGACAGTTCCTAATGAGGAAGCAGATGACGGGAATCGAACCCGCCTCCCCAGCTTGGGAAGCTGGTGTTCTACCGATGAACTACATCTGCACTATCTATAAGTATAGCACATTTTTTTTATCTGTCGAGAGTAAAATTGCAAATTTCTGCTTTTCACTGCTTTTTCCCGTTTTTTAAACGTTCTATCATCTGTAACAACAACGCAATGTCTTCCTCTGCCAAATCGCTTACATCAATGGTGAATCCGGTTGGCATACCGAGAAGATAATCGGTTGAAACATGATAAGTGGTAGCCAGTTTGATAAGAATCGCATAGGAAGGATACCGTAGTTCTGCTTCATAGGAAGAGATAGCGCTAATGGCTACTCCGACGCGTTCAGCGACTTGTTTTTGTGTTAGATTTCTCTGAATCCGAAGCTCTTTCAGCTTCTTTCCCATGTTCAGCAAGAGTACCACCTTCTTTCACGCTTAGTGTATCAACAAGTATTTACCAGTTGGTGAAATGAAATTCACATAATGTGAAATTAATGCTTGAAGACGAGAGCTTGCTGTGTTAAAATATGGGAGGAAAAGGTCGTTTGCCTTAGAACGGAGGTCAAAATGAAAAAAAACCGGTTTGTCTTTTTTACTCTCTTTGCCGCATTTTTGGTTTTACTCATTTTTATAATTATAACCCGGCAGATTTAATTTCTATTGTTTTCTTTCATCTTAACAGAGTCGTTCCTAATTGACATTTTTAGTTGCGTATGATACGATGAACTCGAATGCATAAAAGAGGGAGAGTGATTTCGTGAGTATGCTGGATGAATTGCAGGAAATCGGGGTAGATGTCAATGAAGGACTGCAGCGTTTTATGAATAATACGTCGTTATACGAAAAGATGCTGCGTACATTTCCCAATATGATACATAGTAGTAAAATTTCACCGGATTTTGATGACAGTGAATGTGACGATATGATAGAAAAAACACATGCTCTGAAAGGGGTGACAGGGAACTTATCCCTTACACCGCTTTTTGTGTCGTATACGAAAATAGTAGATTCACTTCGCAGCGGAGAACCGGAGGAAGCGAGAGTTGAGCTGAACCAACTGCTTCCGGTTCAGGAAAAAATAGTCAATTGCATTGAGAAATATAGTAATTAGCGCCAAATAGTACGAAATCAGTTTTGAAAGGAGTTTCGCAGAGATGGAAAAAAAGATAAAGCGCTTTTTATGGTCTAGCGTTACAATAGCAGTGTTGATATGTGTGATGATTTTTGTCAGCCTGACATATTTTATGTCTCACAAAACAGAGGAATCGATAACCGATATCGGCGAGATTTATATGTCAGAGATTAATGTGCAGTTGGAGCAGAAATTTAATACAATCGTGAGTTTACGTCTGGAACAGGTGAAAGGTATATATGAGCGCACAAAGCCGGCTTCTATTTCCAATAGGAAAGAAATGTTGGAAGAATTAAAGCTGAGCGCTGAAGTAAGAAGTTTTTCCTATTTAGCGTTGTATGACGACGACGGAAGTGCAGAGAAGATATTTGGAGAAGATATAGAAATAACAGATTTTAATGCCGTTACAGAGAATCTGAAAGCACGAGGTAATGCGATTGCCCTTGGGAAGACTTCAAAGGGAGAAAAATATTTGATGCTGGCACAGTCGGCAGAGTATATGTTAGAAAATGGCGGTACCAGTTGCGCTATTGTTGCTGCTGTTCCGATAAATTATTTGAGCGACGCCCTCTATTTGAATGAAAAGGACGCTATGCTCTACTCCCATATTGTTGATAAGGATGGAAATTATATTATCCGCAGCGGGGAGGCATTCCGACAGAGTTATTTTCATCGTTTGGAAGTTATATTGGATAAGGACAATTCCCAAAATGCACAAAGTTATATAAATGCGATGAAAGAAGCAATGGGGAAAAATGAACCTTATTCTACAGTACTGTTAATTGATGGTAAACGTCAGCATATTTTTTGTTCGCCGATATCACCGGATGTAGATTGGTACTTAATTTCTGTTATGCCAAGCGGTGTTTTGGATAATCGATTAACGGATTTGGATTTTGTTCGAATTGCATTGACAATAGGGGCATTGCTCGCTATTTTGATTGTCATGCTGATTACCTTTATGCTATATTATCGTTTGTCACGTCGGGTAATGAGAGAACTTGAGGAAGCCCGTCAGGATGCGATGCAGGCCAATCGTGCCAAGAGTGAATTTCTCTCGAGTATGAGTCATGATATTCGTACGCCGATGAATGCCATCGTCGGAATGACGGAGATAGCGCTGAAAAATATTGATGATTCCATGAAAGTAGAGGATTGTCTGAAAAAAGTGAAGCTGTCAAGTAAGCATTTGCTTGGCCTAATCAATGACGTATTGGATATGTCGAAGATTGAGAGCGGCAAGCTGACCTTGAATTATAATCAGATTTCGTTGAGAGAAACGATGGATGATATTATAAATATTATGCAGCCACAACTGAAAAAGAGAAATCAATATTTTGATATATTTATTGAGCAGATTCAGACAGAAAATGTAAATTGTGACAGCGTGCGTTTGAATCAGATTTTACTTAATCTTTTATCGAATGCCGTTAAATTTACGATGGAGAGTGGAAGAATAGATGTTCATCTGTATCAGGAAGAATCACCGAAAGGGGATAAATATGTCAGAACCCACTTTATCGTAAAGGATAGCGGAATAGGAATGTCCGAGGAGTTCCAGAAGAAAATATGGGATTCTTTCACCAGAGATGAATCGAAACAGGTTCAGGAAATTACCGGAACGGGTCTTGGCATGGCGATTACAAAGGCGATTGTGGACATTATGGATGGAAGCATTCAGTTGACAAGCGAGCTCGGCAAAGGAAGTGAATTTCATATTGTCCTTGATTTAGAAAAGGCGCAGGTAGAAGAAAAGGATATGAAGCTTCCGCAATGGAACATCCTTGTCATTGATGATAATGAGCAGTTATGTCTGAGTGCGGTTGCCAATTTGGAAGAGCTGGGAGTGCACGCGGACTGGACGCAGGATGGCCAGCAGGGCGTGGAGATGATAGAAGAGCATCATAAGAGAAATGATGATTATCAGTTTGTTCTTATCGACTGGAAGATGCCAAAGATGAGCGGCATGGAAACGATACGCAAAATTCGTGAAAGAGTTGGTGTTAAGATACCGGTATTTCTCATTTCTGCCTATGCATGGCATGAAATCGAAGAGGAAGCAGGTCTGGTAGATATTGAGGGCTTTATATCAAAACCGCTGTTTAAGTCGACCTTATATGAGAGACTGATACAGTATGTTGAGGGTCAGAAGCAAGAGGCCGAAAAGCCGGAGGCGCCTACGATTGACTTTAAAGGAAAACATATTCTTCTCGCAGAGGATATTGACTTAAACTGGGAAATTGCGGAAGAGATTTTATCCTCTGTAGATTTGGTGCTTGAGCGGGCGGTAAACGGAAAAGAGTGCGTCGAAAAATTTGAGGCGTCAGAAGTCGGATTTTATGATGCTATCCTCATGGATATCCGTATGCCGATTATGAACGGATATGAGGCAACAGAGAATATTCGTGCATTGGATAGGCCGGATAAAGATTTACCGATTATTGCGATGACGGCCGATGCCTTTTCCGACGACGTGCAGCACTGTATCAATTGCGGTATGAACGCTCATACGGCAAAACCGCTTAATGTCAAAGAATTACTTCGGTTGCTTGAAAAGTTTTTGTCTGAGTAAAAGAGTATTTTAAAAAGGGGATGTTTAGTCATCCCCTTTTTTGCGTACTGTTTTATCATTTGCGCCAGATTCCCCACAAATTTTTTATCTGTGTATAAAACTCACTATATTTCCAAGACTTCCTACTCCGCTCTAACGAATTCGGGTCGTGTATTTGAAATCCCGATTCATCATACCCATACAATTCAATATAATGCCCCTCGGCAGTGAAATCTCCCGGCCCCATGGCACATATTATTTTGCCGCCCTCGTCCAGCGTTTGATACAGGCGTTTTTCAACAAGAGGCAGTTCGCTAACATGCAAATCATAGTATTCGCTTCCTTTCGGTATTAGCTGCCATCTGGTCCCGAGTCCCTCGACAAAGTAGTCGTTTTTTTCGCTGTATTTTGCTACTTCAGGCGGCGTTATTTCGCAATTGCCTGTCAGCGCAGCGACAACCATAGCGAGACAGGCAGGGCCGCATCCAGACTTTGCAATCGTACTGCTTCCATATGTTACATCTTTCCAGCGCTCATCGGTCTGTAAAAAAAGCGGCTCCTTTCCATTCCGCTCTTCCTCTGTCAGTTTCGTTAAATCAGTTTTGGATAAGCCGGACTCTGCCTGAGATGAGTATTGGGAAGAATGCTGTTTATCTAAATTACTCAAAGTAAAAAAGAGTCCTATAAGAGTAAGTAGAAAACAGGTAGTAAAGAAAATCCATGCGGCAGTTATGTTTCTTCTCTTTCGGATGCGGCGCCTGTAATATCTTTTGTCTGGTACCATAAAAAAACCTCCATTCTGATACATATTCTTTTGTCCTTTGATATTGTCATCATAACAAAAGAAAGAATGGAAGTTTTTTTCTTTTTATAACAAATTTCTCACGATTTTCTCACGATGATAAAATCGGTAATATGACTTGAAAACAAATACGGTTATTTTCACTTGCCGCTGTAATCAATCCCCCGTGTAGTTTCACAATTTCCTTGGCAATCGCCAGACCGACGCCGGCGCCCCCGGTCTTTGTTCTGCGGGCGCTGTCCAAACGATAAAATTGCTCAAAAATGTGGGAGAGTTTTTCCGGTGGAATCGTATTTCCCTCGTTTGTAAAGGTGATGACAATTTCCCTCTCTCTCAAACTCACATTAATAGTAATCGTAGAACCGGAAAAAGAATAGTGTATGGCATTTTTTAGCAGATTGTCAAAAACCCGCTGGATACGGTTTGCATCGCAGAAAAAAGGACAATCCTTTTCTGCCGTCAGCTCGCACGATAAATCGCGCTCTTGAAGCATTGGCCGAAATTCAAAAATCAATTGCTCCAGCATTCTTGTCATATTAATCTTCGATTTCTCCAATACAATCTGTGTCAGATTATATCTCGTTATCTCAAAAAATTCGTTGAGCAAATCTTCCAGACGCTCCGCTTTTGCGTATGCTGTCTGCATATATTTGAGCTTAGTTTCCTCAGGCAGCTCCGGAGTTTTCTGCAATAACTCAAGATAACCGAGTACAGAAGTCAGAGGCGTCTTTAAATCATGTGCCAGATAGACGACTAAATCATTTTTCCGCTGTTCCGACTGCGCCGCTAATTTTAGAGCCGCTTCCCGTTCCTTTGTCACCAGATTTTTCATCTGCCGGTAGTCGTGCCACAAAATGGCAAAAATGCCGAGAGCAAAAATACCAAGCATTATGGCGGCAAGATTTTCTTTGAGAAGATGCAGATACGGATAAACCGGCTCCCACGAGTACCAGACAAACGTAGACAGATAAAGTTTAGACAGATAGCCGCACACGCACAGCAAAATCCAGATAAACACGTAGATTAGTAACTTAAATTTTGTATTTCGGTATTTTATTTCATTTATACTATTCAATTGTATACCCCACTCCCCATACTGTTTTTATAAATGTAGGCTTTTTCGCCGATTCTTTCATTTTTTCACGTAAGCGGCCAATATGTGTCATTACCGTATTGTTCTGGTCGTAATATTTCTCTTTCCAGACAGCTTCAAATAACTCTTCCGACGACACAACCTGTCCCTGTCTCTTTGCTAGATAAAAAAGAATGGAAAATTCAATCGGCGTCAATTCTAATGCGTCTCCGTAAAGGGAGGCCTTATGTGTCAGTCCGTTAATATACAGTCCGCGAATATCAATTTCTTCTTTTTCGGAAACAATTCCCTGCTGGTCATATGTTTTATAACGACGCAATTGTGTGCGGATACGCGCCATTACTTCCATTGATTTAAAAGGTTTCGTAATATAGTCATCCGCACCGAGTGTCAATCCGTTTAAGATGTCTATTTCTTCATTTTTCGCGGTCAGCATTATAATGGGGAAATATTTAGTTTCCCGTATCTTCTGGCAAATGCTGAAGCCATCCATATCCGGCAGCATAACGTCCAAAACCGCCAAATCAACTTCATGGTCTTCTAAATAATCAAGAGCCTCTTTTCCCGTACTAAAAGTTACTACTTCGAAATTTTCATTCTTTAAATATACTGACAGCAGTGTGCAGATTTCTTCTTCGTCATCAACTAATAAAATGCGGCCTGCCATAAAATCTATCCCCTCCCTGTCATTTGCGCTTTAATTTTACTGTGCAGACGGCCTTTTTGGAAGAACCGTCCTTTACTTTGGCGTATATTTTTACACGGTGGCCAATGCCCCGTTTTTTCGCTTTCACAACTCCTTTTTTGGATACGGAGGCATATTTCTTTTTGGATACGCTCCACTTAATTTTCTTATTCGTGGCGTTGGCAGGAGAGACTGTCGCCTTTAATTTTAGTTTTTTGCCGTACCGCAGCGTTGCCTTTTTCTTATTTAATTTAATCTTTTTGACAGCAACCTTTTTCGGTTTGGAAGTTTCCTTTTTATTAATGACGGGAGTCTGTTCCTGCGGCTTTGACAAAAGCGAGGCGTCATAAGTGGCAGAAGACAATTTGCTTAAATCCAGAACGGCGCCCGTCTTGCAGTAAGCAGTCAGGTTCTCTGTCGCGCGGGTGCAGTGCATAAGCCGTGACTTACGCTGCGCGGCCGTGTCGGATGGGTACATGGCGTATAAAAGCGCCGCTGCCGCAGTAACGGTCGGAGCTGCCATTGAAGTGCCGCTCAGGGCGTTATATTTACCAAAAGATACACTGGAAGTAATCGGTACGGAAACCGCAGGATTATCAAAATACATTTTTCTGGAGGAACGGAAATCACCGCTCAATGAGACAATGAGCAGATAAGTGCGCCCCCGATAGGTATGGAAACTCTTGCTATTGCGATAGGAAAAATAGTGGTCCCATGAGATACCCCCCTCTTCTTCCAAACCCATCTCGTAAGATACATAATAGGATTTTTTTGTGTCAAGATGTAAATCCGTCACATCCATATACAGCGAACAACTGGCGGCAGGCGTAGTGCTGTCCAGAGAAAGGCAGAGGGAGCCGCTGTCATCCGCCCCGAAAAAGTCTGCGTCCGAATATTCTTTCTTTTTATAATTAAGATTGTCGCTTGGTTTTCCTGCTTCCGGAGCAGTATAGAGAATCGTTTCGTTTGTGTCATAAGAAGAAAAATAGGAGCACAGGCGGTCTCTCTGCTCCTTTGTATACAGAAACGGAGTAAAACAATCCTGATTGACAGTAGAAACCATCATCTCCCCCGGCGCAAATAAATCCACAGTCGTTTTTCCGTAATCGGAATAGGAGGTTAGGTTATCGTTAAAGCCGGATGCGCCGACCGTAATCACATAGTCGCTGTCAATATCGTAAGGACAGGTATTTTTTCCGCCAATCAAATCGTGATTGATTCCATCATTGCCGGCGGCAAAAATAAACAGGCTGCCATTGCTGCCGATTTTTTCTATCAGTACCTTTTCGGCGGCAGGAGTTCTTCCGCCGCCGCCCCATGAGCAATTAACGGCCGCAATATTGGCGCCAAGCATCTGCGCTTTATAAAGATAAGAAAAGGCAGAAATAATATCGCTGTCTTTCGCTTCGCCATTTTCATCAAACACTTTCAATGCCATCAGGCGGGCATCGCTAAGTCCGGCGATTCCCAGCGCATTGTTCCGCATGGCGCTTATAGTGCCGGCACAGTGTGTACCGTGTCCGTCCTCGTCTTCATCCATAGGGTCGTCATCGTCATCGGCAAAATCGTACCCGTAAATGCCTTGCAGAGTGGAATATGGATTTATCCACATATGGTTTCTCAAATCTTCATGCCGGTAATCAATGCCGGTATCAACGACAGCGACAATGGGAGCGCTTCCGTTTGCGGCCGCCGGCAGTTCTTTCTCCTGTATACCGGAACTGTTCACCCGAAACGAACCCTCTCCGTTCAGATACCACTGAAATGGGCGGTAAGAATCGTTGGTAGAAAGCTTTTTGCGGACGAAATTAGGTTCGACAGAAACGACGGATTTTTCCTCTTCCAGAGTATCTATTAGCTGCTCCGTAGACATTTCGTCGGAATGAACCTCCGAGATGCAGATATCTCCGAAGTCCCATGATTCTTCTACCTCAATTTCGCAATCGGACGTATTCCGGCCGGGAATCGTCAGCGCAGAACCGGAAGTATTATCCAACGTAACGATTACTTCCCCGTCTGCGTAGGGAAGCGTCATATCATCCGCTGCTTCTTCTGCTTGGACAAAAGCGGGCGGATGGCAGAGAGAGAGTATCAGGACAAGAGGGACAAATAGCGATAAAAAGTGGTGCATAGTAAAATCCTCCGCAAAACATAATAAGATGTTTATATAAAAATATTGCAACATTAATGGTTTACTGATATTATATAGTTAAATGATGTTTGGGTCAAAAGGTATTTTGCCATATTTTTGTGACGGAAATAAGTCGAGGAGGTAGTTTGATGTTATTTGTAAAGGTAGATGACCTTAAGGTGGGAATGCGGTTGGGCAAACCGATTTATAATAAGAATGGGGTATTGTTGTATGACCGTGATACAAAGCTGACGATGCAGGCGATTTACGGTATTAAAAATTTCCGGCTGCTGGGATTGTATATTTTGGAGCCGGCAGAGCCGGTGCCGCCGATGACAGAGGATGATATAAACTTCGAGCGCTTCCAGACAATGTCGGTATTTAGTATTCGGGAAGACTTGGATTTAATCAGCGCAGGAAAAAAGGACAAAGGATTGGACTGGCTGTGCAGCCTGATTATTAAAAATTACGGCGGACTTGACCACAAGATTAATTTTGTTCAGAACTTGCGCAGCGGCGAGGATTACGTGTACAAGCATGTCCTTAACGTTGCCATTTTATCAGCGATTATCGCCGGACAGATGGGCTTTTCCCTCGGACGGATTAATACGCTTGTAAAGGCGGCGGTTCTGCACGATATCGGTGCGCTTAAGATGAAAGACGTTGACGACGAAGAGCTGGAGCCGGATGTGAAAGAAGCGATTAAAAACAATACGCTGGAAATCCTGAAAAATTATGGTGATTTGGACGAGGATATCATGCGCCTGATTACCCAGATGCAGGAGATTTATACGAATGCCGAAACGGAAGAAAATTCGGAAGCATTATTGAGTAATATAAATGCCAATATTCTTTATGTGTCCGATGCGTACGACCGGATGACGGCCATGAAATCAAGTGAGGAGCCAACTTCCGAAGTAAAGGCGATTCGCGCGCTGCTGGCGGACGAAAAGCGGTATAACCGCACGGTAGTCAATGCCCTGATAAAAGCGATTAATATTTTATATCCGGGCGTCTGCGTGGAACTTTCCAATGGAGAAAAGGGATTGGTAATCCGTGGCAACGACGATAATATTTTTGAACCGGTTGTTTTAAATTTCCGCGACAATACACTGCACGATTTGTCTCTTCCATCAGTAAAAGACGAGTTGCAGATAGCCGATGTAATGAAAACGATGGATAACCGCATTAAATTGGATTCGAGCTTATTGGAGGAATATGCGGAGAACTAAAGATTTTTACACTTTCGTCCGACATATAGGTATAAGGATTGGAAAGTGAGTGTGAAATCTATGGTGATTGAATCAAATAAGATTTCCCTTACCTTGCAGGATACCGACGCGATGAAAAATATCGGGGTATCTGTACCGAACGCCAAGGACGGCGATATCTCCCGTGTGAACAGGGGAGTGACTATGGATGGTCTCGTACATAAAGAGGCGGGAAATGCAACAAGTGTATATACGGAGGCAGAAGCCAGACAATACAAGGAACAGGAAGTTGTGCTGCCGACGGATTCTCAAATGTCTCCGGCTGATTTTATCAGCCGCTGTACGACTGGGGAAGACGCGAAGGCAGTATCCGATGAGGGTACTCCGTTAGAAGAATATACTTCATCCCAACTGGATAGAGCGATTAGCCGTATCAAGCAGGAGCGGCGTGAAAAGGAAGACGCTATTGAGCATCAGGTGGACAGGGAAAGAGAAGAAGCAGAGGCGATAGACGAGGCGGCAGTACAGAACGCCGCCAGAGAACAGGTTTCTTCCCAAATACAGGCACAGATGCAGCAGAGCGGTTTGCCGGTCACGTCAGAAAACATGATGCGTCTTTCTCATGCCATCGAAATGGCGGCAGGGATTCACTCTTTTTCGGAAGGTTCGATGAAGTTTTTTATTTCTCAGAATTTAAGTGTTACGCCGGAAAATATCAGTGGCAGCATGTATAGCGTACAAGGTGAGCAGGCAGAGGCGGCAGCTACGGAAGAAAGTACATTTGCCGAAGTGGAAGAGCAGGTGCGCGACGTCCTGTCAGAATATGGCGTGGAGCCGGACGAAGAGACGCTGGAAACGGCAAAGTGGCTCTATGATAATAACCTGCCGGTGACGCTGGAGCATGTGAAAACGTGTGAGAAGCTGGCAGAGTTAAAAGAGACGGATTCGGAAGTTCTGACGGCGAGAATTATCGACAGTATGGCCGATGGCGTGCGTCCGGAAAAGGCGAACCTCTTAAAGATTTCCGTGGCGGAAGCGATTACCGCCCGACGTCAGTTAGAAGAAATCCGCCTTTCCATGAGTATTGAGGCGGTGCGCAATATGTCGGCAAAAGGGATTGATTTGGATATTTCCAATCTGAAACAGATTGTCGACGAGCTGCGGGTGCAGGAGCAGCAGGCGAAAGAAGCAATGCTGCAGGAGACCGGATTACCGGTGACCGATGAAAATAAGCAGTTGATGAGCGATACGATACAGGCCGCAAAACAGGTGCTGGCGGCGCCGGCGCCGTTTCTCGGAGAGGCAATGGAAGCACAAGATACGGATACATTGCGGCAATTATCGGAAAAGGCTGTCAATTTTACGGATTCGTTTGCCAGAGCCGAACAGAGCTATGAGGCGGTTGGCACGGAAGTGCGCAGAGACCTCGGGGATTCGATACAGAAAGCATTTACAAATGTAGACAGTATTCTCCTTGATTTGAATATGGAATGTACGGCGCAGAACCAGCGCGCCGTCAGAAGTCTGGCGTATAATCAGATACCTCTGACCGAAGAAAATATTGTGCGCATGAAAGAATACGACACACGGATTACATCGCTGATGGAGACGATGAAGCCTCCGGTCGTGGCAGAACTCATACGGCGCGGAATTAATCCGCTGGAAATATCGTTAGATGAGTTAGGAGCAGAGGCGCAGACGATTTTAGAAGAGACAGGAGCAGAGGATATTGCTTTTTCCAAATATATATGGAAGCTGGAGCACCAGAAAGCAATTACGCCGGAAGAGCGGGAAACAATGATAGGCGTGTACCGCCTGTTAGATAAGATAGAAAAGAGCGATGGCGCGGCTGCCGGCCAGTTAATGAAAGAGGGGCGGGAATTGTCGCTGCAATCGCTACTCTCCGCTGTGCGCACCCGAAGAGATTCGGGAATGGATGTGCAGATAGACGACGATTTTGGCGGGTTAGAACAGACGATTGCCAACAGTACGTCTATTTCCGAACAAATTCAGTCCGCATACCGGAAACAGGTTGCGAGACAGTTACGGGAATGCCTGTCGCCGGAAGTACTGCGCGAATATGCGGAAGAAGACATGACGTTAGAGCAGTTGCTGGAACTGAGCCGGAGTAGCGTTGGAGAGGAAGCGGAATACTACCAGCAGATGGTAAGCGAGTGGCAGGAGACGCTTTCCGGTGCGCAGGAGCAGGTAAAACAGTTTCTGGCACAGCTTGATTTGCCGGACACAATGGCAAATCTGCAATTGGCGCAAAATTTCCTCAAACAGGGGAACAAAGATTTTACTACCTACTGGGAACCGGAAGACAGCGGGGAAATCTTAGAGGCCATGGAGCAGCCGGAGCAGTTGGATGAAGTTTACGAAGCGCTGGATAAAAGACACGAAGAAGCGCTTGCGAAAGTCCGTGAAAAGGACGATATAGAGTATGTGGATATTCACAGCATGGCGATGATGAACAATCGCATTTCCTTTTACGGAAAGCTGAGGAATTATCAGATGTACGAAGTTCCGGTAATTACGGAACAGGGTGTGACAACTTGTAATGTCACTGTTCAGTCAGATGCCTCCCAAAAGAAAGGCACGGTGGAGATTGTCATGGAATCGTTTGAATTTGGCCGTTTGCAGGCAAGTTTCAAATTGAGCGGCAACCGTATAAAAGGCTTCGTGACGGTTGCGGACAAAGAGCAGGTAGCAAATTGTCAGACACGTATGGATGAATTTGAAAAGGATTTGGAAGAGCGCGGATTTACAATGGATGGTAATAGCCTGATTGCTGGCAGCCGGGATTCTCTTCTTATTGGAGATAGAGCAGAGGGTGCAAAAAATACAGACTTGTACCGAATTGCCAAAACATTTATTATTGCGATGAGTAGAAAGGACGATGCAGCATGAAAATTAATACAAATGTAACCGCACTTCGTGCGAATTTTAACTTGAACAGCGTACAGAGTAACCTGACTGCCAGTACGGCGAAATTATCTTCCGGATACCGGATTACAAAGGCGGCGGACGACGCTGCCGGTATGGCGATTTCCCAAAAGATGAAAGCGCAGATACGCGGCTTGCAGAGAGCTTCCCAAAATGGTTCGGACGGCGTTTCTTTTATCCAGACGACAGAGGGAGCGATGGCTGAGATTGAAAATATGTTACAGCGTTGCCGCGAGTTGTCGGTTCAGGCGGCAAACGAAACGAATACGATTGATGACAAGAAATCAATACAAAACGAGATTGATTCTTTACGGGCGGAAATTGACCGTCTTTCCGAGCAGACGGAGTATAATACGATGAGCGTGCTGGACGGCTCCTGCTGCCGTCAGTCATCTTCTTCCAACGTGGGAGTCAAGTTGATTATGGCAAGCGACGACGTACCGCTTACGTCCTATGAATTTACGATAAATAGTGCGGCGACACAGGCTACGGCAGTGACGGGCGCGATTAATTTTACACCTGCGGAAGAAGTGACAAAAGCAGCGGCAGGGAAGATACAGATTAATGGAGAAACCATTGAAATTAAAGAGGGTATGACGTACGAAGAAGTCTATGCCAACATTCGGGATTATTGTGAGATGATGAATATAGATGTGGCGCCGGTAAATGCTGCAGGAACGGAATGTGAGTTATCACAGGCAACAAATCTCTCTTTCACTTCCGTATTATATGGCTCCTCACAGGAGATTAAAATTACAACGGACAATGCAGATTTGGCGCAGAAACTTGGTATCAATGGTGTCACGGCCACAAAGGGTACGGATGCGTCGGTTACGCTAGATACGGCTTCCGGCTTTTCGAATACGGCAACGGTCTTTGTCGATGGCGCCCGCATGGAGATTTCCGACCGCGACGGATTCCGCATGGTGTTTGATGTGGCGAATGCAACAGCGCCTTCCGACGCAACGGTTACGATGCTGGATGCCGGATATATTTCTGTACAGATTGGCGCTAACGAGGGACAGACGATTGATTTGTCAATTCCGGCGGTGAATACGAAAGTACTGGCAGTAGAAAATTGTAATGTATGTACTCACGAAGGAGCATCGGCCGCTATTACAGCGTTTAACGACGCAGTTGATGAGGTATCGGCGATACGCTCCAAACTGGGAGCTTATCAGAACCGTCTGGACTCTGCCATTACCAGTCTGGATTTGACGGCGGAGAATTTGACAGAAGCCTGCTCCCGTATTGAAGATGTTGATATGTCGGAGGAAATGACGAAATATACGCAGTACAGTGTGCTGGTACAGGCAGGAACTTCCATGCTGGCGCAGGCCAATAACCAGCCGCAGACGATTTTGCAGCTGCTTCAGGGCTGATAGGGGGAGAGCCGGATGGAGAAAAGTAAATTACAGGAGTTTGCCGCACGGGTGACGCAGGCAAACCGGAGTGAATTAGTCGTTGTTATCTATGAGGCGGTATTGGCGAGTATTGCAGAAGGAAAACGCTGTCTGGCAGAAGAGCAGATAGAAGAGGCGCGGTTGGAAATCTCCCGCGCCCGCAGTCTGATTACCGAATTGATGGGCAGTCTGGATATGCAATATGGAATTTCCCACTATTTGCGCCAGCTCTATATCTTTGCCTACCATGAATTGTGTCATGGGATAGCCATGCGCCAACCGGAACTTTTTGACCACGCTTCCGACATATTTGAAAAATTGCTGCCGTCGTTTCAGGAAGTGGCAAAACAGGATGATTCGGAAGCGGTTATGCAAAATGTTCAGACAATTTATGCCGGTCTTACTTATGGACGGGGAACTCTGAATGAAACTATTGGTGTCGAAGTAGATACTAACCGTGGATTTCAGGCTTAGTAAGTGGTGATGTATCGTACCGTCAGGCTGTTAAAAATTTTTTTGGCGGGTTACGCACGTTTGTCCTGCACTTGGCGTAAGAGGTATTTGTAGCGAAACGATAAGGCGTTTATTTCATAAATATAGCTATCAATCAAATCGGGGTCGCAGACATTTTCAAAATTGGAATTGGCTGTTTCCAGCGCCTGTTGTAAATCTTCTATTTCCTGCATTAGTTTGGCTTTTGCCAAACTGGCAGGGTCTTTTTTTTGTTTCATAAAAACCTCCATTCCCAAATTTTTCTCGAACTCCTAAATGCTTTTGCGGAAAAAGTTGTATTGCAATCTGTTTATTATAAGTATAGTCTCAAGCGGCAAAACTATTCATTTTAAGTGGCGTTATACGCAAAAAAAAGTTGTTGACAAAAAAATACCGCTGTGATAATTTGTTATTCAAATCACACGAAAGGGGTGAGATTGATTTTCGAATACGGGATACTGTTTCCTGTTCTCGTATTAGCTTCTCTTTTTGATTTATGGCAGTACAAAGTGCCGAATGCGCTTTGTGGAGCCGCTCTTATTATCAGTTTAATCACACATTGGGAAGAACAAAGTTTTTATGGCCTTGTTCTTTGGTTCTCAGGAATTATCATTCCATTTATTCTATGTTATGTACTATATTGCTGCCGCATGCTCGGAGCCGGTGATAGTAAATTGCTTTCCGTTATCGGGAGTTTTGTCGGGGTTTCCATGCTGCTGCGTATTATGGCAGGCGCCATCGTTGTCGGTGCAGGTATGTCAGTCTTTAAAATGTTGCGGTATCGCAATGGAAAACAGCGTTTTCTGAAACTTTGGCGCTATATCGTTAAGTGTATGAAAAACCGTCGTCCGGAACCCTATTACGACTGGCAGCAGGAGGGCGACGAGGGAGTGATTCCATTTGTAATTGCCATATCAATATCGACATTATGGTGTCTGTACAGTCATCAGGGAGGTGGTTGACACTTGGAAGTTATTTTACTCTTATATGTGAGGGAAGAGGACTATGGACGCCGATTGCTGCGCTTTCTGCTCGGAAAGAAAAACAGTTTTTTACATCCGGAATTAGTAACCGATGAGAGAATGCTCTGGAATCGGGCAGGAACGCAGACACAGAGAATTGTCGTCTTGACAGATAGGGAAATGGCGGTAAAAGAAGAAAAAAGAGAAATCATTTATCTGTCGGCACAGCGCAGTGATGAATGGAAAAGTGTTTATCAGTATCAGAAAGCGGAGAGTCTGTACAGAGAATTGATTGCAAAACTTGGAATCGAGGAAAAGAAGCCACATGAGCCATTATCGGATAGTGCGGCACACAGCGGGGGGATATGGTTTCTTTTTTCAACGGATGGCATTGGTTTGACAGCAGCAGCCGTAATGGCGGCGCAGTACTTAGCCCTGCAAGGGAACTGCCTGTATGTAAATCTCACGGAATTTCCAGTATGGTTTGGGGAAACTCTTTGTGAAAAACCGGATTTTCAACTGGCGGGAGCAGGGGAGCTGTTATTTATCTCGGAAGACAGGGAATTTATCCGACGGGAAAAAGAGGTGAGGAAAGCGCTCGGAAAAGCGTACTTACTGCCGCCGTTCCATCACTACAAAGATTTGTTTGACAGCACAAAAGAAGACTGGCAGCAGATGTTTCACCGTCTGCGGAGCGATTGCGGTTATGATTCTATTGTGGTAGAGCTTGGTTGCCTGACAGAGCATACGCTCGATTTACTGAGTCTTGGCGATAAAATCCTGCTTTTTAACCAGAAAGGAATATTAGGCGACATCCGTTTCCATGTATGGGAACAGTACTGCCGGATGGAAAAGAGAAAAGAATTGCTGCGGCAAATTCACCGATGTGCGATACCGGATGAATGGCAGGAATGGGAAACGATGATGCTAGATGAATCGTGGGAAGAAATGACAGAGAATAAGCAATTCATGTCAAAGATAGAAGCGATACTTTATCAGGAGCAAGAGGAGGAAGAAGATGTGTACTGTCTGGAGGGCTTTGAGGGAGAGACGTAGTCTGCTAAAAGAGAATGTGCTTAAAAAAGTGCCGGTGGGGGTGGAATTAGAGGATAACGAGCTTCTTACCCTTATTGAAGAGGAGATTCAGGGTATGCAGCAGGACGGGTATCTTCGTCTGGAAGAGAAAAAGCAGTTACGTCATATGGTGTTCAATGCTCTGCGGCGGATGGACGTATTACAGGATTTGCTGGATGATGAAGAGGTGACGGAAATCATGGTAAATGGTGCGGAGCATATTTTTGTGGAAAAGGAGGGAAACCTTACGGAAACCGGATACCGGTTTGAGAACCGCCAGCGTCTGGAAGATATTGCGCAGCAGATTGCCTCGTCTGGAAATCGTCTCGTCAATGAATCGAATCCGATTTTAGATGCCAGATTAGAAGATGGTTCCCGCGTCAATATTGTCGTACCTCCGATTGCCATAGAGGGGCCTGTCATTACCATCCGCAAGTTTCCAAAGGAAGCAATGACAATGGAAAGACTTATCCGTATGGGGGCAGTAACCGAAGAAGTAGAGGAATTTTTGCGAAAGCTCGTGCAGGCGAAATACAATATTTTTATATCGGGAGGAACCGGCGCGGGGAAGACGACGTTTTTAAATATTCTCTCAAATTATATTCCGTCAGCGGAGCGGGTCATAACAATAGAAGATTCGGCAGAACTGCAAATTCAGAACATACAAAATCTTGTCCGTCTGGAGGCAAGAAATGCCAATGTAGAGGGAAAGAATCAGGTGACAATTCGGGATTTGGTCAAAAGCGCGCTGCGTATGCGGCCGGACAGGATAATCGTCGGAGAGATTCGCGATACGGCGGCCATTGACCTTTTGACTGCAATGAATACGGGGCACGACGGCAGCCTTTCTACCGGACATGCCAACAGTCCGGCGGATATGTTGAACCGCTTGGAGACACTTGTTCTTATGGGACTTGACATTCCGTTAGCGGCCATTCGGCAGCAGATTGCATCCGGCATTGATATCGTTGTACATCTGGGACGCTTACGGGATAAATCTCGAAAGGTGCTGGAAGTAAGTGAAGTTGGCGATGTGGTAAATGGGAAAATATGTCTGCGGCCTCTATATCGGTTTTGTGAACGGGGGGAGAGGAACGGAAAAGTAATAGGAAGACTGGAAAAGACGGACAGGGAGCTGCAGGCGGTAGAAAAATGCCAGAGGGCGGGAATTGATTTGATAAGCGGGGAGATGAGAGGAACGTGAAAGATTACAATATTTATCGCTATACGTGGAGAGAGTGGCTCCGCAACAGTTTTATTGGAATGGCGGCGGGCGTTATACTAAGCTATCTTTTCTATCACAATTGGCTTTTGTGCCTTGCCACTGGATTGACTGGAGGGGCGCTCTATCCGAAATATCGGAAACGGGTATTAGCAGAGCGTCAGAGATGGTCGCTTATGGTGGAGTTTAAAGATGCTATGGAAAGTATGATTGCCGCTTTAGCAGCAGGATACTCCATGGAAAATGCCATAACGGAAGCTTACCATGATATGCTGTTGTTGCAGGACGGGGAGACGGAAATGATTCGGGAATTGTCCGAAATCAAGAAAAAACTGCAATTGCAGCATACGTTGGATGAACTTCTGCTGGATTTGGGGAGACGGAGCGGCGTTGAAGATATTGTGACATTTGCACAGATTTATGCAACGGCGCGCCGAAGCGGCGGGAATCTAATCCGCATTATGAAAAGAACGGCAGATAACATAACGGAGAAAATAGAAATCCAGAGAGAAATTCAGACGATGATTGCGGGAAAGAAGATGGAGGCAACTTGTATGATGGTGATCCCCTTATGCATTATCCTCTATTTGCAAATCGGTTCTCCTGACTTTTTATCTCCGCTCTATGGCAATCCAATGGGAGTAGTTTTTATGAGCGCCGCCCTGCTCATTTATCTGGCGGGTGTAATATGGATTCGGCGCATTATGAATATCAGGTGTTAGGGGAGGGATAACGTGAAAGAAAAATATTGACAAAGTATATGCAGTCGGATGACTATATGGCGCGCGTTCATGTAAGAGAAAATGCGGAACAGGTTTTCCGCTCCGTCTGGAAAAAGCGCATACAATTGTTACTGTTTTTACTGCTCTGTCTGGTCGCTTCTATTCTCTACTGTTGTTTTCAGAAGACGGAAGAACCGCCATTATCCGGCAATCAGTTGGCGAGGCAGGAAGAGGATACGGACATGGACATATTTGTCGAGGGGCAGTCAAAATCCGCAAACTGGCAGCAAAAGATAACGCTTCCGGTAAAGTCCAGACAATTTACAAAGAAAGAGAGGGAGGAGCTGACAGAGCAAACAAGGAAGTATGTAGAGAGTCGATTGGCAGGCGGCAACGAGTCGTTAAAAAAGGTAAGTCAAAATCTTGTTTTACCGAAAAGCGTACCGAATACGGATATCGAGATTCAATGGGTAGCGGACGGGGCGTATCTCACGGAAAAAGGTGAACCTCTCTATGAAAAAATACCGAAAGAGGGGGTGGATACGGAGCTGATGGCAAAGGCGTCTTGGAAAAACTGGAAAGAAACTTTTTATTATCCTCTACATCTGCTTCCCAAAGAGTACACAAGCGAAGAATTGTCGATTCGCGAAGTAAAAAAAGTTTTGCTGCAGGCAGGAGAACAGAACAAAGAAGAAAAAGCGATTACCCTCCCTGAAAAAATCGGGGATATCAGTCTTCGCTATGCCATGGAACGGGAAGAAAGAAGTTTTGCGTTGGTTTATTTGGTGCTGGGATTTATTATACTGCTCCCCATAATATGGCGCCGGCAGGAAAAGAAAGAAATGGCAGACAGGGAGGAGGAGCTTCTTATGGAGCATTCGGGTTTGGTAAACCGGTTTATGCTTCTTTTGGGGGCAGGACTGACGGTGCGGAAAGTGGTGGAGCGTCTGACAGATGAATATGAGAGGGAGAGGGCGGCGGGCGGGAGGAAGCGGTATGTCTATGAGGAAATGTGTGTTATGGCGCAGGAAATGAAAGACGGGGTGTCGGAGACAAAGGCGCTGGAGGGTTTCGGCAGGCGGTGCCGTCTTCTTCCCTATCTCCGCTTTTCTACGGTAATGACACAAAATTTAAAGAAAGGAGCGGATGGCATATTGACTTTATTGGAAAATGAGGCGCTGGAGGCGTTGGAACAGAGAAAGGAACGGGCGTTGCAGCTCGGCGAAAAAGCGGGAACAAAAATGTTATTTCCCATGATGTTAATGTTGGGAATCGTTATGGCGGTTATAATGGTTCCTGCGTTTATGACAATGTAAAGGAGGGATGTACAATGAAAGAATTGCAGAATTTCTGGCGTGAGGAAACGGCGATAGGCGTAGTGGAAATTATTTTAATCTTAGTTATTCTGATTGCTCTGGTCTTAATATTTAAAGGGAAAATTACTTCTGTAGTAAATAACGCCTTTAGAAATTTTGAAAAAGATTCGGGGGAGATACTTGGCTAGTTCGAAAGGCAGTATAACCGTGTTTTTATCCCTGACGGCAATACTCATCTTTGCCCTGCTGGGAACACTTGTGGAAACAGCGCGTTATACTGTCTGCAAAAATCATGTGTTGCGCACGCTGCAGACAGCGGCGGAGGGGCTTTTGACAGAATACAGCCGCCCCCTCTATGAGCAGTATGGACTGTTTTTTATCGAGAGTGAGGGAACTCCCTATACGGATGTAATGGCAAAATATATAGGCGATACTACAGAGGCCGCCGCAAAAGGCAATAAAGATTTCCTGGCGGGACATTTGACGTCTCTTGACGTTATTGATAAAACATATTCCGGCGACAACAAAGCGGCGGCGCTGCGGCAGGAGATTACTGATTATATGGGGCGGGAGGTGACAAAAGAAAGTCTCGATAAGCTGCTTGGAAAGTCTTCTCAACTGCAAAATATCGAGGAACAGGCAAAGAGGATGGAAGAGACCGTTGAAAAAGAAAAAGAGGAGGCAAAGATGGACAGGCAGCTTTTGGAGCTGATGCGGCTCGTAGACGGGATTTCCGTTACAAACGGTAAAGTCTCTTGTTGCCGTGATTTTGTGAAATGCTTTGCCACGCGGGAGAAGAAAGGTCAAAATTTTTCAGTGACAGAGCCTGTTGTATGGGAAAAGATGAAGCCGCAGGTGGATGAGCGCACGCGTACATGGAAGATAACGGGCAAGGCGGATTTCTTAGTAAAAATCAGCAGAGTAAAGCAAATTACAGAAAAAGCGATAGAAAAGGGAAAAGAGCTTCAGGCAGCGTATTCTTCTGCTATTTCCACGCAGGAAAGAGAGGAGAACGGCATACAGAAAATATTGGCGGCGCTGCCGTGCCTGCCGGCAAACCTATCCATATTGGAGAAAACGGAACAATTATTACAAAAAGCCTCTGTCGAAGAATGCAGGGAGGATTTGCAACTTCTCTGGCAGGATTACGATACGACGTCGATTGTTTTTGATTATACGGGCGTGCAGGAGAGCGGCGGCGCAGACAGTCCCAAAGATGCTTTAAAAGGAAGCTGGGGAAAAGGGATTCTCAATCTTGTCTGCGCCAATCCGAAAGATTTATCCAAGAAGTCGATAGCGAATCCCGATATGTTCGCCCAATATTATGACTGCAATGAAGAAAGTGCGGATTATGACAGTCGTATTGGAGCTTTTGCGGACACGGATACGGTAGGATTAAGCGGGGTATTGGGCGATATGGGCGAATATGCGCTGGATGAATTTTGTCTGGACAGTTACATTCAAAAAAAGTTTGGAAGTTTTGTGAATCAAATAACAGAATGGAAGCAGGCGCTGGATTACGGATTGGAATATGTAGTAGCAGGAAAAGGTTCGGATGAAGATAACTTAAAATCTGTTCTAAATCGTATTTTGCTAATACGGACGGTAGTAAATACCGCAGCGCTGTATCAGGATAAAGCCAAAAAGGCAGAAGCGCAGGCGGCCGCTGTGGCGGTAGTCGGGTTTACCGGACTGCAGCCGCTGATTACACTGACAAAAACGATGATTCTCATTACATGGGCCATTGTCGAGAGTCTGGTAGATATTGCGGGGCTGCTACAGCAAAAAGAGGTTCCGCTCTGGAAAAAACCGTCGCAGATAACAACCGATTTTTTACAGGTTTTCCAAATCAACCGCAATGCGATTGTGGGGCGGGCCTCAAAGCTGAAAAAACAGGGAAAACATTCCTTTGGTTATCAGCAATATCTGTTACTGTTTCTGGCGTCAACCGCACAGGATATCCGACTGTATCGGGTTATGGATTTGATTCAGCAAAACATGAGAATAAATGCTTATAAGGACTTTCAGTTGGGACTGTGTGTGCATGATATAAAGGTGCGGGGAACGATGAATTTTCCCACGCAGTTTTTCCGGCTGGCGGTGTTACAAAAAATGTCAGGGCGGAACCTGAAAAATTATTCGCTGACGCAGGAAGTTGTCGTCGGATACTAAACGATTCCGGAGTGAGAAAGGGTATTCTGATTCTCTTTCGTCAAAATAACAGAAAGGGGAATGACCCAAATTTTACCTAAAAAATATTTTTACATCATACGGAAAGGGATAACTGTGTTTAAGGATACCCTTTCTCACTCCGGAACACACGAAATGGAGGAAAAGATGAAGAGAAGGGCGTCTCTGACAGTCGAAGCTTCACTCATTCTGCCGGTCTTTCTATATGCCATGCTCTTTCTTGCCTATATTGGCAAGCTGGTTATCTGTCAGGATGAAGTACAGTGGGCGCTGACGAGAATTGCAAGAGAGGCATCTGCAGAATATGGTGCGACACATAGCGATAAATTAAAAAGCACGTTATATTATCAGACAAAATTTGTAGCATATATGAAAGGGAGCGGTCTCACGGTTTCTTTTGCCGATTCCCAGTTGTTACAACATAACGATGAGATTGATTTGGTAGTTACTTACCGCATGAAACTTCCGTTTTCCATCTTTGCCATTCCCGCAGTTTCCATGCGACAGCGCGTGCATACGCGCGCCTTTACCGGAGTGGAACGGCGGCAGGAAAAAAAGCAGGACGAGAGAATCGTTTATATTACAGAGACCGGAAGGGTGTATCATCTTACAGCGGAATGTACCTATTTGAAACTGAGCATTTCCCAAATACAATATAGCGATTTGCAGGAAAAGAGAAATGAAAGCGGCGGCAAATACAAGCCTTGTGAGAGGTGCGGCGCTGATAAAGAAAGAGAGGATAACATGACGGTATGGATTACCAGTTATGGCGACCGTTATCATACGAGCCTTTCCTGCAGCGGTTTAAAACGGCATATTCGGGAGATACCGCTGTCCGAGACAGGCGGCCGCTCACCTTGTGGGAAATGCGCCAATGAAAAATGAATAGAAGTATCAAAGGGGGAATGGGATAAATGACAGAGATTTTATTAGCAATTATTGTAGGCCTATATTTATTGGCAATGGCGGTTATAGACGGGAGAAAGAAGAGGATTCCCATTTTGCCGGGAGTGATTTGTCTTGTTTGTGTTATTGCCGGACAGATTGTAAACCGGACTTGCTGGCAGTTTTGGATATCGGGTATGTTAGTCGGTGTTGTCTTGTTTGCTGTCAGCAAGGTGAGTCGGGGAGCGATTGGAGAGGGGGATGCGCTCGTTTACACACTGACAGGAGCGCTTCTTGGCATTACGGGAAATATGGAACTGCTGTTGATAAGCCTGCTGCTCTGTTCACTTGTTTCACTCGGGCTTATCGTCTTTCGCCGTGTGGGACGGCAATATAAAATTGCTTTTGTTCCCTTTATTGCGATTGCCTATGGGGTGGTGGTTATTGTTTGAGGAGATGGAATGTGGAAAAGGGCGGTTATTACACAGTAGAAGCAGTATTTATTGTAACGATATGCATATGGGTTGTGATGGCGCTCCTCTATAGCGGGTTATATGTCCATGACCGCATGGTTGCCATATCGGAAATGAATCAGAAATTAGCGGAGAAGTTTCAAAGGGGAGACGGCGGGGGAACATCGGAATGGCAGGATGAGGTGAGGAAGTCGATAGCGAATAAACTCATGCTTATGCGTATAAAGAAAGTGAAAGTGAAACAAGGGGTGCTCTCGGCAGAGATGACGGCCACGTATGATTTGCCTGTCTCGCTGCGGGGAATAAAATCTCTTTTTAGCGGGGGCAGGCAGTATATGTCGCTTGCCGTGGAGAGAGAACTTGTCAATCCGGTAAAGTATAAGTGGGATTATGATATTTTAAAAGAAAAGGGGAACCGGTGATGGAGCAGGAAGTATGGACGGACGGAACGGGGAATTATTTAAAAATTCGTGGCGAGGGGGAAGAGACGCTGGCTGACCGGATGTTTCGATATCAGGATATTTCGGGTTTTCTTCCTATGGAATTAATTCGCATAGACGGGCAAAAGGATTATATCTATGACATATCGGGAAAGATTTCTCTCGCCCGTTATTTGTCCGGCAATGAAATAACAAGGGAGAGATTGCAGGACATAGTAAGAGAAATTCTTATGTTATCGGATACCGTACAGGAATATTTGCTGGATGGCAATGGCGTCGTCTGCCACGAAGAATATATCTATATCGACCGCAGCAGCGGACAGGTGAACGGTATTTATCAGGAACAGTCGCCGTATGGCGATGTAAAGGCTTTCGGCAGTTTACTGGAAACGGTAATGCAGACGATGAATGCGGGAGATGAGAGTTTAGCTTTCTTTGTATATGGAATGCATAAACTGACAAAAGAGGTCGGCATGACGCGGCGAATCTTACTGGAGTACGCCGCAAAAGAGAGAGAAGAACAGCCGCTAAAGACCGTTGTTTCCACGGACAGGAAAAGGGAAGAAAAGAGAATAACACAGTCAGGGATAGTACAGACGGAAACGCCAAAATTAAATGAGAGGGCGGCGTTTGTTTTTTCCGGTCTGTTGGCAGCTTTTGGTATATTATTGACGGTTTTGGCATGGTATTTTGGATGGTTTCAGCAGCCGGTTTCGGGGGAGACAGATGTGGCGATGGGAATCGGAACCAGTTTGTTTTTTCTGGGAATTAGTGGCTACGGCGCTTGGAAAATCGGCCCTTTTAGACGTCTGTCTGATGTCGTCTGGGAGGGTGAAAGCAGGAGTGCCAAAGCGTGTCTTATCTCCTGTCAGGGAAAGATAGAAAGTATACCGATTGTGCATTGTCCGTTTATATTGGGAGCAGAGAAAGAGAGAGTCGACGGTATTATAGCGGCGTCGGGCATAGAGGCGATTCATGCACAGATTTTTTGTGAGGGTAATGACTTTTATGTGCAGGATGAAGATTCACGGCAGGGAACTTATCATAACGGGGAAAGGCTGGTTGCCGGATACAAGAGGCGTTTGCAGGACGGGGATATTCTCTGTCTGGCAGAGACGGAGTTTGTGGTGGAAATCAGTTGAATAAAGAATTGTAAACGGATAGTTATTGCGAATCCGGAAAATGCATATGCGCGAGAAACTGTTTCTGAAAATAGTCATGCTCCGCAAGATTGACGGGAACGACAGGACGGGGAATAGAGAGAGGCAGTTGTTCCGTTGCCATACGGAACAGTCCCTGTAAACAGCAATTTCCCAGCGGTTGGATGGCTTCATAATCCAGTGAGGAAAAGAGTCCCAGAGTACGGCAGTCTTTCGCAGCAATGTGAAAACCAAAACCACCGCCAAGAAACAGCGATGAAACATCAGAGGAAGTGATTCCGGCTTCGTGCAGAAGAGTATCTATGCCGGCGGCGATGGCGGCGACGGCAAGCTGGATATTTCGGAAATCGTCTTTCGTAAAAACAATTTTCGCTCCGGCAGCGCTCAGGGAGAGCAGTAGTCCCTCTGCGGGAAATTGCTCCGTAAAAACGCCGTCTTTTGTGACAAATCCTTTGCGCAGTAATTCGGCACAAACGCTGATGGCGCCGGAACCGCACAGTCCAATCGGAAGTTTGTTGTCTATTGTAGTCAGTTTAGGTTGTAAACGGCGTAATACGACCTGACTGATGGCGCCCGCTACGCTGGCGCAGCCGCAGTGGAGATTGCCGCCCTCAAAAGCGGGGCCCGCTGCGGTAGAAGTGACATATTGCACACCATTATGGGAAAGTACAATCTCGCCGTTCGTTCCCAAATCAAGAAGAATAGCGGTTGCTTCTGTCTCCCACATATGGCAGGCGTACAAACCGGCGCAGATATCTCCCCCGACAAAAGCAGAAAGCCACGGAGAAATAAAGACATTACACTGCTGATAAATGAAAGAATCCGGTGTGTGCCGCTCTACGATAAACGGACTGTGCGACAGGGGCGCACAATCATATCCCATCAGAAGATGAATCATCGTCGTATTTCCACCTATATAGCAGGAGGTGATGTCTTCTTTCTTTTGTTTGTTATTATTGCACAGGCGGGTTGTTTCTGATTGAATTGCCTGAATAAGAATGCTCTGCAGCTCTTGGCTCTTTCCCCCGCAGGAAGCTGAAATGCGGGCGATGACGTCGGCGCCAAAACGGCGCTGTGGATTCTCAATGGCGGAGCGCTGGCGGAGTTTCCCGCTCATTCGCGAAATCAGGGCAAAAGCAATTGTTGTCGTGCCGATGTCAATGAGCATCGTATCTCCTTGGCCGTCTTCGGGAGAGAGCGTCTCCAATGAGAGACCATGTATGGCATTTGACTGCGGATTCCAGTCGATAGTGAGAGGACTTTTTGGAATATAGGCGCAGTCAAACGGATAGCGCGCTCCGTTGCAAAGATGTGCGCCATGACAGTTGCAGGGGATGGAATATCCCATTTCCTGCAGTAGTGTGGGAATATTTTTGGAATTGGCGGAATCCGCTGAAATTGAAATTAACATGGACTATTCGTTCGTCTCCTTCATTGACCGGAATTTTATTCTGTGATACAATCAATCATAACACAGATAATGAAATCCGTCTATGAAAAGAGGTTGCTATGAATAGAAGCAGAAAGATTCCCCTGATAACTTTTGTATTGCTGGCGATAAATGTATTGGTGTACGCCTATGTAGAATTTTCCGGCTCCGTTTATGACAGTGAATTTATGCTAAATGCGGGGGCTTTATATGAACCGCTTCTGATACAAAATCATCAGTATTATCGTCTGATTACCCATTTCTTTTTGCATTTTGGTTTCGACCATCTCGTAAATAATATGGTCTCCCTGCTTATCCTTGGGTATTCGCTGGAGATGGAAATGGGAAAAGTCCGTTTTATTATTTTATATTTTCTCTCGGGAATTCTTGCAGGTATAACATCAATCGTATATAATATATACGTCGGACAGGAATCAATATCCTGTGGGGCATCCGGCGCCATTTACGGGCTGATGGGCGCGCTGCTCATTATGCTTATCGTAGGCAACCGCGGGAAGTTTTCTTCGGAAGTACCGAGATATTTGCTGTATATCGGAATTAGTATATACAGTGGTATGCAGGATGAAAATATAGATAACGCTGCACATATCGGAGGATTTGCAGCTGGCGTTCTGATTTGTTTGATTATGAGCCGGTTTTTCCGGATGGAGGTTTCGTATGAAAGTTAATATTTATTATGGCGGAAGAGGACTAATTGATGACCCGAACTTGTTTGTATTGGAGAAGATTACCAAAGTACTTGATGAATTGCGGGTGACGGTAGAGCGGTATAATTTGTATGAGGACAAGAGAAATATTACCGTGCTGCCGAAAACATTGAAAGATGCAGATGGTGTCATTTTGGCGGCTTCTGTCGAGTGGTTTGGAATTGGCGGCTTTCTGCAGCAGTTTTTAGATGCCTGCTGGCTCTATGGTGACAAAGAAAAGATAGCGGATACTTATATGCTTCCGGTTGTTATGGCGACCACGTACGGAGAGCGCGAGGCGGAGTACTGCCTTATCCGTGCATGGGAGTTGTTAGGCGGTATTCCGGCAGAAGGGCTGTGCGCGTATGTGAACAACCACGTTGAGTTTGAGACAAATTCGCAGTTTAACCTGATGATAGAAAAGAAAGCGGAAAATTTTTATCGCATGATTTCGAAAAAAGCGGTTGCTTTTCCGAATAGTAACATGGTCGTAAAGAAAACTGTTCTCCGCAGCAGCAATTTGTCCCTTACGCCTCAGGAAAGCGAGCAGTTGTCGCTCTATGTATCTAACGACAATTATGTAAAAAAACAAAAAGAAGATATCGAGGAATTGGCAAATCTCTTTAAGGGGATGTTGGGAGAGGAGCAGGAGCCGGACGAGTATGTGGAAAAATTAAAAGAGCACTTTTATCCGCTGGACGGATTAGAAGCGGTCTTCCAGATTGACCTTTTAGATGAAAATTCATCCCTTATTATTCACATTGAGAATGATAAGTTATCTTGTACAAGAGGGAAACCGGATTCGTCTTTAAGGCCGGATGTGATTGCAAAAATCCGCACGAAAGTATTTCAGGAAGTTCTCAGCGGAGCCAAATCTTTTCAGAGCGCTTTTATGTCCGGAGATTTATCGGCGCAGGGGAATTTTAAAATACTGCGTAATTTTGACACGATTTTCCGTTTCTAGTCTGATGACATACCGGTGAGGTATCAGGCTGGGGAAAAGAAAAAAATATATGCAAAGCGGGCCATGAAAGGCGGCGCGGAAATGAGGGAAATTATGAGAGAAGAAAATTGCATTTTTTGTAAAATTCTGGCGGATGAGATTCCGTCTGCCGTTGTGTATGAGGACGACGATTGCCGTGCGATTTTAGATAATGCGCCGGCGGCAAGAGGACATGTAATAATATTATCGAAAAAGCATGCCGCCAATATATTTGAATTGCCGGATGATGACGTATCGCGGATTTTTGTTGTGGCTAAAAAAATTGCAGCAGCAGTACAAAAGACGTATTCCTGTGATGGTGTAAATATTTTGCAGAACAATGGCGAGGCCTCCGGTCAGACCGTATTTCACCTGCACGTACATGTGATTCCCCGTTTTGATAATGACAGAGACCGTATCAATATCGGCTGGAAACCAGAAAAGACGCCGGATGATATGTCAGAAATAGCTGCAGAGATTAAAGCAAATCTGTAAAGCAGGAATGGAGGACAGGATGAAACGTATAGTTTTAACAGGCGGTGGAACCGCGGGGCATGTAACTCCGAATATTGCGTTGATTCCCGAATTACAGAAGCGGGGATTTGAGATTCATTATATCGGCTCAAAGACGGGGATTGAAAAAGAGTTAATCGGAAATTTTGACATTCCATATTACGGGATATCTTCAGGGAAGTTACGCCGCTATTTTGATGTGAAGAACTTTACCGACCCGTTTCGTATTCTGAAAGGATATTCGGAAGCAGTAAAATTGCTGAAAAAAATAAAGCCGGACGTAGTTTTTTCCAAAGGCGGATTTGTTACCGTACCGGTAGTGAAAGCGGCCAGCCGCAGGAAAATCCCCTGCGTTTTGCATGAGTCGGATATTTCACCGGGGCTTGCCAACCGTCTTTGTATTTCTTCCGCAGCTATCATCTGTGCGAATTTTCCGGAGACGATTGAGCATTTGCCAAAAGATAAGGCGTTTTTGACAGGTACGCCCATCCGCGGGGAGCTGTTTTCCGGCAATCGCTTAAATGGTTTGGATTTTTGTGGTTTTACTGCCAGCAAACCGGTCATTCTTGTTATCGGCGGAAGTCTCGGCTCGATTCGCGTAAACGATGCCGTGCGTGAAATCCTCCCTGAACTATTGAAGAATTATCAGATAATACATCTTTGCGGCAAGGATAAGATTGATGAGTCGCTGGAGGGAACGGCAGGGTATCGGCAGTATGAATACATTCAGAAAGAACTGTGCGACCTTTTGGATGCGGCAGGCCTTGTGATATCCCGTGCCGGAGCCAATGCGATTTGCGAGCTGCTGGCGTTGAGAAAACCTAATATTTTGATTCCGCTCTCTCTGGAAGCGAGCAGAGGCGACCAGATACTGAACGCCAACTCGTTTGAGAAACAGGGTTTCAGTTATGTGATTAAAGAGGAAGAACTGACGGGTGAGAGACTTCTTGATGCCGTGCAGTTTATGAGTGAAAATAAAGAAAAGTATCGGGAAGCGATGATTAACAGCAATCAGCATGACGCCGTTACAAAAGTGGCGGATTTAATCGAAAAAGCGTGTGAAAAAGAAGAATTGTCGTAAATTCTGTCGAATAAAAAGTGAAAATGGCGAACGATTGTCAAAGAAAATAGGATATGTCTCTAGTCAGAGGCATATCCTATTGTTATACTTGTCCCAAAAAGAGAGGAAGGGATATTTATGTGGAAAGAATTTTTGAATCAAAAAAACATGACAGGGGTCGCCGTTATTTGTCTGGTTAGTCTCTTTGTCAAGTTAATGCTTCGCCATACATATAAGAGACTGCTGCGTGCCGCTTCGGATATCGGGCACTCCCGCCACCGTCTGATGAAAAATATTTGTATGAGATTTGAAGCTTGTTATCAGTTAAAAATCGGCGTGCCAAACGTGCCGCTTTTCGTAGAAAAATATTTGCGGCACTACCGTGTTTTCGGAGTGCATATGAAAGCATGGGAACATATAAATATGTTATGTGTTATTCTTGTGATGGCGGGAAGTATGGCTAACAGTATATGGAATATGATGCAGGGGGGCGGGAGCACGGAAGTATTTCTTCCTCTGCTGACGGGAATTATCGGAACCGGCGTTTTGCTTTTCATGGATTTTATGTGGAATACGGAAGAGCAGTGGAAGCTGCTGCAAATTGATATTACCGATTACCTTGAAAATGTTTGTAAGCCGAGACTGGAAAATGAAATTTATCATCCTGCGGAATTGCAGAATTATCAGAAAGAATATTTTGATGAGGCGGATAAGGTTGTGAATTTTGAGCAGAAACAGGCAGAGAAGAATGGCGAGCAGCCAACAGTACCGGAGATTAACTTTACGGAAGAAGAGGAGAAAGTGATTCGGGAAGTAATTCACGAATATCTGGGATAATAGTTGACAGAGAGAATTGGAAAAGAGTATAATTCAAACAATAGGTCATACTTTTATGACAAACGTGAAAATAGGAGGAAATAAGTATGAAGAAACATGTTACGTTTGATTACTCACTTGCCAATCCTTTTATTGGCGGCGAAGAGCTGGATTTGATGAAAGAATCCATCAAGGCAGCGAGAAAGACATTGCAGGAGAGAACAGGAGCCGGCAATGATTTTCTCGGTTGGATTGATTTGCCGGAAGACTATAATAAAGAGGAATTTGCGCGGATTCAGAAAGCGGCGGATAAAATAAAATCCGATTCGGAAGTATTGGTCGTAATCGGTATTGGCGGCTCGTATTTGGGCGCGCGCGCGGCGATTGAATTTCTGCGTCACAGCTTTTATAACAGTGTGGACAAGTCGATTCGCAAAACGCCTGAAATTTACTATGCAGGCAACAGTATAAGCGGAACGTATTTGTCACAGTTGATTGAGACGATTGGAGACCGTGATTTTTCAGTCAATGTAATTAGTAAATCCGGAACAACGACGGAGCCGGCCATTGCTTTCCGCATTTTTAAAGAGATGTTAGAAAACAAATATGGCAAGGAAGAGGCTGCGAAGCGCATTTACGCGACGACGGACAAGGCGAGGGGAGCGTTGAAGAGTCTGGCAACGGAAGAGGGTTATGAAACTTTTGTCGTGCCGGATGATGTCGGCGGACGCTTTTCTGTTCTGACGGCGGTAGGTTTGCTGCCAATCGCTGCCAGCGGGGCGGACATCAGCAAATTGATGGAGGGCGCCCAAAGCATGCGCAAATTATGTCTGGAGAACGACATAGAAGACAACGATGCGATAAAATATGCGGCAATCCGCAATATTTTGTATAGAAAAGGAAAATCCGTTGAGATTTTGGCAAATTATGAACCGATTTTCCACTATGTAGCAGAGTGGTGGAAGCAGCTCTATGGAGAGAGCGAGGGAAAAGACCAGAAAGGTATTTTGCCGGCTTCCGTTGATTTGACGACCGATTTGCATTCCATGGGACAGTTTATTCAGGACGGCTCCCGTATTATGTATGAGACGGTTATGGAATTGGAGAATCCATCCCTGAATATTACGGTGAAAGAAGCAGAAAATGATTTAGATGGTTTGAATTATCTTGCCGGTAAGACGCTGGATTTTGTAAATAAGAGCGCCATGAAAGGAACGCAGCTTGCGCATACGGATGGAAATGTGCCAAACCTGATTGTCCGCATACCGGAGCAGAATGAATTTTATCTGGGAGAATTATTCTATTTCTTCGAATTTGCCTGCGGTATCAGCGGCTACCTGTTAGGAGTAAATCCGTTCAATCAGCCGGGGGTAGAGAGTTATAAGAAAAATATGTTTGCACTGTTAGGAAAACCGGGCTATGAAGAATTAGGAAAAGAATTGCGTGCCCGTCTGTAAACAGATAATGCCGGCATGAGTAAATAAATTAAAAGTACCATTTTCCTTTCTCTGTCATAGGATAAGTTAAAACATCCTATAGCAGAGAAAGGAATTTTTATGCCAAGACGAAGTAACGGTATTGATGTAAGCGAGTGGCAGGGGAAAATAAATTGGAGAAAGGTGGCGGAATCGGGTATTGAATATGCCTACATCCGCGCGTGCGTGGGCAGCCGCTTTGTTGATTCCCAGTGCCACCGCAACCATATTGAGGCGAAGAGAAATCGCATTAAAACCGGATTTTATCACTATATTACGGCGCGCAGCGTTGATCAGGCGCGCAGACAGGCGCGGTTTTTTGCGAGGACAATAGAGCCGTATCGCTACGATATGCGTCCGGTAATGGATTTTGAAACATTCGGCAGCTTATCGCGGGAAGAGATAAATCGCATTGCCATCGCATATTTGCGCGAGCTGGAAAGGAGTACCGGAAGACCGGTTGCCATTTATTCGGACAGCAATAATGCCATGCATAGATTTACCGATTCGCGTTTGTTAAGATATCCGCTCTGGGTTGCTGCTTATGGCGTTGACCAGCCGGAGACCGGACACTGGGAAAGGTTTGCCGGATGGCAGTATGCCGACAACGGCAGAATTGAGGGTATCAATGACGATAGTGTCGATTTAGATTATTTTCGAACAGGGCTTATGTTAGATTGTTAAAGGGCGTGTTCCGTTTTTAAAAAAGTTCCCATGCTGACAGTAAAAGCCGCCGGCATGGGAACTTTTCATATAGTCTGATGGTATTTACGTCAGGCTAAGTAATGATTACTCAGCTTCAATTGCTCCGGTAGGACATGCCGCTGCACAGGAACCGCAATCCAAGCATGCGCTTGCATCAATTTCGTAATGTGCATCGCCCTCTGAAATCGCGTTTACCGGACATTCAGAAGCACATGCTCCACAACTGATACAAGAATCAGAGATTTTGTATGCCATTTCTATATCCTCCTTTATACTAATTTTAACCTACACACATAATAATACAATTTCCCTAAAATTACAAGTGGATTTTGGACATTTCTCTTCTTGACAACGGATAGGCATATGACTATAATCGAACGTAGGATTTTGAATTATTGCCAAAAAGGAGGACATATATTATGATGAAAGAAGTAACCAAGGATATGTTAATTGGCGACATATTGCGGGAGGACGCAACGATTGCCCCTATCCTGATGGCTTCCGGTATGCATTGTATCGGCTGTCCGGCATCTCAGGGCGAGAGTCTGGAAGAGGCAGCTCTGGTTCACGGGATTGACAGTGACGAGCTGGTTGCAAAGATTAATGAGTTTTTGTCGACAAAGACCGTTTAAAATTATAAAAAAGAGTTGCGGGCAGAAGTTTCCCACAGCTCTTTTTTATAGGAAAAAGTTTGTTATATTAGATTTGCGATAATTGTTCGAGCGCCTTGTCTTTTATAATTATTTGAAAATGTTCGTTGAAATATGCCTGTGTTGCATAAGTAACCGTCTCTTCTTTTCCAAATTCTGAAATCAGGGAACAGGTAGACTGAAAAACAGCTTTTCCGTGTCCGCGGTTCAGCAGGAGATAATAAGTCTTTTTCACTGGGTCTTTCCAAATTGAATTTTTAGCGGTATACCGCGAATCAATCAGGTGGGAGAGCTCAATAATCGTATTGAGCGAGTGAAAAGAAAATACCCGCACCGATTCATGAATCGTTTCCGTCTTTTTCTTTTTATTCTTTTTAGTATTTTTTTTCTGCCCCTGCAGGGATTCGCTCAAAGGAACAAATTCGCCGGAACGGGATTTGGCGCCGGCTTCTTCCAGCAAATCGTAAAGCTGTTCAAAACAGTTTACGAGCTCCGGTGTCTCCGATTCGTCATCATCCACCATTTCATCCAAATCAAAACAGACTTCGTCCTCTTCGTCGAACTCATCCTGCTGTATTCCAAATCGAGAGAAGCGTTCATCAAATTCTTCCGGATTTTCTACTTTGGTAATAACTAAAATTATGGACTCTCGCGAGGTAGGAATCGCTTCTATCATCAAAGGAATATCATCGGCATCGAAACCAAAATCGATGTTAGCTTGTTCCATCATGTCACGAAAAAGCTCTTTGGCTTTATCCGAACCATATGCCAATTCACTTATCTTAAGGTGACGCTCCATCAAATCATGTTTGCTGAGGGTACAGCGGATTTGATTCTCACTAATTCGTTCGATTTTCACAAGCACACTTCCTTTCTAAACATTTATTTGTAGAAAAGTATAATTTATATTGTTGGTAAAGTCAACTAAAATAGCCAAAAAAGCAATTGGAAATATTTTTTATTTGCTATTATATGTATTTTTGGCGCTGAAGAACACTTGAAATGGAAGAAAAAGGAGCGGTATAATAAAAACAGGTAAGTTAGCAAAAGACAGGGGGGTGGTAGATGGTACATAAACTTATTTTATATTAAAGAAAGGAAATTTCTTTTCCTTTTATCTCATTTCTATGCTCTGGGTAATTTCTATTATCTGGAAAAGTTCACAGTTACTATTATATTATGACGCGACTTACCAAAAGAGACTATGGTAGGGCGATGATACGAATGAAAAAACATTTCTTTGTCACGACATCGGATGTGGTGTCATTGTCCGAAGGGAGGATTATAAATATTTAATATCACGGTGCATCTTCTTTTCCATAGTCAGCAGGAGGATACATATGCAGAAAAATCAATGGATTTTAGATGAAGTTGCCTATGCCAGACAACAGGGGATGCAGGTCGATATCGACGGTGTACCCTGCACGGAAAAGCCGGTAGAGGAAATTTCCAAAGTATTGGAACGGGGCTGTTACATGCTCGATTATGAAGGTGATGTGCAGGGAAAGCTTGTCGCTTTACATATTGATTTAGTAGAACCATGTTATAAAGCTTCCTATCCATCTTCACGGGGTACAAAATAAACGGGTCAGAAAAGGAAACCGTGAAGAAAGAAAAAAATTGCATGCATTTGCAACATTTCCTCCCATTCAATCGTATTATTGATATAAGGGCCCCAAGAGACAATATGTTTCGACCGAAAATAAAAAATTGAATGGGAGGTTTTTCCGATGAAAAAACAATTTATATTAGCAGCAACTGCCCTTATGATGGCAGTAGGCATTGCAGGAGGAGTGGAAGCACAGGCTGCTTCCAAAACGGTAGCGATTAACAAAAAGAATTTTCCGGATTTAGTATTTCGTGAACTGGTAAGAGCGAATTATGATAAGAATAAAGATAAGAAGCTTTCTGCCAGCGAGATTAAGAGAGCGAAGAAGTTTGGCAGCAGTTCCTGTAAAAATACAGTCAAGATTAAGACCTCTAAATATGGAAAGTACACGAAAAAATATATTCGTGATATTAAGAAATTTAAAGGTATCGAGAAACTGACAAATTTACAGAAATTTGTAGCCAATGAGACACCGGTAAAAACTATTAATTTAAAGAAAAATAAAAAATTAACCTATCTGGAAATGACAGATGGAAAACTGCAGAAACTGAATTTGAACAGTAATAAGAAGTTAAAGTATGTATATTTAGGCTATAATCAGTTGACTTCTTTAAAAATGAATAAGTGTAAGAAACTGTTGCATGTGGATTTGACCGGACATATGGTAAAGAAACTGAAAATAGACCGCAACAAAAAGACAATTGTCATTGGGGAAGAATATTATGTACCGTATAAGGCAACAAAGGTAAAGGCCGGATTGACCAATCTCAACAACGGCGGCATGATAGACGCATCAGGAAATTATTGCGTGTATGAATGGGCAGCGGATAACTCTTCCTGTGTTAAGAAGACACTGAATGGAAAGGCAATGAATAGCAGCTTTGTTGCACTTGATGGCAATACTGTTGCCAAGGCTAAGGAAATGCAAAAGATTACGGCACAGTGGCAGGACGCACAGGGGAACTTCTATTTTCTGGCAGATAAAGACGGAAATATGGTAGAGCAGACAGTGTACTACTTATATAAAGTGAATCCACAGGGTGCGATTGAAAAAGAAGTAATTATCAACGACCAGATAATCGTAAACGATTACGGCAAGAGCTTTTCGATGAACTATCTGGGACAGGGGAACGGTTTGATAATTCTCGGAATTACATCAAAGAACTCTAAGGATGGTGTTGTTTACTTCGATACCGGCAGCATGAAAGCAGTAAAACAGGCGATTTGTAATTTTATTCCACAGACGGCAGAAAATGATGTGATTGCCGGTAAACGTTATTATGATGATGAAATTGTAGTCAGCAAGATGATTGCCGGAACAAAACAGGAGTTGAAAGACGGAACGGAGATTGAAGTTTGTACTTTGGGCTCGGGACATGAGATGGAAGTTCCGCTCCGCTATGAGGACGACCCTTTTGCAATCAAGATTTATAACAATTATCTGTATCTGATAAGCGGAGAAGGCTTTTACAAAGCAAAACTGACAGCAACTAAATTTAAACAGTTGTATGGTATCAGCAAATTATCACATATGCAGGATGTAGGGGTTAAGTTTATGCTTACGATGAAGAATGAGAAAGAAATCTATTTTATCACCGAAAAAACGGAGGATGAGAAGACTTCTTACACATTCCAGATTGGAACAATAGGATAATAGGCTCAGGGAGTAGTTAGTTTTATATAGAAGAGAGGGCGACCCATTGGGAGGGGTCGCCCTTTGCGTTAGAAAACTGACCATTTTGCAGATTTCGTCGTCTAAAAGGTTGTTTTTTACTGCGCGGATAAACGTCCTGATTGATTTCTGCCATTCTACTTTCATAATTTCTAAAACGTTCATAAAGTCATCAGATAATTTCAAAGTTTAATATGGTAGATATTAACAATTTCACCACCATCAACGATTTCCTGTACATATTTTCCACCGTTGTTTTGTATTGTCTTTGCGGAACCTATATTGTCTTTCGCGCAAGAAAGAATGAGGGGATTAATTCCATAATTTTTTATTATTGGCAATGCTAAAGATAACATTTTGGTGGCATATCCCTTATTCCGTTCCGATGGTCGTATTCCAAAACCAGAGTGCCCGTCTACGGCATCTCCTTTATATCGTATACTGATAGCACCTAAAAGTGAAGTTTCTTTCATCAAAAAGAACAAATCTTGTATGGTTTTCCGGTCTTCTTCTATCCAGTTCAGCCATTTTTCGTAAGTTACATTTTTCTGTTCTATATGACTATAACGCCGTAAGGCCCCCGGATTTAACCTTCCCCCATATGTTTCCCATTCATTCATCATTGACTCATATTGTTCTTTGTGCTTGAATGAAGGCCTTTCTAAATATAAATCTTCCATTTTTTCTTCTTTTCAATATTTATGATGATAATCCATATTAAGTAACAAATCAGCAAATATAATTAATGCAGGTTTTTACTTCTATTAACTAAATGCCCTTTCTAGTACAACGAATATTAAATAATTGATACATTCACTTGTCTAATTGTCCAGCTACTGCGTCAGAAAATCTAGCTGTAGCCACCGCTACACCGTCGATTTTCTTTCTTGTATCTGAAACAATTATCCTACGTGAATATATCAAAGACTTAATTTTCATTGTACTAGTACAGCGAATACTAAGTTAAGCGCAGGATAAATTTTCAGTCTGCAAGGCGGAGGAATGAGGCGTAGCAGTATAATCTTAAATCAGTTGAGAACAAAAGTTTTCGCAATATCCATTAGAAGAGAACCGGCAATTCACCCTTAGTTGGGAGACGGGGTGTGTAGTTAGGGGGAATAACTTTTTGGTTGATATTAGAAAGGAAATATCAGTTACTTAATATCATTTCGCATTCTTTTTTTATTTGTGGCAAATCATTAATAAGTGTGTCCCAAGCTAAGTCATAATCTACACCTTGATAGTTATGGGCATAAATATTGCGAAGTCCCCGTAATTGTCTCCAAGGAATTTCTGTGTGTGTTTCACGAAAATCATTAGATATGTTACCAGCCAGTTCTCCAATCTGAATAACACACATATTACAAGCATTGAAAAAAACATAATCGGTACAAAAACTTTTCTTATCCCAATTAAATCTACCTAGTGTTCCTTCTATCTGTTTACAATAGCAGATTATTTTTTGTAAAATAATTTTATCTCGATTGGTCAAATACTACCACTCCCTCATTATGAATATTGTTAAATAAGGCGGAGTCTTCAATTTTTCCTGATAGAAGGTCAATTTCGCATTCAAAGCATTCCTGAAGGTCTAAAATCATACCCGATAGTTCCAGAAGACTGTGGAGTTTTCCTTTATCTTCTATATAAAAATCTAAATCGCTTTCTGAATTTGCTGTACCTTTAGAATATGAACCAAATAACAGAATTTTGTTTACTCCATATTCTGTAGCAATAGGGGCTAATTTTTCTTTGATTTCATCTAAGGAAAATATTGTTTTTGTCATAAAATGGCCTCCTTTCTTTAAGTGTTAAAGACCGAACATTTTGCAGATTTCTCCGTGAGAAAGTTCGGTTTCTTCTTTTTAATATTTTTCTGCGGTATAATCGCCACTTCCTCCGTAATCAAACTGCTCAAGAAAGCGTAACATACCTGTCACACCAAGGGATTCTTTTAAAGCATTTAAGGCATTTTTTTGTATTTCTGCATCTGTTGTAGTGTCATGTTTTGTTGTAATCATTGATATAACACCTCCAATAACCATTCATTGGGATTCATAACTCTAATGAATGTCTTAATACACCTACTGTTATTCCTAAATTTTCTGTCAGTAGTTAGTAATACATCAGCATTGATATATTCTGCACAAAATAAATGTATACTATCTTTATATTTGAAATGTGTCGAATTTGTTCTGCCCATTCCAGTATTAACAATATTGAATTTTGTTCGTAATATATTTGTGAGTAGCTATTATCATCAAATAGTCGGTTGTAACAACAACTATCCAAGTATACTTTCAATTATAATTACTTCTCTATGGATAGTATATCATTATTATAAGAAAGAATAAAGAAAAAATTTATGGTTATTAAGCAGTAAAAATATAATATAAAATGCACCAAAATTCCTACATTGTGTAGTAATGGTACTCTAAAATATGCAACAACATGTGAGCAAGCTCCCATTGTTGTGGTTTCATTATTTCGCACTCCTCAATATCTTCGCAATGCCAGTCTTGCGGGGAAAACCGCCCCGCAAGCCCGCGTGCTTCGCACTATAAAAAATAAAGTAAGTATCAACTTGTGAGCGAGCTCCCAGTTGATACTTACTTCATTTTTTGCATTGCTTCATTATTCGCGAGTACTCCCAGTTGGAATCGAACCAGCAATTCACCCTTAGGAGGGGTGTGTTATATCCATTTAACTATGGGAGCAGATGTCCTCATTGAAAGTCATTTATAGTCTTCCGATGAGGACTTTTCATATAAAAAGTTTTATAAATATTTTTTCAATTCGTCTACTTTATCTAATTTTTCCCAAGGTAAGTCTAAATCATTTCGTCCGAAATGTCCATAGGCTGCCGTCTGGTTATAGATAGGACGGCGAAGATTTAACATTTGTATGATTCCGGCTGGTCTTAAATCAAAGTTTTCGTTAATAATATCCACCAGTTTTTCTTCCGGCAGTTTTCCGGTTCCGAATGTGTCAATGCGCACGGAAGTAGGTTCCGCTACACCGATGGCATAAGAGAGCTGCACTTCTGCGCGGTCGCATAAACCGGCGGCGACGATGTTTTTGGCAACATAGCGTGCCGCATAAGCTGCGGAGCGGTCAACTTTTGTCGGGTCTTTACCGGAAAAAGCGCCTCCGCCGTGTCTTGCCCATCCGCCGTATGTATCTACAATTATTTTGCGGCCGGTTACGCCGCTGTCACCGTTTGGCCCGCCAATAACAAAGCGTCCGGTCGGATTTATATACATTTTTGTATCCGCGTCTATCAGTTCAGCCGGAAGAACGGCATCAATAACGTATTTGCGGATATCCTTTTTTATCTGTTCCCATGACACGTCCTCGTTGTGCTGACTGGAGACAACGACAGCGTCTAGACGGAGAGGTTTGCCTTCGGCATTATATTCAACTGTAACCTGAGCCTTGCCGTCCGGGCAAAGATAAGGTAACGTGCCGTCTTTGCGAACTTTCGCCAACTGTCGGGATAACTTATGTGCCAGATGGATGGGATACGGCATATATTCATCGGTTTCATTTGTTGCATAACCGAACATCATGCCCTGATCACCAGCTCCGATGGAAGCGATTTTTTTATCAGAAAGTTTTGCTTCCAGTGCCATATCAACGCCCATTGCTATGTCAGAAGATTGTTTGTCCAAGGAGATTATAATGCCGCACAAATTACCGTCAAATCCCTTTTTTGTATTATCATACCCAATCTCACAAATAGTTTCGCGAACAATCTTTTGTAAGTCGACTTGTGCATTGGATGTGACTTCACCCATTAAAAGTACAAGGCCGGTAGTAATAGCAGTCTCACAAGCAACACGGCTCATTGGATCCTGTTCAAGCATGGCGTCCAAAACGGCGTCCGAAATCTGATCACAAATTTTATCCGGATGCCCCTCTGTCACGGACTCAGATGTGAAAAGTATCTTACCCATGATAATCCTCCTCAATTCGTATATATTCTCATATATTCTACTATAAAAAAAATATATCGTCAAGGAAAGAAAAGCGCTGTTAATGGAGGTGATTAATGGAGGAGGAAAAAAAGGGGTTTTTCCCTATTTTGATGCTATCGACAACAATTTATAAAGAAAAAAGTCGAAAAAGAGTGATTTATAAATGCAAAATAAAAAAATATGTGATATAATATTAAAAAAATTAAGTTTTTTTAATGGAATAGGATACTGTTTTCTGTATTATATAAGGAAATGGTATGCTTATACAGAAGAGGAAATAAAGAAGAAAGAGTAAATATTAGGGGGTTTGGCAAAAGCCATTGTCGCTCAAACTAAACAGAATGGAGTAAAGAAGATGAATATTTTAATTATTGACAATGATTTAACCATTGCAAGAATGGAAAAAGATTATTTGGAATTGAGTAATTTTAAAGCAGATATTGAAACGGATGGACTGAAAGGTGAGAAGCTGGCTATGAGCGGGGAATATGATATGCTTATACTTGAGGTCGATTTGCCGGGACGGAGCGGATTTGAAATCTGTCGGAAATACCGGGAAATATATTTGAAACCGGTGATTTTTGTCTCTTCAAAAGAAGAGGACATTGATATTATTCACGGATTTTCTTTGGGGGCCGATGATTACATCCGCAAGCCTTTTCGTCCCAATGAGCTGGTTGCGCGTGTGAAAGCACACATGACCCGTTATGAGGAGCTTGTGAGATATCAGTCTGCTTCGGTAGAGCCGAGGGATGTAATTACTTTCGGCCCACTGAGGATTGACAGAATGTCGAGGCGTGTATTCGTGGACGAAGAGGAAAAGAAATTAACGGCCAAAGAGTTTTCCCTGCTGTTCTTTCTGGCAACTCATCCGAATCGTGTGTTTTCAAAAGAGGAGCTGTTTCATCAGATTTGGGGATACACTCCGGGAAACGAGATGGCTACTTTAGTTGTTCACATTAGAAAAATCCGTGAAAAGATTGAAAAAGATACCGGCAATCCGGAGTTCATACAGACCGTATGGGGAACCGGTTATCGCTTCGGCGATAAAAACTGAAAATTTTGCCAAGGATAAAATGAATCTTCATGTTCATAATAAGGTAGCGGGTGAAAGTGTCCGGCTGCCTTATTATGAAAGGGGAGATTGAAATGAAAGTGAAATATGTAAAACTTGCAGGGATTGTTCTGCTCATTTTTCTTGCTTTTCGTTTTTTGCTCCCTTTAGTACTGCCTTTTGTTCTCGCTTATTTTTTTGCGAAAATGGTTTCTCCCATCATACAGTTTTTGGAAAAAAAGCTGCATTGGAGACATAAAGTCAGTGTTCTTATGGTTGTATTTATCGTATTTACCGCTTTGGTATGTTTTATCGGATATATAATCAGTATTGCTGTGAGTCAGACGATATTATTATTGCAAAAACTTCCTGTTTATCAGCAGATGATAAATCAGGTTTTGGAAAATATGTGTTGTCAGTGCGATAAGGTGCTGGAGTTAGGAGGCGGTACGAGTTACCGCTATGTCGAGCAGCAGGTACAAAATCTGTATCATACGATTGGAACCGAGGTGCTGCCCCGCATGTCCGGATATGTAACGCAGATATTTTGTAAAGTATTTGCCATAGCGAGTACGGTATTTATTTTTATTATTTCGGCGGTATTGATTCTTCTGGATGAGACATTTCCCAAAATTCGGGGCAAATTGCGCCCATTTGCCGGACGTCTACGCAAAGCTGGTCTGGCGTATATAAAATCCCAGAGCATAATATTGTTTATTATTGCGACTGTTATTTCTGTCGGACTGTTGCTGATGGGAAGTGATTATGCCATTATATTGGGGGCGGGAATCGCCGTATTTGACGCTTTTCCGGTAGTTGGAAGCGGAGTAATCCTGATACCGTGGGCCATAATTAAAATGCTTGGTGGAAATTATTATGCAGCGGCAATACTGATAACGGTATTTGCCATAGCCGCTTTTTTACGTGAAGTGTTAGAGCCAAAACTGTTTGGTAAAGAATTGGGGTTGAAACCTCTGTATATATTGATTTCCGTCTATGTGGGAGCGGAATTGTTAGGACTTGCCGGTGTGCTGCTGGGGCCGGTCGGACTGACAATATTAAAGGCGGCGGAAGAAGAGATAGAATAGATATCATTTACTAATCCAGCGGCTCATTCCCGAGCCGTGATTGTCAAATGGGCGTTTGTGAAAGCCGAGTTTCTCATAAAAGACTTCTTTATTCATAGCGGACATGAGGTTGACCATAATGGTCTCGCCCTCCTCAATCTGTGCTTCCAGCCATTCGAGGACACGTTCAATGATAGCCCGTCCGATGCCTTTTGACTGGTGGGCCGGATGAACGATAACATCACAGATAAAGTACACATAACCGCCATCGCCAATCACGCGCGCCATGCCGAGCGGGGCGCTGCCATCGGTAGCGACGAGGATATACAGGGAATTGTCCAGAGCGGTACGCGCCTGCTTGGGACAAATCGTAATAAAATCCACACTGGCACGTAACGCATTGTACTCCTGAATGGAAATGGTATGTGTAAACTGTATGGCACTCAATTCCCATTCCCTCCTTCTTGTTCATCAATCGCTACACAAAGCGGTTAGTTGTTTCGTCGTAATGATAATCAATCGAATCTAACGTGTCGCAAAGCTCTGTCTCATCAACATCATAAGTCCGGCAAAATTCATCCAATGTGGCAAATTGGTCTCTTAATTTCGTATTTACATAACTAACCAGAATAATTGGGTCTTGCGGTATGTCCAAAATGACACCTCCTAAAATGAATAAGGTATGTAATAGTTCCCCATAATAATACATAGAAAAGGTGTTTTTTGTCAACCCTATCATGGAGGCAAAAAGCTTTGACGGTAAATTTATGAGCAGGAGAAAAATGTGAATGGAGGAGATTATGCAAGAAAAGACGGAATTTTCAAAAGATTTTGACAAAAATAAAAAACGAATCGACGAACTTCTTCATATAGAAAAGAGTTTTGATTTGCTGTATCGGGTGGTGACAATTGGTGGTAAAAAAGCTTGTTTTTACTTTATTGATGGTTTCTGTAAAGACGAAGTTATGGAGAAGGTATTAGAGTTTCTCTATAAAATTACGCCGGAACAAATGCCGGCGACGGCGCACGAATTTTTAAAAGACCGTCTTCCTTACGGGGAGATTGATTTGGTGAGAACGGAAAATGATTTATTGCAACGTATCCTTTCCGGTGTTCCGGTTCTTTTGATTGACGGGTACACGGAATTACTGGCAACCGATTTTCGTACTTATCCCTCCCGCTCGGTAGATGAGCCGGAGAAAGATAAAGTGATGCGCGGTTCCCGGGACGGTTTTGTGGAAACCGTCGTCTTCAATACGGCTCTTATCCGCCGGCGTATACGTTCCCGCGACCTTGTTATGGAAATGCATACGGTAGGAAAGAGTTCCCGAACAGATGTCGTAATTGCCTATATGGGAAATCGGGTTGAGCCGGAAATGTTAGAAAACATACGGCAGCGGGTAGACGCCATCAAGATTGATTCCCTGTCCATGAATCAACAAAGTCTGGCAGAATGCCTCTATCAGCATAAATGGTTTAATCCTTTTCCCAAATTCAAATTTTCGGAACGGCCGGATACTACAGCCGCCAGTATTTTGGAGGGCAGTATTGCCATTCTGGTAGATAATTCCCCCTCGGCCATGATACTGCCGACTTCCGTTTTTGACATTGTGGAAGATGCGGACGATTATTATTTCCCGCCGATTACGGGAACTTACCTGCGTCTGTCGCGGATGGTTATTGATGTTCTGGCAGTTGTAATGACGCCGCTTTTCCTGCTGCTCATTTCCAATCCCGAATGGTTGCCGGAAAGTATGAAATTTATTATTATCAATGATCCGATTAATGTCCCCATCTGGCTGCAAATGCTGATTTTGGAATTTGCCATTGACGGACTTAAGCTGGCGTCAGTCAATACGCCGAATATGTTGAGCACGCCGCTCAGCGTAGTAGCGGGTATTATATTAGGAGATTATACGGTAAGCTCCGGCTGGTTTAATTCCGAAATCATGCTTTACATGGCTTTTGTTGCCGTGGCGAATTACACGCAGGTCAGTCTGGAATTAGGTTTTGCACTCAAATTCATGCGTATTATTCTTATTTGTCTGACTGCGGCATTTGGTTTGTGGGGACTGGTCGGCGGACTCATTTTTGTAGCTGTCTGCATTGTGACCAATCGAACTATCAGTGGCAAGAGTTATGTTTATCCGCTTCTTCCGTTTAATGCCAAGCAGTTTTTGCGGCGCTTCTTCCGCGTCAGTCTGCCGACATCAGAGCAGTAAAAACATTGCAGCAATTCGGGAACCTGCCAGCGTCAGGCTACTCCATCAGTTCCCGAATCGCTGCAATTTCCTCTTTGTAAGGAGGATAACTTTTCTTTGAATCATCAGCGTCTTTCAGGTAAGGCGTCTCTAAAATTTTCGGTATGTCTTCAAAACGGGTATCGCGGATGACCTGCATTAGTGCATCCGTACCGAGATATCCTTTTCCGAAATTTTCATGGCGATCTTTATGGGCGCCCAGCTCATTTTTGCTGTCGTTAATGTGAAAAGCGGCAATCTGGTCAAGGCCGATAATCTTATCAAACTGCTCCATCACATCTTCGTAATTGTGAACAATGTCATAGCCGGCATCGTTGACATGACAGGTATCCATGCAGACACGCAGCTTATCCGGATGTGCGCACCCGTCATAGATGGCGCGTAGTTCTTCAAAGGAACGGCCAATCTCACTACCCTTTCCCGCCATAGTCTCCAAGGCAATTTTTACCGGTGTGTCTGCTGTCAGCACTTCGTTGAGTCCGTGGACTATTTGCGCAGTGCCGGCCTCCACGCCGGCACCCACATGGGAACCGGGATGCAGTACAAGTACCTCCGCGCCCATGGCAGCAGTGCGTGAAATCTCTTTTTCCAAAAATTCAACAGCTAATTCAAAAGTCTCCGGTTTGACCGTATTGGCGAGATTTATAATATAGGGCGCATGGACAATGAAATTTGCCATGCCGTGTTCTTTCATTAAATCCCTCGCGGCGGGAATATTCAGTTCAGATGTGTCTTTGCGGCGTGTATTTTGCGGCGCGCCGGTATATACCATAAACGTATTGGCTCCATATGAGATAGCTTCCTTTACGGAACCAAGCAGCATTTCTTTTCCATTCATTCCAACGTGTGAACCTATTAATAACATAGTAATCCTCCATTCAAAAGTGTTTTTGTCAACATCTTTATTAAGATTCTTTTCCAGTGTAACGGATTTTACACAAATTGTAAATGGGAAAAGTTTGTAACGATTGACGAACACGAAACCTTGACAATTGTTTTTAATAGTGTTATAGTGTTTGCAAATTCAAAACAAAAAGGCTTTGACGAGGAATAGTAGATATTAGGGATTTCACAGAGTGCAGAGAAATCTGAAATTAGGTGGTAACACGGACATGAAAGTTCGCCCTAAGTTGATATTTTATATCAACTTGGGGCTTTTTGTTTTGGAAAATAATAGAAAGACGAGGAGAATGAAATATGACAGCAAATGAATTGAGAACAATGTATGTAAACTTTTTTAAAGAAAGGGGACATAAGGAAATCGCATCTGCGTCACTTCTACCAGAGAATGACCCAACTGTTTTGTTTACTACCGCAGGAATGCATCCGTTAGTACCATATTTGCTGGGCGAGAAACATCCGAGTGGGAAAAGGCTTACGGATATTCAGAAGTGCGTGAGAACAGAAGACATTGATGAAGTAGGAGATGATACGCATTGTACCTTTTTTGAAATGTTGGGAAATTGGTCACTGGGAGACTACTTTAAACAGGAATCCATCTCTATGAGTTTTGATTTCCTGACTAATCCGAAGAATTATCCGCAGTGATTATTGAACAATACGGGCCGGTTTATCCGGAACTCGGGGA
>CAJUTM010000013.1 GCA_910589595.1 uncultured Eubacterium sp.
TTTTTGTGATGGTTTCGCTTAAAACTGCGTCATTGAACTGGTCATAGTACCCCTCTGCATCTGCCTGCGGCTGGTATTTCGCCGGATTTAAGGCTTTGCTGTAACTGGTGGTGATGGTTTGTGCTTCGTCTTCTTCTCCGGTGACTTCCGTCTCACTCTTACTGAAGCTCCATGAGGTACAGTGGGCGGCGTCTAATTCCCCGTTGTTGAATTCGGCACTGCCGGTTTCATTACCGAGACTGTCGTAGAAGTGTTTGCTGCCGGAGAGGATGTCTTTCCCTTTTCCGGTGATGTAATAATTCGGTACGGTTTCCCCGTTTTCGTTGATGATAAACCGCTTTTCGTCCGGCTCAAAGGGATAGGTCCGCTCTTCAATGAGGCGGGCGGTTTCTTCTTTTTCTTCATCAACATCTTCATCATCAGAATCGTCAGATTCACTCCCATACTCATAAACACTCTCTGTCCATGTGCCGGCGGCTTCGTCTTTGCTGATTACCGTGTTCCCGAATGCGTCCTGAATGTCGATGGAGACACGCCCATAGTCATCGACAGTCATCGTTTTTAATCCGTCGGCGGACTGGTATGATTTTTCTTTGGATTCACACCCGGTTCCCACAGCGCTGACAGTTTCAGTTTCTTCTCCGGTTTCCTCATCATAGGCGGTTTTGGTGACGAGTCCGTTTTCGTCCGTATAAGTGAGCTCATTGCCAAAGGAGTCGTAGGTGGTTTCTTCTTCGGTGTAGGTGCGGTTGTCCTGCGGCCGTTTGGCGGAGGTGAGGGTGACGGTTTTTTTCGTCTGTTGTCCAAGGCTGTTGTAGGTGTAGTCGTTTTGGATGGCTTCTTTTTCCCCATCCGTACTGTAGGACGGATAGACTTTTGCCTGTGTTTCGTTTCCGTGTTTGTCGTACTGGAATTCGGTTCTGGTGATGGTTTTGTATGCCCCGCCATTTACGCTTTTCTGCTCGGAAATGCTGGCATAGTCCACACCGTTGGCGGCGAGGCTGCTTTCCGTGCGGTTTTTGGTGTTGGCGGCAGAGTAACTTTCCTGTGTCCGCAGTGCGCAGAGAAAGGGGGCGTCTCCGGCCGGATAACCGCTTCCAGCGCCGTGATAGATGTATGCCGTCGTATGCAACGCCTCTTTTCCGCTGTTCTTTTTCAAATAGGCAGAGGGATGTATTTCTGTTAAGAGGTTGCGGTAGGTGTCATAGGTGTAACCTTGTTTTGTGGTGGCGGCTTTTTCTCCTTTTTTTCCATATGTCTTTTCGGTTTCCTGCACGACAAGCGAACCCTTTCCATTTTTGTCATAGTGGTAAAGGGTTTCTTCTTTTTCGGTTCCGTAGCTGACTTCTTCGGTCAGCAGCTTGTTTTCATTGTAGAGGTGCAGGGTGACGTTCTTTTTTGTGTTCTTTTTTAATTTCAGCGTGTCAGCGTTGATATCTGACTTTTTGTATTTATAATCGTAGTATTTTCCGTTTGTTTTGTATTTATTGGGATTAAAGGTGCTGACTACGGTTACAGCTTTGAGCCCGCTGTTACCGTACTGCCATGCTTCATAAATGGTTCCAGCACTGCCATCTTCTTTGTCCTCCCGTTCACGGAAATCGTCATAACTGCGCAGGCTGTTAGTTCCTTTTTTCTGAAAGTAGTCGTATTTGATGCCGTTTGATTTTTTCCCTGTTTTTACGTCTTTTTCATACTCCCTCGTCACATAGAACTGCTCCGTCACCACGTCTCTTTTCTGTCCGTCTTTCTGTCCCTTTTGTCCGCGCAGGGAGCCGGCGCGGTATTCATAATGGGTTTCGCTTCCGTCGGCGGTGATTTTGTTGATGAGGTAGCTTTGGTTGGTGGAGACGCGCTGGGAAGCCACTCCCGCGCCAGCGGTATTGACGAGACGCTCCACGGTTTGGTAGGCGTATTTCTCTTTGCTTCCGTCGACGGTGGCGGCGGTGAGAATGACGCCGTGCAGACGGTCTCCGTGATGAGGGGTGTAGTTTTTTTCTTCGGTTTCATAAGTGACGGTTTTCTGGCTTACGCCATCCGTGGCAGCGTTGCCTTGCACCGTTACTTTTGTCAGAGTCTTTTCCCCATCATTTTCGCTGTAATGAAATTTGATTTCCCTCCCGACAGCGTCCGTGATTTTACTGAAATATATGCCGTCTGTGTAGGTGTAGCGGATAGTGTTATCGTGGGCGTCTTTCTGCAGTACGATGACGCCGTTTTCATTGAAGTAGGTGCGCAGGCCGGTTTTGTCGCGCAGCAGGTATTTACAGGCAATACCGTCGACGGTTTTGTCCCAGTCTTCAAGTTTGATGTCTTCATAGCTGTAGTTTTCGAGCCCCTGAATGGGATAGCGTCTGCCGGTTTCGTCCTGTTCTGTTTCAATGGGGATGACGCCGGTGCTTCCGTAATGGAGGTAGGCGGGTCTTGGTTCCCAGCCTTCTTTTTCTGCGAGTGTGACGGTTTCGATCCACGGGAAGTCGTAGCGCCAGCCGCTGGCGATTCCGTATACGTTGTGGTTTTTGTTGCTGATGATTTTCGTGCGCTGGGTTTTTTCTTCGTAATCGGGTTTTCCGTTAAAGGACACACCCCGCCTGCCCTCACCCTTTTCATATGTAGCTAACAGATTTTTCAGGGCCTTTTTGTGGTTTTTCAGGAGGGCGGCATTGACGATAATCCGCCGCTGTTTGCCGTCGGCTGCCGTGTAGTTGACCCAGACGGTGTCGACTTCGAGTTTGTTTGTATATTCGACGGTGGCATGGCCGAGGTTGGCTTCGTTGCTGTCGTAGTAACGGCTGAGTTCGAAGTCCATGCCACCTGTTCCCTCCAGTGACAGGTCATTGCGGGAAAGCATCAGGTGACCGGTGGCGGTGTCTACGCCATCGGGACATTCGGATTCCAGAGGGGAGCCGGCAAGACAGTTTTCGTAGACGCTGCGGAAAGTGTCGCCATAAGCAGCTTCCACTGCCGTGTTGTACACCTCACCGAAAGTGGGGGTTTTATCGGTAGTGAGATTGTCGCCTGCCGCATGGCTGGCGATATGACTGGTACATAAAACTGTACCACACAAAAAGGCGGCAGCCGTCACTCCATATATCATTGATTTCCATTTTTCCATAGATTTCAAACTCCTCTCTTACACAATTAAGACTCTGCTTTTTCAATTTTCCCACCGATACCCCGCTAGTCGTCAATCGACGCAGCCACCGACTGGTTATGATTTTACGTTTCGTTTCATTTTTACTCCCTTTCCCCTGTCTGTCCGCTTTGTTCTGTCAGACTCCATCTGTAAAGTTTCTGTCAATTCCCCAAAAACAATAATTCCATCCGCAAACACTGTTTGTATCCGGATGGGATTATTCCTGTCTTATGTATTTGGGGTCACTCTGTCATTCGTCATTTGTAAATGTTTTGTGAAGTACTTTACCCTGCATCCGGTTTTTCTTTTGTTGCTACTCTCTGTCATATATGTTTATCTTACCAGACTTCGGCATTTTTTAACAGAAACAATAGCAATAAATAATCTCGCAATAGCAGATATTTTGCACTGCCTTGAAAAACATTTTCTGTCGCTTCCACTCACTTCTTACGACTTACTTATCCTGACGATGACAAGTCGCCCCCGCTGTCAGGCTAATTCCTGCAAAAAAACTTTCTCCATATCGCACCGGCATTCAAATCCAAGCTCCCGCAGCGTCTTTGCGAGCGCCGACAACATCTCCCCCACATCTCCGGTATTGGCATTATTTCCCATATGTCCCAGCCGGAATACTTTGCCACCTAAAATATCAAAACAGCCTGCAATCAAAATCTGATATTTATCCAACATAACATCAATCAAATTCTGGGCCGTCACTCCCTGCGGCACTTCCACGACCGTTACGGTAGAAGCAAAACCATCCTGCAAATACAGGGAAAGTCCTGCTGACGTGAGAGCTTTGCGAACTGCTTTTGCAATCTGCTGGTGCCGTTGAATGCGTTCCTTATCTTCCTGCACCAGACGGACAGCCTCTGCCAGTCCGTAAATATCGCTAACCGGCATTGTATAAGGGAACCATTTATCTTCATAATAGTGCTCAAACATCAGCAGATTACAGTAAAAAGAAGCAATCGGCGTATTTCTCTTTCTCATAACTTCTTTAGCCTCCTCACTGACGGAAACAAACGTAAGCCCCGGCGGCGCTGATAACGCCTTTTGCGAGCCTCCGCAGGCAATATCCACCTGCCATTTATCGACAAGCAGTTCCTCTCCAAACATCGCCGCCACAGAATCGACAACCGTAATTATCCCGTACGACTTCAGCAGCGGGCAAATTTCATCGATTGCATTCAGCACGCCGCTCGGCGTATCACAATGCACAACGGTTGCGTATTTATAATCGTGATGTTTCTGCAGGAAATCGCGCAACGCAGACACCTCTACCGGTCTTCTGTAATCCACCGTGTACAATTCCGGCTCTCCTCCGTACAATCTCACGAAATCAGCAAATCCTTTGCCAAAGATTCCGTTGTCAATGACCAGCACTTTATCTTCCGGCTCCGTCAGCGACGCGCAAGCCGCCTCCAGTCCGAGGATTCCCTCCCCGTTCAAAATATAAACACTGTTTTTAGTATGTAACAGCTCTGCCAGTGAAAGGCATATTTGATAATACTCCTCGCAGAAATTTACATCCACATCCGGATTTGCAAACGTACGGCTTCGTGCTTTCATAACAGAATCAGCAACCATTGTCGGCCCCGGCGTCATCATTTTATACATATACATTCCTCCTTAAAAATAGTATAGTATGATGATGGCAAATCGCCTCCGCCGACCTGTCATCATCAGGCTGTAACCCTTATTATACAAAAAACTGGCAGTATAAAAACTGCCAGTTTTATATTTTTTCACCATGCCAGATTATTTTACCCGCTTTTCCAGAGACGTCTTCCAGTTTTTCCGTAAAAGCTCTTCATGCCCCTCTAAATGTGCGAAGTCATTAAAGCGTTCCAGAAAAAATATCTCCCTCTCTTCATCAAAAATGAGATGGGTAATACTCGTATTTTCCATGTCAACGGCAAACTTTAATTTATGTTTCTGCTCTGTCTGTATAATGGAAGCACATACCGAACGGATAACGCCTCCGTGCGTCACTATCGCAATACGGTTCTCCTTTTGCCGGCACAGCTTTTGCAACTGCGGCATCGCCCGCGCCGCTACATCCGCTCCGCATTCGCCGCCCTCCGGATAGGAAAGGTCATCCTGATGCAGGAAGCGTTGTGCGCAAAATTCAGCGTATTGTGTACGAATTTCCTCGTCTGTCTTTCCGGTAAATCCTCCAAAATCAATTTCCTGAATATCCGGCAATATTTCATGCGGAACAGAGATTATCTTTTGAACTATCTGCGCCGTCTCCCGCGCCCTCACCAATTCAGACGAATATAATTTTTCTATTCCATAGCTTCTAAGCCGCCCGCCGAGCAGCTCCGCCTGTTTTCTTCCTGTCCCGTCCAGAGAAACATCCACATTACAGCGTTTGCTGCACTGTCGTCCGTGGCGGATTAAAAATAAATGTTTCATATCTTCTAATGTACCTTTCCCATCCCAGTCTTCATTCCGGAATGTTTCTATAGTATATGAAAAATCAACGCATCGTCGCTCTTTCACACTGATTGTTAAGTATAACCCGATTCTTCCGGCCTGTCAAACAGGGAGCGGATACCGCGCATATATTTGGGGCCGAGCAGAACCTTGTCGCCTCTGCCTTTCAATAAGATATTCCGGTTCTGATAATCAACGCGCTCAACATAATGCCGATTGACCGCCATCGCTCTGTGACATTGAACCAGTTCCCCCCGCCCCTGTCCGACACATTCACGTATCGGACGGTACGGGAAATCCCAGTCCTCATATTGCGTATGAATAATTAGTTTTTTATTGAAAATTTCAAGATAGACTACATCGGAAATTTCGAAACGATAGACGTCATTGCGCAGTCGTATGACAAGACTTTTGGGAATACAATTGGGGTCCAGTTTATCACAGAGAAGATTTACCACTTCCCGCAGCATTTCGGGCCGGACAGGTTTACACAGATAATCATAACAGCGTATCTCCCGAAATGCCTCTCTCTCATAGGCATCATCATCCGCCAGAAAAATTATCGGTGTAAGATAGTGCCGGTGAATTTCCCGCAGATAATGTGCCAGCGCAATCCCCTCTTCTCCTGCCTGTTCCAAATCAATAATTACGACACTGATTTTTCTGCTGCAAATCCACCTTTTTGCCTCGCCCAAAGTATGTACAAGCATTATCTGTTCAGCAAAAAAGGAATGTATCATCCGGCAGAACTTTTCTTCTTTGCTGTACACTAAGACTTCCATCTCTCTTTCCTCCCCTACGATAAATCCGTACTGTTCCTGATTTCCCGAATGCAAAAATCGAGAAGTTCGCAAAGCATTTTTTTGCGGTCGACAATACCGCTCATTTTCGTGTGCGCGGCAGACAAATCCAGTTTACCGAGAAGAAGATACATCGGGTCGACATCCAGTTTTTCATAAAGGCGCAATAATTTAGGAATATCCAAACCATAAATTCCCCGCTCAATCTTACGATAATGACCTTCGCTGATTCCGAGAATGGCCGCCATATCATAATAATCCAGCTCATTTACTTTACGGATTTTTAATAAACGTTTTCCAATCATTTCATTTTCTTCATAAATCATAATGTCCTCCATTTCCGCGCTGCTTTTAAAAATGCCAAGTTTGCGGACGCAGCGCAGACACAATACTTGTCCCGAATACATTCGGTTTTTTCTTTTGATTTGCCTTTATTCCTATTCTCAATTTTATCACATTGTCAAATGCGCAGGACAACTTTTTTCGTCAAAAAACGACAAAGTGCCTTTTTTCTTTGTCCGTTTCTAAAAAAAATATAAAAAAAGAAAAAAGCAAACCACTATAATAGTTTCCCGCCACCGCATAAAAACGCATTTCCATTGTTGAGATAACCGGCTCCTATTTTAAAATAGAATATAGAACATTTGAAAGTGAGGACATCGTTATGAAACAATATACTTTATACAAGCTGGGAACTATCATCCGCAAATACCGCTCCATTGCCGGCCTGACTCAGGAAGATCTCGGAGAACTAATCGAATGTGACAAAAATACGATTGGACGAATCGAACGTGGAGAAACAGATTGCCGTCTCACTACCATCATACGCCTCGCCGAGGGAATGAATATTTCCCTCTCCCGCCTTGCCAAAGATTTGGAAACCTTTCATATGGACCAGTACAGCGCAACGATTGATTATGACTTTCTCCGCCTCTTTCACTATTGCCGCCAGCTCTCGCCGGAACAGTTTAACAACATATGTAATACTGCCCATATTTATGTAAAGAGCAACGAGCGGAAACAATAGCGTCTCTATCCCTCGCCCGATAATACTTTGCCAAGCACATCCGCCAATGGCATAGCCGCATTCTTCGCCTCCTCTACCGTATTGTTTTCATTTCCCAGTTCAATGAGCAGCGACTTTGAAAGCAGGTGTAAATTATAACGGTATCCTTTCAAATAAATCGGCTTCGTAAATCCATCATAATATTCCATAGCCTTGCACTTCATTTGCAGACTAAACGCCAGATTTCCTTTTAAATTCGGGTTTTTCAAATAGGCGATGGGGCCGGACTTCGTCCGGCTCATACCGTTGAAAAACATGACGATTGCCGTCTTACGCCCCTGTATCGTTGTATATGTATGCTTTCCTTTTCCGACCGAATCCCTGTGTAAATCTATCATAACTTCAATGTCCGGATATTTCTGCTTTATTTTTGTAATCCCATCCAGCGACTGATTATAGGCAAAACTGCGGTCAATCCCACCATTGACTCTATCGTATTGCGTGCGGTCGTGGTAAACGCCGTATCCGAGTTTTTCCAACTCCCGTGTCAGGGCATCGCCCACGCCCACTACCGAATCCTCAATCACACCGTTGCGACTGTCTTTGAAATACTCTGACGCTCCGTGGGTGTGATAAATGAGAATTTGCTTTTTCCCCTTTTTTTTCGACATCTTCATATCCGCCTGCAACAGTTGTTTTGCATCAAAGTCGGATTTCGTCACCGATGTTGTCGAGTCTACAATATAGAAATTTTTCCAGAGAAAAGAGACATCTGCGGATTCTCTTAACTGCTCAACAAGAGCATTTTTTTGTCGGGGAACCGGCAGTATTTGGGGATTGCTGACCGTCTGCCCCTTCGGCGTCTCGACATCCCCCAAAAGCGGATTCTCATTTTCTTTCGCCACTTCGTACAATTCCTTGTTTTCGTTGAGAATGAGCGTCTCTTTTTGTTCTTCACTGTTTCCGATAAAAATATATTCTTTGCCGCCAAGCAGCTCTGCCACCAGACGTTCCTCGCCTTGTCCATCTTTCAGACACAGGGCGCTGTCCGCCGCCAGATATTGCCCCAACATCGAAATCATTTCGAACTCCGGTAATTCTTTCATAGCGGCAAGCGAGGCGACGCACACAATTGCCGCCATGCCTAACAAAATGCGCAAACCCTGTCGTAACATGATAATTCCCCCATTCTCTCTTATTAGCATATGCGCCTTGTTTACAGATTATCCCGCTTTTGAAAACAGTGGTTTAAAATATGCGCCAAATCCTCGCTGATTTGACTGACGGAACAATCAATATCTTTTGGCGTCACCATAACTTTTTCCGTCTCTTCTCCCATAATTTCGTTGATGAAACGCTCTATTTCATCTTCCGAGTACCCCTGCTTCTGCAGCACATGTTCCAAGTGGTCTCCGATAATCGTTCCGGCGTCTACGACCGTAGGCACACCAATCGCCACAACAGGCACCCCTAAATTTTTTTCATTCAACTCCTTGCGGCGGTTTCCGACACCGGCGCCGGGCGCTATTCCCGTATCCGTTATTTGAATCGTCGTACAAAGACGGCTGACACTTCTGGCCGCCAAGGCGTCAACGGCAATAACCAAATCCGGTTTTGTCTGACGCACGACCCCCTCCAGCAATTCTCCTGTCTCAATCCCCGTCTGCGCCATAACTCCCGGTGCAATCGCACTGACGCAGCCATACTGATTTTCCTCTAAAAATGTATTGCCAAATTCCTGTTTGAAATGTCTCGTTATAAAAAGGGCATCCGTCATTTTGGGGCCGAGAGAATCCGAAGTCACCTCGCGATTGCCCAATCCGATAATGAGTACGCTTTTCTGTTTCATTCCCTGTATCATCTTTTCCAACTGACCGCAAATACATAACAGCAAGGGCTCGCGCTCCTCAAAATCCCCGTTCCGCATAAGCTGAGACTCCACTGTCACATAAGTGCCAATCGGCTTTTTCATCGCCTTACTTCCCGCCTCATCCTGAATCTTTACCGTCGTAATCAGCGCCCTGCCGTCCAGACATTCTTTCTTTTCCAAGAGAACCCCCTGAATTTCCACGTGATTTTGCGGAAAACTCTCTCTCGTCTCCATGGCCAAATCCGTTCTCTTCTCCATCAGGAAATCGCCTCCCATTTCTTTTCTCTCAGTTAATGTAGCTCAATCCCCGATTTTTATACAGTATTGTAGAAAGTATTTTTAGACAGATGAAGCGTTTACCCCATCTTTTTCTTTAAAATACTTGACATTCGGCGAAATGTATACTATGATACATGAGTATGTTTGTGCTGACGTCCGTGTCCGAGCAGCCAGACAGAGAACATTAATGAGATAATTACGATGGAGGTGCTGGAATTGGCAAATATTAAATCAGCAAAAAAAAGGATTCTTGTTTCTGAAAAACGCGCTGCCAGAAATAAATCGGTTCGTTCCCGTGTTAAGACAGCTATCAAAAAAGTAGATGCTGCTATCGAGGCAAACGATAAGGCTGCTGCTGAAGCTGCTTTAAAAGCTGCGGTATCTGAGCTTGACAAAGCGACTAAAAAAGGTGTGTATCATAAGAACACAACCGCAAGAAAAGTTTCCCGTTTGACAATTGCCGTAAACAAACTTGCGTAATGTAGAGGGCAGTCGTACTGCAACTACACATTTACCCGTCGAATATAATCGGACTGTCTGCTGACAGTCCTTTTGTGTTAGAAAAAATTTTCCGCTATGACAGGAGGACAAAATAATGAAACGACAAGACTACTTATCTTGGGACCAGTATTTTATGGGAATCGCAAAACTTTCTTCCATGCGAAGTAAAGACCCCAACACGAGTGTAGGGGCCTGTATCGTCGGTAAAGACAACAAAATATTATCGGTCGGCTACAACGGCATGCCGCAGGGCTGTTCCGACGACGAATATCCGTGGGAACGTGAACACAGCGACCCGCTTGAGACAAAATACCTCTATGTTTGCCATGCCGAGCTGAATGCGCTTCTCAATTATACGGGTACGAATCTGCAGGGCGCCAAAGTGTACACAACTCTCTTTCCTTGTAATGAATGTACTAAAGCACTGATTCAATCGGGCATTTGTGAAGTTATATACGGAGAAGATAAATATGCGAATACCGCTTCCGTTATCGCAGCAAAAAAAATGATGGCCTCTTCGGGAGTAACGTATCGCCAATATGAAAATTTACATAATACCATTGAAATGGATTTATAACACATACCGCTGCGGCCATACAGCCGCCGCTATACGCTTTGTATCCTGCGCTTCACATCGTTTCGCAATTGTAACCACTCATCTTCATTTTTCACATAATATAGCGGACACATTTTCCCCGTCACATCATAGTGGCGGATGATGTCCTCTTCCTGTAAATCAAATTTCAAACATAAGTATGCCAGTAATTCCACGAGCGCCTTATATGTAATATCACTAAACTTACCGGATTTATCTTTGTGACAGCACTCTACCGATATCGTGTCGCCATTTCTCTCATTCGATGCGTACGCTATCTCATTGAGCGGTATGCACTGAACAATCTGCCCCTCCAGTCCGACAATAAAATGACTGCTGGCATAAATCGGCGTTTCTCTTTCCTTATTAATCTCCGGCAGATTGTTAAAATAATTGCGGTTGTCTCCGGCATCCGTCTTCGGATTGGCTGTATAATGGACTACAATCCCGTTTACTTTATTTAACGCCACCGCCGGACGGGAAAACTTATTTTTTACAAGTAATTGTGTATCAATCGTAATCTTGGGAAGTGTTTTCGCTTTGTTTACCGTCTGTTGTGAATCGGTTTTTCCTGTAAGAGAAATTATCCCGCATATAAAAAGGATAAAAAGCGCTGCCCCACTGATAGTCAGGACGCAGCGTTTTATTCTCACTCTCCGCTTCCGTCTGCGGCGGACGCGGGAGGATGGATATGTTCTATTCGACACTGTAATTCGGCGCCTCTTTTGTAATATGAATATCGTGCGGATGACTCTCTTTCAGCGACGCTGCCGAGATTTTCACAAACCGGCCGTTTTCTTTTAATTCCTCAACCGTCGCCGCACCACAGTAACCCATGCCGGAACGGAGCCCGCCAATCAACTGGAATACCGTATCCTCCACAGAACCTTTATATGCCACACGCCCTTCTACGCCCTCCGGCACAAGCTTTTTGGCATCCTGCTGGAAATAACGGTCTTTACTTCCGTTTTCCATAGCAGCAATCGAACCCATCCCGCGATACACTTTATATTTTCTTCCCTGAAATAATTCAAAACTTCCCGGACTCTCGTCACATCCGGCAAAAATACTTCCCATCATACAAACATTGGCTCCCGCTGCAATCGCTTTCGTCATGTCGCCAGAATATTTAATGCCGCCGTCCGCGATAACCGGAATGCCATATTCCTTTGCCACATTATAAGCGTCCATAATAGCCGTAACCTGAGGAACGCCAATACCGGCTACAACACGCGTCGTACAGATGGAGCCGGGACCGATACCAACCTTGACCGCGTCAACTCCCGCTTCAATCAACGCTTTTGTACCCTCTCCCGTTGCCACGTTTCCGGCAATAATACCAAGGTTCGGATACGCTTCGCGTACCATTTTCACAACTTTAAGAACATTGGCGGAATGACCGTGCGCCGTATCAATAACAATCACATCTACCTGCGCTTTAACTAAGGCGTCGACACGCTCCATAATGTTGGCCGTTACTCCGACGCCGGCTCCGCAGAGCAGTCTTCCCTGCTTGTCTTTTGCTGAATTTGGATATTTAATCTGCTTCTCAATATCCTTAATCGTAATCAACCCTTTGAGGTTGCCATCCTTATCTACAATCGGAAGTTTTTCTTTTCTTGCTTTCGCCAGTATTTTCTTTGCCTCTTCAAGGGTAATCCCCTCCTGCGCTGTCACAAGACCATCAGCCGTCATACACTCCTTAATTTTTTTCGTGTAATCCGTCTCAAATTTCAAATCACGGTTCGTTATAATACCGACCAGCTTTTTGTCGTCTCCTTCTGTAATCGGTACGCCGGAAATACGGAATTTCCCCATAAGGTCATCGGCGTCTGCCAATGTATGTTCCGGAGAGAGATAAAACGGGTCTGTAATAACTCCATTTTCCGAACGTTTTACCTGATCAACCTCTACTGCCTGTGCTTCTATGGACATATTCTTGTGGATAATGCCTATCCCTCCCTGTCTGGCCATGGCAATCGCCATGCGGTGCTCCGTAACGGTATCCATACCAGCGCTCATCATTGGAATATTCAGTTCAATATCTTTCGTCAAGTGAGTCCGCAGACAAACTTCATTGGGAATCACTTCAGAATAAGAAGGTACCAGTAATACGTCGTCAAATGTAATGCCCTCACCAATAATCAATCCCATTTTTATCTTCCTCTCTTCTATATTTATATTTCACCTATTGTATCTAAAAACCAAAAACTTGTCAACCCATTATTCTTCTTTTTTCAACACACTTTTTGTAAAAATGGCTGCGCACAGAATGCACTTTCCTATAAGTAAAAAAGTACTCACAAAAATGCAAGACACGAAACGCACATTTGTGAGTACAACAATATCATTTTTATGCTATTCTGAATATTCCACAATCTCCGGACATTTCTTATGCATCAACTCTACCATTCGGGATGTCGGCTCAAAAAGGATAACGACTTTTTCTTTCTGTTCCGATATGCGGGTAGCTATTCCATAAATAGCGGCATCCTCTCTCATGGAAGAATAATCTTTCACTTCTAAATGCCGATACCCGTCCAGACGATGAGATTGAACAGGCGCAACCACATCCGCTTCCTCAATCTCAATGCGCAAAATATTTTTGCGCCGCTCGCCTCCCTGAATCATATCAAAATCTAATTGTCCATCGCAAAAAACGTATTCCCATTCGATTCTAAATCTGGGCCAGTACCAGATAAGAGCAAATATGGCCGCCACACCAATAAAGACAATAATGTGGATGCCCGTCTGCATTGCTCCCAAAACGGACGCTGTAAATACAAGTATTACGAGTAAAATCAATGTCATCTTAAGCGCCACACCGGCTGCTGTCACTTTCTTTTTTGCATTTGCTTCTGCATAGGATTGTTCCATGTTTTTCTCCTGTCTGTTGTGGATAATTACATCATTCCGCCCATACCGGCGCCGCCTGCAGGCATCGGAGGTACATCTTCTTTAATATTAGCAACTACAGACTCGGTTGTCAACAATGTTGACGCCACACTGGTTGCGTTCTGCAAAGCGCTTCTCGTCACCTTAGCCGGATCCAGAATGCCGCATTCTACCATATCTACATATTCTTCCGTCAAAGCGTTAAAGCCGTAACCAGCCTCACCGGAAGAAACTTTATCAATAATAACAGAACCTTCCAGACCTGCATTTTCCGCAATACGGCGAAGCGGGGATTCCAACGCTTTCAAAATAATATTGGCGCCCGTCTTTTCATCTCCCTCCAGAGTAGCCGCCAGTTTGGCAACTTCTTTGCTTGCGTGGATATAAGCCGAGCCACCGCCGGAAATAATTCCCTCTTCTACAGCAGCTCTTGTTGCAGCCAGCGCATCTTCCATACGAAGTTTTGCCTCCTGCATTTCCGTCTCTGTAGCCGCGCCTACACGCACAACGGCAACGCCGCCAGCCAGCTTAGCCAGTCTCTCCTGCAATTTCTCGCGGTCAAAATCAGATGTCGTCTCCTCAATCTGCATTTTAATCTGGGCAACACGCGCTTCAATATCTGCCTTATCACCCTCGCCGTCGACGATAATCGTATTCTCTTTCTGAACTTTAACGGATTTTGCACGGCCGAGCATATCCATCGTCGTCTCTTTCAAATCAAGACCGAGCTCTTCTGAAATTACCTGTCCGCCTGTCAGAATTGCGATATCTTTCAACATCTCTTTTCTGCGGTCGCCATATCCCGGCGCTTTCACAGCAACGACATTAAATGTTCCGCGCAATTTATTGATAACCAATGTGCTGAGCGCTTCTCCCTCTACGTCCTCGGCAATAATAAGAAGTCTTGCACTTGCCTGAACAACCTGCTCAAGGAGAGGCAGTATTTCCTGTATATTGGAAATCTTTTTATCCGTAATCAAAATGTATGGATTCTCGAGTTCTGCCTCCATTTTATCCATATTGGTAGCCATATATGCAGACAGGTATCCTCTGTCAAACTGCATACCTTCTACCATGTCCAGCTCTGTCATCATCGTCTTTGATTCTTCAATCGTAATGACGCCGTCGTTGGCAACCTTTTCCATCGCGTCGGCAATCATCTCGCCAACCTGCTCATCACCGGCAGAAATAGCAGCCACTTTGGCAATCTGCTCTTTTCCTGTCAGGGTGGAGCTCATTGCCTGAATTGATTCAACGGCAACTTCTGTCGCTTTCTTCATACCTTTACGGAGAATAATCGGGTTTGCTCCGGCAGCAAGGTTTTTCATGCCCTCGTTTATCATTGACTGCGCGAGAACCGTCGCCGTCGTCGTACCGTCGCCGGCAACATCATTTGTCTTTGTAGCAACTTCTTTCACAAGCTGCGCGCCCATGTTTTCAAATGCATCTTCTAATTCAATCTCTTTGGCAATTGTCACGCCGTCGTTTGTAATCAATGGTGCGCCAAATGACTTATCAAGAACTACATTTCTTCCCTTTGGCCCTAACGTAACGCGTACGGTATCGGATAATTTATTTACACCTGCTTCCAGTGCAGCTCTGGCCTCTGCCCCAAACTTAATCTCTTTCGCCATAATTCTCTAACCTCCTAATATTATTCAACGATTGCTAAAATATCATTTTGACGGACAATCACATATTCGTCACCATCTAATTTCACATCAGTTCCTGCATATTTGGAATAAATAACTTTATCGCCCTCTTTTACTTCCATCTTTACTTCTTTTCCATCTACCATTCCTCCGGGGCCGACAGCAACGATTTCAGCCTGCTGTGGTTTCTCCTGCGCCTGTCCCGGCAACACAATACCGGATTTCGTTGTCTCTTCCGCATCTAACTGTTTCAATACAACTCTGTCACCTAAAGGTACTAATTTCATTCTACTTTCCTCCATTTCCTTTTTCTTGTTAGCACTCTTTCTGATTGAGTGCTAAATGATTATCCTAATAATATGCCTTTTATAGAAGAAATGCAACAGCAATTCCCTAACCAATTTCCACTATTATCCATTATATGCTCTTTTTATCTCAATTATACTCTTTTTTTCTTATATTTTTAACTTATTTTCATTTTTTTATATGATATGTTATGATACCAAGTGAAAAGGTAAAATGCCGTTTATGCTTGCATGATAAATAAGTTTTTTCGAACTTATCCGGCTTGTAAACTTGAGACCCGCAAAACATAAGAAAGGAAGTTCTATATGAAAGAAGTTTTATACGATATTCCCGTAAACGATATTTTTGATAACCCCTGTGAATGCGTCATCTGCGCCATGAAGAAAAAGCTGGATGACGACGAAGTTGCCTTTGCCATGGGGCCAAGCTATATGGAAGATGACATCCGGCTTACTACTGACGAAATTGGATTTTGCGCCCACCACATAAAAATGATGTACCATTTTGAAAACCGCCTTGGTCTGGGACTGATTCTACAATCTCATATGAACAAAACGATACAGAACATAGAAAAGTTACAGAAAAAGGGACGTACTTCCGGCGGCAGGCTCTTCTCGAAAAATACCGCTTCCGCCCTGTATCAGTATACCGAAGAACAGACGCGCTCCTGTTTTCTCTGCAACCGCATAAAAAATATTTTCAAACGCTATCTTATCACTACCTTTTATCTCTATGATAAAGATGACAACTTCCGGAAAAAATTCAGAAACTGTCAGGGCTTCTGTGTAGAGCATTATGGGCTTCTGTATGAAATGGCGCCAAGTTACTTATCCCATTCCGTTCTGGAAGACTTTACTGCGGATTTAAATAAAATCTTTCTCGATAATTTTAAACGTATGCAGGAAGAGGTCTCATGGTTCGTAGACAAATTTGATTACCGCAACGCAGACAAACCGTGGGGAACATCAAAAGATGCATTGCAAAGAGCATTAACAAAAACAAACGGGGTTGTTTCCATCGAAACTGAAACTTAACATCTCACTAATTTCAAAACACACTTCTAAATAGTAAATAGAAAATAACCCAATGGAACAAATTCAAATCCGTTCCATTGGGCCTAAAGCACATTTTCCCATAACTTTTCTTTTATAATTTTTCTTTCAACTCAAATGCTTTATCTTTGATTCTCTTTTGTGCGTCACGTGCTACCAAAACTCTTGAAACATAACGTTTGGCAACATCTGTATTTCCAATTCTTCTTGCCAACTCAGCAAGCAAATACATCATCGTATATTGGTCCATTCCACACATCGGAAAATCTTCCTTATCAAATGCTGCCTCAAATCCTTCAAAAGCTTTCGTCAGCAATTCCTTTTCTTCTTTCTGAAGAGCCTCGACTTCTTCTTTCTTATGCTCGCCCTGCTGCAACATTTCAGCCTTACCACGGAGAAGCCATGCCATCTTCAGACAGGTATATGCTTTCTCACTGTTCTTTCCGTTTTTAACAACGGTATTGAGCAGCGCCATCTTGTGCCGCATGATTGCATCATCATATGTATATATGTTGCCGCTCCCCTGCTGATATTTAAACGTAGAAGAAATCTTTTCGGTTATACTCTTTGCCTGACTTGCCATAACAAAATTGAAGTAGCGATTCAATGCGGCATAACCACATTTTGGGCACAAAATAGCATCATATTTCAACGAATCAACGCCTACATACTTTGGCCGCAAATCAGAATCTGCCCCTGACAAGTGTACCTTGCCGGTACGAACCATTTTACTTTTAAATTCATAATCACATACAGGGCATGTATATGATTTATCAAAAAGCAAATCTTCCTCCGTCGTCTCCGGTTTCTTTTCCTGTTGGGAAGCGGCTGCGCCTTTCCCCTTTTCATTTTCTTGAAATACATCCACTTTTTCTACATCTTTGAAGCCCAGACTCTCCAGGCCGGAAAAAATATTACCCATTGCAATTCTCCATTTCTTTTTTACTATTTATTCGGACGATAGGAACTCTTCAGTGAAACGATACGATTAAATACCTGATGCTCCTTTGTCGTATCCTTTGTATCTACACAAAAGAAGCCCGTGCGCATAAATTGGAACTTATCACCCGGTTGTGCCTCTGCTAATGCAGGTTCCACATAACACTTCTTTCGTATTGTCAATGAATCAGGATTCACATTTATCGTACCATCTTCATTATATACCCCTTTCTCTTCATCGACAATATTTTCATAAAGCCTGACCTCCGCTGTCGCCGCCGTAGGCGCTGCGACCCAGTGAATCGTACCTTTGACTTTGCGTCCATTAAATCCGGAACCGCTTTTTGTCTCCGGGTCATAGGTACAATGAACAACTGTCACGTTACCGTCATCATCTGTCTCATATCCTACACACTTGACAAAATAAGCGCTCATCAACCGCACTTCGTTATCTGGGAAAAGACGAAAATACTTTCTTGGCGGCTCGATTTTAAAGTCCTCGCGCTCAATATACAGCTCTCTGCAAAAAGGAACTTTTCGAGTACCTAATTCAGGGTTTTCCTGATTGTTTGGTACATCTAAATATTCCACTTTATCCTCGTCATAATTATCAATCACCAGTTTAAGAGGCTCCAGAACAGCCATCATGCGGGAACGGCTCATTTTTAAATCTTCCCTGATACAATACTCAAGCATGGCGTAATCAACAGAACTGTTTGATTTGGATACCCCGCACAACTCCATAAACCGGCGAATCGAAGAAGCCGTATAACCGCGGCGGCGAAGCGCCGTAATCGTAACCAGTCGGGGATCATCCCAACCGTCCACGATACCGTCTTCCACTAATTTCTTAATATAGCGCTTTCCGGTAACTACATTCGTCAAATACATTTTCGCAAACTCAATCTGACGCGGAGGAACCTCAAATTCACATTCCCTTACTACCCAATCATATAATGGGCGATGATCTTCAAATTCCAAAGTACATATGGAATGAGTAATCCCCTCAACTGCATCTTCAATCGGATGCGCAAAATCGTACATAGGATAAATACACCATTTATCTCCCGTATTATGATGATATAAATGCGCTACCCGATATATGATGGGATCACGCATGTTTATATTCGGAGAAGACATATCTATTTTGGCACGAAGCACACGGGAACCATCCTCATACTTCCCCTCTTTCATCTCCTCAAACAACTTCAGATTTTCCTCGACGGAGCGTTCACGGTAGGGACTATTTTTCCCCGGCTCTTTCAATGTGCCACGGTATTCACGTATCTCCTCCGGTGTCAAGTCACATACAAATGCTTTTCCTTTTCGAATAAGTTTTACGGCGCATTCATACATCGTATCGAAATAGTCTGACGCAAAATAGACCGGCGGTTCTTCTCCACAAATCCAAGTAACATCATCTTTAATCGAAGTAACAAACTCTTCCTTTTCTTTCTGCGGATTCGTATCGTCAAAACGAAGATTAAAAGTGCCCTTATATTCTTTTGCCAACCCCTGATTCAAGAGAATGGATTTTGCGTGACCGATGTGCAGATAACCGTTTGGCTCGGGCGGAAACCGTGTCACCACCTGCTCATATACTCCGTTCTGCAAATCATTATCTATCTCATTCTGAATAAAATTCCTGCTGTTCACTCCTTCATTCATTTCTGACATACTAACAACTCCTTTTTCACATATCTGTTTCTATCATACCACAAAGTAGAAAGTATGAAAAGAGCGATTTTATAAAAAGATTATGTATGTCGATTGTTTACTTTTTCATAAGTGAAAAGGGCAGAGCCTGACATACAGGCGCTGCCGCTTATGCAAAAAATAACTATTTAAAAATCCTTTTCAGAAAATTGTATAGTCCATGCTGGTAAACTGCAGGTTCATGGCCACCGCCGCCTTTGTTCTTGGAATCGCCTCCCATCGTCTCATAGTAAAAGTGCGGTACTTTGTTTTTTTGCAGGGCATTAGCATAACGCTTCGGCTCTGTCTTAACAATATCATCTTTTGGTCCTGCTGCAATGAGAACAAGAGTGTTGTCCATAAATTCTGGCTTCAGTGTAAAGGTATCTTCAGTAAAGAAGCCTTCTTCCGTCACTCCGTAATTTGTATATTTGAAAATGCCAAACGCCGGACAGAAGCCACCGATATAACCAAACTGCTCCTGCCTCATAAAACCAATCTGCAAACTGACACGTCCTCCCATGGAAAAACCGCAAATCGCCGTGTTTTCACGTCCAGTCAGAGTCGAATAATTTTCATTTATATACGGCATCAAACACTGTGTAAGGTCGTTAATGAAATTATTATAGGCGGCGTAGTGCTGCAAGTTAAAGCCCTCGCCTTTTCCCTCCTCATTGGCACAGGCATTCGGAAATACTACAATCATCTCTTTAGCATCGCCGTTGGCGATGGCATTCCAAATGACACGATGCGTACCGTCGCCATATAGTGAAGTTTCATTTCCAAAAATTCCATGCTGCATATATACGACCGGATACTTCTTCTCTGTCGTATATCCCTTTGGCAGCACAACTTTTGCCTTTCTCGCTACGGACTTACCTTCCACAATAACCGTCGAGTCATAAGTAATGTCAACTACTTTCCCCTCATTTTCCGACTTTGTCGAGCGATACCCAACCGGAACTGCCATCTCCAGATTTTCTGGAAACGGCGTCGCTGTGGCTTTCTGCGTCGGCGTCGCTGTCGCAGTGGCCGTTGCCGTAGGTGTCGGCGTTGCGGTTGGCGTTGCCGTTGCTGTGTCATTGGCAGGCGGCGTTGCCGTTGGCGTAGATTGATTTTTATCTGTTGTCTTTTCTTTTATGATAACGGTTACTTTACCTACCTTTTTCGTCTTTTTCCTGTATTTCTCTTTCACGGTAATCGTTGCCTTTCCAACCTTTTTCGCCTTTACCATACCGGTCTTTGAGACGGTCGCTTTCTTTTTAGCGGAAGAAACAAACGTATATTTCGCTTTCTTCTTTTTTCCCTTTATGGAAATCTTTTTCTTCTGTCCAACCTTTAAAGTCATCTTTTTCGTTTTCAGTTTTGCTTTTCCTGCTGCTTCCATTGGTATTGACAATGCGGAACAGACTAACCCGAATGCCAATAACAGACTCACAACTTTTTTATTTGCTGCTGTGTTCATCACCGATTCCTCCTACATATATTTTTTCACTTATCATTTATAAGTTTACTTAACAAAATCATAAAGGGAAGCGGCGGATTTAGCAACCGGAAATTTTATGAACAGCAAACGGCAGGAACTCTGCCTGTGATTCTCAGGGACGGTTTGTTGGTTCCTTACAACTCTTCTGCCTTATATACAGCATATCCCTCATAATAGTAGCTATAATCAATGCCTTTCATGTATATTTCCCTATCGTCAATCTTATCGGTCAATGCCTGCTTTAAAATATGTTTTATTTCAATATCCTTTACCGGACTTCTTTCCATTGCCAGTAAATAATCATCTTTATCCACTAAACTCCAATTAACTACAAGGTTTAGCTCCTTTTTTAATATTATGTCCAGCCATATTCTTGTACTGCGGCCATTACCTTCACGAAATGGATGCACAATATTCATTTCCACATACTTTTCTACAATCTCATCAAAGGTCGATTGCGGCATTTTTTCCACATTTTCTATCGCCGCCTGCAAATAAATAACCGGAGCAAATCTGAAATTTCCCTTTGCCATATTAACATCCCTTACTTTTTCGGCAAAATCATATATCGGTTCAAATAAATACTTGTGGATGGCGGCAAGCATACGGAAAGTTCCTGCTTCGTATTCGTTTAAATAGCTGCTTTCAAATAATTCAACAGCCCTTTTCTTACTTATTTTTTCTTCCATTCGCGCCAATTCAGCAGAATCATGGATACCAAGTCTATTTTTCAATACCATAAAAATTCCTTTCCAAAATCACTCAATTCAACACTCTATTTTAAAAATTATTATATCATTCATTTTTCCTTTTTACAAACATAGCTTTTGATTTGTTCGCAAACCATTTAGTCCGCAAAAAAGGAAAAAATGGCAAAAACCAAGCCCGCAAAGTCCTTTCACAGACTTTACGGGCTTGTCATTCCCTATCTTTATCTTTTATTTAAAATCATGTCCGCTGATTCGTAATTTGGCTCTGCTTAATCGCTGGCTGAAAAAGTGGTATTTTCTCATATTAATCTCTTTTCCCTTATATGTGACGGTTGTCTCACCCTCCAAAGCAACCTTTGCCGCTTTCAGACATTTTGCTCTGGCGCCGGACTCGTATTTGCCTGCACTGTAATACTTCATTTCTCTCTTCCACTTTCCGGTGCGAACCGGTGTGAACTGGTTTCTCTGTTTTAATACTTTCTCAATCGAATTTGGAAAACTGCCGGACTTCTTACGGTTCATGACTACGATACCAACTGCTTCCTTACCGGCACGGCTCTGATTTCCTGCCTCGCAGTAAATAATAGCCGCCATCATCCTCAGTTCCTTTTTTGTATAACTTTTCTTTTCAGCAGCCTGTGAAGGTGTTGCCCCGAACATTACTCCCGCCAGAACAAGAACCGCCATCATTCGTACTACTAAAGTTTTCAAACACATGTTTACAACTCCTTATTTTTTAATAGTTACAAATTTGTTATCGCTTTTGTAACATTTATGTAACAATTGTAACATAAAACACACAAAAATCAACCCCAAATACAAAAAAATCGCTTTCCAAGTGTTGGAAATAGCGATTTTTCGTTATTTTTAAAATTTAATTTTTTTATTTTATTTAAAATTTTGTTACAATTTCATCCAGCTTCAGCGGGCCGCCAAAGAGGTCAAGCGCACTTCCCACCGTAAAATTTACAGAACCGCGGCCGATATTTTTTATTTTTTCAATATCTGCCATGCTTCCTATGCCGCCCGCATATGTTATCGGTACTTCGGTTTCGTCTGCCAAAAGAGTGAGAAGTTCCTCGTCCACTCCCATTCCGGTTCCCTCAACATTTACCGCATGTACAAGAAATTCATCGCAATACCGGCTCAGCTTCCGAAACAATTCCTTTTCTAATGGCTGTTTCGTAAATTTCTGCCAGCGGTCGGTAACGATAAAATACTGTTCTTCCCGTTTGCGGCAGCTTACATCCAAAACAAGATGTTCTTTCCCGACAGCGTCTGCCAGTTTTTGAAGACGGTTGTAGCGGATAAGGCCGTCGGAGAACACGTACGACGTTACAATAACGTGACTTGCGCCCATTTCAATAAACTGACGGGCATTTTCAGCGGTCACGCCACCACCGATTTGCAGGGCCTCCGGCCACTCGCTCAGCGCGCCCCGCGCCTGCTCCAAATCCGCTTCATAAAATTTGCTGTCTTTGCTGTTGAGCAAAATAATATGCCCCCCGCGAAGACCCTTTTTACGATATAAGGCGGCATAATCCGCCGCCTGCATATCCGAAACATAATTTTCTCTGGCATAATCCTCTTCGTCGGAAAGACTGCCCCCTACAATCTGTTTCACCTTACCGTTATGAATATCAATACATGGTCGAAACTGCATATTAATCCTCATTTCCTCCTGCTTTTACAATCCAAGTATATTCTCAACCGTATTCTGCATTTCGTCCTTGTCACATACCAGTTGATGAACGACAGGCGCCGTGCGGATTTCTTCAATCGCCTGCGGTATTTTCACGCCGGAAATTTTGTTGAGCTCATCGACCAGTTCAAAGTCCGTCATGCCGTCGTATTTTTCCTTATCAATCGCTTCCATGACGCTTCTTGTAAACTTATATGGACTGGCCGTAGAGGCAATCACCGTCTTGCGCCCCGATGTCTCAGCCATATTATAATATACATGGGAAGCCACGGATGTATGAGGGTCCAAAATATAGTTCGTACCATCATACACCTTTTTTATATTTTTCTTCGTCTCCTCCTCTGTTGCATAGCCCCCCGCAAAGCAAGCGAGCTTCTCTCTCATCGCCGGCGTTATCTCATATTCTCCCTGATTTGCAAGCGCTTCCATCAACGCCTTTGTTTTGTCCGCATCTTCTCCCGCAATGTGATAAATCAGTCTCTCTAAATTACTGGAAATCAAAATATCCATCGACGGAGAGGACGTGAGGATAAACTCCCTCTTGCGGTCATATTTTCCGGTGCGGAAAAAGTCATACAGCACTTTATTTTCATTAGACGCACAATACAACATCTCTATCGGAAGTCCCATATTTTTTGCATAATACGCCGCCAGTATGTTGCCGAAATTACCTGTTGGTACGACGACATTAATCTTCTCTCCCTCGGAAATCTCTCCCTGCTTTAACAATTGTCCGTAGGCGTACACATAATAAACGATCTGTGGCACGAGCCGCCCGATATTAATCGAATTTGCCGATGAAAACTGAAATCCTTTCTCATTCATGCGCTGTGCCAGTTCCGCAGAGTTAAACATCTTCTTGACGCCGGTCTGCGCATCGTCAAAATTGCCGATAATGCCAACTACATTCGTATTTTCGCCTTTCTGTGTCAACATCTGCTTTTCCTGAATCGGACTGACGCCGTTTTTCGGATAAAATACGATAATACTTGTTCCCGCCACATCCGCGAACCCTGCCAGCGCGGCTTTCCCCGTATCGCCGGAAGTCGCCGTCAAAATAACAATCTCATTATTTACATGGTTCTTTTTCGCGGAAGTCGTCATCAGATATGGAAGAATCGACAGCGCCATATCTTTAAAGGCAATCGTTCTCCCATGAAATAATTCCAAATAATATGCGTTGTCTTTCTTTACTAACGGAGCAATTTCTTCTGTGTCAAATTTGTCATCGTATGCTCCGTGAATACATGCTTTGAGCTCTTCTTCCGTAAAATCGCCCAAAAATAATTTCATCACTTCATAAGCCGTCTCCTGATAAGTCATGGAAGACAGCTTTTCCCATTCTATATCAAAAGAAGGAATAGTCTCCGGTACATACAGACCTCCATCTTCTGCCAGTCCTTTCAAAATAGCCTGTGAAGCACTAACCCGCTCTTTTTTATTTCTCGTACTTTTATACATGACAGCCATAATCACTCAATCCTTTACTATAAGATTTCCTGCGCAAACGCGCATAACTACCTTATAGAATACCATGAGTTTTTATTTTTCGCAAGATAGCAGTCTTACTATTTGAAAAATTCGTGACATCCATATTCATATAACCGCGTCAAATCCCTGTCAAACCAGCGTATATTCCCCGCGTCAGAACCGGCGCGGTACATAAAATACAACGCGCCTTTTGTATTGTCTTTCTCTTTTAATGCCTTTTCGACTGCTTTTTTTGTCAGTGAAGAGACAGAAACACGATAATAACTGCCGTTACTGATTGGCGAGAACTGCCGGTGGGCGAAGACAACTCCTTTTACCGTATCCGGAAAATGTTTCGACTTAATCCGGTTAATAATAACATTGGCGACCATTTGCCTTCCTTTCACGTTCTGGTCTCCTGCTTCCGCCTCGACAATGCGCTCTAAAATCCGGCGGCTGCTTTTGTTTATCGGAATGCGGTAGCGAATTATCGTCTTAACTTCCCGACGCGCCATTTCATCTTCCTGCGTGCCACTCATCCGCTCCTGTTCTTCACTCTCGCGAATCCCCTGATAACAGAAACGGCCGTTTTCCGTCAGCGACATGATTTGCTCTGCTTTCTTTCGTATGGGAATAATCATCTCGTCCAGCCTGACAACCGGTTTTTCCGTCTCCGGATACCAGCCGATAGACAAGACGACAACTAACATACAATAAATTGCAAATACTAATTTCCTTTTCTTCACATTTCCTCCATTCCGAAATCCGAACCTGCCGTTGCATTTAACATGCGCACAACATTTCTGATTTCTTCTTGAGCGCTATCAGATATTTATAGTATATGCAGTTTTTTGATAAATATTACAAAATTGTTACAATTTAGTTCACATTCATGCAATAATTAAGTAATGTAATAATCTTCATCCACGAAAGTATTGATTTTCTCCCGCATTTACCATACAATAGTGTACAGTTAAAATATACACACAACCGTAACATTTTACGGACAGGTATCGGAGGTGGAACAATGCTGGCAGGCGTTTATCGTATCAAAAAAAAAGATGGCACCGCTTCTTTCCGCAGTTCCATCACATTTTCCGGCAAACATATCAGTTTGGGAAGTTTCGCTTCTGAGAGGGAGGCGCATGAGGCATACCGCACGGCAGATTTTCTCTTGCACGATACTTCCGTAGGCATTGAACACTACGAAAACAGCCCGCTCCCTTTTAACAAATGGGTCACTCTCATTAACTTCCGTGACAATGAAATTTATATTAAAACTCCCATCTATTTGTACAAACATTACTTTTACTATTATTTCTCACCGGACGACTTTTATATTTTTGATATCGACGACCTCTTCTATTACTCCACACGGACGATTAGCCGCAGGGGCGGCCATCTGTTTGTTGCCGACTACGGCATGCAGGTAAATATTCTGTCCCGTTTCGGTATTAAAAACTATAGCACCGCCGGCAGAGACTACCTCTTTGTCAACGGAAACACCAAAGATTTCCGCTATGCCAATATTGAAGTCATCAACCGTTTTCATGGGGTCAGTAAAAAAATGAAGAGCGGAAAACCTGTATATGAGGCAAAAATCCACTGGAACGGCGACTGGATTGTCGGCCGCTATGACAACGAAACAGAAGCTGCCATTGCCTACAACAAAGCAGCTTCCACACTTATTACAAAAGGATATATAAAAGATTATCCGGTGAACTATATTGAAGAATTATCGGATGAGGAATACCGCACGCAATATCGCAAGGTGAGCATTTCTCCCCGCATATTAAACCTTAAAGCGCTCCCATAAACAGCAGGAGAAAATAGACGATAATGAGAAGCCCGTTTGTAATCGAGCCAATCGTCGGCGTCACCACATAAATTTCTTCTTTTCGATAACATTTTATCGCCAAAACAAATCCGACGATACTCATCGCCATCGATATCATTCCTATCACACCGACAAAAATCCCTGCCTTTCCTCCCACTTCACCGGAAAAAGCACATAAGGCAATAAGCGCTGCCAGAGAGAGACCGCCCAAAATAACGGAAATAATCCCCATCAGCGGATGGCTGCGGTCGGTAAATTGTATTTTCTTACGCTTTCCAAATCGAATCTGCATAAGGCTTCCCCCTTTCCTTATTTTCCAAAGACTCCAATTAGTTTCTTCGAAATATAATATATAATATATCCCAATAAGACACCGGATGTATTCAGGAGCAAATCATCCACATCAAAACATCCGACTTTTGTAACTAACTGGATAAATTCAATAACCAGACTAAACAGGAAACCCAATAATAAGACAAAAAGCATGCTGCGGAAATAGTGTCCCCGATAAACGACATCCTTTCGCTGCTCACGATACATGACCGGCACTAAAAAACCAAACGGCATGAAGACGACAACATTTCCCACTAAATTAATGAGGAAAAACAGTGTGCCAATCTTCTCTCTGTTATACCAGTACCGCTTTATTTCTTTAAATAATTCAAGATTATATTTGTATGTTTCATAGGGTTCTGTCCGGCCGTATTCTTCACTAAAAAACAAAAAGTATACAAGTAAAATCATGTAGCAGATAAAGCACAAGGTCAAAACATTACTTATGAAGCGTTTCACATTTTCCTCCTATCCGCGAAGCGACGCTTATGATTGTCTCAATGATACTCCTAATGTTTCCAAATTGGATAAAATTTTATCCATGACAACAGTGATATCTTTATCTTCCAGCGTACGGTCTTTCGCACGAAAACGAATGGAGTAAGCCAGCGATTTTTCATCGTTCCCTACATTATCTCCCTCATAAATGTCAAACAGATGATAATTTTCCAATAATTTCCCACCGCTCTTGCGAATCACTTCCTCCACCTGTCCGGCAAGAACCGTTTTCTTCATAACAAGGGAAATATCTCTCGTTACTGCCGGAAATTTAGCCACGCCTTTGTATTTGATATCAAAATCAGCCTTATCGGCAAGTACGGCAACATCGAGTACGGCAACGTATGTCTTCGTTCCCAAATCATAATTATCTGCCACTTCCGGATGTATTTCTCCTAAATATCCGACGGTTTCACCACTCATTAAAATGATATCCGCCTGCCTTCCCGGATGAAGGTAAGGACGCTCTTCCGGCTTGTATGAAACCGGTATGCGAATTCCCAGCTTATCCAGAATAACTTCCACACAGCCTTTCAAATCAAAAAAATCTCCCTCTCCATACATACCGAGAGTCAACATCATTTTCTCTTCCGGCAATTCCTCTAACGGAAGCGCTTTTGGTAAATATACATTCGCCAGTTCATAGAGGCGGACGTCTTTATTTCTGTGGTTGAAATTAGTCGCCAGAGAAGTAAGCATACCGTTGAGCGGCGTTGTACGCATAATACTGTAATCGACACCAAGCGGATTGGAGATTTCTACCGCCCCGCGGAGTTTGCTATCTTGCGGAATCAACAGTTTATCAAAGACTTTGGGACTTTCAAAGGAATATGTCATGCCCTCGGAAAATCCAAACTGCTCAACTATATTTCTTGCTATCTGACAAATACCCGTCTGATAGGACACCCCGCCCTGCGTTGCCTCGCCGCTCGGCAGCGTCGTCGGAATCTTATCATATCCATAAAAACGGGCTACTTCCTCTGCGAGGTCAGCCAGACGGAGCACATCCTGTCTCCACGTCGGAATTTGCACAACTTTTTTCTCTCTGTCCGGCACAAGGTCAACCATACTCCAGTACTCGCACATTTGCTCTTCCGAAACGTCAATACCGAGAAGCGCATTGATTTTGTCCACATCATAAGGCACGCTGAGAGGCTCTCTTTTATTTGGATACACATCGACACAACCGCCAATGACCTCACCCGCGCCAAGTTCTTCAATTAACTGGCAGGCGCGGTTCATTGCCTCCATCGTAGTCTCGGGGTCGAGCCCTTTCTCGAATTTTGCCTGTGCGTCCGTGCGCATGCCAATCTTCTTTCCGGAAAGGCGGATGTTTGTTCCATCAAAACAGGCCGCCTCGAAAAGCATTGTCTGTACGTCATCCGTAATCTTAGAGTTTTCACCACCCATAATACCGGCCACGCCTACGGATTTTTCTCCGTCACATATCATCAGCACCGATTCATCCAAATCTCTTTCCTGTCCGTCCAGCGTCTGGAACTTCTCACCGTCTTTCGCACGTTTGACAATAATTTTATTGCCGGCAATCGTCTGCAAATCATAGGCGTGCATTGGCTGACCGTACTCTTCCATAACATAGTTGGTTATATCGACAATATTATTGATAGGGCGTATGCCGCTGGCCGCCAGACGCCGCTGCATCCATTCCGGAGACGGGGCAATTTTTATATCTTTCACTACGCGGGCCACATACCGGTAGCAGAGGTCTGTCGCCTCAATCTCCACGGAAATATAATCTTCCGTTTTCTCCCCATTGCCAACTTCTTTGATGACCGGCGGATGAAACGATTTGCGGAATGTTGCCGCCGCCTCTCTCGCTATTCCGATTACTCCGAAGCAGTCTACGCGGTTTGACGTCACCTCATATTCAAAATTTGAATCCCGAAGTCCGAGCAGGGCAATGGCGTCGCTGCCGACCGCAGCATTTTTATACTCCGGATTGTCGCTCAAAATGTAAATGCCATCCTCCGCCGCATCCGGATAAAAATCTCTGGATGAACCGAGTTCTTCAATCGAACACATCATACCGTTGCTCTCAACACCGCGAAGTTTTCCTTTTTTGATTTTAATTCCTCCAGCCGTCTTCTTGCCGTCATGTCCGCCTGCCACACGGCCGCCGTCCAATACAACGGGAACTTTCTGGCCCTCTTTTACATTCGGCGCTCCGGTAACAATCTGTGTCGTCGTTCCCGCCTCGTCAATGGCAACCTGACAGACAACAAGCTTATCTGCGTCCGGATGTTTCTCAATCTTTTTTATCTCTCCGACAATGATTTTGTCGAGGTCGGCGTCAAATTTTTCATATCCCTCAACTTTCGTACCGGACATCGTCATTGCGTCCATATATTCCTGCTCCGTGCACTCAATCTCCGGCACATATGCCTTAATCCATGATAATGGTGTATTCATCTTAACCCTCCATTTTAACTCATTTACAACAGCTTTTAGAACTGACTCAGAAACCTCTTATCATTCTCATATAAAAGTCTCATGTCGTCAATCTCGTATTTCAACAGCGCAATGCGCTCAAGGCCTACGCCAAACGCAAATCCTGTATATTCTTCCGGATTGATTCCACTCATTTCAAATACATGCGGATGTACCATGCCGCAGCCCAATATTTCAATCCAGCCCTCTCCTTTACAGAAACGGCAGCCTTTGCCCCCGCACTTAAAGCAGGTCACATCCATCTCGGCGCTCGGCTCGGTAAAAGGAAAATGATGAGGCCGGAATTTTACTTTTGTCTCCTCCCCGAAAAGCTGCTTTGCAAATTGCTCTAACGTACCTTTCAAATCTGCAAAAGTTACATTTTTATCAATGACAAGTCCCTCAATCTGATGGAATGACGGTGAATGCGTGGCGTCCACATCATCGCTGCGGAACACCCGTCCCGGCGAAATCATGCGTATCGGCAATTTCCCCTCTTCCATAACATGCACCTGTACCGAAGAAGTCTGCGTGCGCAGTACAATCTTATCATTAATATAAAATGTATCCTGCTCGTCCTTTGCCGGATGGTTCTCCGGAATATTAAGCGCCTCAAAGTTATAATAATCATATTCTACTTCCGGCCCTTCCACAACCTCATATCCCATACCGATAAAGATTTTTTCAACCTCTTCCAGTGCAATGGTATTCGGATGTCGGTGGCCTATCTCCATTTTCCGCCCCGGCAGCGTGACGTCAATGACTTCCGCTTTCATCTTCTCTTCGCGAATCTTTCTCTCAAAAACCGCCTTTTTTTCCTCTAATTTTGTCTCTATTCTGTTTCTTGCCTCATTGACTAACTGCCCTACTTTCGGACGCTCTTCCGGCGCCACGTCTTTCATGGACTTGAGTACGCTTGTCAACTCGCCTTTCTTTCCCAAAAATGCAACACGGATATCATTGAGCTTATCCAGTTCTGCGGATGCCTCAATCTGTGTCATGGCATTACTTAAGATTGATTCCAACTTGTCTTTCATGTTTTTCTTCCTTTCTGCAAAATCAGCTTCCTGTCCGGCAACGGCCCGATGGGAATACAGGCATTCTCACTTGGCTTGTGCCCCCGCACAAAAAAAGCCCTTGCTCAGCAAGGGACGAATGTTTCCGCGGTACCACCCAGATTTCTGTCATCGGTCAGACAGACTCTTTTAATACGATAACGGATATCAGCCGTCATATTCTACTCGATAATACTATCTTTCAAAAATGAAACTCCGGTGAGAAATTCAATCGCTTCCTGAACCCGACAGGACTTCCAGCCGATGACCCCGTCTCTCTGATGGAAAAAAGCAATCTGTGGACATTCGCCCGCACCATCTGCGTTTTTTATGCAATATACTTTATCATATGGACTTTGCTGTTGTCAAGTATCTTTTCGGCAATTGCTAAATTGTGCACAATCTAATTCAAAGCGCATTTTGCTGAATCACTATAACTTTTAATAACTAATAATCATCCCGCCACGCTCGGCATAGTAGCTGCAAAGTCCTCTGGTCGGCAAAATTTCAATTTCAGCATTTTTCCACACTTCCAAAATACTTTTCTTCAGTGTTTCTGCAAGTGCAAAATTATCACAGTGGCTGATTGATGCCTTATCCCCACGGAACCCTTTTTCCTGCATGCTTGCAACCAGCATCTTAACTGCCTTTTTGCTCCCCCTCGTTTTGCCTTTCACGATAATTTCTCCTTCATCACTTCCACCGCCAATTTTAGGATTTCTTCCATGCTCTGCCCTTCCTCCAAATAGACATAGCCGCCTTCCGGCAGAAACATTCCCACTGTATCGTTTTCAATCTGTTCCCCGAACTGCTCATACAAAAAGTAATCCTCCAACTCCGGACTGATTTCATATTCCTCATGTTCCTCAATCCAGTGCCTTGCCAAATCTTCCTGATCCTGCACTTCTGGAATGAATGCAAAGGAATCCAGATGTCCGGCGAGCCTTATCAGCGATATGCTGTCGCTTACATCTGCCAGTTCTGCCACGGCAGCCAGCTTATTCCATTGTTCCTCTGTATGGAAATGACTGACCGTCTCTGCCAGTTCATTGAGCACAAACACCCCCTCATCCTCAAGGATTTTTTGAAAAATGATTTTGCATACATCATTGCGGATATTGCAATTGAGCAGCCGGACGCTGTCGCAGGAAAAATCAGCACTTCCCAGCCTCCGCAATGCTTTTTCAATGGCCTGTTCCTCACAGGGAAGATAGGCATATTCCGTCTTTTCCCTATAGTCCATCATTACCTCACACAGACAATTTTCATAATAATATTCGGGAAACACCTGACCGTCATATACTTCATCAAATGGAATTTCTTCATTTACAAATAAAATCCCGTACTCCGTTACCTTCCCCCTGCCAGACTCCAACAGTTCCCTGCCGATTTTGGCAAAGACCGAAGGTTCCATATCTTCTTCTCCCAAACCTCCCGACAGTGTAAGCTGGTGCAGCCGTCCGACTGATTCCATACTGCTTAAATCCTGTACCAGAGTAAAACATGAAAGATTAAAGGTCAGATTGATCAAGTCTTTTACCTGCATGAAACCGCAGTGACTGGCAGCGGCAAAAAACTGTTTCTTCTCATTTCGGTCAAAGCTGTCCATCCGCTTGGCAAGGTAGTTTACCTCATCCAAGTCGATAAAGCGGTCCTGCAATACGGACAGTTCTTCTGGTTCGCTTACTTTATCAACAAACAGGGTAAAGTTTGTCTCATCCCACCGGTCCAGTTCCTCCAGTTTCTTTTCCATCTCATTTTCAGAACAGGGCAAGGTAAAGGCAGCAAAGTGGCTGTGATTCTGTACGGTTACTGTTATCACGGATTCTCTCTCCTTTCTGCAAGCCGGACTGCTTTCATGCCAAACCTGCGGACTGCCATCGCATTGCAGACCAGCATAAATATCTGCGGGCGTATCAGTTCCGTATCGGCAAGGTCGCTGACTGACAGGTGCTTTGTGCCGAGATATAAATCTTTTGCTACGCAGTACAGGGTATAACCGTTTTCGTGGATTCCCTTCAGGCTGACACCCGCAAAATCAACCGCATTTTTCTGCACATGGTGTTTCATAATCTTCCACAGCCTGTAATCTGCCGTCAGCAGATACAGGGCAGATAGAAGGGCATAATTCTGTTTGTCCATCTTTGCCGTTATTTCCTCAAATACTGCTTTATGCTTCTCATTCCGATAACTCACTGCCTTTCCCTCGCTTTCCTCCAAATATCGGCTCACACGCTCTCCTAACGGCTTGTAACCGATTCCTGCCATGAGCGCTGACATCATTTCCTCATAACTGTCCGGTGGCGGCTGCCCCCGGATGTAGTCCTCCATCTCTTTTTTCAGCACGGTACCACCATGCCCTTTGGGTAAAAAATTCGGAATTTCCTGCATGATATTTTCAATCTCATGGAGATGCTTTGTTCCGGTAAAATGCATGATTTTCAACTCCTTTCATAAAAAAACGGCATGGATTTTGATTTCCATACCGCTTATGTACTATTGATTCTGTTTTCGTTCTTTTTCTTACTCGCCGGATTCCGTATCCGTCTCGTCTGCCTGTTTCATCTCCGCCTCTACTTCCTCGATTGCTTTTTCGATGACACTGATGAGAAATTCTTTCTGCTTGCATCCTTTCCATGCTACAGCATTCTTGAGCCTTGTAAATAACTGCTCGCTTACCTGTACTGCGATTGTTCTTGCTTCCATACGATTCACTCCTTTTTCCATAAAATGTTCTTCGATGACCTGCTGGATAAACTGCTGTGTGCTGATTTCCCTCTGCTCAATTTCAGCTCTGACTTTGAGGTGCAGTTCTACGGGAATCTTTCCGCATAGGTTTTTCATTTCCATTGTACCAGCTCCTTTCTTTGTTTTGTTACAACCACAATACCCGAAACATATAGATATATCCATTCACAATAACCAACAAATATATTTTGCAAACGTATGCAATAGTGACAATGATAAATAGATTTCTTTGCGTTACTTTCTCACATTCGTAGGGTAACGCCAAATTGGAATGTTAATATTCTAACTTGGTTTGTACCTTTCGCAACAAACGCTGCCACACTCGTGAAGCCAGCTCATTGTAATAAAAAAGACGGCACTTACTTTTTCACTAAAGATAAGTGCCGTCTGATACCTTTTTTGTCTCTCACCATAGTATTCCATTATCTTCTTTCAAGTATAAATTCACCAGAATCGTTACGTCTCTCCCCTTTCTGCTTTGTCAAATACAAAAGACATACCTCATCTCCCTCATGCAGTCCTGTTGCCTCCAGTTCCTTATCCGGTATCTGGATTACCCCATCCTTTCTCAGTTTTGTTTCAATTTCTACTAAATTCATAATTGTCTCCTTTCACGCCTTAAGCGATTTTAATAATATTAAAAAAGCAGACGCTCATCATCCTGACCAACTTCTGCTTTCCTCTGACCAACTTTTTCTACCATATAAAAATCATGCAAACTTCGCTTCCAAAGTTGGTCAAAAAATTTTGACCAACTTGCCTGACCAACTTTTGACCAACTTTGGTGCAAAAACTTACGATATTCTGCACGAAGTTATGATACCCCCTAAATCGCAAAAAACGCTGGAAATATGCGTGTTCCCAGCGTTTTATAGGGTTCTTTATGCTCGCCACGCCCCCTCCATTCCGCAAACTGTCTACGACAGTATTGCTTCATGTCGGGTCACGGCTGTCGCCGCATACTCGTTCAAAAAAGGAACCATCTGAGAGCAAGCTCTCATTGGTTCCTTTTTCACTCGTGCGTGGCTCGTAGCTAACGCGTCTATTTCATCTGTGCTGCTACTTCTGCTGCAAAGTCCTCTTCTTTCTTCTCGAGTCCCTCGCCTGTCTCAAAGCGGATAAACTGTGACAACTTCAGGTTTGAACCGGTTGCCTTAGCGACAGACTGAACATACTGCGCCACATTTTCCTTATCTTCTGCTTTTACATAAGCCTGCTCTAATAAGCACACTTCTTTGAGCTCTTTATTCAGGCGTCCGGTAATCATCTTCTCGATAATATTATCCGGCTTGCCTGCATTCTTAGGGTCATTTTTCGCCTGTGCGAGAAGAACTTCTTTTTCTTTTTCCTTGTAGTCTTCTGACACATCGTCGGTAGAGAGGTACAGCGGACTCATAGCGGCAATCTGCATTGCCACATTCTTCAGGCACTCAACAACCTCGTCTCCGGTATTGTCTGTCTCTGCTGCCACGAGAACGCCAATCTTGCCGCCTGCGTGGATATAATCTACTACCAGACCGTTCTCACAGGATACTTTGGCAAAACGGCGGATATTCATATTCTCACCGATTGTTGCAATTTGGGAAGCCAGTTCTTCTTTGACTGTCTTGGAAGTATCGGCAGCCCACGGCTCAGCCATAAATGCATCAATGTCTTCTGCGTCAGAAGCGCTCACCTGTGTCGCTACTGCGGCAACGAAATTCTGGAACTTTTCATTTTTAGCCACAAAATCCGTCTCACTGTTGACTTCAACGATGGCAGCGCTTTTACCATTCTCGCTGATATTTGTCTTTACAATTCCCTCTGCGGCAATCCGGCCTGCCTTTTTCTCGGCCTTGGCAAGACCATTCTCACGAAGCCACTCAACTGCCTTATCCATATCGCCATCGGTATTTGTAAGAGCTTTCTTACAATCCATCATACCGGCGCCTGTCATCTCTCTCAATTCTTTTACCATTGAAGCTGAAATATTAGCCATTGTTCAAAATCCTACCTTTCTAAATTATACTGCCTCTTCTTCTGATTCTGCTTCTTCAACCGGAGCTTCATCTGCCATTGATTCACCCTGATTTGCCTCGATAACAGCGTCCGCCATTTTGGAAACAATCAGTTTAACGGCACGAATAGCGTCATCATTTCCCGGAATAACATAATCCAATTCTTCCGGGTCGCAGTTCGTATCTACAATACCAATCAAAGGAATGCCAAGGATGTGCGCTTCCTGAATACAAATCTTCTCTTTCTTTGGGTCAACAACAAAGATAGCATCCGGAATCTCTTTCATATCCTTAATACCGCCAAGGTTTTTCTCCAATTTTGCCCATTCCTTTTTCAGGTTAATAACCTCTTTTTTCGGAAGCACATCAAATGTTCCGTCTTCTGACATCTTCTCAATAGCTTTCAATCTCTTGATACGAGCCTTAATCGTCTCAAAATTAGTCAGCATACCGCCAAGCCATCTCTCATTGACATAATACATACCACAGCGCTCAGCCTCTGTCTTAATTGAATCCTGCGCCTGCTTTTTCGTACCGACAAAAAGAATTTTGCCGCCGTCGGCTGCAATTTCTTTAATCGCATTGTAGGCCTCGTCCACTTTTCCTACCGATTTCTGCAAATCAATGATATAAATACCATTTCTCTCAGTATAGATGTACTCTGCCATTTTAGGATTCCATCTTCTCGTCTGATGTCCAAAATGAACACCTGCCTCCAGTAACTGTTTCATTGAAATAACACTCATTATTTCTTACCTCCATTTGGTTTTTCTTCCACCTGCTTCTTCTTTTTGCCACACCGATAACGGCACCATAGCAAAAATCAACAGGTGTGATTTTTTCAATCCGATTTATTATAACACGCCGTTACACATATGGCAAGAAAATTTTTCTATTTTCATATGCACCGGTTCCACTACTCACTCCGTGTAATAATCTTTGCAATCTGGGAATAACTTGCGCCCACCGGAATTTTATATGTGCCGGTCCGAATTTTCCGCGCCATTCCGCTTTTTTCAATATACTTATCAAAGGCGTCTGCATCTTTAATGATTCCGGCTTCTTTCATCTCCCTTGCCACGGAACTCGATAACAATCCGTCCCGCACCGTAAATTTCCGTTTGCTCGTCGAATTACCGGCGGTTGGCTTCGGCTTGTCCTCCTTTGTAGATGTCGCCGTCGGCTTGGCGTCAGGCTTTTTTGTTGTATCCGCTGTCGGACTTTGCGATTGTTTTGGCAATGCTTCCGGTGTATCCGCGGGAGTTGCCGTTACGGCAACCGCCGAACCACTGGCCGTCGCTGTCGCCTGCGGCGTCTTTTCAGGAAAGACCATCCCTAATTCCTTTGCCCTCTGTACGACCGTTTCGCCGGAATCCTGTTTGCGGTATCCGATAGACAGGATAAGCGCGGTAATGAGTATTCCCGCTCCCAGTCCCCGTAAAAAATATTTCTTTTTCATTATCTCTTGCCCCCGTACAATGCAATAACCAGTTTCACTTCACCCTGACCGATGTTCAATTCCTTTGAAATTTCCAAAATAGATTTTCCCTCTTTATACATTTTCTGAATTTGCAAATTTACATTGCCCGGAATACTGCTCCGCTTCTCCGTCTTCGGAGCCGTCGGTTTCGCTTTCTGTTTTGGCTCCCCGACTGATTTTGGTTTCGGCGCCGCAACGGCCGGCGCGCTCTGGACAGGAGGTTTTGCAGCTTTTACTTCTTCAGTGGCAGCCGGTGACGGCTGCGGCGCTTTCACCGGCTCAAGTACGATATTTTTAATTTCCTTTTCTTTCTCATTCAGCATATTGTACATAAAAACAACTTCCTGATGGTTGTTTTCAATCTTCTCCAGCAATTGTCTCGAGAACTCGTCCACCGCCATAATCTTATCATTACACAGGCGGTTCATCTGATCCTCCGTTGTATCTACCAGTTCATTTTGTATGTCTGTCAAAATATTATCGATTCTGTCCCGAATCATCTGCTCTTCCTTTTCCGACCAGACAGCAGAGGAACGAACTGCTTCCCCGTCGTCTTCCAGTCCGGCAGCTTTCTTTCCGGAAACAAAAAAACTAATGCAAATGCAGGCAAAACCCGCAATAATTAAAAATACTTCCAAACCTGTCATAACTTCCTCCATTTTCACAATTACGGCTTTTGACCTTTTACACCCAACTATGACCGTTGTTTCACAACTACGGCAATTCATCAAACATTCGAAATCCGCTGATTTACTGCGTAAATCGCTCCTTCCTCATGTTTGGCAGGTCTCATATCATAATATCAAAACTGCTGTTGGAACGCGGGGCCATCTTCTGCTCTTTTTTATCGTCTTTCTTTTTCTTTTTCGACCGCCCGCCGGCATACCCTTTTCCCGAGCCGCCGCTGTTATCGTATTCATTCGTCTCACTTTCCTGTGTCTCTGCCGTCTGCTGGGCCTGCTGTACCGTGTCACGCTGAAATTGTACTGCGCTCTGTTCTCCGGTATTCTGATATTGCGTATTTTCTTTTCCCTGTATTTCTGCTGCATTGACTGTGCGCGGCGCCATCGTGACCGCATCGATTGTTCCCATTGGCATAACGATACCCTCCAATCCTCATTACAATCCAACCATCTTTACATCCGCGCCGTCGCGGACAAACCGGCAATGCGATACCGATTCATGCTGAATTTTCTTTACGTCTTTGACGACAATTTCAACACCCTGATAGACGACATTGTCAACGCGGATACACGCTTTTTTATTCTTTTCGATACGTCGTAGCAAACGTTCTCTTTCTTCTTTCTTTTCCCGTATCTGTTTCACCAGTTCCGGTTTTTCGATTGTCGCACTTTTCAGGTACTTTTTCTGCTCCGGCGTAATCTCCTGCTTTTTTGCCAGTTTTTCCTTTACTTTATGGACAATCTGTTCTATTTTCTGCAGAGCCTTTTCCGCCTCTGTGATTTCCTCTTTCAAATCGTTCGTGCGGACAATCAGCTCTTTTTCCGAGATAATTTCTATTTTCGTCGCAGCTCCCATCGTCGAGCCGAGATTGGTAACGCTTATATCGGCATATGTCTTCACACTGCCGCCGTTAATCTGTCCTTTTTTCCCGAGAACTTCTATTTTCTCCTGACAGGATACCTGACTGTGCAAAATGGCGTCTGAGCGGAGACTTCCTTTACAAACGACTTTGCTGTTCTCTAAAAATTTGGCGGTAATATTTCCCTCTGCCTCCAGTGTGCCACGGTCTGCCCCCTGCATGCCGCGCTTTAAGACGATGTTTCCTCCGGATATGAGAGTCGCGCCCTCGACAACGCCGTTGACGATAATATCTCCCTCCGCCTTTATGGCGAAGCCCGTATTGACATTTCCCGCCACTTCTACCGTTCCCTTGTATTCGATATCTCCCGTAGAAGCATCTACATTGGCGGGAACGTGATAGACATTAGATACCATTACCATATCTTCAACCAGTGTGACATGTCCCGAAACATCCGAGTAAATATGCAGCTGGTCTTCCGACAATGTTATGTTGCGTCCAAAACGCAAGTGCCTTACTTTCACTTTCTTCGGGGGAATTGGCTTGCCCAGCACGGAGACACCCGCCTTTCCGCGATAAGCCGGCGTCAGGGTTGCCAGTTTATCTCCTGCCTGAACAGATTTAATATTCCCCAGTTGGTGAAAATCTACACTGCCATCTTCCTTTAACTTTGGTTTCGCCGTCGTATTGATATCAAAAAAATACTGTATCTTCGCACTGTGTCCCTGTACCGGAGGCGTCGCCTCCGCCATAATATATTCACGTCCGTATTCGTGGTGCTCCAGAAAATGCCGTATCGCCTTTTTCTTTATGCCGTGACAGACTCCCGCATGCTTTAAATCGCTGATAATATCCTCTTCCGTAAGCGATGCGCCGCCCGTTGAGGGCGGATAGAAACGGACAAAGGCACGCTCTCCCATCGGGGTGATGGAGACCAGACATTTCTCGCTCTCCGGAATAATCTCCCCCTCTTTTAAAAGGAGCGGACTGTCAAACTCCAGATTCTTAATATATTGGTCAATTGCCACCTCATCATAATCGGGAAAGGATATCATGTCCAGATAGTTCATAACATCTTCTACCGTAAACATATTTCCATCTACTTCCGGTGGAAATACTTTCATCCACATTTTGCCATCTTCGTGAAGCAATTGAAAATAACCGTTGGCCGCCATACTTATCCTCCTGCATTTTGTAAATCAAAGAGTTCGGCCCAAAAGGTATTCCACCTCCTGAGCCTGCTAATTTCAAAATAAATTAAGCAAATCAACCGAATCGCCTAACTGTACTTTAATTTTCTGTAACGCCTTTGTGTGTAACTGCGAAACACGGGATTCCGACACCGACAAAATCTCACTAATCTCCTTTAGTGTCAGCTCCTCATAATAATATAACGTAATTACTTTCTGCTCTTTCTCCGTTAAAGTCCTGAGAGCCTCAACAAGCATCTCCTTTAGTTCCTGTTTTTGTATCGCATTCTCCGGCTGCTGAAATTTGGTGCCGAAAGTCTCGATACGACCTTCGCTTCCCTGTTCCAGATAGTCGTCTAAAGAAACCAGATTGGTAAATTCTGCCTCGGTTTTCCAATTTTCATATTCGTCTAATGTTATACCAAGCTCGTCCGCCACTTCCTGCGGGGTAGCGGCACGTCCATATTCGCTTTCCAGTTTGGCCACGGCGGTATCCATCCGCTTCTGTTTCTGGCGCAGCGTCCTCGGAATCCAGTCCATTTTCCGGATTTGGTCAAGAATGGCACCGCGAATACGCAGACTTGCATAAGTCTCAAATTTAACATTTTTAGCCATATCATATTTGTCAATGGCGTCAATCAGACCGAAAATACCATACCCCACTAAATCATCATATTCCACCGTATATCCCAAATACATACTAAGACGTCCGGCCACCAGATTCACTACGTTGGCATACTCCAAAATCAATTGTTCGCGTAGTTCGGGAGTTTTGGCCACATGATACCGGTCCCATAATTTATTTCTGTCCGCTTCCCTCATCTGCTACGTCCTTTCCCTATCCATTTCTATTCGCTTCCTCCGCTTCCGGAACCTCCTGCTTTTCTGCCTCTTCCGCTTCCATCGCTTCGCGCTCTTCCTGCTCCCTGCGCGCCTGCTCCTCTGCTTCTCTCCGCTTGCGCTCTGCCTCGACCATGGCAAGATGTTCTGCCTGTACACGTCCGACGATTTGCGCTGCAATCTGTCCGATAATATAAAAAACAATGAGCACGATGAGCAATGTAATCAAACTGTATTGCACCGGCCAACCTTGTACTACGCTCAAAATGCAGCACACCAAACCGGCCGCCAGCATAACCAATGCAGGAATATACCTATATTTCACATTAAGCACCTCTCTAGATTTCCAATTTACCTTTTCCCACGACTCTAATCTTTAACGAGCCGTTTTCCGGACAAAACACAATGGTTCTCCCATAATGCTCCCCAACATGTTCTGCCCTTATCGGGATGTTATGCGTCTTTAAAAACCCGCGGACTGCATTGACATTCTGTTCTCCGATATTAAGCGCCTCGCTTTGTGACTCAAACGCAAACATCTTCGCACCGCCCGCTATTTTCGAATACATGTGCGTCGGGTCGGCTCCCCGCTTCAGCATCTCCTGAAACATATCTTCCAGACAGGTGTCCGCAAATTTCCTGCGATTTCCCTCTTCGTTGTTCCATTTCAATTTTGTGCTATCTGGCAGCATAATATGTGCCATTCCACACAACCCCGAAATTTCATCGCATAAGACAACTCCGATACACGAGCCTAAACCAACCGTACTTATCCGCTCCGGTGAATTACATATTTTGTAATCCGCCATTCTCACACGTATCATGATTACGTCACGCTTCTTTCTTATCCTCTACGACTGCCACAATATCTAACAGAGAGATTAGACTTTCATCACTCTTTTTACCGATACCGGACAAAAATGATGCATTTTCTTCATCTAACTTAAAGGCAGGCTTTTCTATCTTTCTCGGGTCCAGATTTACTACCTCCTGCACCTCATCTACAATGAAACCAATCATCGACTGGTCTTCCGTGCGAATAATAATAATACGGGTTGCATTGGCATAGACATCATCTTCCAGTCCGAACTTTCTTCTCAGACTCATAATCGGAACTACTTCTCCACGCAGGTTAATTACCCCTACATAATAACTCTGTGATTTCGGCACACGGGTAATTCTCTGCATACGGACAATATTATCCACATATGAAATGTCGATTCCGTACTGTTCATCTCCCAGTTTCACAACGATGTACTGTATCTCTTCTACGGATTCCATTCCTGTCATATACTCTTCCATGTCAGCACCTCCTAAATCAATGTATTGGTATCAAGGATTAAAGCAACTTCGCCATCTCCCAATATCGTCGCACCACTAAACAATTTATCATTGGTTATATACCGTCCCAATGATTTAATTACCGTCTCCTGCTGGCCAATCAGGTTATCAATAATCAGACCGACCTGCTGGTCGCCTTTCTGCATAATTACTACAAGCAGATTCTCCGGCTCAACTTCCGGCTCCGGAATATCCAGAAGCTGCTGCAAACGCAAAATAGGAATGACATGCCCGCGAAGATTAATAACTTCTTTTGACTGCACAAAACTGATTTCATCTTTTCCAATATCTTCAATACCATTAATACTGCCAAGTGGAATCGCATATTTCTCCTCACCCACTTCAACCATGAGCGCCTGAATAATCGCCAGCGTCAACGGCAGTTGGATGGTAAATGTACTTCCCTCTCCCGCTATCGTCTTGGCGCTGATATTTCCTCCTAAAGCTTCGATTTTCGTCTTGACAACATCCAGACCAACGCCGCGGCCGGATACGTCCGTAATCTGGTCAGCCGTTGAAAAACTAGGCTGAAAGAGCAAATCAATAAAGTCTTTATCTTTCATCGTCTCTGCCTGTTTTTCCGTAATCGTTCCCTTATCAATCGCCTTTTTACGAACTTTATCTACATCAATGCCGGCGCCGTCGTCACGCACTTCAATTACGACATTGTTACCGTCCTGATAGGCATCCAGAAAAATGGAGCCGACTTCCGGCTTGCCAAGGCGGATACGTTCTTCATTGCTCTCCAGACCATGGTCGGCCGAGTTGCGGAGCAAATGCATGAGCGGGTCGCCAATTTCGTCAATAACGGTACGGTCAAGCTCCGTCTCTTCACCGCTCATATACAATTCCATCTTTTTATCCAGTTTACGGTTCAAATCACGTATCATACGAGGAAAACGATTGACTACGCTGTCGATTGGCACCATGCGGACTTTCATAACGGACTCGTGCAGATTTGTCGTAACACGCTCCAGATATTCAATCTGCTCGTGGAATGTCTGGTTGTTCTCCGGCTGTACAAGCATATCGCCAGCGCTGACAGACACCAGACCATTTTTGGCAATAATCAACTCGCTCACCAGATTCATAAGAATGTCCAATTTGTCGATGTCGACACGAACTGAGCGGCTTCCCACTTTGCCTTTGGCTGCCTTCTTCGGTTTTTCCTGTACTTCCTCCACCTTTTTCTCCGGCTTCTCCACTGTCTTTTCCGCCGTATCCTCCGGTTGTTCCTCTTGTTTGATTTCCGGAACTTCAAAATCATCTATGTAAACATCGGCAATCTCCGATACGCTGCAAATCAACTGCTTTATGTCTTCTTTCGTATCCGAGGAAGCCAAAATCCAACTGAAATCAAAATCAAACTCTTCGTCTTCTATCTGCTCCGTCGTCGGCACGGATTTGACAAGCTCGCCTTTATTTTCTACCGACTTAAATACCAGAAAAGCACGCGCTGATTTTAGAATACAACTTTCCTGCAAATATACGGTAATGCCATAGATATTTTTTCCCTCTTCTCTGGCCGACTGTATCCCCCGCACTTCCGATTCGGAAATCGTAATCTGACGGAACTTACATTTCTCTTCGTCGGTCAGTGTTTTCTCCTCTTCCTTTGCACTTCCTGCCGCCTCTTCTTTTTGTTGTTCCGGCTCTGTGCTTTTCTGCCCCTTTAACAATCCGTTCAAATCCTCAATGATATCTTCATTGTCTTCGGTTCCCTCATTTCCCTCCGTGGAAATTACTTCCAAATAGGACTCTAACGCATCCAGACCGCGGAACAGCACGTCGATTAACTTTTCACTCGCCGTCATATTGCCGTTGCGAATCTCGGAAAACACATTTTCCAAATCGTGAGTCAGCCGCTGCATGCGGCTGAAGCCCATCGTTCCCGACATTCCTTTCAGCGTATGCGCAGCCCGGAAAATCTCGTTAATGGTATCTGCGTTATCCGGCTCTTTCTCCAACACTAACACGTGCTCATTCAGACTTTGCAGATGTTCTTTTGTCTCATCAATAAATAAATCAAGATATTGGCTCGTATCCATCTTCTCACACTCCTAATTGTTTTATCATGGCGTTGGCCACCTCATCCAGTGGAACAACTTCATTTACTATACCTGCCTTAGCTACTGCGCGGGGCATTCCATATACTACACAAGTTTCCTCATTCTGCGCCACCACTTTAATTTCTTTATACTGTTTTGCGTATTGAAGTCCTTTGCAGCCGTCTGCTCCCATGCCGGTCAGAACTCCGCACACGCACCTCTCCAGAGAAGTATCCGGCAGAGATTCCAGAAAAATATCCGCACATGGCCGCAATCCTCCTCTGGCGGGTTTATCCGTCTCTGAAAGGACAAAAGTTCCTTTACCTCTCTCGATTAGCTCACACTGTTTCCCTCCCTGCGCAATATACACGTTTCCGGCCTGAATAATCTCACCGTCTTCTGCTTCTTTGACGTGCAGCGGACTCATTACGTCCAGCCGCTTGGCAAGAGAATCCGTAAAACCGGCCGGCATATGCTGAATCACGACAACCGGATAGGGAAAATCCATGGGAAAGTACGGGAGTACCGATTGCAGGGCACGGGGCCCGCCGGTGGAAGAAGCAATCAGGACAAGCGTTCTGTCGTGTCCTTTCGCTCTCTTAATGCGTTTCCGCGGCAGATGGCTCCGGACTTCTTCTTTGCTCTCCTCCGCAGAGTCCACACGTAATCCGCATGCCAGATATATGCGCAGCAACAACTGTCTGCGAAAATCTTCCATTTCGTATCCGACGCTGCCATTCGGCTTCTTTACAAAATCAAAAGCACCTAACGCCAATGCCTCGATTGTCTCATTTGCACTTTCACTGGCAATAGAACTGACAATCAACACCGGAATATGTATGCGGTACTTGTTAAGCTCTTTCAGAAACTGAACGCCATTCATCTTCGGCATATTGATATCTACCAACAGAATGTCAAACTTCTCTCCCTGTAAAATCATTTCCAGCGCTTCTTTTCCATTTTCAGCGGCTTTGCCGGCTGTCAGCAGCTTATCTTTATTAATTATATCAGATAATACTCTTCTCATAAGTGCAGAGTCATCTATTACTAATACTTTTTTTTCCATGGAGTTACCACTCCTTCCTCAACCTTCTTCTCTGCTCTTCAAAAACATATTTGACAACAATCTCCCGCTCTGCATCTTCTATATTGATAAACTCGCCGCGCACTTCAAAGGCAATCCGGCTTCCCTCATAATTCATACAGGCAATCACCCGCGCAAAAAAAGTGAGAGGCACAATACCGCTTTTGAGAGAAAGAGGAAGCATCACTTCGACAACGGCTCCCCGTTCCAGTTGGTCCTTACCGTGAAACCGTAAGCCGCCGCCGCTGAGGTCAGAAATCGTTCCCTCTTTCCAGTCTTTGGGAATTTCTTCAAGAGCAGCCATACATTGGTCTTTCTCCTCTTCTGTTTCCCACTTATCCGCCTGTATGCGCTCCCGAAGCTGCAGCTCCATGTCAGAAAGAAGCCTGTATTTAACAGGAAACATACAATCTAAGCGGTAAAACTTACGCCGTTGATATTTCGTCAGTTCAGTTAAAAACAAAACTTCCATTACGTGCATGTTGTTCTCCGAATAACGCCTGCGGATTCTTGCCCGACACTGATACAAACCGGAATTAGTAAAAAAGCACAACTCATAGTCATCCCCCACCTCAAGAGGAATCACCCTGCTCTCCAATATCGGCATCGCTATTTTGGCCGTCCGCACGCCATCAAAATCAAGAAGCTGACTCCCGAATTTGCGCTCCGACAGTTTCTGTCCTGTCGCACTCTTGCTATGTGTAAGCTCTATCCGGTCTCCAATCTTAAATGCTACTTTCATAACAACCTCCGTTCCTCTGTCTGCTTTCCCGCTAACGTTTAAATTTCATTCGTATCACATTGGAAAACAACTGCATAATACCGAAAACGTGCTCGCTTTCCTTTTCCTCATCTTCGAACATATGCGCCATCTTTTGAATAAACTTTGCCGCCGCCGAATTCGGAGTTGTCATTGAGAGTGGTTCCTGCCTTACGACAGCCCTTTGCATATTGGTGTCATAGGGAACGCCCCCCATATATTCTATCTCTATATTCAAAAATTTATTAACTACAACTCCTAACTTGTCAAATAACTTATCCGCATCCCTGCTGTTCCGCACCTGATTGGCAACCATCTTCACCGACGTTTTGCCCGGTTTATAAGAAGAACTGGCATTCATTGATTTGAGAAGCGCATAGGCGTCGGTGATAGACGTCGGCTCCGGTGTGACAACTAACAATACCTCGGCGCTGGCCGCCACAAATTCCAGAACAGAATCGCTAATTCCCGCTCCCGTATCAACAATAATGAAATCCGCCAGACGGTCTAAATCGTACATCTTGTTGATTAACTGAAAAACCTGCTCCCTTGTCAGATTCGCCATTTCCTTAATGCCGGAACCACCGGAAATAAAACCGATGCCCTCCGGTCCATATGTAATAATATCTTTGATGTCTTTTCCCCGGAACATTAAATCCGATAAATTATATTGAGGGCGTACCCCCAACATAATTTCGATATTCGCCAAGCCAAAATCGGCATCCAAAACAATCACTTTTTTCCCCATGCGCTGGAGCTGAATCGCCAGATTAACCGATATACTTGTCTTTCCAACTCCCCCTTTTCCTGAGGTGACAGTGATGACACGAGCGTTATTTTTATTTGCAGCAGCTTCAAGCTCCTGCTTCTTTATAATATTTCTCAATTTCTCTGCCTGATCCATGGTACACCTGCCTTTCCAAATCACTGTCACTAATTCACCCGATTACCGCCTAACAACTGTTTAGCCACCTTTTGCGGGTCGATTTCTCCAATATCATCCGGCACATTCTGCCCCCATGTCACATATGAAAGCGGACACTTCGTTTTCATTTTTATATTGAGCATAGCCCCCGCTGAAGATGTCTCATCTAACTTTGTAAAAATAATGCTGTAATCCGTAAAAGAGGAATATGTCGATGCAATTTCCTGCAAATCATTATATTTTGTTCCGGCATTTAACACCAGATATATCTGCCGCTCTGCAATCGGAATCTGTTCCATCAATTCACGGATATCATCCATCTGCTCCTTATCCCTGTGGGAACGTCCGGCAGTATCAACGAGGCAGATATCGTATTGGGATAATTCATCCATCGACTCCTCCAACTCTTTCGGACTGTAAATTACTTTAAGCGGCACCGACAAGATATTGGCATATGTCTTCAACTGCTCTACCGCCGCGATGCGATAAGTATCTGCCGTAAGAAGAACAATATTAGCCTTTTCCTCTAATTTCAGTTTTGAGGCAATCTTGGCAATCGTCGTCGTCTTTCCAACCCCCGTGGAACCTAAAAAGAATATAAATATTGTCTTATCTTTGGGTTTTGCGTCAATTAGATACGGCTGGCCAAGCATCAATATTATTTTTTGGTAAATATTCGCCAGTATTTGGTCCAACAAAGCGTCTTCCGGAAGCGAACGGTTTACTTCCTCCATAATCGAATCTGCGATTTCCTTATCTACTTCATTGGCAAGCATCTGCTGGTAAATTAGTTCTTTGCAGTTTTTTGCATATTCGATTTCTTTTTCTTTTTCCTCATCAACCGGAGCTGCTTCTTCTATCTCTGTTGTCTCCTCCGTCTTTTGCTCCTGATTCGCTATCGTCTCCCCACTCTTTTCCTCTTCCTTTTTCTCTGACATCTGCCTTTCCAATAATGCCTGCAATCTTGTCAGACGTTCTTCCAGGCTGTCCTCTTCCCCAATATTTTTTGCCACATCTAGCTCCGGCTCTTTCGACGGCTTCGGGCGGCTGACATCAGAAGCAGCAGACTCCGAAACTTTTTCTGTCTGGACAGGCGCTTCGTCTAAAGCCGCCGTCACCTCTACTTTCCCGTGAATGAACAATTTTGCCAATCCTTTCGGCCTTACTTTCTTTATGTTCATTACAATAGCGGCATTACCTAACTCCTGTTTTGCCATTTCAATCGCTTCTGTTTCCGTCTTCGCCAAAAATTTTTTAATAATCATTCAACCGTCACCATCCCAACTGATTGTAATTCCACATCGGAGTCAATTTCATTATATGATAAAACCTGCAAACTTCGGAATTGTTCTGCCGTCAGCTTTTTCAAATACATCCGCACAATCGGCGAAGTAATCAGAATCGGCGTACGCCCTAATTCTTCCAATTTATTGGTCTCTTCATGTAAAGATCTCATTAGCTTCTGTGTATAATCCGGGTCCAACGCCAGATAGGAACCCTGCTCTGTCTGTTTTACAGAGTCCATAATCTGCTGTTCCACAGTCGGGTCCAGTGTTACAACACTCGTAGTCTCATTGTTATTGAAATATTGATTCGAAATCGCCCGCTTCAGATTTTGCCTTACATACTCTGTCAAAATATCTGTGTCGTGCGTTGTCGGCGCATAATCGGCCAGTGTCTCAAAAATAGTAACCAAATCGCGAATAGAAATTCCCTCCGCCAGCAAATTCTGCAATACTTTCTGGATTTCACCGACATTAAGAAGCTTCGGTACAAGTTCGGAAACAAGCGTTTCGTTTGCCTCTTTGACATTCTCGATAAGATTCTGGACATCCTGACGGGTAAGAAGTTCGTCCAAATGAGAACGAATAATCTCCATCAGGTGCGTGGCAATAATCGACGGCGGGTCAACTACCGTATACCCCAGCGACTCCGCGCGCTCACGCTGGCTTTCCGTAATCCATATCGCCGGCAGATGATACGATGGCTCAAAGGTCGGAATACCGGATATCTCTTCCTCCACATATCCCGGATTCATTGCCATGTAATGGTCAAATAAAATCTCACCCTCACTGACTGGAACACCTTTAATTTTGATTAAGTACTGATTCGGATTCAGCTGAATGTTATCGCGCAGACGAATCATCGGCACGACACATCCTAATTCCAAAGCAATCTGGCGTCGAATCATAACGACACGGTCGAGAAGGTCGCCGCCCTGATTGACGTCCGCAAGTGGAATGACGCCATAACCAAATTCCAACTCAATCGAATCGACCTGCAATAGAGAATTGACATTTTCCGGCCGTCGAATCTCTTCCGCCGATTCTTCCTCTTCCGCTACCGCATCTTCTACTTCCGCCATTTCCAGTTCATTGGACATCATACGGGCACAAATAATAAATAAAATGCCGTATGCACAGAAAATAAGCATATTCAATGGCGTAAAGATTCCCAAACCAATCAACGCCGCACCGACGATATTCATAACCTTCGGAATCGAAAACAACTGTTTCTGCAATATATTTCCAATATCGGCTTCTTTTGAGCCTTTGGTCACAAGAATACCGGTAGATAGCGATATCATAAGAGACGGAATCTGACTTGTCAGGCCGTCACCAATCGTCAAAATAGAATAACGGCTGATTGCCGTACTAAAATCTTCGCCATTCATCAACACGCCGATGGCAATTCCACCGACAAAGTTCAATACGGTAATAATCAAACCCGCCGTGGCGTCTCCCTTTACATACTTTGTCGCACCATCCATGGAACCGAAAAATGCGGATTCCTGTTGGATTTTTTCCCGTCGCTCTTTCGCTTCTTCATCGGTAATTGCTCCGGTATTCAAATCGGCGTCAATCGCCATCTGTTTACCGGGCATGGCGTCCAGTGTAAAACGCGCCGTTACTTCTGATACACGCTCCGAACCTTTATTGATTACAACTAACTGCATGATAACCAATACAAAAAACACAATCCCGCCGACGATTAAGTTACCGCCGCCGACAAAATTACCGAACGTACTGACAACGTTACCAGCCTCTCCGTATAACAGAATATTTCTCGTGGAACTGACATTTAAGGACAGACGGAACAGCGTCGTCAAAAGCAGCAGCGTCGGAAAACTCGACATATCGAGCGGCTCTTTCGAGAACAGAGCATTAAAAAGAATAATCATCGCCAACGCAATATTTAAAGCAAAAAATAAATCCAACAGAAAAAGCGGTACCGGAATAATCAGGCATAAAATCGGTATTAAGATAAAAGCGCCAAGCGCTAAATCTGCTTTCTGCATGACATTCTCTCCTTTCCTGTTTCCTCTTATGCGGACAACTGTAAATCCTGTTTACAATCTCCGTTATATCAATACAAAGTCAACTGACTTTTCCCTGTAAACCATACACATAAGCCAAAATCTCAGCTACCATCTGATACAGCTCCGGCGGTATCTGCTCCCCTATCTCCACATTGTGGTAGAGCATTCTCGCCAGCGGTTTGTTTTCCACAATTTCAATGTGGTTTTCCCTTGCCGTCTCCCGAATACGGGCAGCCACATAATCGGCGCCTTTGGCAATTACAACCGGCGCCTCGGCTTCTGTCTTATCATATTTTAACGCAACCGCCAGATGGGTCGGATTCGTAATTACCACGTCCGCTTCCGGCAATTGCTGCATCATTCTCCGTCTGGATGCTTCCTGCATCTTCCGTCTTATCTTACCTTTTACCTGCGGATTTCCTTCCGCATTTTTGTACTCATCTTTCACTTCCTGTTTCGTCATCTTCATATCAGTTTTAAACTTATGTTTCTGATACTTCCAATCGGCAAAGGCAATAACAAGAAAGACAGCGCTGATTTTAAAGGAAGTCATAAGCACGGTATCTACAATCAAAGAAATTGCAGGCCACAAATCCAACTGATAAATATTAATGACAAGGCCCCATTCTTCTTTCAGGGAAGAATAGACAACATAAAACAAAATGGCAACTTTTACGATTGCCTTAATCATTTCCACTAATTTGTCTTTTGAAAAAAATCTTTTAAAACCGCTAACAGGATTTAATTTGGACGGTTTCGGCCTTAACGGCTTAAACGTCACTTTCCATTTTACCTGAACGACATTGACAATAAAAGCAGCAATTACTGCCAAAATAATAATTGGTAAAATAACCATCAGGATTTCTTTCATTCCAAACTGCAGCAATCCCGTCACCCGAACAACTGAAAAATCCTCTCCTGCATATCCGCTAATGGAATTGTAGAAAAAGAGAAATACGTTGTTGATGCGCTCCATCATAAAACCGCCAAAAAAACGCAAACATGAAAAGAGAACAAATAGTAACACAGCCGTATTCAAATCCTGACTTTTCGCCGCCTGCCCTTCGTCTCTCGCTTTTTCTAATTTCTTTGGCGTCGCCGGTTCTGTTTTTTCCCCTCCGTTACCATCTTTCGCAAAAAACTGAAGATTATATTCCAGAATCATAGAAATCCCCATTTCCCAACTATTTTTCCATTATTCCGTCTGCTATGGCGTAAAAACGTGAATTACATTGGTAATAACTTCTTTCATTTCATCAAATATATAATCTGCCACCATCGGAAAACTTTGTAATATTAATACTAATACAATCAGTCCTACTAAAACTTTTATCTGCAAACCTATGACAAACATATTCATCTGCGGCGCCGCTTTGGCAAGCACGCCAAGAACAACATTGATTAACAGCATACAGCAGAATACCGGCAAAATAATACGAAAGCCAATAATGAAATAGCTGCCGATAAAATCCACCACAAGATTTTTTATGTCTGCGATTGGAAAAATCGCTTTCCCGATATTAAAATAAGTAAACGAGTCCGCAATGGCCCGTACAATATAGTAGTGCATATTTGTCACTACCATCATCAGCATAAGCAAATAGTTATAAATATTACCGGTCACGGAAATCTGCGTATTGGTCATGGGGTCGAACATACTCGCCATCGACAGTCCCATTTCCATATCCATAAGCTGTCCGGAAAAACTGACGATGAAAAAACACATATTGCACATGAAGCCAAGCGTAAAGCCAATCAGCGTCTCTTTTAATATCAGCACCGAATACCCCACGACACCGGCGTAGTTTAAATCAATAACCGGAATTATCGGAATTAGCACAAGCGAAAGAAACACACTCATGGCCGCCCGCACCCGCACCGGAACAGAATTATAACTAAAAAACGGCGCTGTCATAACTAAAGCGGACACACGGACGAGAACGAGAAGATAAAATTCTAAATTTTCTACCGTAAACGTCATTTTCAGCCTCCAGCAAAAACAGCAAACTTATTGGATAAATCTACCAAAAAATCTACGCAGTTATCCATAATCCAACCGCCGCAAAGCATTAAAGTAATAAAAATAGCCAATAATTTAGGAACAAAAGTGAGCGTCTGTTCCTGTATTGATGTTATCGTCTGAAATATACTGACAGCCAGACCAACAATCAACGATACTAACAATAACGGCGCGGCACATTTTATAATACACCAAATCATATCAATGGTAATATCTAATACATCTGCATCTGTCATTCCATTGCCTCCCGTCAGTAAAAGGTTTTAACGACTTGTCCAATTACCAAGTTCCATCCATCTGCCAGTACAAATAGCAGAATCTTAAACGGCATGGAAATTGTCGTCGGAGGAAGCATCATCATACCCATAGACATCAGAGTTGACGCTACCACCATGTCAATAACTATAAATGGTAAATATAATAAGAAACCGATAATAAATGCGGTCCTCAATTCACTAATCATAAAAGCCGGTATTAAGACAAGCGTCGGAATTTCTTCTTCCTTATCTACCGAGACATTATCCGTCTTTTTCTGAATCTGTAAAAACAGCCGGATATCTTTCCTGCTTGTCTGCTCAAACATGAATCTACGAATCGGCTTCAAACCGGCATTCAAAGCCTCTTCCTGTGTCATCTGCCCTTTGTCAAAAGGCTGGATACACTCGGAATTTACCTGCGCGATTACCGGACTCATAATAAACAATGTAAGAAAAAGCGCCAAACCTACCAATACCTGATTAGGCGGCGACGACTGTGTACCTAACGCCGAACGCAAAAAATGCAGCACTACAATAATTCTCGCAAAAGACGTCACCATAATAAGCAGGAATGGCGCCAGCGACAATAACGTTAAAACAAGCAGCATCCGCATACTTGCCGATAAACTCGAACTGCCTGCGTTAGACGTAATATTAAATTGGAAATCCTGTGGAGAATCCGGGTCCTGTACTTCCCCTCTCGAACTTCCGGACCTCTCATTCGTATCGGCGCTCGAAGGCACCGGCTTTGCCTGCACATAAACCTTTGTAGCACAAAAAAAGGTTAATATACACAGTAGCGCAAACAGAACAATCATTCCAATCGAAATCTGACGTGCCCTTTCCTGTTTTTTCATAAATACCAACCTTTTCTTTTTCTATTTATCATGCGGCTCATTTTTTATTTTGATACATTCGCTCTAACAAGTCCCGGAAGGAAACCTTTTGACGTGAAACACCACTCGGCTCCAAATCTAATTGGTCTCCCTCTAATGACGTCAGAAAGGTAATGGTGTCTTTCGTCACTCCGATTGCATAATACTTATTTCCCAATTGGATAATCTGAATATACTTACCGGCTGCAATTTTAAAAGTCTCCACAACTTTTATATTCGCTGACTGTGACTGCACCATTCCCGACTTAGCAACCCACTTAGTAAAATAATAAGTGACCGCCAGTACAATAATGAATATGAAAACAAGCACTAACAGTTGCCCGAAACTGCTCCATGTCATAATTAACCAACAGCCTTTTTCACAGCTTCCAAAACACGGTCAGCCTGAAAAGGTTTTACAATGAAATCCTTGGCGCCGGACTGAATTGATTCGATAACCATTGCCTGCTGACCCATTGCGGAACACATAATAACCGTTGCTCCGGCATCGGATTCCCGAATTTTTTTGAGAGCCTGAATACCATCCATCTCCGGCATGGTAATATCCATCATAACAAGGTCAGGTTTTGTCTCATTGTATTTTTCTACTGCTTTGACACCATTTTCGGCTTCTCCAGCTACCTCGTAACCGTTTTTTGTCAAAATATCTTTAATCATGACTCTCATAAAAGCCGCATCATCACATATTAAAACACTCTTTGCCATTGTTATTCTCCTCCATTTTTAATCTTTTATAATCTCGGTAACACGAATACCGAAACTTTCTTCAATTACAACAACTTCACCTTTTGCAACGAACTTACCGTTTACCAGAACATCAATCGGCTCTCCTGCCAACTTATCCAATTCGATAATTGTACCCGGAGAGAAATCCAAAATATCTTTTATTGATTTGCTTGTTCTTCCCAGCTCAACTGTTACTTCGAGCGGAACATCCATAATCAAATCAATATTTTCCGGTGCAATACCGTCTAAGTTCGGCATTTGATTAAAGTTTTGAAATTGTGCCGGTTGTATATTGATATCCTGCGGCGGCATCGCATACATAGGCTGCGCTGCTGCCATCGGTTGTTGCTGCATTCCTGCCTGCATCTGTGGCGCCGGCTGTGCTTCTACCGGCTGCTGCGGCATCGGCTGTGGCGCCGGTGTCGGAGCTGGTGCTGGTTCCGGAGCTGCCTGTGCTTCCTGTTCCGGCGCTCCTCCCTGTGTCACACTCATAAATTGATGATATACCATTCTACCAAATTCAATAGGATATAACTGCATAATCTCACTATCTACCAAATCACCAATTTCCATCCTAAACGAAACTTCCACAAAAGTCTGGCCCGCCATATCCATAAGACCTGCATTTTCCAACCCATCGCCGAAATCAATACGCGTCGCCGTAGGAGGACTGATATCAACCATCTCGTTAATCATGGATGACATTGACGTGGCCGCTGACCCCATCATCTGATTCATCGCTTCGCATATAGCGCTCAGATGAAGATCGTTCAATTCAGTTTCAATATTTGTTCCATCTCCACCCATCATCAAGTCGGTAATTACTTTTACGTCCCTCTCCTTTAAAATCAGAACGTTATTTCCTTGAAGACCGGCACGATAAGAAATATAAATAAATACAACGGGAGCACCTTTTTTCTCGGCTAACTCCTCCATCGTTGTATAGGCAACGGAGGGTGTGGTAATATCCACTCGGTTGTTCACAAGTATCGACAACGTAGTAGCCGCTGTCCCCATACTTATATTCGCAATTTCTCCTAGTCCATCTGTCTCTTCCGGAGTCAGCATTTCGGAACCTGAAACAGCAACGGAAGATTGCGCATCCTCGGTTGTTGTCTCTTCTTCAGGTGCGGCGTCTGTATCCATTCCGCCCAACAACGCATTGATTTCTTCCTGCGATAACATTCCGTCCATTGCATTACTCCTCTCTATAGATTGTTTTTATTTTGACTGCATAGGAGTCCTCGTAGGCCCCCGGTATAGCAGAAAATTTCTTAATATTTCCAACATAAACATCCAATTCATCTTCAATTCCCGTGTCTACCTTAATGACATCCCCCGGCTTCAGGTGTATAAAATCATTGACAGAAATGGCGCTCCGCCCCATAATAGCCCGCACCGGAATCCTGGCACGCTGCAATGTCTCTTCGAGAAACTCGCGGTAAGCTCCTTCTTCCGTCTCCGTCGTCGTAGAATACCAATATTTCGTATTTACTTTATCAATAACCGGTTCCAACACAGCAAATGGAATACAAATATTCATCAGACCCTCGACTTCACCAATTTTAATATTCATCGTGATAATCGAAGTCATCTCATTCGGCGTTACAAACTGGGCAAACTGGGAATTTGTTTCAATTCTCTCAAGCGTCGGCTCCAACAACTGTACACTCTGCCATGGCTCCACAAGCAGGTTCGTACAAATAACCATAATCCGTTCGATAATAGTTAATTCGATTTCCGTAAATTCCCTGCTCTTGCTCAACGGCTGTCCATCGCCACCGAGCATACGGTCTACAATCGCATACCCGAGCCCGGTAGCAAGCTCCAAAATCACATTTCCCTCTAACGGTGCGAAATTGACGACGCCTAACAAAACCGGATTGGATAATGAGTTCGAAAACTCCTGATAAGTAGCCGCCTCCGAATGCATTACTTCCACTTGCACATTCTTTCTCAGATATACAGGAAGATTGGTCGAAAGCAATCTGGCATAATGTTCGGAAATAAATACCAGCGTACGCAAATGTTCTTTTGAGAATTTGGACGGTCTGGCAAAATCATAATCCTTAACCTGCTTCTCTTCCACTTCGCCAGCGTCGTTGGGGTCAAATTCACCGCTATTCAAGGCAGACAACAAATTGTCTATCTCATTTTGCGATAACACGTCGCCCATACATTCTCACCTCACTCATCTAGCTTCAGATAATTACATCTTTTCTTATCATAACATATTTATCAGATAACATAAAGTACTTTTTTTGCAATGCCATTAACATCAAACTTTCAGGAAGTCGGTCAATGAAATCGAAACAATTGCCTTTGTGTTATATTTTTCCTGAATCTTCTTAATAATCTCTGTCTTTACTTTGGCGACATCAATCGTAGAAACAGTAAAACTTCCAATCGTCTCTTTTACAATATCATCCACATATACGTCGTTCGTCTGAACGAGTTCGTTTACCGTGTCGTAATCATCTGCATTGCTGTTAAAGGAAAGCACCCAGCCGTTTAACTGCACGTAGTGATTCGTATCGTCACCGGAATCTTTTTTCAGATTGATATTGACGGTAGTGTCATATTTTTTCAAATATGTCTTCAAATCCGACATCGTGTACTCTTCTTCTTCCGCATTGGGGTCTTCAATCTCCAAATCAATGACGGAAGACACTTTGTCAACTAAGGCGCTCGTCTTATTCATCGCCGGCATTACGGCAAATACCAATACAACCGACAGCACAACATTAATAAGCGTTGCCGCCATGATAATAATTGTAAGTATATTTTTTTTCATTGATATTCCCTCCTGATTTCCTTACTTGTCCGTATAAATTTTTATTTCCACACGACGGTTTTGAGCACGCCCTTTTGCCGTCTTATTAGACGCTACCGGTTTGTATTCACCAAATCCGGAAGTCTCCATTGATTTAGGAGAAATCTTTTTTACATCTTTTAAATATTCAAATACCGAATTGGCACGAGCCGTCGACAACAGCATATTATTCCTGTATCTGCCCGAAATCGGTACATTATCCGTGTGTCCCTCAATCTTAATGCGGTGAGTGGAATATTGTTTCAAAATATCACCCACTTTGCTCATAAGAGGGATTACGCTCTTCTTAATGTCCACCTCTCCGGTATCAAACAGCAGGGCGCCATTTAAAGAAATCTGTACATATTGATTGTCTTTATCAATGTTTATGTTGATTTTGTCTTCAACATTCTGCCGATTGGCATCATCATTCACACGGCCATATAATTCATCCGCTTTTGCCTTTTGTTCGGCCGCCTTTTTCGCCTGATACTGCTTTTCTGCATTCGAGAGATCCTCGTCCGGCGAATCATTCGGCTGCGGATTGCCGTCAACGTCCGTTCTTTTAGACTCATCTTCTTTGACTTCCGTACTTTCGCCCGGATTCTCATACTCGTTAAAATATTGTTCCACGGAAATCAACTGGTCGGTTCCACTGGAGACAAAAGCGCCCTCTCCGATGGAAGAACCTCCCTTATCAAAAATATTTATACTTTCCGTCATGGAAGTAACTAACTGCTCGTACTTATCAGCGTCTACCGTAGACATCGAAAACAAAAGAACGAAAAAACAAAGGAGCAGGTTCATCAAATCGGCAAAGGTATTCATCCATCCTGCTTCAACACCTTTTTCTTCTTCCTGTTTCTTTCTTGCCATTAAGCGTCACCACCTTGCTCGTTTCCACCAAGCACTTCATTACGGGCACTAGGCGCAAGGAAAGACTTCAGCTTTTCTTCAATAACACGAGGATTTTCTCCCGCCTGTATCGAAAGGATTCCCTCGCAGACAACTTCTTTTAACATAATTTCTTTTCTGTTTCTCGCGCGAAGCTTTGTTGCCACCGGAATGGCAATCCAGTTGGCAAGCAGGGAACCATACAGTGTTGTAATCAGGGCCACCGCCATGTTCGGGCCGATAGTACTCGGGTCGTCTAACAGCTTCAACATATTAATCAATCCAATCAGCGTACCAATCATACCCCAGGCAGGCCCCATCGCCGCCAGATTGTCCCAAAAGGCCACTTTCTTACTATGTCGCTGTTCTATGTAGGCAAGCTCCGTCTCCAGAATACTCGTCACAAGTTCCTGATCCGTACCGTCTACAATAAGCATGATACCTTTTTTCAAAAACTCATCGTTAATGTCTCCCGCCGCTTCTTCTAACTGGAGCAGTCCTTCTTTTCGGGCCACATTCGCCAAATCTATAATGGTATGTATTGTCTCTCCCTCGCTGCTCTCCATCACTTTTGTCGTCAGCAGGAACGTTTTCAGGGAACCGACGAAATCGCCGATACTCTCTGACATAGTCATCAAACACATAAAGGAGCCGATAACCGTAATCAGTATGGAAGACTGATCCCAGAAATTTCCAAGGGCAGCCATACCCTGGTCACCGGAGACAATACCATAAAAAACGGCGCCTGCACAACCGAAAATACCTATTAATGTAGCTAAATCCAAATTTACACCACCTTATGTCTTACAAAATAGTTCAGATAATTCTTACTCATACAATTCTACTAAATTTTTGTCTTTTTGTCTACTTTCTTTTACATTTTTTTTGAATTCTTTGTTGAAATGTCCGCAAAAGACGAGAAGACTTCCTTTTCATACGATTTCACTCTTTCGTGAATCTCCGGCCTGCTCTCTTTTACAATTAATTTTTTCCCTGTCGTCAATGTAATGACCGTATCCGGCGTTTCCTCCACTGTCTCAATCAAATAGTGATTAACTGTCAAAACACCTCCATTTAATCTTGTCACTTCAATCATAAGAATTCTCCACTCCAAAACGTTTTTTTGTTTGGGAAACTGCAAATCACCGCCTTTCCCGGTTCACATTTTCTTAGCCTGACGGTAACAAATGGACCCCGCCGTCAGGCTGCTAAATCACATGGGAAAAGGGTGACCGCAAAAGCAATCACCCATATGTTATTGTCTTTCATTACAATTATCGTTTCAGATTAACAAGTTCTTCCAGCATTGAGTCAGAGGTTGTGATAACACGGGAATTTGCCTGAAAACCACGCTGTGTCGTAATCATATTTGTAAATTCCGTTGCCAAATCCACGTCTGACATCTCCAATGCTCCGACGGAGAATTTGCCGACTTCCGAAATATCAATACCGATACCGTCGAAATCACCCGAGTTCAAAGTAGAAGCATACAAGCTGTTTCCTACCGCCTCTAAACCGGATGGATTGGCAAATGTCGCCACGGCAATCTGTCCTAATAATTTTTTGTCTCCATTACTGTACACGCCGTAAATCTTTCCGTCTGTCTGGATAGAAAAACCATTGAGGCTGCCGGCAGCATTTCCGCCTCCCTCGTTATTTTTATCTCCACGGTTCGGTTTTACCTTACAGGTCTGACCGGTCGCATACATTGTCAAATTCGAGAAATCAATATCGACACCGCTGACCGGATACGGAGCGCCCTCGGCGCTGAGATTTAAGTTAAGTATATTGCCATCTTCACTGCTCACGCTCGTAAAATGACCAGTCACGGAATCAAATGTCAATACCGGCCATTCCGGCGGACCCGTGAAAGTAATGGCGCCGCTGCTCGGGTCTACCGTATAATTGGTACCGCCAAGGTCTATGCCGTTAAAGTTAATTACCTGTTCGGTCGATACATAATTACCTGTCGCTTCATCTTTCCGCTTTAATAACGATTTACTATCCGGCCCTAAAATATCATCCACACGGACAGTATAAGTATTGTTCGAATCAACGGCCGTCTGTATAATACTAAGCTTGGCACAGCATAAATTACCTAAATTATCATAAAAACCAACGGCTATCGGATACCCTACGCCATCTTCGCTAAAGGCAACCTGCTTATCTTTCTGGTCTACGTTTCCGGAAAGGGTAACACTCGTCGTCGCATTCGGCTCGGAATAAGCGTTTTCACCGCCCATCAGTTTCAATGGCTTTACACTATCCTTTCTGATATCGCCTTCTTCATCGACTCCCCATCCGAGGACAGTAGCCCCGTTTGTCGTACAATACAACGTACCGTTGGCGTCAATATCCAAAGCGCCTGATTTAGTAAAATAATCGTTACCATTGCTTCTCACAATCAAAAAGGCATCTCCGTTAATCATAACGTCCATTCCGCGGTCCGTACGCTGGGTAGAGCCGGTTCCGCTCAAATCCACAGCAATTGCCGCCACATTGGCGCCGAGACCAATCTGTGTAGCATTCGTACCGGCAGCTCCGGTCGCCGCATTCGGGCCGGTAGCGCTCTGTGTCGTCTGATAAAATACATCAGTAAAGTTTACGGCGCTCCCGCGAAATCCCACTGTATTTACATTTGAAATATTATTACCAATTACATCCATCTTTGTCTGATGTACTCTCAATCCGGAAATTCCGGAATACAATGACCTCATCATAATGAATCACCCTCCAATATTTTTATTCCCACGCCTTATCCGGCAGTCAAAGGCGCTCATGCTTCCTGTTAAGGGCCAGCATATTAATTTGTTACCAGTTAATTGATAATTGCTCCGTCAATATTCGTAAAAACCGCTTTGTTTGTATCTTTTACCGCAGTAATCACCGTATTGTTCCTCACGTTGACAATAAATGCCATATTGTCTACCATAACAAGCGACTCATTCATTCCCTTTTCTCTCGCCTGATGCGTAGCGTCCCTCAATCTGTCTCGCTGTTCCTGCGTCATATCAATCTGACGCGTCTCCAGTCTTTTTGAGGCATGCTTGGAAAAAAGAATTTCGTCAAAACTCTGTGTCGTCTTCGGTGCGGATTGTTCTCCTTTGCGGACGCTGTCCTGCGCCGAAATCTGACCTCTGATTCGCTCAATCGAAGGAAACGTTTGATTTACATTCATAGTCCCGACCTCCTTGTCAAGCTTTGTCTTTTTCTTCCGTCTCTCCTTCCGTCTCTCCTTCTGTGTCTCCCTCTGTATCTTCTTTGTCGTCCGTATTAGCACCGCTGTTCGTTATCTGAATGTTTACTTTATCCGTAATGGACGTCTGGTATGGGTCGTCGAAATAGAGTCCCAGATAATAACTGCCCGTATCCAAATCTTTCAGTGCGTCCGGTGCGATTGTGAGAATGCCCTCTTCCGCGTCGAATGTAAGATATTTCTTATCAATGTAATCTCCATTGATGGCAACTACCACACTGTTTGCCTCGTAACCGTTACTGCCCAGATTAATTTTAATCTCCGTCGGTGTCGGATTATTCAAATCATATACACACTTCTGCTCTTCCACACTCGGCAGATAATCTTTGGCGGCATAAGCGGTATCTAATACTTTAACAATATCTTCCATGCTGAACTTCTTACCGTCAACGGAAATTACTGCCTCACCATTTTCGAAGCCAACATAATCAACTACGCCGCGCGTCTCCTTATACTGTCCGGTCTCATCGGCTTTCTGTACGATTACCTCCCTGCCAATCAGACTGTAAGCAGAAGTATTGCTCATCGTTGCATTCATGTTTGTCATCTGCTCCAAAGAGGAGAACTGCGCTAACTGAGAAACAAATTCTGTATCGTTCTGCGGGTTCAGCGGGTCCTGATTCTGCATCTGGCAAACAAGCAGTTTTAAAAATTCTTCTTTTCCTAATTTATTTGAGCCGCGGTATTTTATTTTCTGCGCTTCCTGTGCGGCTTCTATGTCTTCTATGTTCGTTGTCAAATCTGACACATTACTGGTTCCTGCCATTTTGTCACTTCCTTTCTGTTTTACTATGCCGTGTAATCTACGACACTGTTAGCGTCTCTTCTATCCGATGCCGTCATATTAGTCTCCGTCACGGCGTTTTCATCTTCCGATAGTTCGTCGTCCGAACGGAATCTTCGATTCTGTTTCCTGTCTTTACCAGTCTCCTGCTGCTCCTGATTTTCTTTCTTCAAACCAAATTCAGCAACTGTAACTTCCACTTCTTCTACCTTCAATCCCTGTTCGGCAAATGTTTCTTTCAGCGTCATCATCTGGCTTTCCAACGCATTCTTCGCCATCTGATTCTCAACAACCATCGTCGCTGTCGCTATGCCGCCTGTCGTGGCTACTGTTAAATTCACCCGTCCCAGATTGGCCGGATTTAACTGCATCTCCATGCTTGTCGTCATCGGCATTACACGTATTTTCACCTGACGCACAACCTGTTCCACAATCCGCGTCATCGTCTGCAGTTCCGACATATCTTCGGCGTTACTTACTTTTTCCAGCGCCTGCGACAGTTTATCGGTAAATGTTGCCGCTGCCTGTTCATGCAGTTCTGTCGGCGGTAATGCAGTTTCGGAAGAATTTGTCATGCCCTCTTTCGTATAAGCGGAAGAGTCGTCTTCTCCTCCCTCATTCTGCTGCAGCTCTTCTTCCACAATAACCGGCATACTCTCCAGACCTTTTACATCCTGTGGTAATTCTTCCGGTTCTGTTACCGACTGCGCCGCCTGCTGCATCTGCTCCGCAAAGTTAAGCATTAAGTCCTTTGGCAAGTCGGCTACTTGTTCCGGTTTTACCCCGAAGCCCTCTGCCAGAATATTGGTAAGTTCTTCTCTCAGCTGCCCGATTTCCTGATTCAGCGTGTCATTCGTGAGAATTGCCGCCGTATCTTCAATCCCGTGGACACCCATGACAAATTTTTGTATCGCGCCGGTGTCTGCCAGAACAATTGTATTGTTCTGTACCTGAAACAGCATATCCTGTAACTGCATTCCCAACTGCTCCATCACATCGGTGAGCTCCTCGTCGGATAATCCGAAAAACTCCTGCAGCATAGTCATCATCTGCGCCATCATTTCCGACATATCAACGTCTTCTATTGTTCCGGAAACGGCGTTTTCCTGCGCCATCAACGGCTTCTTTGCCATCTCGCCGGCCGCTTTCGCATCCGGACACTTTGACTCCATGTCATTTTTGGCGGTAAGCTGCTTATTACCCGTGATATCCGCCTTCGCCGATACAGGCAACGCTTCTTTTGTGCCGACGGCCGCCGATACTTTCGAGGCATGCGTGTCCATAAAGCTGTCAAATGCAGAATCGCTTGCTTTTGTAGTTTTGCCGGACATCTTTGCACTGCTCCCTGACATAATCAGCGATATCCCCTGTGTCTTCATCTCTTTCCCTCCTTTCTTCTTTGAAATCATCTACGAAATGTTTATCGACCAATCACAGACAATTCTTTAGTAAAAAAAGAAAGAAAACTGCTTTGGCGACGCCTACTGTTTCATGGAAGTCATCTTTGTCGTAATCTGAGCCGCTATATTTGGCGCCATATTATTCATAATAAGCGCTCGCTTTGAGGACTGCATGCTGCCGAGAATCTTTGCCACTAAATTCAAGTCGTTCGTCATTTCAGATAACACGGCCGCCGCGTTTGCAGGCTCCATTTTCCCGTACATTTCCGCCTGATTCTTAATTTCCTGCGAGTACTCATAATCTTTGCACACTTCGCGGTATATTTCTTCCGCCGTGTCCGGATTAATCTCCTCGTAGTATGTCTTATATGTTTCGGCGTCCGGCGCCTTGTCGTTATACACTACGTTTTTGTCAAATTCTTTGACGCGTTCGGAAAAAGCCTTTTTCTCTTCATCAAATTTTTTGTAGCGGCTCAGCTCGGCCTTTAATTGCTCAATCTCGCTGTTGTTAGCGCTGTCAGCGCTGTTATTGGCCGCCAGCCTGCTTTGCAATTCACGGATTTTTGCATTTGCTTCCGTCAGATTATCATATTCTTCCAGCTCTTCTTTTTTTGCTCCGGCCGGTTCCGGAAGAATCCAGTTTACAACCGGTACATCTTTTAAGGCAGGATAGAGAACCTCGCTGCCAAAATTGCCGACATCCAGCTTTATTAATACGCCGAAAACAGCCAGCCAGATTATTATAATCGCGCAGACAATAAGAACCGTCACAATCTTGCCGCCGGTACTCTCATCATTGCTCAATTCCTTTTCCTTATCCTTGTCTTTCTTTGCCATAGGTGTTCACCCGTCCTTTCTCTTAATCTCAATCGCTATCTGTTCCGTAACGATAACTTACTAACTCATCCACTTCTTTCTGCTCGCGCAGATTTTCTTCCAGACGGAACTTCTCAAAGGCATGTTCGCGAAGTTTTTCAAATGTCTTCCGCTCTTTCATAGCCTCATTTAAGTGCTCCCTCGCCACTTCAACTTCCTTTTCCCGCTGCATGACAACGAGTATCTGCTGTCTCACGTACATACGGAAAATTTCCACCGCATTTTCCCTTTCGCGTATCTCCCTCACATTTAAGGAATCAGATATATCTTCCTGAAGATGCCTTTTTTCCTCTTCCAGCCGTTCTTCTAACTGTTCCCGTTTGGCAATCGCCTCCTGAAGAAGCAGATTGGCCTGACTGTATTCATTTTTTGCCTGTTCTTCCAACTTTTCTTTTATGTTGAGAATGTTTTGCAAAGAGAAAATAAATCGTCCCATATGTCACTACCCCTCACTCGCCTCATCACCTGAAAAAATCTGTTCCATCAGTTGAAGTATATCGTCAAACAAAAATTTCTCTTCCGTTCCCTGCTGTAAGAAGGTATTGACCGCATTGATTTTCTCAATCGCAAAATCAATGTCTTTATTAGAACCGGCGCGATACGCGCCTATGTTTATCAAATCCTCGGCATCCCGATAAGTCGCGAGAATCTTTTTCATCTCTCCCGACAACCGCTTATGCTCCTGCGAAGCAACCGCGCTCATGACACGGGAAATACTGGCGAGAACGTCAATGGCCGGATAGTGGTTCTTCTGTGCCATTCCGCGGGAAAGTACGATATGTCCGTCCAGAATACCGCGCGCCGTGTCGGCAATCGGCTCATTGAAATCATCACCATCGACCAATACCGCATACAGTCCGGTAATCGAACCTTTATCTGAATTTCCTGCGCGTTCCAGAAGTTTTGGCATCTCGGCATATACGCTCGGCGGATACCCGCGCGAAACCGGAGGCTCTCCGGAAGCCAGGCCAATCTCTCTCTGCGCCATGGAAAAACGTGTGAGATTATCCATCATCAAAAGAACGTCTTTGCCCTGGTCGCGGAAATATTCCGCCACCGCAGTAGCTGTTTTGGCCGCCTTATTTCGTATTAAGGCCGGCTTATCCGAGGTCGCCACGACGACAACGGAGCGCTTCATACCCTCCGGCCCCAAGTCTCTCTCTATAAATTCACGCACTTCACGCCCACGCTCGCCAATCAGGGCGATGACGTTAATATCCGCTTTCGTGTTTCGGGCAAACATACCCATCAGCGTACTTTTTCCGACGCCGCTTCCGGCAAAGATACCGATACGCTGACCCTTGCCTACCGTAATCATCCCATCGACGGCTTTTACACCCAACGGAAGTACTTCCGAAATTATCTCACGGCTCAACGGGTCCGGCGGCGTTGCTTCCACCGAATATTTCGGGCAATTCATGTCCACACTGGAAACTGTCATCGGCTCACCTACACCGTTTAACGTACATCCGAGCAAATCGTCGCTCACGGCAACCTGCAGCGGATTCCCTGTGTTTTCTACCCAGCTTCCTGGCCCGACGCCCTCTACGTCATCATATGGCATCAAAAGAACCCTGTCATCACGAAAGCCGACAACTTCCGCTTTTACGGGTTCTGTTCGCGTGTTTGATTTAATCAAACACAAATCATTCAATTTTGCACCGGGCCCGATAGACTCAATCGTCAGCCCGACTACTTTGGCAACTTTTCCTAATTGACTGACATAGCTCTTCTCAATTAAAGTCTCATATTTATCAAAGTTAATGAATTGCACGCCTATCAACCTTCCTGATTTCAAATCCCTTTTATGCAAGCATACGGAGCGTACTAATCATATTTTCCAATTGGGTTCGGAAACCACAATCAATCATCTGCGTATCCGTCTCAATGATACACTCGCCGTCTAAAAGCCCCTTTTCCTCCTGCACCTCTAATGTTCCGGTAATTCCGGTTTTATCCATAATGTCTTCTTTATTGCCCTCCACAAAAAGTAAATCCTGCGGAGACACGCGGATAGTATATTTTTCAGCCGCTTTCATATCGGCAATCCCACAACGGATTAGATGAAGAATGATATCCTGTTTGTCTGTGACGATAATTCCCGTCAATTTCCGCAAAAGGGCACACAGTATTTCCACATAATGCCCCTCCGTATCCTCTATCATCTGCCGGTATTCCTTTTCCTGCGCCGCTTTTTGCTGCGTGAGCTGCTCCCTCAGCTCATCCATTTCTTCGGCAGCCTGCGCCACGCCCTCTTCGCGTCCGAGAGCAATGCCCTCCTGACGGGCGGCTTCGCGGATTTCATCCACCTGCTCTTCTGCCTCGCGAATCATCGCTTCCGCATTTGTCTTTGCCGCCGCCACTACTTCTCCGGCTTCCTTTTCTGCCTCTTCTCTCTTCTTCTCAAAAATTTCATCGAAATTAGTCACCGGCATTCCGGCTTCAAAACCGGCCTGCGCATTTTTTTCTTCCGCCGCCTGCAAAGCCTGCGCTTCTTTTTCGCGCTCCACTTCGTCCAGCGTTTTCATAAGAACTTTTTTCTTATTATCGAGAGGAACAAATTTTTCTTCCTCTTTTTCATAGCCAATAACTTTTGTCTGCTTACCCCGCAAATCCACAAAAGGATACTTGATTAGATTAGACAATAATCTCGTCACCTCCGCCACGGGAAATTACAATCTCACCGGAATCCTCCAGCTTACGAATGATATTAACAATCTTCTGCTGTGCCTCTTCAACATCTTTCAGACGCACCGGTCCCATATATTCGATATCCTCTTTAATCATGTCTACCAGACGGGTCGACATATTGTTAAAGACAACGTTCTGCACTTCTTCGTTGGCATTTTTAAGCGCCACTGCCAGTTCGCTGTTCTCAACCTCACGCAGCACACGCTGGATGGAACGGTCTTCCAACAGCAGAATATCCTCGAAGACGAACATCTTCTTGCGGATTTCGTCGGCAAGTTCCGGTTCTTCGATTTCCAGATTTTCCATAATATGTTTCTCAGTACCGCGGTCAACGGTATTCAATACTTCAACAACAGAATCGACGCCGCCGACAATCGTGTAATCCTGACTGACGAGCGAAGCAAGTTTCTGCTCTAAAATATTTTCCACTTCTTTGATGACATCCGGCGACGTACGGTCCATCATCGCAATACGTTTCGCCACATCCGTCTGCTTATCCGGCGTCAGCGAACTGATAATGCCGGCTGCCTGCTGTGGTGACAAATACGATAAAATGAGGGCAATCGTCTGCGGATGCTCATCCTGTATAAAGTTCAAAATCTGCGACGCCTCGGTCTTGCGGATAAATTCAAACGGACGCACCTGCAAAGATGCCGTCAGCTTGCCAAGAACTTCCTGCGCCTTGTCGCTCCCCAACGCTTTCTGCAGCAAATCTTTGGCATAGCCAATACCACCCTCGGCAATATACTGCTGTGCCAGACAGACTTCATAGAACTCGTTTAACACCGCTTCCTTTTGCGCCGGAGTAACGCTTCTTGTATTGGCAATTTCCAACGTCAACTGCTCAATTTCATCTTCTTTGAGATGTTTAAATACTTCCGATGCAGTTTCCGGACCTAATGTAATAAGCAAAACGGCTGCTTTCTGAATACCATCCAACTCCGAAACGCTTCCTGCCATTTAGACACCTCCCCATTCTTCGTTAATCCAGTTGCGCAATAAGGATGCAACGGCTTCTGGATTTTCATCCACGAATTTTTCTATCAAAATACGAGTTTCTGATTTATCATCCAATTCAATTTCATCCAAACGAGATTCTTCCTGCGTCGTCGCCAACAAATCCTCTACCGACAATTCCGGCTCCATCTCTGTCACCTCTACCGGTGATGTTCCCTTTATAATAACAAAAACAAGCAGACCCGCAATTAGCACGGTCAGAATTATCATCAGATAATTTGTCACATTGTCGCCAAAGGAACCCTCTTCTGCCGCCTCAAAAACCGGCTTCTGAACGACGCGGATTTGAATGTTATTCTCCGCAATACCTGTCGCCGCCGCTACAAGCTGCGCCAGATTAGCCGGAACTTCCTGCTCCGTCGTCGCACTGTTTGCGTCAACATATTCGTCAAATGACAAATCGTTCAAGGCTCCCTGATTATCCAGCGTTTCTTCTTTAATGACATTGTAACGGGTGAGTACAATACCGATGGAAGATTCTTCCGGCCTTACTGCTCCGATTTCATGCTCAATATTTTCCACTGTTTTGTTTGGCAGATAATCATACTTATTCAATATCGTCTCGCTGGAGCTGTCTCCCGCCGGCTGAATGTCATAATCGGTTACATCGCCGTTTGAGTCCGTCCCCGGCACATCGCCGGCCGCTGATTTCCCCGTCGATTTATATTCATAAGAACTGCCATACAACCCCTGATCCTGTCCCTCGTTCGTTGTATAGGTCTCTTTCAGTTCGCTCACTTTATCCATATCAAGCACAATATTGCTGTTGGAAATTTCCACATCGTCAAACCCGTACTTGATTAATAAGTCCTGAACATTTTTTACATATGTCTGCTTTAATTTCTCTTTAAATTCAGCCGTAGTGTTAATCGTACCTCCGAGCCCGGTTTCCTCTTTGCCGTTAAACAAAAGGTTTCCGGCGGTATCGGTAATAACAATGCTCTTTGTATCCGCATTGCCAACTGCATTCGCCAAATAGTAGGCGATAGCATTGGCTTTGTCGCTCTCCATGGCTTTTTTTCCTGTCACTTTGAGAGCCGCACTCACGGAAGTTGGCTGTTTTTCACTAAAAATCGTGCCGTCATCTTTCGGACGGTTGATGTATACTGTGGCGTCGCCGACTCCTTCGAAATTCAACAACCCTTTGCGAATCATCGACTGCAGCGCCAGCGTCTTTTTTGTCTGCTTTTCATCGGAGGAAGTTGTCATATCAGAATCCAAAGCATCTTTCCATGACATTTCATCTCCCGTAATCTGGTTCTCACTCATCAGAAGAGCGGCATCCTCATATTTTGAATGCTCCACCTGAAAGATAATATTTCCGTTCTCTTCTGATTCTTTCTTATAGTCGATTCCCGCGCTCTGCAGAGCCTTATCATAAGTAACTGCCGCATCGCCGGAAAGAGAAACCAGATTATCGTAGACCGGACGGGTCATAAAATAGGCAAGTAAAACAATAGCAAGTAAAATTGCGCATGCCACACATATAATCACAGTCTTCTGTTTTGCCGTATATTTATTCCAAAACGCAATAATTGCGTCCTTTATTGATAACAACTGCTCCATCATAATCTGTAATCACTCCAAAAATGTCTTATCTGCATCCTTTTAGACCTGCATATTCATAATAGAACGGTAAGCTTCCACTATCGTATTCTTTACCGCCACCGTATACTGCAAGGACACGTTTGCTTTATGCTGCGCCACCATCAAATCATGTAAACTGTCGCTTTCCCCCATGGCATATTTCACTTCTTCTACTTCCGCAGCATTGGAATAATCTTCTGTCTGTTTTACTAAATTCATGGCAGAATTTAACAGGCTCTCAAAACTCGCCATCCCCGTATTCTTTGATTTCTCCGTCTGCATGCTGTTGTCAGCATAATGTGTAACATGTTGTATGCCGCTAATCGCTGATAAACTGGCAATATCCATTTTTCATTCCCCTTATCTATGTTTAATTTTGACCAATATCTAACGCTTTCATCGCCATTCCTTTTGTGGAATTCATCACCGTAACATTTGCCTCAAAAGCACGAGTCGCGTCAATCATATTTGTCATCTCCGTGACGGTATTGACATTTGGCAGTGTAACGTAACCATCCTCGTTTGCGTCCGGATGGGCAGGGTCATATACCAGTCTTCCCTCAGAAGGGTCCTCGACAATACGAGTCACTTTTACACCTTTGCCAATGTTGTGCTTATTGGCCATGCTCAGGCTCTCGCTAAATGTCGGATAACTTTTCTCATTAAAAACAACCGTCTTCCGGCGATATGGTCTGCCGTCAGCCCCTCTTGTTGTATTTACATTTGCTATGTTCTCTGAAATGGTGTCCATACGAAGCTGCTGCGCCGTCATACCGGTTGCACTGACATCCATTGCTCCAAATACTGACATATCATATCCTCCTTATCTGACTATTATGATGTTTTCAATGCTGATTTCAGACGAGTGAATTCCTGATTAATGGAGTTCATCAATGTGTAATACTTTAACTGGTTTTTTGCTAATTCCACGTTTTCCGTCGTAATATCCACATTATTACCATCCATGCGGTAACTAAGTCCCGCATGCTCCGTATATGTCGTCGCATTCAATTGATTCAAATCAATCTCCGCAACCGTGGCGTCAAGGGAATCAGTTCCCGCCACCGCGTCGGACAAATACGTCTCAAACTGCACATCCTTACGCTTGTACCCCGGTGTGTCCTCATTTGCTATATTGTTCGCCAACACATCGTTTCTTGTCCAGCTTGCATCTGCCGCCTTGTCCAGTACATTGATGTAATTGTAGGCATTTGATAGTACCACTGTACCACTCCTTTCTAGGAAAAACGCAAAAAGACATTATGATTACCACAATTCCCTTTGCGTTTACGAATTCCTTTTCTCCTGATAATAAGTATCAAATTCTGAATATACAATATCATTCAACACCTGTATGTAAGTTCCTTTTACTCCAGATGATTTTGTCCTGATTAATCCGGCGCTCTCCAACTTACGAAGCGCATTGACAAAAACTGTTCTCGTAATCCCGACTTTGCCGGCTAGTTTACTCGTGACAAGCATCCCGTCCTTGCCGTCCAATTCATGTATAACAAAACTTACGGCTTTTTGTTCCAGCGGTGTGAGGGCCGTCAGCGCAGAAGAAAAATTGCTTTTTTCATAGTTCTCCTTATCGGTCTCTTTTTGTACCGAGCGCACCATCTCCAGTCCGATTACCGTTGTACTGTATTCGCTCAAAATAATGTCTTCTATGCAGAACTCTTCCTCTCTGCGATAAAGAAAAAGCGTCCCTAAACGTTCTCCTCCAATACTAATGGGTGTAATTAACGCTTTAAATCCTGCAATTTCCTCTTTCGAAAATCCCAGAGTTTCAAGATTTACATTTTCTTTTGTCGAAAGTACATTCAGAAACCTCTCATTAAGTTTTGCTTCAATGTAACTTCCCCTTTTGTCTTGAAGACTCGGAATCGTTCCCGCACCGTCTGCATAGGCCCCCAAAATCTTCCCCTTGCTGCTGAACACATACGCATTCGCTGATAAAATCTGCCCCAACACAGAACAAATATCCGCAAAGGCGACTTTGGAAGAATGCCGGTCATTGAGGAGACGGTTAATCTTTCGAGTCTTATCCAGTAACTCAATACCCATACACTTGTCCCCCCATGCAACCATAGTATCACAAATTTATGTGATTGACAAGCATTAACTGTTTTTTTGTGGAGCAATCGCTTAATCACTTGTCATTTTCAGGGCAGCGGATATCATGCAGTATCTCATCCGGTATCCACCCCCGCGAAAAATACATTATTTCTTTTGTTTTTCAACCAGATATCCACAGGCGCTGTCGGCGCACACGAGCCGGTTTCCTTTTTCCAACATCATATTTCCGCATTTCGGGCAAATCTCGCCCGACGGCCGCTGCCATGTCATAACGTCGCATTCGGGATTGTTCTCACAGCCATAATAACGGCGCCCTTTCTGCGTCTTCTTAATGACAATCTCCCCGCCACATTTTGGACATTTGACGCCTGTCTTTTCATAATAAGGTTTTGTATTCCGGCACTCAGGAAATCCCGGACAGGCAAGAAATTTGCCGTGCGGCCCATACTTAATCACCATATTGCGGCCGCATAAATCACATATGACGTCGGTAACTTCATCTTCTATTTTAATTTTTTCCAGCGCTTCTTCCGCGTGATTTACTGCTTTTTCCAAATCCGGATAGAAATTGCGCACAATCGTTTTCCACTCGACGTTCCCCTCGGCAACGCCATCAAGCAGCGCTTCCATCGTCGCGGTAAAATTTACATCTACAATACTCGGGAATGCGCTTACCATAATCTGATTCACGATGTCTCCCAACTCAGACAGGTATAAGTTCTTTTTCTCTTTTGCCACGTAACGCCGTGAAATCAACGTCGTAATCGTCGGCGCATACGTGCTCGGACGTCCGATTCCCAATTCTTCCAGTGTCTTTACGAGAGAAGCTTCCGTAAAGTGTGCCGGCGGCTGCGTAAAATGCTGTTCCGGCAAAAGTTCCTGCATGGAAAGCTGCGAATCCTTTGTCAGCTTCTCCAAAACGGAATTTGCCTCTTCTTTATCGTCATCCCCCTGATACACGGTCAGATACCCCGGAAAAACCAACTTCGAACCCGCGCTCGTAAACTGATGTTTCCCCGCGTCAATACGCACGGATACCGTCTCGTATTTTGCCGCATGCATACGGCTTGCCACGAAACGTTTCCAAATTAACTGATACAAACGGAACTGGTCTCTCGTCAGCGATTCTTTGATTTGTGCCGGCGACAAATCCACATATGTCGGGCGGATTGCTTCATGCGCATCCTGAATCTTTTTGTTCGGTTTCTGGGCCGACGCCGTTTCAATTACGTTTTCCGCCCCGTAGTGCTCTGTGATATATTCTTTGCACAATGCGTCTGCTTCTTCCGAAATACGTGTGGAATCCGTTCGCAGATAAGTAATCAGACCAATCGTGCCGTGGCCTTTTACTGCCACGCCCTCATATAACTGCTGGGCTATCTGCATTGTCTTGCGGGTGGCAAAGTTCAGTCTCTTGGAGGCTTCCTGCTGAAGCGTGGAAGTCGTAAACGGCAGTGGAGATTTTTTTGTTCTCTCGCTTCTGCGGATTTGACTTATCGTAAATGTACTCTGCTGCAGCTCTTTCACAATCTGCTCTACTTCTTCTCTGGAAGAAATTTCATGCTTTTCCGGATTCCCGTAATATTTGGCAAAAAACGGCTTTTTCAGGCCCTTTACCTGAAAGTTTACTTCTATCGTCCAATATTCTTTCGGAATAAAGGCGTCTATTTCACTCTCTCTGTCTGCAATTATGCGCAGAGCGACTGATTGCACACGTCCGGCGCTCAATCCCCGTTTCACTTTTTCCCACAATAACGGACTGATGGAGTACCCTACCAGACGGTCAAGCACACGTCTGGCCTGCTGTGCGTCTACTAAATCCATATCAATGTCTCTCGATTGTTTAAGCGATTGTTTTACCGCATTTTTCGTAATTTCATTGAAAGTAATACGACTCGTCTTTTTCTCGTCCAGTTTAAGCGCATGGCACAGATGCCATGAAATCGCCTCTCCCTCGCGGTCGGGGTCGGTTGCCAGATATATTTTATCTGCCTTCTTCACCTCTTTGCGCAGGGAAGCGAGCAAATCGCCTTTTCCCCTTATCGTAATATACTTTGGCTCAAAGTCATTGTCAAAATCTACCCCCATCTGACTTTTCGGCATGTCGCGGACATGACCATTTGACGCCACCACCTCGTAATTTTTCCCTAAAAATTTCTTGATGGTCTTCGACTTTGCCGGAGACTCTACTATAATAAGATTCTTAGCCATATAAACCTCCATTCAGAAGCGCAGCGGAAAGAACACCGTTAATGCCGCTCCCTGTTTAGTTGAACCTGAAAATTTCAACGTATCCTAGCATACACCATTTTTTTTTACGTTTCAAGCATATTTTATAATTTCTTTTGATAATATCCTCTCCCCACCTCTTCAATCTTCCTGTTCCGGCACAGGCGAATCAAGCCTTTCATTGCCTCCGTGGGGGAGAGCTTTGTCTCTGCTATGATACTATCTATATGCATGGGATTGATTTGCATGCATGCCAATAAAAGAGCTTCGCTCTCCGTTTCCTGCGTCCGCTCTGCTGCCGGAGCCAATTTATAATATTGTAAAATATCCTGCGGCGACAAGACGGGAACCGCTCCCTGACGAATCAGGCGGTTACAGCCCTCGCTGAGGACATCGCCGATTCGCCCCGGTATGACAAAAACATCTCTTCCCTGTTCCAGAGCGGCGTCCGCCGTAATCAGCGAGCCGCTGCGCTCCTTCGCCTCCACGATAAGCACCCCCTGCGAGAGTCCGCTGATAATGCGGTTGCGCTGCGGAAAATAAGGCGGCAGGGCTTTCGTATGCAGCGGCAGTTCTGAAATAACACCCCCATGTCTTGCGATACTCCGATAGAGCGCCTGATGGGAAGACGGATAACACACATCGACGCCCGTTCCCAAAACGGCAAACGTTCCTCCTCCCGCCTCCAGCGCTCCCTGATGGCTCCAACCGTCCACTCCTTTTGCCATCCCGCTTATCACCTGAACCCCCTGCTCCGCCAGACGGAACCCGAACATCCGCGCCATATCCCGCCCATAGACGGTACAATCTCTCGCTCCGACGATTGCCAGAGAAATCTTCGTCTCGTCCGGCAGGCTTCCTTTGACATACAGACATTTCGGCGGCTGGTATATATGCCGCAGCCGTTGGGGATATCCGTCATTGAAATAGGTAAAAACACGGATTCCCTGCTCTCCCATTTCCTCCCAGCGCTTTTCCCAGCCCCCGTCTCTATTTCCCTCAAGGAGTATGTTCTTCTCTTTCTCCGTCAGAAAGGAACATCGTTCCAGTAACCGCGCGGGAGCTTCATAAACTGCCTGCGCATGAACAAATGTCTCACGGAGCCGGCGCATGGATTGCAACCGCAAATGCTTAATCTGGCAGAGCCAGTACTCATACTTGTCTTCTCTCACAGCGACACCCCCCAGTAACTGCGGTCTACGCTGCGAAACCGCATCGCCTCGGTCAGATGTTCCTCTGAAATACATTCACTTTCCTCTAAATCGGCAATCGTCCTTGCCACCCTGATAACTCTTGTTATTCTCCTCATGCTGCACTGCTCTTCTTCAAAAAACAAATTCAGATATTCCTGCTCCTCTTCTCCCATCGGACAGTATTTGTGCAGCAGCTGTTCCGGCAGCTCCCCATTATAAGAAAACGACTCTTTCCGGTAGCGTTTCTTCTGTATACGAACCGCCTTTTCCACCCGCCTGCGGATTTGTGCGGAGCACTCGTCCCCTCTGCCATACAGCGAAAAATCCGGCATTCCCGTCTCCACGCACAAGTCCATCCTGTCCAGTAACGGCTCGCTGATTTTCCCCAAATATCTCTGTATCTCCCCCGTCGTGCAGCGACAGCGTTTGCGGTCGGGAAAATATCCGCAGCGGCAGGGATTCATCGGTACAACGAAATTGATACAATTCAACGATGCACCCCCTAAATGCACCCCCCTAAACCTAAAAAATGCGGGCCGGAAACTGATTATTCCGGCCCAGGGAAAAAATTTTCTTTCTATATTAAATAGCGAAATTTACACATTTTTACCTATCCATCAACTTTCACTTCGTTCCCCGCCTTGAAAGTGAATCGGATGTCGTCTCTGGCATAAACCGTGGCGTAGTCAAGGAGCGCCGTCCAAAGTTCCTCATCAAACTTTCCGCAGAAGCCGTCCAGCTTTTGCAGCCCGCCGATAAACCGCATATAGGTTTTCCTCTTCCCCTGTCTGTCTGAAATCTCCCCGGATGCTTTTTCGTACCCGTCCCTGGCCGCCTCATACCGGGCGACCAGTTCATTGCGGCGTCTCTGGTATTCTTCCTGGTCCATGGCTTCAGCTTTGTTTTCCGCCACAATCCTTTTTACCATTTCCGCCACCATCTTCGTCTCAGTCAGAAACCGGCTCTGCTCCACCTCCAGCTCCGTAGTGTCGCATAATGTCCGCATCATCACCTTGGTGTTCGCTATCAGCTCATCCTTTTCCGGGATGACCGCATTGACGGCTTTCACGAAGGCATCCTTTATCTCATCCTCGGTAAGGTGCGGCGTCCGGCATTTCTTATCGTTTTTGAACTTGCGGTTGCACTGGAAAATCACCCTGCGGTATTTGTCCTGCGAGTGCCATACCTTGGAGCCGTACCAGTTCCCGCACTCGGAACACTTAATCTTCGAGGAAAATATGCTCGCGCTGCTGTACCTTGCGTCCATACTTTTCCGCCGCTCCATTTCCTCCTGCACCAGCTCCCATGTTTCGGGAGGGATGATCGCCTCGTGGTTCCCCTCCACATAATACTGCGGAATCTCCCCCTGGTTCTTCTTCCGTTTCTTCGTAAGGAAGTCCGCCGTGTACTGCTTCTGCAGGAGCGCGTCCCCTTTGTACTTTTCGTTAGTCAGGATGCTCTTGACGGAACTCTGGTGCCAGGTGTCCTTCCCTGCGGGGCTCTTGATGCCAAGCCCCGTCAGCTTCTTACCGATGGCATATGGGCTCAATCCCTGCAGGAACAACTGGTATATCAGCTTTACCGTTTCCGCCTGCTCCGGGTTCACTCTCAGGCTGCCGTCTTCCCCTTTCTCGTATCCAAGGAAAGTGCTGTAGGCAAGGCTGCCTTTGCCGTCCGCGAACTGCTTCCGCTTACCCCATGTGGTGTTCTCCGAAATGCTCCGCGATTCCTCCTGCGCAAGGGAGCTCATGATGGTGATGAGCAGCTCGCCCTTGGAATCCAGCGTGTAGATGTTCTCTTTTTCAAAATAAACCTCGATGCCCTTCTCCTTCAGCTTCCTTACCGTGGTCAGGGAATCCACCGTGTTCCTTGCGAACCGGCTGACCGATTTCGTGACGATGAGGTCAATCTTCCCCGCCAGTGCATCCTCAATCATCTGGTTAAAACCGTCGCGCTTTTTTGTGTTCGTTGCGGAGATGCCTTCGTCCGTATACACTCCGGCAAACTCCCAGTCCTCCCGGCCGTTTATGTACCGGGTGTAATAATCGACCTGCGCCTCATAGCTTGTCGCCTGTTCCTCGGAATCCGTGGATACCCTCGCATACCCCGCCGTCTTCCGCTTTTTCGCCGCCGCAATCGGCCTGGAGTCAAACCGGTTCAGCGTGGCGGGTATGGTTGTTACTCTCTTTGCCATTCTGCCACCTCCCCATCTGTAAAGTGAAATTCAAACCTGTCCTCGTATGCCGTCACGCCTGCAACCTCCTTCACAAAACGGGGTTCGCAATCCTCCCGCCCCAGGACTTCCGCCACCGCTTCCCGGAAATCATCATCCAGCAGCCTGCGGAAGGAGCATCCCCGGCACACCCACACCTTATATTTTTTCTTCTGCCCTTTCGGGCCCATCTTCCAGTAATCGCATTCCAGTTTCCTGCCGCAGCACCCGCAGGTGATTTTCTGCGAAAAGGCGCTGCGGCCCCTTTGGTATGCCCGCATGACCTCTTTTGCCTTTCCATTTTTCATTCGGAATTCAATACGGTCTGCATTTATGACAATCCGGCTGACCTCCCTTCTGACGGCATCCCCGTCAAAGGCGGCAAGCCCCAGCGCGGCGGCCGCCGCCTGCTCCAGTTCGGTTTCATATATTGGCCGGAAACCGCACACGTCTTTCCCCTTGCGTTCCCTGGTATTGCAGTTCCATTTCTTGCCATACTTCGTGGTGCGCCTGCTGGCCGAGCAGCCGCATTCCCCGCACCTCACCAGTCCGGAAAAAGCCGTGAGCGTGGGGTTTTTATTGGCGGCGGCATCTGCCCGCTGTTTCCGTATAAGCTGTGCCTTTTCAAAATCTGCCTGCAGGATAAGCGGCTCAAACATCCCTTCCACCATGTACATGGGCAGTTCGCCCTTATTCCTTTTCCTCGTATGCCCCTCGGAAATAAAATTCTTCTGCAGGAGCATGGAGCCCGTGTAGGAAGGGTTTGTGAGAATGAACTTGATGGTGGAGTCGTCCATCGGCACGCCTTTCTGCCCCGTGACGCCCCGTTCCGAAAGTTCCTTTGCAATCCCATAGGCGGATGCGCCGGAAAGGTATTTTGCAAAAATTTCCTTTATGACCTCGCCCTGCTCCGGTATGGCCCGGTACATTTCCCCGTCCCATTCATATCCGTATGGCGCTTTATGCCCGTTCGGGATGCCCTTTTCAAACCGTTTCCGGATGCCCCACTTCACATTCTCGGAAATGCTGCGCGATTCTTCCTGCGCGAAGGACGCAAGCAGGGTAAGCAGCAGCTCGCCCTCATCGGAGATGGAGTGAATGTTTTCCCTTTCAAAATAAACATCAATCCCAAGCTCCTTCAGGTGCCTCGTCACCGTCAGGGTGTCCACGGTATCCCTTGCAAAGCGGCTGATGGATTTTACCAGCACCATGTCAATCTTCCCGGCATCGCAGTCCGCAATCAGCCTGTTGAAGTCGTCGCGGTGGCTTGTGTCCCTTCCGCTGATGCCCTCATCTGCATATATGCCCGCAAACTCCCAATCAGGATTTTTTTGTATCAATTCGTTGTAATGGCTGACCTGCGCGGAAAGGGAATGGAGGAGCATTTCCGTCTCCATCGACACCCTCGCATAAGCCGCCACTTTTTTCCTCTTTTTCAGTTCCGGCAGAACCTGCCCGATTACGCTGATTCTCGGCATATCATCCCTCCTTGTCAGTGTCACATGATGCCATAGAACCAGCTTTATATCCACTCATTTCGGTCTGTAAACTAACCAAAATCGGGCGGTATTTTTCCCGGAAAATTGTATCAATCTGACCGTACTCCTCTGCCGTCATTGCCCCCTG
>CAJUTM010000014.1 GCA_910589595.1 uncultured Eubacterium sp.
TGTAACAAAAAGAATCCCGTATTTATGCGGGTTCTGGCGTTTCGCAAACGCCTAAAGACAATACTTATAGAAAGGAAAGGTTTGTTATATGGGTATTAACTCCATTTTGAATTTCTTTAAAATACCGGATGATTACGAAGATGAATACGAAGACGATTATGTAGAAGAACCGGTAAAAGCAAAACCGGTGCGCAATTCACAGCGGGAAGAAGTATATGAGGAGACGACAAAGCAGCGGGGCTTTTTAAATTCCAAGCCGAAAGTGGTTCCTATGAACAACCGCTCGATGATGGAAGTGAATATTATTAAGCCGACGACGTTTGAGGACTCGCAAAATATTTGTAATATGTTGTTATCGGGACGTCCTGTCGTTGTAAATTTAGAGGGATTTGATCCGGATGACGCACAGCGTATTATGGATTTTATATCCGGATGTATTTATTCGATTAAGGGACAATATCATCAGATATCCAAATACATATTTATTTTCACACCGGAAAATGTAGATATTAGCGGCGATTCGTTGTCTATTGATGGAAATATGGCTAAAATGCCAACCATTAACCGGGAATTTTAGATATGGCAGATGGTAAGAGGGATAGTTTTTTTGTTCAACACCTGTATGATTTGGCGGAACGTGCCAGACGATATGGGAGTCCTGTATTCACTGATTTTATGACGGCAAAAGAACTCTCCTTATTTTTGAATCATAAGAAATCTTTTCTTGATGTCCGTGTTGCCACTTGGGGCGGCCATGAAGACTGCGCTCATAAGATGGGTGGTTTTTTCCCGGCCGATTATGATGTTGCACCGGATTCGTGTGTTTTTCCCATTCAATGTTTGTGTGTTGAAGCGGTCAATGTGAAATTTGCAAAAGAAATAAGTCATCGGGACTATTTAGGAGCGATTTTGAATTTGGGAATTGAGCGGTCAATGATAGGTGATATTCGCATTAGTAATCATACGGCCTATGTATTCTGCAATGAAGAATTCGTTCCTTTTCTTATCAATGGGTTGGTATTAGTGCGAAGAACTTCCGTACGCTGCCGGATAGTGGAAGATTTGCAGGAAATACCGGCTCAGGAATACGAAATTTGCGAATGCAGCGTTGCCTCGCTGCGTCTGGATAATATTGTTGCGGCGATGATTCATTCCGCCCGCGGGAAAGCGGCGGCATTGATTGCACAGGGGAACGTACTGGCTGATTATGAAGAGAGGACATCAAATAGTTACCGCTGTAAAGACAATACGCCGGTAACGATTAAAGGGTATGGAAAGTACAAGCTGTTTGTGAAAGAGGAGCAGACGCGAAAGGGAAAGCAGAAAATAACGATTTATAAATATAAATAAATTTATAAAGATAAATAATATATAAGATAAATAAGGAGATGAAAGCTTTATGTTATCACCAATGGATTTAAAAAACAGGCAAGTGAATGTAAAGAAGAAAAGATACTATGATAAAGAGGAGATGGACGAGTATCTGGAATTAATCTTTGAAAATTATAAAGAATTATATAACGAAAATCAGGAACTGAACAAAAATGTGAAGACGTTGAGCGACGGCGTCCAATACTACCGTTCGATTGAGACGACAATGCAGAAAGCACTTGTTCTGGCAGAGAAGACAGCGAAAGAGACAAAAGACGCGGCGCAACTGAAAGCGGAGGCAATGGAAAAGGATGCCGCACAAAAGGCGGAGAAGATTGTCTGTCAGGCAGAGCAGGAGTATGAGCAGATTCGGGATAAGTGTCTGCAATTGGTACAAAAGTTTAATCAGTATAAAATGCAGCTCCGACAAGTTGCTACTGCACAACTGGAAATGATTACGAGTGATAATTTTGATGTCTATTCTCCGGAAATTGAGGCTATTCAGGAGGAAAAGCAGGCGATACCGGTTTACGAAGAGCGCGTACGGGAGGAACAGCCGCCGGCGGAAGAAACGATGGAAGAACTTCTGCAGGAAGATACGCAGGAGTCTATGCCGGAAGACAACGACACAGGGGAAGTTGCTGCGGAACAATTCGATAAAACAATGGAAATACCGGATATCAAAGTGAGAAAGAGCCGCATGAAAAAGGAGCCGGCAGACATGGAAGAAAACATGGATGTGCTGACTGCCGATACGATTGATTTGAGCGATACGATAAAGGCAGTACAGGAACCTTTGGAGGCGAAAATGCAGCCGGTACAGGATGCGATGGTGTTAGAGCCGGTCGACGCGGTTGTCACGGAGCCATTGAATTTGGAGCCGGTGGAGGCGGATTTGACGGAGCAGGAAGTATTAGAGCCGGTGGAGGAAGAGGAAAAAAGCGCGCCGACTTTAGATTCTCTGCTGCAAAGTATTAATTTGGGAAAGAAGAATAAGAAAAAGAAAGGTCAGGACGAAGACCCATTTGAATTTCTTGGTTCTGTAGATGATTTTTAATAATGAAAAAAAAATATGTGATTCCTAATCTGATTTATTCCGGCATATTTATTTTGCTGATTGCGGCAGACCGTTTTACAAAACAATTTGCCATACAGAATTTAAGAGGGCAGGATAAAGTGATTATTCCTAATGTTTTTTCCCTGCACTATTTGGAAAATCGGGGAGCCGCATGGGGATTGTTTCAAAATGCAACGTGGCTGTTCATTATAATTACGCTTATCGTTGTCGTTGCCATGCTGTACTTTTACCGGAGGATTCCCTTTGAAAAAAAATATAATCTGCTGCGAATATCCATTATTATTTTGTCGGCCGGAGCAGTCGGCAACTTTATCGACCGCATAATGTGGCGTTATGTAGTGGATTTCCTGTATTTTGAGTGGATCAATTTTCCGGTATTTAATGTAGCCGATTGTTTTGTCTGCATTGCTGCCGTGTTGCTGCTATATTGTTTTTTGTTTAAGTATAAGGATGAAGAATTTTTTGGAAAAAGAAATCATACAAATTAGTGTACAGGAAGAAGAGGAGAGACGGATTGACCGGTTTATTGCCGAGCACACGGATTTCTCCCGCTCTTATGTACAGAGACTGATAAAAGATAATCAGGTAAGTGTAAACGGGAAATCAATCACTAAAGTGAAGATTCCCGTTTCTTTTGGTGATGAAATAGAAGTGATAGTACCGGAGCCGGAACAACTGCAAATTGAGCCGGAACAAATGGATTTGGACATTTTATATGAAGACTCTGATGTTATTGTCGTCAATAAACCAAAAGATATGGTTGTTCATCCGGCGGCAGGACATATGAAACACACGTTAGTGAACGGACTGCTATATCATTGTCAAGGGAACCTTTCCGGTATTAACGGCGTTATGCGTCCGGGGATTGTCCACCGTATCGACAAAGATACGACCGGAGCGCTGATTGTCTGCAAAAATGATTCTGCCCACCAATCGTTAGCGGAGCAGCTACGCCTGCATACCATTACAAGAAAATATCAAGCCATCGTCCATCATAATCTGCAAGACGAGAGCGGAACGATAGAAACGTATATAGGACGGCATCCGGTGGAGCGCAAGAAGATGGCAGTCGTCGCGGAGGGCAAAGGAAAAAATGCCATTACAAATTATGAGGTATTGAGCCATCTCAATAAAAAATATAATTATATTGAATGTCAGTTAAAGACAGGACGAACACATCAAATTCGCGTCCATATGTCTTATATCAATCATCCCCTGCTGGGAGATAAGGTGTATGGCCCGCCAGTCACAAAACCGTTTCAACATCTTCAGGGGCAGACATTACATGCAAAAATTCTGGGATTTCATCATCCGGCCACAAATCAATATATAGAGGTCGAAGCGCCGTTACCGCAATATTTTGTACAGTTGATAGAAAGCATGAAAACAGGGTGATTTTTTCTGTTCAAATTTGCCAAATACTGCTTGACAATGCCAGTACTATAGGTGTAGAATTGACTTACTCGCTACGGTAAGCGTGTTTCACAAAAGAAGTGTTATTCTACCGTCGTAGATAAAAATCGAACTACTGGTGTAGTAATAAAAATTGTTACTGATGTTTGGGAGGGCCATACTAATATGAGTAATAATCCAACAAAGGAAATAAGATTGCACGAGGGAGAACTCAATGTAATGGAATTATTGTGGTCCAACAAAGTTCTGGCGGCAAAGGATATTTCAAAAATCATAAAAGAATATATCGGTTGGGAAAAGAATACAACGTATACTGTCATTAAGCGGCTTATCGATAAGGGAGCTGTCCAGCGCGAAGACCCCGGATTTCTCTGCAGCGCCAAAGTAACAAAAAGGGAAATTCAGAATATTGAAACAAAAGCTCTCTTAAAAAAGATGTTTAATGGCTCTCTGTCAACGTTCATCACCGATTATCTCGACTATCAAACATTGACGACCTCACAGATAATTGAATTACAACGAATTATTAATAAAAGATAAATGCAATAGAAATATTGCATTTGTTTTTATATTATTTACATTGGATAAGGGAGGAATTTTATTGAACTGGAAGACAATCACCAATGAGTTACACAAGCGTTGGGTATTTATAACATCGGATACCAAACAGACAATTATGGCAATTATCGGACTTTTACTAGTTATCGGCGTAATTATCATGTTAAGGCATATGCATATCCGGAACCAGTATTCAGATGAAGCCTAACTCTCTTGGACAAACTCCAGTTTTTCAAAAAGACTTGTCAGGAAACCACGGATATGGTATACTGTAATAAATTGCGGGAATGCACGATAAAACGGCGTTTCCATATGATTAAAAGATGTTGTATTAAAATATGACGCTTAAAGAATGGAGAATTGATATGGATAAGAAAATAACATACCATGAACAAAATGACCGTGATAACACGATTAAGTTGCGAAGTGTTCTGGCGACGCTTCCGGCATTTGCCAAAGATTTTTTTCGTGCCATTGAGCCAAATACTTCAGCAAAGACAAGAATTTCTTATGTCTATGATATCCGGCTGTTTTTTTCTTTCTTATTTGAAAGCAATCCGTATTTTCATAAGTTTGAGGATATTACTGAAATCGCACTATCCGATTTGGAGTTGCTGCAGCCGGTTGATATTGAAGAATATTTAGAGTATCTGAAGTATTATAAAGATGCGGATGGAACGATTAAGACGAATAAGGAGCGCGGGCTTCACCGCAAGCTGGCTACGCTGAGAAGCTTTTTTAACTATTATTATAAGCGGGAATTAATCAAAAATAATCCTACTGTCATTGTTGATATGCCGAAGCTTCACAAACGGGAAATTGTCCGTCTTGATGCGGATGAGGTGGCAAATCTGCTTGACTATGTTGAGCATGGCGGCGACGAATTGACAGGAATGAAAAAGGTTTATTTTGAGAAGAACAAGACACGAAACCTTGCTCTTTTTACCTTATTATTAGGAACCGGTATCCGTGTTTCCGAGTGTGTCGGTTTAGATTTGGAAGACATTGATTTTAAGAATAACCGGATTAAAATTATGCGCAAAGGCGGCAAAGAGGATTTTGTCTATTTTGGTGATGAGGTGGCGGAAAGTTTATATGACTATTATGCAGAGAGAAAGACGATAGCTGCTAAGGAGGGGCATGAACATGCGCTGTTTTTGTCCGTTCAGAAGAGACGTATGTGCGTGCAGTCCATCGAGAATTTAGTCACGGATTGTGCGAAGCATGTTACGACGATTAAGCATATTACGCCTCACAAGTTAAGAAGTACCTATGGAACGAATTTATACCGCGAAACGGGGGATATTTATCTGGTTGCGGAAGTATTAGGCCACAATGATGTAAACACGACGAGAAAGCATTATGCGGCCCTCGAAGAGGACCGCAAACGCAAGGCTGCTTCTGTTATTAAATTGAGAGATAGTTAAAAGGTTTTAACGTCCTGTAGGATATGTGGCAAATAACGTCATAATTCCATTGTAGATGGATTTTGCCGCGTTATTTTGAAAGGTTGGGTTCGTTAATTTGCCATAGTCCGAATTACCGGATATAAAGCCCAGTTCAATTAAAATAGCTGGTACCGTATTATGTTTCAGAACATAGTATGCGGCGGATTTTGTTCCGCGGCTTTTTGTTTTTAAGTCATTGACAAGTCTTGTTTTAAATAAATTAGCCATCTTCTGACTTGTTATACCGCTAAAGCCTTTACTGTTGTTAGATATGGAATAATAAACTTCCGTACCGTTTGCAGACGTGTTGGCAGCCGAATTCATATGCAGGCTGATAAAGACGTCTGCACCGACAGTTTTGGCGAATGCGGCACGATTTGCCAGTGAGATATAGCTGTCATTAGTTCGTGTCCAATATACTTTCGTATCCGGTGCATTGTCCGAAAAATAGTTTTTCATCAATGTGTACAATATCTTAAATGTCAAATCCTTTTCATTTGTTCCCCTGCTCTGGGCTCCGGGGTCGTGTCCGCCATGTCCGGCGTCTAATACGACAATGTTTTTATATATCTTTTTCGGTGTTCCCATTTTTATCTGGAAACAGTCTCCCTTATCGAAGATTTTGTATCCGGATAACGAAGCGGTAGTAATTGTAATAACGGTATTTGCCCCGCTTCTGGTAACGGTAAGGTTCTTAATATTACTATTATTAATAATAATCGGATTGTTTTGGTAAAAAGCAGTATGGTCACCATTAATATATACTTTAAATGTCTTGCTGGTATATAAATCTTCATTACTAACATTTGCCATTGTAACACCGGCAGGTTTGGGAATGGATAAGGAATAGCTGATTACGCTGCCATCTTTGCTTCCATAAGTATATAAAATATTAATTTCCAAAACACCGTTTTGTGTAATATAAGAAAAATCTGCGACATTCATACACTGAAAACTGATAACAACCGAATCTTCTTTTTCGGTAATATCCATTTTCTGCACAATCTCTCCAAAATTATTAAATTGATGTTTGTCCAAAATATAATCCGATTTGGGAATGGTAGCGGTAATGACATTTCCCGAGCGGTTTACTGTCGCTGTTTTCAGTATATCATGTAAGGTTCCACTTAAACGGAATGTAATGGAACCGGTGCCCCCCTGCTCCAGATAGACGGCACTGAATTTGTGCAGCGTGTTAGTCGTCGTACTACTCTTCTCCTCCTGTGAGAGAGTTTTCTCCCAAGAGAAAAATTCTTTACTTTGAATCTGGTAATAGTTAGCGGATTTATTCCATCCCCTTGTGTAATTGAGTTGTTTTAAAATTGTTGCTGCTGGAATGCAGACGATATCTTTTTTTGTTTTATGATTGCGGATAATCTTTGCAGGTGCAGACAACATAATTTTCTTGTCATTTAAAATGGCATTTTTACTGTTAATGGTGACGATTAATTCCTTATCGGTATCTTCATTCGATATGGTAATTTCTTTTTTACTGGCATTATATTCATAATCGAGGCCCATTATATTTTTTATTGTCTCTTCTGCAGGCATGTACATATTTTTAGCTACTTTAATTACCGGCAGATTTTTTAAATTGTATAATTTATGATTATAAAAGATATTTCCCTGCACTCCCGTATAATATGTGGTCACATTATCGCAAGTCAGTAATAACGGCGCGCCGAGCATAATTGTGGAACCTGACTTTTTGTAGGATAAATGTAATGTTTTTGCCACATAGTTGATAGGTACTAAGATTTTTGTTTTTTTCTTGGAAACATAACGAACGGACAATGGCGCCACAGGTAACGTTACTTTCTTTCCGTTTAATTTTGCTTTTCTCTTGCCTACGGTCATAACTAAAGTAACGCCGTTGGCAGAAATGGACAATGATTTTTTTGATTTTTTGTATTTACATTTGGCTTTTACACCTTTTTTGAAAATATCGGTGTAAGAAACCATATATTTTTTCTTAATGATAAGGGCTTTATATGACTTTTTGGAAACGGTCTTTCCGTTATATTTCACCGTCATTTTTTTTGATTTGTTTTTATGGGTTTTCCCATTATATCGGATTTTCACAGAAGAAGCAGCCTGAATTTTTGTTTGCGGAACACTTATCAGACTGCATATGAGTACTCCCAAAATAAGAAATGTTAATCGCAAAAAACTCCCCCGCGCGGCTCCCTGTACACTATAATTACGCATTAATCTCTCATCTCCCTATATTTTTTATAGAAAGTATAAGGAAATTGCTTGACAGAAAATTGTCATTTTTTTTATTTTCTTGTAACAAAAACATTTTTTATAAGATTTGATGTCTTAGCGGTACTTAGGTAATAAAATGTATTCCCCTGACTGAATATGGTCGGAGGTAAGTGAGTTCAAGGATATAATTGCCTGTCGATAGCTGTGATACGAAGCGTCGGAATAGCGCACAGAGTAAGTTTTGGCAATGGAATTAAGCGTGTCCCCATCGCGAATCAGAACGGAGTCATATCCATTTATGCAAGCATTTGCCCCATTGTCAGCAGAGGCATGATTTCCTAACAAAAGGAAAAATATAAGCACGGAAACCAGTGTAATTGTAATAAGTAAAGTCGTAATATGGTTTTTCAAAAATATCATCATACTAATCCCTCATTTCTACGCGGTCTTTTGTGATTTATCAATGCCGAACGTTTGTTTGATACTAATTTATCATACGAACAAATGTTTGTCAATATAAGAAATGAAAAATTTTCAAAAAAACCACGAGCGTCACGCTTCGCGAGACTGCTCGGGTTCGCGGGCGCGCTCGGATAGTCTTGTGCAAGCACAGACATATCCTCACTTTGCCTCCGCGTAAATAAAGCGGCCCAGTCTCTGACTGCACCGCCACTCTGCATAAAATATTTTGTTTATTTTCTACTCTTCGGTTTCTTCTTCCGCGTCAATTTTGATGGCGCTGCTCGACAACTCGTCAATCGCTATGGACAGCGCTTTCGGACAATCCTGATTTTTCACCAATGGTTCAGAACCGGCAATAATCTGACGCGCTCTCTTTGCCGTTGCCAGAACAATGGAATAGCGGCTGTTTACAACCGGCTGTTCACCCTGCTCTACTTCGCTGTTTGCAATATTCATTAAATCAGTATAGGATGGATGTAACATAATAAAAGCTCCTTTCTGCTTTTGGGGTTATATTTGTTTTCTGTTTCTGCATTTTCAATCGGAGAAACACTTTTACGGGGTTCCGAATTTATTTAGCGGCCATATGCGGATAAATACTTTTCCTACAATATTCTCTCTTTTGACCGGCCCGGGAGCATCTTCGTCGCTTTCCGGAGAATAACGGCTGTCCATGCTGACGGAACGATGGTCGCCCAAAACATAGTATTCATTTTCTTTTAATTTGTAAGGTTTATCCGGCGTGCCAATTTCAATTAAATCGTCGTCCATAGCGTCTTTCGCGTAAGGGTCGTCGACTTTTTCACCATTTACATAAATGCTGTTTTTGTCGATATAGATAGTTTCTCCCGGAAGTCCGTAAATGCGCTTTACATAATATTCATCCACGTTCTGTCCTTTTGGCCGGAATACAATAATATCATAGCGCTCCGGATCGCCGAAGCGGTAGGACAATTTATTTACTAATAAACTTTCATTGTGATGTAACGTATCTTCCATGGATTCACCGGATACAACCGTTCTTTCCATAATATATGTTGGGAAAATGTACAAGCAGAAGAAAACAATAAAAGCATAGATTAGTAGCTCTATAACAATACTAAAAGGACTTCTTTTCTTTCTCACTGCTTTGCGATTTTCTTTCATGTCATCAATTACATTAGCATTTTCCTGATTCATATCTGCACTCATTTTCTACGCTCCCTTTTACTTATTATTGTTTGCTTCCTGCTGAAAATTATGTATCATACCGGTCTGATAAGAGACACGCATATGTTCGGATTGTATGATTTGATGAACATCCTGCACCGCCTGTTCCAATTCGTCATTGATAATTAAATAATCATACGAAGACATGTAGGCGACTTCTTCCGAGGCACGCTGCATGCGGCGGTTAATTTCATCTTTGGTCTCTGTTCCCCGCCCGATTAAGCGCTGCTCCAAATCCGTAAAGGACGGTGGAGTGACGAATAATAAAAGAGCGTTCGGGAATTGCTCTTTGACAAGCATACCGCCTTGCATTTCAATCTCAAGCAAAACATCTTTACCTTCTGCCAGTTGTTTTTCAACAGCCTGTTTCGGTGTACCATAATAGTTTCCAACATATTCTGCCCACTCGATTAATTCTCCCTGCTCAATCATTGTTTCGAATTTTTCGCGCGAATGAAAGAAATAATCTTTTCCATTTATTTCTCCCTCGCGGGGTTTGCGCGTAGTGGCAGAAACGGAAAGGAAATAGGGATACCGCTTTATAAGTTCTTTCATAATCGTTCCTTTACCGGCGCCGGAAAAGCCCGATAAGACGACGAGTACTCCCTGATTTGACATATCTTGATGCGCCTCCTCTTCTACTCTGCATTCATTCTCGAAGCAATCGTCTCCGGCAATAACGAGGACAATACCAAAGTATGGTTATCCATTACCAATACGGCTTTTGTCTTGCGTCCGCAAGTAGCGTCAATGGCATTGCCGGCATCTTTTGCATTCTGAATCATTCTTTTCACCGGTGCAGCTTCCGGACTGACAATACTGTATACTTTTTCGCTGTTTACGACATTACCGAAACCGATATTTACATATTGCATGCTGACACCCTCTTATTCGATATTTTGAATTTGCTCCCTGATTTTTTCTATTTCTGTTTTCAGCTCAATCCCATAATTGGAGACTTCCACATCATTTGCTTTGGACAAAATGGTATTGGCTTCCCGATTCATTTCCTGTGCCAGGAAATCCAATTTGCGGCCGATATTTTCCTGTTCCTGCAAAGTATCTTTCATGTGAGTGATGTGTGAGCGAAGCCGCACCATCTCTTCGTCTACGCATATTTTGTCGCTGTAGATGATTAATTCGGTAGCAAGGACAGTCTCATCTATCTTTGTGTCGCCGAGCAGTTCGTGAACTTTATCCATCAGCTTTTGACGGTATTCTTCCACAATCTGCGGCGAACGCTTTTCAATTTCATCAATGACATGACCGATGTTATCTAACTTCGCCTCTATATCATAATATAAAGTATTTCCTTCGGCAGAACGACTTGCCTTAAACTTTTCACCGGCATTTTGAAGTGCGTCGGTAATAAGGCTCAGAAGCATATCCTCGTCCGGTTCTTCCTCTTCTGTTGTAAATACATCGGGATAATGTGATAATTGAATAGCATCCACACGTGCCTCCAGTTGGAAATCTTTTGCTATCTGCTGAAGACCCCTGAGATACGAAGAAGCAACGTCTGCATTATAACAGATAGCTTCGCTGCCATTTCCCAAATCTTCCAGATAAATAAATAAATCAACCTTTCCGCGGGTGGCATATTTTTTGACTTCTTTGCGAATGGCTGCTTCAAAAAAGTTGAGTTTGCGAGGTAGCCGTATGGAGATATCCAAAAAACGATGATTCACAGATTTCATCTCCAGCGTTATCTTGTATTTATCATTGGCGGCTTCTCCGCGGCCAAAGCCGGTCATACTCTGAATCATAACTACCTCCTGATGAATAATCTAATCTGTATTATTATAGTGCATACAACGAAATAAGTCAAGAATAATGCTTTCTTTCCTGAAACAAATATAGTATAATGACAGGATAAGACAGAAAGGAAGATATATCATGGCTTTTGATGGAACTACAGTAGCTGCGTTAGTGCATGAACTGAATGAAAAAATAGCAGGAGGGCATGTGCAGAAAATAGCTCAGCCGGAACAGGATGAACTGCTATTGACAATAAAAAATAACCGGATGAATTATAAGCTGCGGATTTCCGCCAGCGCCTCTCTCCCTCTGCTCTATTTGACAGAGAAGACAAAGCAATCTCCGCTTACCGCCCCTAATTTTTGTATGCTGCTTCGCAAGCATCTGGGCGGTGCGAAACTTCTGTGCTGCCGTCAGGCAGGTCTGGAGCGTGTCATTGAGCTGCAATTTGAGAATTTGAATGAACTCGGCGATTTGAATCAAAAATCTTTGATGATAGAGATAATGGGAAAGCACAGTAATATTATTTTTGTTGATAAGGATATGCGTATTATCGACAGTATCAAACATGTCAACGGTATGCTGAGTTCCGTGCGCGAAGTACTTCCCGACAGAGAGTATTTCATTCCCAATACGCTGCACAAACACGACCCGTTTGCATTGTCAGTTGACGTGTGGAATCAGGTCGTATGCCGCAAACCGGCAACGGTAGCCAAGGCTCTGTATACTTCCCTGACTGGTTTCAGCGCGTGCTTGTCTCAGGAACTCAGTTTTCGGGCCGGCGTCGACGGCGACGCACCGATGGATTCCCTGACCGGCAATGAAAAATCAGCATTGTTAAATCAAATCCGTCAGTTGATGGAACGCTTAAAAAAAGGGGAATTTTCTCCCTGCATTATCTGGGACGCGGGAGAGCCGGTTGAATTTGCGGCGATTCCCCTGCTGCGGTATGCGGATGAAAAGAGAAGCGAATACTCTTCCGTTTCGGAAGTAATCGAGACATTTTACGGCGAAAAAGATTTGATTACGCGTATACGGCAGAAATCGGCAGATTTGAGAAAGACGGTTACAACTTTACTGGAGCGCAACTACAAGAAGCTGGATATCCAGCGCAAGCAGATACGCGATACGGAGAAAAAGGAACGGTTTAAAGTTTACGGGGAACTTCTTAATGCTTACGGAAGTCAATTGCAGCCGCAGGATACTTCCCTTACCTGTACGGATTACTATTCCGGACAGGAAGTTACGATACCGGTTGATTCTTCTATGAGTTATACGGAAAATGCCAATAAGTATTTTGCCAGATATAATAAACTGAAACGTACGTTTGAGGCAGTGATGGAGCAGATGAAAGAAAGTCAGTCCGATGTGGAACATCTGGAATCCATTCTCACGGAACTGGATATCGCCCGCAAAGAAGAGGATTTGCATGCCATCCGGCGGGAGTTGGTGGAACAGGGATATTTAAAAGGAAAGGGCGGACGTAAAAAAAATCACCGGCTTCCTAAAAGCAAACCGCTGCATTTCCTCTCGTCCGACGGTTATGACATATATGTGGGGAAAAATAATTATCAGAATGATGAGCTGACGTTTCAAATGGCGACGGGAAACGATTGGTGGTTTCATGCCAAAAGTATGCCCGGCTCCCACGTTATTCTGCGCTCGAAAGAGGGAGAGCCGCCGATACGGGCATTCGAAGAAGCTGCTTCTCTCGCGGCATATTTTTCCAAGGGAAAAGGCTCCGATAAGGTGGAAATTGATTATGTTCAAAAGAAACATATTAAGAAGCCGAATGGAAGCAAACCCGGATTTGTTGTATATTATACCAATTATTCTATGGTAGCCTCATCTCACATTGAGGGGATACAATGTGCCAATGAGGAAGACAGGATTTTCTTAGAGAGGAGTTTCCTAGTGTAAAAAATCACGCTGATGCGCTGATTTTTTACACGGCTATTTGTTTCTGAGCGAAAACAAATAGCTCTGTTCCGACACGAGAAACTCTTCGAGTTTTCTCGTGCGGTTCTTCGCGATGAATCGCTCAGAAAAGAGGATTAGCATGATTTTATACGATACCCATATGCATACTGAATTTTCTACGGATAGTGATACGCCTGTCACGGCGCAGACAGAACGGGCGGAGCAGGCGGGATTAAGGGGCATTTGCATAACCGACCATATGGATTATGATTTTCCGGCGGAACTCTGTGACGAGACTTTTACCGGAGAACCGTTTGTTTTTGATGTCGACAGCTATCAGAGACGTCTGCAGAAAGAAAAAGAACAAGCGCCGATTGACATTCTGTGTGGCGTAGAATGCGGCTTACAGGCGACAGAGAATGTAATTAACAAAAATAAGAAACTCGCGGCAAACCAGAACTGGGATTTCATCATTGGTTCCCTCCATCTGGTCGATAAAACAGACCCATATTACGATTTTTTCTGGGAGGGAAAAGATGCGCGGGAGTGTGTAAAAGAATATTTTGACAGTATATTAGACAATCTGCAGAATTTTTCAGCTTTTGACTCGCTCGGGCATTTCGATTATGTTGTCCGCTATGCGCCCGCTTCGTTTCGCTATGAGCCGAAACAGTATATGGATTTGATAGATACCATTTTGCGGTTATTAATAAAAAAAGATATTGCCTTGGAAGTAAATACCGGCGGGTGGGACTCAAAATGCGGCTGCCAGAACCCGCATTTTGATATATTGCAGCATTATGCCTCTCTGGGAGGGAAACTGATTACGATTGGCTCGGACGCCCATACGCCGGAAGATATCTCCTATCGTTTTCACGAGCTGCCGGCACTGCTAAAAAAAGCCGGTCTGCGCCAGTATTGTGTATACCAGAAACGTAAACCGGTTTTTTTTGATTTATAATGCATATCAGAAACAAGAGTCAGGGCGCTATTTTTATCATCGCCTGATATCGGGGATTCAGCGCCCGATTTTTCTCTAATATTTTCTTTAAGGCTGCTACGGTATCATCAATATCTTCTTTGGTAGTATCTTCGCTCAGTGTAAAACGAACCGTGCCACGCGCCAGTTCATCCGGAATGTGCAGCGCCTGAATGACGTGAGAAGCCGTCGTCTGTCCTGCATTGCAGGCAGATCCGGCGGAGGCACATATGCCCTCCATATCAAGTAAAATGACAAGCGCTTCCCCTTCGACAAATTCAAAGCTGAAGTTCACGTTATTTGCCAGACGGTTGACGCGGGGGCCGTTCCGATGGCAAAAAGAAATCTCATTTTCCAGACGGTAAATCATATAGTCACGCAGTTGTGCTATTTGCGACTGCGTTTCTTTTAATTTTTCATAGGCCAGTTCCGCCGCTTTTCCCATGCCGACAATCGCCGGAACGTTTTCTGTACCGGCACGAAGTCCCTGCTCCTGTTGTCCGCCATGCAGAAATGACGGAAGTTTAAGATTATTGTTTACATACAAAAATCCGATTCCCTTGGGGCCGTGGAATTTATGGGCACTTGCGCTTAGCAAATCAATATGCCAGTCTTTCACCGGTATTTCCATATGCCCGTATGCCTGTACGGCGTCCGTATGGAAAATAGCTGAATGATGCTGCAGGATTTCACCGATTTGCCGGATTGGCTGAATCGTTCCTATCTCGTTGTTGGCGAGCATAACGGATACTAATATCGTGTCATTGCGCAATGCCTGTTGTAATTGCTTCACATCTACATAACCTTGCTCGTCCACGTTGAGATAGGTTATTTCGTATCCCCGCTTTTCCAGATAGTGACAACTGTTCAGCACCGCATGATGTTCGATTTTCGTCGTAATAATGTGTTTTCCTTTTTCTTTGTATTGTTCAGCAACGCCAATTAAAGCCCAGTTATCCGACTCTGTTCCCCCTGACGTAAAGAAAATATTTTGTGGTTCGCAGGACAAAGTATGTGCAATTTGTTTGCGGGCATGCAATAATGCCGATTTATTATTTGCTCCCAAGTCATATATACTGGACGGGTTGCCAAAATGTTCTGTCAGATATGGCAGCATTTCCTCACAGACTTCCTTTGAAAGTCGGGTTGTTGCCGCATTATCCAAATAAATATGCTTACTCAAATGACTTCCCCTCTCTGGTGGTAACACTCTATTTTATCCTATGCGGTTTGTGTCAGAAAGTGACAGTTATTAGCGAATGGTAATGCGGTGATAAGAACGCTTTCCTGTCTTCGTCTTTCTGATTACTTCTTCGCTGTGAATATCTGCTTTCTTTGCAACGGGAACCGGTTCTTCTTCCGGCACATCCATAGCAACAGATTCAGCAACGGATTCAATTACGGTGCCATCCTTTGACTTCCAGCGGGATTCCAGCTCATGTATCGTAGGAACTTCGTCATATTCACTTATGTTCGAGTAATTTTCATCCAGAGGAATATTCATTGGCGCCAAGTCAAAATCAAATTTTGGCTTTTTGTATTTTGGAAGCGTGCTGTTTGACGGTTTGAGAGGCAGTGCTTCGTCCAGTTCCGTCTGCTCCTCTTCTCTCTCGATGACATCCGCCATATCTTCCTGTGCGCTCTCATTCATGCGCTTAATATTATCAGAAATATCTAAACGTTCCAACAGTTCGTCTAGTTGCTGCTCTTCTTCTTTTTCCGTAGTTTTCTCTATCGGCTCTTGCGCAAAATCAAGCACATTTGTCTCATTACCGGTCTCATAATCAATGAATTGCTCAATATCGGTATCGGTTGTGGTTGTGTCATCATTTTCGTTGACATGGCCCAGAGATTCATTTTCCGTCATATCGCTGCTCTCATTGAGTTGGTCCATATATTCAATATCCGTCATATCGCTGCTCTTGTTGAGCTGGTCCATATACTCGACATCATCCTGAATGTTATCCACTAACGGTTCCGATTCGTCCGGCTCTGGTGCGGAATCATCTGGAAGTTCCGGCTCCAATAACAATTCCACATCCGGCTCTGGTTCAGGAATATCTGGAAGTTCCGGCTCCAATAACAATTCCACATCCGACTCTGGTTCAGGGATATCTGAAAGTTCCGGCTCCGACAACAGTTCTTCCGTATCTGTCACAGGGGAACTCTCCGGTATCGGGGGTACTGATGGTTCTTCCATATCCAACTCTGGAGAAATTTCATCTTCCGGTGCGGACGCTTCCACAAATTCACTTGGAATTGTCCATTCCGGTATTTCATCTTCTTCTTTTTTACCTATTTTGAATCGTTTCTTCTTATCCTGCTCTGCTGAAGATTCATCAATTTCTGTTTCCACGATATCTTCTAAGATTTCAATATTCTCATTCTCCGGCTCTTTCGGCACATCCGGCAAAACAATGTCTTCTTGTTCCGGCTCCATCTGTATTACCGTCGTGCCATCTTCCTCCAGCGGCGCCTGCAAAACCGTCGTGTCATCTTCCTCCGGCGGCGCCTGCAACACTGCCGTGCCATTTCCCTCTGGCAATACATCCGTTACACTCTCATGCGGCGGTTCGTCTGTTTCCTCTGATAAATCTTGTGAAGCGCCAGTTTCATTCGCTGCATTTGGCTGCGGTTTGATTTCAGGTATTAACGTGTTCGTTATACCGTAACCGGCAAAAATAGGAAGAAAATAAGTAAAATAGCAAAAATCGCTTCCGACCTCGCAGAATAAAATATAGTAGAAAAACAGGCCAACAAAGCTAAACAACAGAGGACCGCTATACGATGCCTTTTTGGCAATGGCATAATATCCGGATAACAGTGAGAAGAACACGAGGATAGTCGGAATAATGCCGTTTCCAAATGCCAGTTGCAGATAAGTAACCGGTTTCTCCAGCTTATTGATAAGATAAGAGAGAAAATCCATACCCAGAGGTGGCACGGATGTATCCGGTTTCAGCGACGGCATAAATAACAATTCCGGAATCATAAAATGGATAACGAAAAGAAGCGCTATCGTAGATATGGCGAAAAAGACCGCACAGAGAATTCCCTTTGCCAGCGTTACATGTTCTCCGTCCGGTCGGGCAAACAGCAATGAAAATACACATCCCGCAAACAGGAGAAAAACTAATGGATTCAGGGCGATGGCAATCGAAAAAAGAAAACCCGATACAAAACAACTCATAAAGATTAAGAAACCATTTGTCGCTATCCGCTTCATCAATATGCGGTAAATACCTGAAAAAGCGGCAAAAGGCAGTAAAAAGGACAAGATGGAAATTGTCTGGTTAATATCGAAAGCAATGATATTCTGCATTAGAAAAAGTTCACCAAAGCCGATAATCGTTGTCAGTATTCCATTCAGACGTCCGAATAAAAAGCGGGCGATGAGATAAAAGGATAACAGCAACAGACTGTGTAAGATGGCAAGCGTCAGACCATCGACATAGCGTATGACAAAAAGACATCCAATGCCGGCAAGTACAGCCAGACATTCTAAAAGAACAAAAAAGGTTTTTGGTTTTTCAAAAGTAAGAAAAGAACCTTTTTCTTTGATAAGAAATGCAGCGATTAAATAAATGATGATTCCCAAAACAATAATTCCGGCAATCATGTATTTATTGGAAGCTGTCGTTATCGTAAGGTTCATTATATTAAATAGCGCTAAAGCCATAATAGCCAAAAAACAGACAGCATATATAATGGTTAAGAAATTTCTCTTAAATATCACGTGCCTCTCCCCTTTTAAATATGGTTGATTATCATAATAATACAATAAAAATGGCAGATATACAACATTTTTTGTAGAAAACTTTCATACAATAATTTAAAACAGAACTCCGGAATGGAGATTGTAATGAAGAATCAACTATTGCGCGGAACCTTAATTTTGACGGTAGCGGGTTTTGTTACACGTCTCATAGGTTTTGGCTATCGAATCTTTCTGGCAGATGAATTAGGTGAAGTTAATCTTGGGATTTATCAACTTATCTTTCCGGTCTACTCGATATGTTTTACGATATATGCTGCCGGCATACAAACCGCTGTTTCACAAATGATTTCCCATAATTCCCCACAAAAACAGGGGAGTATTTTGAAGACATCCCTTATACTCTCCCTTATATGTTCTCTCTCGCTCTCCTGCGCCGTACATCTCTTCCGTGTCCCGATTGCCAATAAATTTTTAGGAACACGGCAGGCAGGGGAACTGCTTGGCATTCTGGCATACATATTTCCCTTTTGCGGGATTACTTCGGTTATTAACGGATATTTTTATGGCATTAATCGGGCGAAAATTCCGGCAGTTACACAAATCATTGAACAACTGGTGCGTGTCATTTTTGTTTTCGCCGTCTGCTTTTCCTTTGACACAAATGAAAAATCGGTGTATATCGCCGTACTGGGATTGGTAATCGGCGAACTGTGCAGCAATATATATAATATATACCACGTAAAAAAGCATATATCTATGCGGATTCTGCTTCAAAGTAAATTATGTATCGGAAAGATACTGCGCCTTTCGCTCCCCCTCAGTGGAACAAAACTGGTGATTGCTCTTTTAGGCAGTATTGAATCAATCCTTATTCCCGTCATTATGCAGCGTTACGGGTACTCAGTTGAAGTTTCCATTGGCCTGTACGGTATTTTAACAGGGGTCGTCCTGCCTTTTATACTGTTTCCCGGAACGATTACCAATTCGCTGTCCGTTTTGCTCTTACCGGCTATTGCCAAGGCCTCAGGAACAAATAACCGCCGCCAGATTCGCAGTACCTCATCGCTTACCGTGCGCTATTCCCTGCTGCTTGGCGTTTTGACAAGTTCGCTTTTTCTGAATTTTGGAGTAGAAATCGGCCAATTTATCTTTCACAGTGAAAATGCCGGTAAATTGCTGACGGTAATGGCGTTTCTCTGTCCTTTTCTGTACGTCACGACAACACTTGGCAGTATTATCAACGGCCTCGGCAAGACGGGGATTACTTTTCTGTTTACAGTAATCGGCCTGCTTGTGCGCATTCTCTTTCTGCTTTTTATCGCTCCGCACTTTGGTATTTACGGTTATATTATGGGAATGTTAATCAGTCAGATTTTAATCTGTCTGCTGCATGGCGGGTATTTATTAAAAACGAATCAGGTGCCTTGCAATTTGAGCAAATATTTTGTGTGGCCGATGATTTTCTCCTGCTCTGTCATGTATTTCAGTAAAATAGCAGGTATGCAAATCATAGCAAAAACAGGTAATAACATCGTTGTTCTGGCCTCCATGATACCTGCAGTATTGCTGATACTCCTGTATTTTTTTATGTTTCACTTAGTCTCCCGTCAGGATTTCAAAGTGAAAAAATATTAAAAAACTCATCCTCATCAATAATGGCAACGCCTAATGATTTGGCCTTTTTATTTTTGGAAGACTGTGAGTGGACGTCATTGTTTATCAGATAATTTGTTTTGGCGCTGACGCTTCCGGTGACTTTTCCGCCCTGACGTTCAATAAAGTCTTTGCATTCCTGACGGTTCTCGAAGCGGGAAAGGCTTCCCGTAATCACAAACGTAAGTCCGTCCAGTGCGTTAGCTTCTGTCTCTTGTGGATAAATGACAGATAAAATGGCGGATAGTTGCTGCGCAAGCTGTTGATTGTCTTCTTTGGCAAAAAAGGATACGAAAGATTCTGCCAACACATCTCCTATGCCGTCAATTTCAGCGAGCTGGCCGGTCGTCAGCGTGTGCATTTTGTCAAGTGGCAGCGGGTACTCCTTTACAATCAATTTGGCAATGCTCAGGCCGATTCCTTTAATACCAAGGGCATAGAGCAGATTGGCGGCAGGAATGGTCTTTGCTTTTTCGATTGCCTGCATAAGATTATCAAAGGATTTTTCTCCCAATCCCTCCATCTCAATCCAGCGCTGCCGGTACTGCTCCAATTCAAATAAATCCGTAAGGTTGTGCAGCATACCCGCATTTACCATTTTCTCTAGCGTGGCTTCGGAAAGGCCATCAATATTCATGGCGTTTCTGCTCACAAAGTGACTGAAACGTTTGATTTGTTTGGCGTAACAATCTTCATTGGGACAGATGAGGACGACCGAGCCGTTCTCGTTTTGCAGCGTTGTGCGGGAACCGCAGACAGGACATGTATCCGGTATGCGGCAATTGCCGGACTGCGTTTTATTTTCATGTATCTGCGGAATTATCATATTGGCTTTATAAACGGAAATTGTGTCGCCAATACCCAGTTTAAGTTCACGTAAAATGCTGATATTGTGCACACTGGCCCGACTTACGGTTGTTCCCTCCAATTCCACGGAATCAAAAATGGCAACCGGATTAATCAGACCCGTGCGGGAGGCGCTCCATTCAATCTCGCGCAGCGTAGTATCTGCCAGCTCGTCCTGCCACTTAAAGGCAATGGAATCCCGCGGAAATTTAGCTGTGCGGCCCAATGTATTGCTATAGGCAATGTCGTCGTAAGTCAGCACCAAGCCGTCGCTCGGTAAATCGGACTGTGCCACTTCTTTTGAAAAAGCCGTCACTTGTTGCGGAAGATTTGCGGCGTCGGCCATCTTATAGGGAACAATATCAAAGCCCATATCCTGAAGCCACAGGAGAGCCTCTTCTTTTCTTGTAAATCCCAAATCTGTACCGGCGGAAACGATATTATAAGGGTAGAAACGAACTCTTCTTCCGGCAGTAATTTCATTGTTTCGCTGCCGGACGCTGCCGCTGCATAAATTTCTCGGGTTTTTATATTTTTCATAAATGTCTTTTGCCTGTCTGTTCAAGTCTTCGAAGTCCGAATACAAAATCAGGGCCTCGCCGCGAATGATTAGCTGACTTGTATAAGAGATACGATGGGGAATATTGATAAATGTTTTCGCATTATTTGTTATGACCTCGCCAATCTCCCCATTGCCGCGCGTCAGCGCCTTGACAAGCGTTCCCTGCTCATAAGTGAGGATAATGCTTAACCCATCCAGTTTCATGGACAACAGACCGTGCTGTCCGCCGAGCCAGTCGGTCAAATCAGATACTTCTTTTGTTTTGTCAAGCGATAACATCGGGGAGACATGCGGTTCTTTCGGCAATTTACTAATCGTTTCAAAGCCTACGTGTATCGTGGGGCTGTTTGTCATAACGGTTCCGGTTTCACGCTCCAGCGCAGCCAGTTCATCGTACAGAGAATCATACTCCCGATTCGACATGATTTCATCCTGTCCCTGATAATATACCTTGGCCGCCTCGTTTAGTTTTGTTATCAATTCTTTCATTCGCCGTATTGGCTCATTATTCATGTCTGTCCTTCCTTTCGCGCGTCCTGCCTGACGCTAACTGTTTTAACTTACGGATTTCCGTCTCTGTTAAATACCGCCATTTCCCTTCCGGCAGGTTTCCTAGTTCAATATTCATAATTCGTATTCTTTTTAGTGTGCGCACACGATATCCAAAATATTCGCACATTCGCCGTATCTGACGGTTGAGACCCTGTGTGAGAATAATATGAAACCGCCGTTCACAGCGGTGGGTAATACGACACGGACGCGTCATCGTATTGAGGATAGGAACCCCCTGCTCCATTGCCTCATAAATCGCAGGCGGTATTGCTTTATCTACCGTAACGATATATTCTTTCTCGTGATAATGGCTGCCACGTAAAATATCATCCATCAGTTGACCGTTATTCGTCAATAAGAGCAGTCCGGTAGAATTTTTATCTAATCTGCCTACAGGATAGACGCGTTCCTCAAGATGTAAATAGTCGATGACATTCTGTTTTTCTTTTTTGCTTGTAGTGCAGACGATTCCCGCTGGTTTATGAAAGGCGATTATGATTTCTTTTTCCGCAGGCGTAATCGCTTTTCCATCTATAATAACGGCGTCTCCCGCCTGTACTCTGTCGCCCATAGACGCAACGTTTCCGTTGATGTAGATTTTCCCCTGTAATAACAGCCGGTCGGCTTCGCGTCGGGAACAGTAACCACACTGGCTGACGTATTTGTTAATCCGTATTCCGTCCATCCTGTTTAACTTCCTTTACTGATAAATAGTTCGTGAGGATTAAAATGGTACGTTATAATAACGTACCATTTTTGTTATGCTCTTATAAGAAAAACTGCTTTTTATGCTGCCGGAGACGAAGACGCCACCGGAGAGGCAGGTACCGCCGGAGACGAAGACGCCACCGGAGAGGCAGATACCGCCGGAGACGGTGAAGCTGCCGGAGACGAAGATGCCGCCGGAGAGGCAGATGCTGCGGGTGCGGAAGCTGGTGCAGACGCAGAATTGCCAGCCGGTTTTGAGTCTGTGGCGGCGCTTATTTCTTTCTCCATCTTCTGGTAGAACTGCTTAAAGGCGCCATCCTTTTCCAGAACCGCATTTAGACCTTTCTTTACTTCTTCTTTTAGTTTAATAATTTCCATATTTTTGTCAGCGGCGTCGATAAACTCTTCCTCGACCTCATCCAGTGCGCTGAGATAAATGACATACTTCCCATCTGACGTAACTTTAATGTAATAAGTTGTCAGACAGGGAACCCAGCTGTCAATGTTCTTTAATTTCATACTGTACTTAACGTAAACACGATAGGCATCGGATTCGTCATTTTTGATGACATAGCAGTTAAAATCTTTGTAGTCTTCGACATAACCTGCCATTATCGTGTAACGCTCTTTCGGAATCCGGTTGGCGTCGCTGACCAGTTCGGAAAGAGATTCCAAATTAACCGTTTTCTTGGCGGCAAAATAGTTTTTTATTAATTTATTTATCTCTTCGTTTTTATTCAAATCCAAACGGGCATCTTCTGCACTATTAGTTCCGTTATCATTATCCAGAAAAATCAATGTCACAAATCCAAGCGCCATAGCGACAACCGTTGCAATGATAACCATCTTTTTGTATTTTAACTTCATTTTTAAATCCAGCTTTCCCTCGTATTTTCTTTCCCAAGTATATCAATTTTTATTACATTTGTCTATCTTTTTAACGAGTTTTTTATTTTTATCAATTCATCCTTATCGAAATGATAGTTCGTGTTGCAAAAATGGCAGTTGATTTCCACCGGCTCGTCTTCTTCTATCAGCTCCTCTAATTGTGCGGAGCCTAAACTGACTAATACTTTGCTGACACGTTCTTTGGAACAGTTACAGGAAAATGAGGCAGGAATGTTCTCTTCGGAAAATACGACGTCGAAATCCGCCAGTATTTCCCGCAGCATACTCTCCGGTGTGTGCCCCTTTGCTAGCAGGGCTGTTACCGGCTCAATGTCTGCCAAACGCTTCTCTAAAGTGGAGATAACCTCCTCTTTTGTTTCCGGCATAAGCTGAAGAATATAGCCGCCGGCCTGCGCCACTGTATTATTTTTATTCATCAGCACACCGAGAGCCACCGATGACGGAGTCTGTTCCGAAGTCGCAAAATAATAAGTTAAATCCTCGGCAATCTCTCCGGAAACTAACTGTACCTGTCCGGTATAAGGTTCTTTGAGACCAATATCTTTTATGACGGTCAATACGCCGAGGTCAATGGCCCTGCCAACATCGAGTTTGCCGGCTTTACTTGCAGGCAAAGAAACAACGGGATGTTTGGCGTATCCTTTCAGGTGTCCGAATGCGTCGGCCGTGACGGTCAAACCCTCTATGGGGCCGCTGCACTGAATCTGTAACGTCAGTAAATCCTGCTTTTCTTTCATCATGGCACCCATCATACCGCCACCGGCTAAGAGACGTCCCAATGCCGCCGTGACAACCGGACTTGTATTGTGTCTTGTCCTTGCCTCTTCTACCAGATTGCGGCAGGTAATGGCAAAACAGCGGATTTGACCCTGAGCAGCAATACCGCGAACAATATAATCCTCTTTTTGTTCCATATTCCGTCACCTTTCCCAATATTCCAATAAGAAAAAGAATGCATCTGGAGGGATTCGAACCCCCGACCAAAGGCTTCGGAAGCCTCTACTCTATCCACTGAGCCACAGATGCATTACTAACTTATTATATATCAGCAAAAGTATATTTGTAAAGGCTCTTTTTATAAAATATGCAATTTTTTTTGATATCACATTAGGAAGCGTTTTTCTTCGCGCTCATAATAATAGGCGCGGTCGGATAAGATTTCTTCTTCCAGTACATGTGTCTGATTAATCGTGCGAACGAGATTGGATAATGCCGGTAAGGAAGTGGAAACGGCAAATTCCGGAATAACCAATAATTCATGTATGCTGCTTGGCAGTACATATAAATTGGACTGCAGTTGTTCCGCAAACTCATGAATTAGATTTTTGTAAACGAGCACGCTGGCGCCGTTGATGCCGAAATTGTTAGAAAAGACATAGATATCGGGGTGCTCTTCTTCGGATGAGTTAAATTTGCAGCCCAGATACTCACATAAGAAGCCCTCCATCGTCTCCACCTTTGACGCAAAGATACGCGGCGTATTTTCTTCTGCCATCCGTAATAATTCCTGTGTGGAGACGCCCCACCGGCTGCACAAATCTTCCGTAACACAGATGGACTCCAGCCCCTGTTCGGAAATGTCGTATACAATATAAAATACAATTGCCAAATCGAGGAAAGGGATATAGGGGATACGATTCAGTAAATCTTTGTTGCGCTCTTGGGAAATAACGCGATAAGCAATTTTTGACTTACAGTCCTCCCAGCGCACGGAAAATGTTTGATAGTGTTCTGAATGATGGGAAAAACCAGTCATTATCTGATGTACCTGTGCGGCGATTTCATCGGTAGTAAGTTTCTTCTTCAGATAATCGTCATAAAAGTCATCAATATAAATCGTCGGCGCAAAACATTCCGTATTTTTGCGGATAATAATGCCGTAATGCATGGTATTGTTATTTTTAATAAAGGAATCGATTCGAATCGTATAGTCTTCCTGAGGATAGATTTGATAGAGCTGCTGAGTCAGATGGGCGGCAAATTGTTCTTTGGTCATATAGACTCCCTTCTCATCATGTAAGAAAAGGATAACTGTGTAGAACAAATTGTAACAGAGTAGAGAACAGAATGCAAGGGTGTATTACGCAACTGCGAAAAGGCAGGTATCACAATTTTGCTTTGTGATACCTGCCTTTTACTTATCTGTATTGGAGTGTTAAATAATCACACAACTCCCTGTGCGGTCATAGCTTCTGCAACTTTTTCAAATCCGGCGATATTCGCTCCTACCACATAGTTTTTCTCAAAACCATACTTCTTGGAAGCGTCATCACACGCATGAAATATATTTACCATGATATCTTTTAATTTTGAATCTACTTCTTCAAATGTCCAACTGAGACGCTCGCTGTTTTGTGACATTTCCAGTGCGGAAGTAGCAACGCCGCCGGCGTTCGACGCTTTACCCGGTGCAAATAACACACCGTTAGACTGAAGATATTCGGTAGCGTCCAAGGTAGTAGGCATATTAGCGCCCTCGGCTACGGCGATTACTCCGTTTGCCACTAATGTCTTGGCGTCTTCGATATCCAATTCGTTTTGTGTCGCGCAAGGAAGAGCAACATCACACGGAATGCTCCAAACGCCTTTTCCTTCATGGTATTCTGCACTTGGTCTGGCTGCCGCGTACTCGGTCAGACGTGCTCTCTTAACTTCTTTAATCTCTTTTAATAATTCTACGTCAATTCCTTCCGAATCATAAACCCAACCGGAAGAATCGGATACGGTAACAACTTTAGCGCCCAACTGCTGTGCTTTCTGTGTCGCGTATATAGCCACGTTACCAGCACCGGAAACAACAACCGTCTTGCCGGCAATGTCATGTCCGTTGCATTTCAACATCTCTTCTGTATAATACAAGAGACCGTAGCCGGTAGCTTCCGTACGTGCAAGGGAACCGCCAAAAGTAAGTCCTTTACCAGTCAACACACCCTCATAACAATTTCTAATCCGTTTATACTGTCCGTACATATAACCGATTTCACGGCCGCCGACACCGATATCACCTGCCGGAACATCCGTATCCGCACCAATATGGCGATAGAGCTCTGTCATAAAACTCTGGCAGAATGCCATTACTTCACGGTCTGATTTGCCTTTCGGGTCAAAGTCACATCCACCTTTGCCGCCGCCAATCGGAAGACCGGTCAATGAGTTCTTGAAAATCTGTTCAAAACCTAAAAATTTGATAATTCCGAGATTTACGGATGGATGGAAACGCAGACCACCCTTATATGGACCAATCGCACTGTTAAACTGTACACGATAACCGGTGTTCACCTGTACCTGTCCGTTATCGTCTACCCACGGTACACGGAATTTAAGCTGTCTCTCCGGATTGACAAGACGCTCTAACAATGCATCTTTACGAAACTTTTCTTCATTCTTCTCTACGACCGGACGAAGCGATTCGAGAACTTCCTTGGCAGCCTGATGAAACTCCGGCTCAGCAGGATTCTTCTCAATCAACTGCTCCAATACCTCATCTACATATGACATAGTCATAACCTCCTTAATTTTTTGTCATTTATCATTATACTTCCCCCAATGAAAAATGACAAGCAGAAATTTAGTTTTGCGCCAAATAGCTGTTGCTGTAGTGAAAGTCTCCGCTGACATCTTCTCCAAACCACAGCGGAGGTGTGAAATCTTTACTCTCTTCCACGCTGGCAAACTCCACTTCTGCCAGATAAAATCCCTCGTAATCGCCATGAAAAATATCCAGTTCAATCGTGTAGGTTTCGTATGGAATAAGGTATCGCGTTTTACAAATACATTTGCCGTCCGCCTTTTTCTTCAAATGTTCATAGGCTTCTTTTGTCAGGGGTACTTCCAATTCGTCGGCCACGCAAAGGTTATTTATATCCGCCAGATTTTTATTTCTGTTTTTATACGTTAAAATGTAGTCTTCATTCTTTTTTCGTATCCGCAGAACAGGCCTTATACAGAGATAACACTGCTCGATTTCCCATGCCTCATATTGCTGCAGTCCGTCCGGAAGAGAAGAAACTAAATACTTTTTTTCTATTTCCATATGATAATCTCTCCTTATTTTATTGTTCCGAATTTTGTAAATGGATAAAAACACAGCCATGCTTTTCCTTTTATCTGTTCCCGTTTTACGGCGCCGATATCCGTCCGGCGGCTGTCAATACTTCCGTTGCGGTTGTCTCCCAGAACAAAATATTCATCTTTTTTCAGCGTAATTTTATCAACGGCCAGTCCGCTGTCCTCAATGATTTCCTTGCCATAATCCTCTTCCAGCTGCTTATCGTTAATATACACATATCCGTCTTTAATTTGTATCGTCTCTTCCGGCAGCCCGATAATCCGCTTGATGTAATTCGCTCCCTGATTGTTTGGGAAAACAATCACATCAAACCGCTCCGGCTCATGCAGATAGTAGCTAATCTGTTCAACGACCAGTTGGGAGCCGTCTTCAATCGTCGGCTCCATTGAACTTCCCTCGACAGACGTATGGTGCGCCACATAAGTAGTTATCAGTAATGCCAGAAGAAGTGCGGTAAACAGACAAACCAGAATGCTTAACACAAACTTAAGCACCGGATGTTGTTCCGGTAATTTGTTATTGTCAGGAAGCGGTTTTTCTTCTCTGCTTTCCTCTTCTTCCCTGACAGGTATTTCATCTTGTGTTTCTAACAGGTTCTCTTCTTCGTCTGATATTGTCACCTCGCTGCCAATCTGGAGCTGTATCTCCCGACAGGCCTGTAAACTATCTTCAAGCTCATTACTCGCTGACATATGCTCCCCCTCCGTAATATGTTATGCCTGTTTTGGCCGTTCCATCGTTATTTTCCCGAGTCTCGCATTGCGGAAATCGTCTAACAACAGAAAAGCCGCCTTGTCATAATCCGCCTCATTACCGGTTTTTACACAGCCGCGGCTGCGGGCAATGGCAAGCAGAATATCGGCAGGTTTATCCTTTTCCTGAAGTTGATAATGCAGCGATAACGTCTGCGGATATTCTTCAACTAAAAAGGGAATTAACTCTAATGCTAACTCCACACTCTGAAGCAGTTCATCTTTTATGGAGCCGATTAAGGCCAGATGTTTCCCGACCTGCTGATCTTCAAATTTGGGCCAGAGAATACCGGGGGTATCCAGCAGTTCTACTTGTTTATTGAGACGAATCCACTGTTTGCCTTTCGTCACTCCCGGTTTGTTTCCGGTCTTAGTGCAGGCTTTTCCGGCAAAACTATTGATAAAAGTGGACTTGCCGACATTCGGGATGCCTACAATCATGGCGCGCACGGGGCGGTTTAAAATACCGCGTTTGCGGTCTCTCTCTATCTTTTCCTTACATGCTTTCTGAATCAGTGCATGAACCTGTTTCAACTCATTGCGCTTCTTGGAATTTACGGCCATCGCAAGATATCCCTGTTGTTCATAATAGCGAATCCAGTCGTTCATAACTGCGGGGTCTGCCATATCGCTCTTGTTTAATAACAAAATCCGCGATTTGTTTTGTGCCAGACTGTTAATATCCGGATTTTTACTGCTAAACGGGATTCTCGCGTCGACGAGCTCAATGACAACATCAATCAACTTGATATCTTCCTGCATGGCGCGTTTCGCCTTTGTCATATGACCGGGGTACCACTGAAAATGCATGTTCCATCTCTCCTATTCTTCTTTTTTCGGTTCTTCCTGTTCCGGCCCTCCCAAAAGGGAAAAAGGATTCAGGCGCAGAATCACCCTGCCGATAATGTTTTTTTTCCGCACTTTCGTAAAGGAAGTATTCCGGCTGTCATCCATATCATTGCGGTTGTCGCTGAGGACAAAATACTCATCTTCTGCCAGTTGGATTTCGTTCACCGCGCGTCCGGCAGAGTGCATGATTTCAAACGGATATTTTTCCTTTAATACCTTTCCGTTAATATAAATCTTCCCTTCTTTTATCTTTATTTTTTCATTGGGAAGTCCCACGACACGACGAATTTGAATTACCGTATCGTCCAATTCGTCGGTATCTTCTCCCTCTTCCGATTCCGGATAAAATGCGATGACCTGCTCACGCCGCGGGGAAAAAATAAGAAAAGAGGATTTGTTGACGATAACATCTTCTCCATTATAAAGCGTCGTTTCCATGGAACTGCCTATCATGCTTATTTTTTTCAGGGCAAATGTAATAATCAGCCATGCAATAAAAATTACGATGATTACTTCAACCAGAAAGCGGAGACTCTCTTTTATTATTTTTATTCTCCGTTCCCGCTTCTGTTCTTCTTCAAATCTGAGATTCATTGAAAAGATCCTATCCTATCATTTTCCTTTGAAAAGAGACGCATGAGCATTGCCCATGCGCCTCTGTGAAAAGCAATCTATTATTTTACAAGCTCTTTTACCTTAGCTGCTTTACCAACGCGTCCGCGGAGATAATTCAATTTTGCTCTTCTTACTTTACCAAGTCGAACAACCTCTACCTTTTCTACAATAGGAGAATGAAGCGGCCATGTCTTTTCTACGCCGACACCATTGGAAAACTTGCGGACGGTAAATGTCTCGCGTGTGCTTCCTCCCTGACGCTTCAAAACGACGCCTTCAAATACCTGTGTTCTCTCTCTCTGTCCCTCTTTTACTTTGGCATATACTTTAACCGTATCGCCTACTCTGAATTCAGGAACCTCTGCCTTTAACTGCTCTTCTTCAATTTTCTTGATAATTTCGTTCATTGTTGTTCCTCCTAATCTTTTTGATGTTCTTAATGTATTTATTTCCATCAGAGGACCATCTACTTTATTCACAACAGTAAGAAAATAACATATCTGCGGGAATTTGTCAAGAAATTATTTTTTAATTCTGCCGCCCGCCCGCTTCACCATACGCCGGTACCTTTTCTTATATTTCGCCGGCGTTTTTAACCGTATTTTCTTTGCCTTCCTGAGTGCATTCTTCTTAATTGATGTCAGTTTAAAATATTTCCCATTTAAAAACACCTTATTTCGTATTGTTATTTTCTTCTTTGTAATCCGCAGCAGACGAACACAGTTTCCTTTTTTATTTGATTTGGTAATCTTATATACAATGCCGTATCGTTTAAAGATTTTTCCTTTCGGCTCGTACTTTTTGTACCAGACAGCTTTTAATGTTATCTCACTCGAATAGGCAAAATAACTGTCGTTTAACTTTGTCTTTTTTGTCACCTTTGTCTCGCGCAGCTTCCAGCCGGCGAGAATATAGCCTTTCTTTTTTGGCTTTGCCGCCGGAAGAAGATTTGCGTCGCCCCAGTGGACATTGTGCCTGCTGTCAATATGGGTTCCACCGCTGGTGTCATAGTGGATAGTATAATTGGTAAGAGAAAAACGTCCGTAAATCGTCGGTGTTTGCGGACTTGCCGCCGGCCCGAATTGCAGTTCATGAAGTTGTTTGTAACTCATATCGCTTGTAATTGCCGTACCTCCGGTTCTGGCCGTATACCAGCCCTCTAATTGATGTCCCGGCAGACTGGGAGACAACAGGTTCGATAAGAGGTCGGTACTTTCCCACGAAAAGGAAGTTCCCCTGTCAAAAGAGGCTCCCTCTTCCAACTGCTTTTTCTGCGCATCCGTGAGCACCAGTTCAAGATTGATTCGGTATCCCTGATTCGCTTTCCAGAGAGATTGCAAAACAGTAGAACCGGCATCACAGTTTCCGGAGGCATCCCCATACGTTATGGAAGATTTATTTTCCTCATTGATAATAAGTCCGCTTTCCGTTTTCCAACCGATAAATGTATAACCGGTGCGTGTCGGCGTATCATTCTGTTGCGGAATAATATTGACACTCCACCAATCCGCTTTCTCAGTGCGCTTTTTCAAGTCATTACCAGTCTGATAAATAATCTCATAAGTTTTCTTTTCCCATCCGGCATATAAGGCCATATTCTCATGCAGCACATTTTGAAAATAGTACCTGTCTTTGCAGGAAGCGTCCGTATACCATCCGGTAAATTCATACCCCTCCCGATACGGTTCTGCTGGTTCGCTGTCTTTCTCACCCGAAGCAAAAAACTGCGGCAGCACAGGACTTCCTCCAGCCGTCTCATAAGCCTGACGTATTCCCCATGAAAGCGTAAGGGTAACGAACATCTCCGTATCTGTCGATTCGCTGTCCGAATTTGCGGAGTCAACGGCATACACATAAGAAATCTGTTTGATTTCATCGGAACAATATACAGTACCGGTGCTGCCGTCATATCCGGAATGCACCGAATCTCCTGTAACTCCGTCTATTTTTACATCGGATATCCGCTTCAAGTCTATTCCGGCGTCCAAATCTTTTAATTGAACGATATAGCGTCCATTTTCCCTGTACCCTCCCGCCGTTCTTTTTTGCTCCTGACAGGTTAGAAAAGAAAGCTCATTTTGCGCAGAAAGGTTCAGGCAGGCCAGAGCACAGCCGGATAACTTTAACTCCTTTAACAGCGGGCAGTTTGAAATATTGAGTGATGTAAGCGGCGTGTCCGAGCAAGCCAGAATCTGCAATCTTGGATTATGGGAAAGATTGAGGGTGCGGACTCCCGTACCATTACAATACAGCTCCCTTAGCTTTGGAAATGCTTCGACTCCGTTTAAACTCCCAATCTCCGCAATACCGGACAGGGACAGAACTCGTACCGTCTCGCACTCCTCTTTGGATAAGAAACCGTCCTCATCCAAATCAAAAGGATAACCGATATATTTTCCAGAAACAAATGTCTGCTGACAGATGGCCTGCAGAAAAGCGGAATCCATGAATACGGGATTTCCCTTTGCGTCTGCCCCTGTTTTTAAAGAAATAGGGTAAACAATGCCTGAATTGGTTTCCAGTGGCGGCGTAAAACCTTTCCCCTGTGTTCTGTTTATTACAATTGTCATTGATAAAAACAGAACACATAAAACTGTCTGTGTCATAAGTTTTCGTATCATTTGCAGCCTCCTTTTGCTATTTTTTCGTGTGAATCTTCACCTTTGTCAACTCATTTCCGTCCGTAAACATATTGTAGCTGTAGGTGATTATTTTGGGCAGAGTGGATTTATTTACCTGTATTCCCTTGGAGGTCAGTTCTCCGTAAGAGAGATTACTGATTGCTTTTATATCAGTGACATTTGGTAACGGTATGTAGTAGTATCCACCAATCTTTTTTATTTTAATTGTGGCTTCCTGTGGAGAGATTAAAAGTCCGCATGAACCAAACTGTTCTCGAGACAGATTGATGTTACCAGCCAATAACTGATTTTTTTCACAATACAAAGTTTCCAAAGATTTGTTATTACTCATATTTAATTGGCGGATAGCGTTATTTGAGCAGTTCAGATAACTTAATTCCATATTTTGACTTACATCAAGTTCAGTTAATTTATTGGCATTGCATATCATGTAATGAAGTTTTTTATTATATGTCATATCCAGTCTTGTCAACTGATTTCCCTGACAATCAATACGAATTAATCTTTTTAAATTTGTAAGTTCAATCTCTTTAATTTTATTAAATGAAACATCTAAATTTTCCATGTTTACAGTACCATCTAAATTTATCTTACGAATTTTGTTGCTGCTACAAGAAAGAATTTGAAGATTTCTGTTCTTACTGACATCAAGCTTTTTAAATTTGTTGCATGAACAGTCCAAAATTTTTAGTTTTATATTATTATTCAAATTTAGTTTCTTTAATTTGTTGTAAAAGCAATTTAACTCCTCTAATTTTTTGTGTTTTGATATATTCAAGTTTTTAAATCCACAGTTTGAACAATCCAATTTTTTCAAATTGGAGGGAAACTTAATCGTTTTTAATTTGTTGTCTGAACAGTTCAAATTTTTTAAATTAGCAGGAAGTTTAATCATTTCTAACTTGTTGTCTGAACAGTCCAAAATCTTTAATTTAGTATTATTTTTTAAGTTAAGCTTCTTTAATTTGTTGTCTGAACAGTCTAATTCTTCTAATTTTTTGTTTTTTGACAAATCTAAGTACTCTATACGGCATACGGAACAATCCAGTCTTTCTAAGTTAGGGAAAAATTCAATTCCTTTTAAAGTAGATGGTTCCGTACATTCTAACCCAAGATGGTATTTTTTCAGACGTTCGATATATATTCCAGTAACATCTGCCCGTTCACTGTCGCTTAGTTTCCCATCTTCATTTGTGTCAAAACGTTCTTTCACGTAGAGTTGGAAACAGAAATCCGGAAAGTTATCATCGTTGATGGCAACACTTTTCGCTTCTATATTCTGTTTTCCACCAAACAGAAAAGCAGACATGGCTATAAATAATACGATAAATAATTTTTTCATAGTACTCCCCCATTCCAAAGCGTTATTTCTTCGTGCGAATCGTCACCTTTGTCAGTTCTTCTCCGTCCGTAAACATATTGTAATTATAAGTAATTGTTTTAGGCAGGGTCGACTTCTTCACTCGTATCCCCTTGGAAGTCAGTTTCCCATAAGAAAGATTGCTGATGACGTTTGTGCCGACAACATTCGCCAAAGGAATGTAATAGTATCTGCCAATCTTTTTTATCTTAATGATAGCTTTCTGTGTAGCCGCTTCACAACGAGTTAGTTGTGTTCGGGAAAGTTTTACATTTCCTGTCAGCAACCGATTTCCATCACAGCGGAAAGTTGTCAGCAACTTGTTTTTTCTTAAATCAAGTTTACGGATAGCGTTTTCTCCACAATGTAAGTAGTCTAATAACTTGTTTTTACTAACATTTAATTTTGTTAGTTTATTAGTATGACACTCTAAGCAATTTAATTTTTTATTTTTTGATATATCTAATTTTTTTAATTTGTTCTCTCCACAGCATATAGATTTTAGATTTGATAACTTTGTAATATCAATTTTTTTAAGTAAATTCCCTGAGATAATTATATCTTCTAGTTTTTTATTTTTATCTACATTAAGCTTCTTGATTTTATTATCACTACAATAAAAGGTTTGAAGTTTTTTGTTTTTATTGATATTAATCTTTTTTAATTTGTTATATGAACAACGCAACATTTTTAACTTTGTATTGTTTTTTAAATTTAACTTTTGTAAGTTATTATCATTGCAATTTAACTCTTCCAATTTTTTGTTTTTCGATACATCCAGATAATCCAGATAACATTCTGAACAATATAATTTCTTTAAATTGGGAAAAAATTCAATTCCCTCTAATGTATCGGGAGCCGGATATTCCAAATCAGAACGATACTCGGACGGACGGCCAACATTTATTTCCGTAACGGCCGCACACTCCTTATCACTTAATTTCCCGTCCTTATTTGTGTCAAAGCTATTTTTGATAAAAACCTGAAAATAAAAATCCGGAAAGTTATCATCATTGATGGCAACACTTTTCGCTTGTATATTCTGTTTTTCACCAAACAGAAAAGCAGACATGGCTATAAATAATACGATAACTAGTTTTTTCATAGTACTCCCCCAATACAAAGCGTTATTTCTTCGTGCGAATCGTCACCTTTGTCAGTTCTTCTCCGTCCGTAAACATATTGTAATTATAAGTAATTGTTTTAGGCAGGGTCGACTTCTTCACTCGTATCCCCTTGGAAGTCAGTTTCCCATAAGAAAGATTGCTGATGACGTTTGTGCCGACAACATTCGGTAAAGGAATGTAATAATATTTGCCAATTTTTTTCATCTTAATGGTAGCTTTCTGCGCAGCGGCTTCACAACGAGTTAGTTGTGTTCGGGAAAGTTTTACATTTCCCGTCAGCAACCGATTTCCATCGCAGCGAAAAGTTGTTAATAGTTTGTTTTTGCTTAAATCCAGCTTAGAAAGGATATTATTAGCACAATGTAACGTAGTTAAACTTTTGTTTTTGGATACATTTAGTTTAGTTAGTTTATTTGTATGACATTCAAATAAATTTAAGTTTTTATTATGAGTTATATCTACTTTTTTTAATTTATTATCACTACAACCAAACATCTTTAGTTTACGCAAGTTCTTTATATTAATTTCTTTCAATTTATTATAGGATAAAAATAAATGTGTAAGATTATTATTTTTTTTTACGTTTATTCCCTTTAACTTATTATATATACAATATATTTTTTTTAATTTGTTATTTTTAGATAAATCAATTTTGGTTAGTTTGTTATAACTGCAATCTAAAAATATTAATTTCCTATTATTTTTTAAACTAAGCTGTTTTAGGTTATTATTATCACAAAAAAGTTCTTCCAATTTTTTGTTTTTTGATACATCCAGATAATCCAGATAACATTCTGAACAATATAATTTCTTTAAATTGGGAAAAAATTCAATTCCCTCTAATGTATCGGGAGCCGGATATTCCAAATCAGAACGATACTCGGACGGACGGCCAACATTTATTTCCGTAACGGCCGCACACTCCTTATCACTTAATTTCCCGTCCTTATTTGTGTCAAAGCTATTTTTGATAAAAACCTGAAAATAAAAATCCGGAAAGTTATCATCATTGATGGCAACACTTTTCGCTTGTATATTCTGTTTTTCACCAAACAGAAAAGCAGACATGGCTATAAATAATACGATAACTAGTTTTTTCATAGTACTCCCCCAATACAAAGCGTTATTTCTTCGTGCGAATCGTCACCTTTGTCAGTTCTTCTCCGTCCGTAAACATATTGTAGTTATAAGTAATTGTTTTAGGCAGGGTAGACTTCTTTACACGTATCCCTTTGGAAGTCAGTTTCCCATAGGAAAGATTGCTGATGACGTTCGTACCGACAACATTCGGTAAAGGAATGTAGTAGTATCTGCCAATCTTTTTCATCTTAATGGTAGCTTTCTGCGTAGCGGCTTCACAACGAGTTAGTTGTGTTCGGGAAAGTTTTACGTTGCCTGTCAACAGTTGGTTTCCGTCGCAACGGAAAGTTGTCAGCAGCTTGTTTTTTCTTAAATCAAGTTTACGGATAGCGTTCTCTCCACAATGTAAGTAGTCTAATAACTTGTTTTTACTAACATTTAATTTTGTTAGCTTATTGGTATGACACTCTAAGCAATTTAATTTTTTATTTTTTGATACATCTAATTTTTTTAATTTATTTCTTCCACAACATATAGATTTTAAATTTGATAACTTTGTAATATCAATTTTTTTGAGTAAATTCCCTGAAATAAGTATGTCTTCTAGCTTTCTATTTTTGTCTAAATTGATTTTCTTGATTTTATTATCACTACAATAAAAGATTTTAAGCTTTTTGCTTTGACTGATATCAATTTTTTTTAATTTATTGTCTGTACAGCTTAAAGTTTCTAATTTTGTGTTTTTTTTCAAATATAATTTTTCTAAATTATTATAACTACAATTTAAATACTCTAATTTTTTATTCTTTGAAATATCCAAATAGTACAAACCGCATTTTGTACAATCCAGTGTTTTTAAATTGGGGAAAAATTCAATTCCCTCTAATGTGTAGGGAGCCGGATATTCCAAATCAGAACGATACTCGGACGGACGGCCGACATTTATTTCCGTAATGGCTGCACACTCCTTATCACTCAATTTGCCGTCCTTATTTGTGTCAAAGCTATTTTTGATAAAAACCTGAAAATAGAAATCAGGAAAGTTGTCATCATTGATAGCAACACTTTTCGCTTCTATATTCTGTTTTTCACCAAACAGAATAGCAGACATAGCTATAAATAATACGATAAATAGTTGTTTCATAGTAACCTCCTTCAGACAGAAAATATTTTTGCTTATTATTTTTTTACACAATAAAGATGTAATTCCTTGTTGTCTGTAAATTTTATTTTCTTCTTTGGTTTATACTTTGCCTTTTTCGCCTTTTTCTTTGTACTCCATCCTTTAAATTTCTTTTTTTTGATTTTAAATACATTACCATACAGTTTAAAACTATTTTTTTTCGGTTTAAAAGGTATTACCTGTGTTTTTTTCTTCTTTTTATAATGGTAGATTATTTTACGTTCAATATTGTATTTTAACGTGCGCTGATGTGAACCATAAAAACATACGATAAATATCTGATTATTTTTCATTCCCCTTTTAGCAGTTTCATGAACTGTTTTATTCTTTGTTGTACCTGTCCTCTTGAAAAAAACTTTTTTGTTACCTTTTTTATAGTATATCTGATATGTATAATTACTGTTTGTGTTTGGCTTAAATTTGATTCTTAACAATTTTGATTTTATTTCTGCTTCTATACCATTCTTATCTGGTATTTCTATTTCCGTGTCATTTTTATCAATGTTAATATCAAAGGTTGTATTATCTTTGACAGCAGCCCACTTGTCATTCACGTCTTCTACCCGATAATTAACGGCTTTATTAATATCCTCTTGTTCGCCGGCATTTTCTTCTTTATATTTCTTTAATATAACTGCCATCTTATTTAAGAAATCATCCGTTCCATTTACGGCAGCAACTAATTCATTACTCACTTTTTGTGACAGAATGCTTGCAACTTTCATTTTATCAACAACATCGGCACAGGCAAAATATGTAAGCTTGTCATTGTAGTAATCCTTGTCTTTTTTCGTGCTGGTTTTGCTGTTGGAGATATCATGCCATAATTGGGTAACGGAATTCTCCCATCCCTTCTGTCCTACCCGATTGTGAACAATTTCATAAAAGTTATTAGTATCTTTTTCCTTTCGGTATCCCATATGAGCAAATGTATCAGTAATTGTATGAAGCGCCAACCCTAAAATGGCATACCCTTTTTGTTGTGCAGACATAGTATTGTTAGTTAAACTGCTATTTAATTTATTTATACATCCCGCATAGAATTTGTTAAGACTGTCTCCCAATTCTGTTTGAATATTATATTGTTTTTGTAAATTTAATTTATTATAAGCATCCCCATTTACAAAAAACCCCTTAAACTCCGGCAACTGTTCTTTCCCCTCTTTAATCAGCTGTTTTGCATATGCCAGCAGGTAACTGACATTGGCAAAATAGTTTCCATCGCCGTGGAAGCATGGATGCTTGGACATTTGTTTCATTGAGTCGAGTTCGTCCGGCAGGCGGGCGCCTGCCTTTACAAAGGCAATATCGCTTTCTGCAATTGCGTTTGTCGCCTGTGTCATTTCCTCATGTCTTGTTCTGCTCCACAGTCCATTGACATAGGGAACTTTGCCCTCGTGGGATTTAACGGAAGCCGTATTTTCCGGCAGTTCCGACGCCGCTCTTTGAATTGCCGTCTTTTCCGCAAGACCTTGCTTTTTATAAGTGCGATAAGAGCTATTCATCTGCTTATAGTTGAGATTTGTCTGTGTGTAGTCGACCAGTCCGTTTCCGCACGCGCCGTGGACGGCTTCCGTGTTTGCGCTGCCGACAAGGAGCTGGCGGATAAATTCGTTCGATTTATCGGGATGTTTTCCCCAGAGGACGGCAGCAATTCCCGTCACTTGTGCGGCCGATACGCTGGTGCCGTCGTCTACTACCACGCCGCCAAAGGCTCCGGTCGATAAGATACGGTTCCCCGGAGCGACAACATCCAGTTCGTCGCCGGTGGAACTGCTCTCCATCACGGAATTATCCACGTCCGTAGCGCCTACGGAGATAACTTCATCGAACGCTGCGGGGTATTCTATTGTAGATTCATCCTCTGCCGCATTGCCGTCGTTGCCGGCCGCAGCAATTATAAGGATTCCCTGTCTGTACGCCTTTTTTATCGTCTCTTCCAGTTCTTCCGAATAATATTTTGTGCCAAAGCTCATATGAATAATATGAACTTTTTCCTGCATTGCCCATTCCAGCGCTTCTATTACTCTGTCCACAGGAGCTTCGTTGCTGGCGTCCAGTATTCTCGCCACATAAAGCTCCGCGTTGGCGGCGATACCCGTTATCCGTTCATCGTTTTCGGTTGCGCATATAAGTCCTGCCACACTTGTTCCGTGCCCCGTCTCATCCTGAAACATGGAATGCAGTTCCTCTTCGCCGAGAAAATCTTTTCGCTTCGCAAAAGGAATATTCCTATCCGTATCCAGACCGGAATCCAGAACGGCAACACGTATTTTCGGTAAACGCTTGCTGTCCGCATAGCTGTTTTCCGCCTTGAGACATTTAATATTCCATTCTGCCTCTTTACTTAATGTTTCCGCTTCTGTTGTGTGTCTTCCGAATGCGGCGCATTCTGCCAGTATACTTAGCAATATAAGAATGGCTATCATTCTCTTCGTGTAATTCATCTTTCATTTCTCCTCTGCACTAAACTTAGCCGTCTGTCTTGACTGACTTCATCATGTTACGGTAACCGTTTTGCTAAACGGACTGTTTTCTTTTTCCTTTCCGGACTGATAATTTGCCCTTATCCGGTATTTCACTCCTTTCTTCGCTTTCTTAACGGTGTATTTTGTCTTGCTGCTCCCTACCTGTTTAAGTTTCTTAAACGTTTTTTTCTTCTTTTCATATATAGTATAACCGGTGGCCTGCTTTACCTTTTTCCACGATAAAATAAATTTTTTACCCTTTTTCTTAGCCGATAAACTTGGTTTTTTCAGTCCTGCACTGACATGAACAAGCGCATAATCATAGGCTCCGGTATATTCATCGTACAGCAGTATTTTTGCCGTTCCGATTCCCGTCGCTTTTATCCATCCGCCCGATGTCACCGTCGCCACAGACGGCGTCTCGCTGCGCCATATAAGTTTTTCTTTCGTGCGGTTCTGCGGTGTTATCGCCGCCCGTAATTGTTTTGTCTTTCCTTTTGTCATCGAAAAAGATGTGTTATTCAGATGTATGTTTTTCACGTATATTTCCACGGTTACTTTACAGACGGCATGAAAACCCCCGTCCATTGTAGTAATATGCACATTTGTACTTCCCTGTCCGACGCCGGTAAGTCTTCCCGACTTATCAACGCTTACAATATGCGGATTATCACTTTTCCAAAACGCCCCCTTGTTTGTCGCATTGGATGGTATCATCCGCCAGACAGGAGTCTTTGTCTCTCCGATGTCGAGAGAAAGCGTACTTTGTATAAAGACACCTTTCGCTTCCACACTTTTTACTGTCACCAGACAGCTCGCGCTGAAATTTCCCTCCTTAGATGTCGCCGTAACGACGGCATTCCCCGGTTTGAGGGCGAGATAGCGCCCCTTTGAATCCATTCTCAAAATATCCTCTCGGGAAACTTTCCAGCTGTAAGCGGTCTCCGTAGCGTCTTCCGGTAATACATGGGCAGTTATTTTCCCCGCCGTACCATCTTCAATTTCCAGAGTTTGCGGTTCAATGCTGATTCCGGTTACCGGAACATATGGTTTGATTGTCAACCGGCATTTGGCGGTAATGCTATCGTTCTCTGCACTGGCCGCCGTAACTACTGCTTCGCCCCGATGTTTCCCATATGCGGTTCCGCTCTCGTCAACCGTAACGGCATTGCTGTTTGAAGTAGTAAAATTTATTTTTTGATTGGTAGCTATCCGCGGATATACGAGAGCTTCCAGCGAGGCGAAATTTTGCTCATACACTAACAGGGATTCTTTCATGCGGATTCGCCGTACAGGAATGTAAACCGATGTTTTTTTGACATATCCCCATACTTCGTCGGAATCCCCAAACGTTGATTCATCCTCGAGTTCGACACGATAATACTCCGCACATTGTGAAACGATTTCAACGCCTCTGTCCGATTTTACTTCGTCTTTCTTTTCAGTCTTATAAGAAGTGATACCCTCGACATCCGAACATCCCCAATATACTATGGAGCCGTTTTTGAGAATGCCGCGGATAGTTCCGTCCTCTTCTTCGTCGTCCTCTTCCGCGCTGTCGTCATAAAGCGGCGTTAAATTAGACATCAGTAAAGTACGGACAACCTTATCCTGATTCGCTTTACAACTCATGCGGATAACGGAAGTACCTTCTTTCAGGCGGGTAACAAGCCAGTAATTATTTTCTCTTTTTACGCTGCATACGGATGTATCGCTTGATGTAAATGAAATACCAGATAAAACTTTTGAACCGGTCGCTTCTGCCGTCAGCTTTACGCTGGAGCCAACGGCGCCTCCCAAATGGAAACGCGCCTCTTCGGGTACGCCATAAATAATAATGCGCGCACCGCTTCCGAGCGTTTCGGCTTTTGCCTGCCGATTCCCAAGAATACAAAAAAAGAATAAAAATAGTACAAAAATAAAACGTATAAAAAGCTTTTGTGTTTTCATGATTCTACTCCTCGTATGTAAGTTATCTCCGGCTGACGGTGGCACGCCGGATTCGACCTGTCACCGTCAGATTATGTACATTACAAATCAACTATATCATATGTCATGTTTCGTGTAAAGTTATTTCTCAGCAAACACTTCTTTGCCAAAGCGGACGGCAATGGAGTTGGCATGGGCGGTTAGGTGCTCTGCTTTGGCAAACTGTATAATATCCTCGTGCACTTCTTCCAATGCCTCGCGCGAATAGGAAATGACGCTCGATTTTTTGATAAAATCGTCTACCGACAACGGGGAGAAAAACTTCGCGGTTCCATTTGTCGGCAGCACATGGTTCGGGCCGGCAAAGTAATCGCCGAGCGGCTCGCTGCTGTACTCTCCAAGAAAAATGGCGCCGGCATTTTGTACTCGTGTCATTGTATCAAACGGATTTTTCGTCAAAATTTCTAAGTGTTCGGAAGCAATCTCGTTGACTACATCAATGGCCTCTTCCATCGTATCGGCAATCAATATATATCCGTAATTATCTAGTGATTTAGCAATAATGCTCTGGCGGGATAATTGAGAGGTAAACTCTTCTGCCTGTGCCGAAACCTGCTCAGCCAATTCTTTGCTTGTCGTTACTAAAATCGCTGAAGCCAGCTCGTCGTGTTCTGCCTGTGACAGAAGGTCTGCCGCCACATAGCGTGGATTTGCCGTCTCGTCTGCCAGAACAAGAATTTCACTGGGGCCGGCGACGGAATCAATACTCACATGGCCGTATACCGTTTTCTTTGCCAGAGCGACAAAGATATTTCCCGGGCCGGTAATTTTATCTACTTTGGGAATAGCCGCGGTTCCATATGCCAGCGCCGCGATTGCCTGTGCGCCTCCTGCCTTGACGATTTCCGTTGCGCCGGCGAGGTGGGCGGCTACTAATGTTGCCGGCGTCACTTTTCCCTGCGCGTCCGGCGGTGTACACATGACAATGCGCTTTACTCCGGCGACTTTGGCGGGAATAATATTCATCAGTACGCTGGACGGATAAGCCGCTTTCCCTCCGGGTACATATACACCGACGCTGTTTAATGCAGTGACGCGCTGTCCTAAAATAACGCCGTCCTCTCTCGTATGAAACCAACTGTTCCGCACCTGTTTTTCATGAAAGGACTGGATATTAATAATCGACTTCTTCATTGTCTCAACGAGCGCGTCGTCAACTTGTGCATAGGCCTCCTTTATCTCATCTTCCGTGACATACAGATTTTCTTTTGTTATGTCCGCCTTATCAAACTTTTTCGTATAGGCGAATACTGCCTCGTCTCCTTTTGTTCTCACTTCCTGCAATATTTCATTGACGGTGTCCTGATATTCATCATAATTATTCGGACTCCGTTTTAATAAGTTTTCCATAATATTGTTTTTTGTCTCTTCGGTCAATTGAATAATTTGCATTTTCAACTCTCCTCTCTCTCTAACGCCTGTTTCAAATCTTTCACCAGTTTCGTAATGCGCTCGCGCTGCAGCTTCATACTCGCCTCATTGACGATAACGCGGGCCGAAAGCGGGCAAATCGTCTCCAACACTTCCAGACCGTTGGCTTTTAACGTGGAGCCGGTCTCAACAATATCTACAATCACTTCGGACAAGCCGACGATAGGCGCCAGCTCTACCGAGCCGTTTAATTTTACGATTTCCACAGTCTGGTGCTTTTGATTATAAAAGTAATCTTTGGCAATATTCGGATACTTTGAAGCCACGCGGATAACCTGATTATTATGTAGCAATCCGGAAGCAGAGACGGGGCCGGCAACGCACATGTGACAGCGGCCGAGACCGAGGTCGAGCACTTCCAGTACTTTGCGTCCCTCTTCCATAATCGTATCGCTGCCGACAACGCCGATATCAGCGGCGCCATATTCGACATAAGTCGGAACATCCGACGTCTTGGAAAGGAAAAATTTAAGTCCCAATTCTTTATTTACAAAAATGAGTTTACGCGTTTCTTTATCTTTTAACTCTTCACAGGTAATCCCTGTCTGTTCTAAGAGAGCCAATGTTTGTTTGGCAAGTCTGCCTTTTGCAAGGGCAATGGTTATATATTTCATGTATTTCCTCCCGTCTCTTCTGCCTGCTCTTCCATCGTCAAATCAAATTCCGTTATTTCTCCGGTATCGTCAATATAATAAATCGAATGCACTTCGTTGCGGTATCCGTACTCTTTGTACTCCTGCAGAGATGTTTCGGCGTCTTTGCGCATCAGGCGGGCGGGCTTGTTCTGGCTGCGCAGCTCTCCAGCGAGCTGCAGCGCCTTATGGCGGTTTGCGGAACGGTACAAAATGAGAGAATCCAATTCTTTTGTACGGATATCAGTTTCCTGACTGTGCAGCGCGTCCATAAGCTGGTCAAGAACAAACGCCATGCCGATAGCCGGCGTTTTCCTGCCAAACTGCTCCATCAGATTATCATAACGGCCTCCCGTGACAATCGCATCTCCAGTTCCGTAAGTATAGGCTTTGAAAATAACTCCCGTATAATATTCGTAGTGGGATAACATTCCGAGGTCAAACGTAATGTGCTCTTCCAAGCCAATCGAAACAAGTATCTCGTAGATTTTTTGCAAACGCTCCAACGCTTTTCGGGCACGCTCGTTCTGTGTGCGCTCCGCGGCATAGGAAATAGTTTCAATCCCGCCAAACAAATCCGGCATACGGATGAGTAAATCCTTACAGTCCGCGGGAATATTTTTATCTTCCAGCATATCTTCAATGGCAAAAATATTTTTATTTCTCAGATAAATTTTTAACTGTTCAATTTCTTCTTCGCTCAAATCGGTTTCTTCAATCAGGCCGCGGAATAAATCCGCATGTCCGATATCCACTTTAAACTCTTGGAGACCGACCTGCTTCAACGCCTCAATCGTCATCGCAATCATTTCGCCGTCGGCGTCCGAAGAGGCGTCATTCATTAACTCAGCGCCAATCTGTGTAATCTCGGACATCTTTCCCTGATATCCGCTGAGACGGATAAATGTATCTCCGGTATAGCAGAGGCGAATCTGCATGGTTTCTTTTTCGTAATATTTTGCCACACAGCGGGCAATAGACGGTGTAATATCCGGTCGCAATACAAGAGTATTGTTATATTGGTCGAAAAATTTAAACATCTCCGCGGATTTGACAGTTCCCATTTCTCTGTTAAAAATATCAAAAAATTCAAACGTCGGCGTCTTAATATTTTTAAATCCATACAACTTCATAATGGCATGGATTTCATCTTGTACCGCATCCCGTCTCTCGCAATGTTCACCGTAAATATCCCGTACTCCCTCCGGTGTAAAAAGCAATGACTTATCATACATATGCGTGACCTCCTAATCCTCTTTCAGCAAATTATTAATAGACAGCGGACGGCTGTTCTGATTTCGGGGTGTATCCCTCCCGTTCCAGCGCTTTAATGATAGCTTCTTTGTGTTCGTTGCCAAAAGCCTCCATCGTAATGGTCAGCTCTACGGCGGCATTGCGGTTAATGCTGACGAACTGATTATGCTCTAAGCGGATGATATTCCCCTGCTCTCTGGCAATGACGTCGGCAATATGAAGCAATTCTCCCGGACGGTCAGGGAGAAGTACGCTAATCGTAAATACCCGCCCTCTCTGAATCAATCCGTGCTGAACGACCGAAGACATCGTAATCATATCCATATTTCCACCGCTGAGAATACAGACAATCTTCTTTCCTTTCCCGTCGAGCTGCTTTAATGCGGATACGGTAAGCAGGCCGGAATTTTCCACAATCATTTTATGGTTCTCAACCATATCCAGAAAGTTGACAATCAGTTCGTGGTCGTCGACGGTAATAATATCGTCGACATTTTTCTGAATATAAGGGAAAATATTGGTCCCCGGAGTTTTTACCGCCGTGCCGTCGGCAATCGTATTGACCTGCGAAAGCGAAGTCACCTTGCCATTTTTGATTGATTCCTGCATGCAGTTGGCGCCTGCCGGCTCAACGCCGATAACCTGTATGTTAGGGTTGAGAAGTTTGGCAAGCGTAGATACGCCGCACGCTAACCCACCGCCGCCAATCGGGGCGAGAATCATGTCTACCGTCGGCAGCTCCTTAATAATCTCCATAGCGATGGAACCCTGTCCGGTAGCCACGACTTCATCATCAAACGGATGAATAAACGTATATCCTTTCTCTTCCGCCAGAGAAAGCGCGTGGGCACAGGCGTCGTCATATACGTCTCCGTAGAGAACGACTTCAGCGCCGTAGCCCTTTGTGCGGTTCACCTTGATTAGAGGCGTCGTATTGGGCATGACAATAACCGCTTTCACGCCGAATAACTTTGCGGCATAGGCAACGCCCTGCGCATGGTTGCCGGCCGACGCGGTTATCAGTCCGCGCTGCCGCTCTTCTTCCGGCAGCGTGCTAATCTTATAATAGGCGCCGCGGATTTTATAAGCGCCGGTATACTGCATATTTTCCGGTTTTAAATAAATCTTTCCTCCGGTTTGGGCGCTATAGTACTCGCTATAAATAAGATTCGTTGGCAGAATCACTTTCTGAACGATTTCACTTGCTTCTTCAAATTTATCTAAAGTCAACATGACAGACACGACCTTTCTTTCTTATATAGTTTCATTGACGGCAAAAAGCGCATTGACAAACTCTTCCGCGTCAAAACGCTGCAAATCACCGATTTGTTCTCCAATGCCGATATATTTTACAGGAATACTCAGTTCGGATTGAATCGCAATGGCGATACCGCCTTTTGCGGTGCCGTCAAGTTTTGTCAAAATAACGCCCGATACGTCGGCCACTTCGCTAAATTCCTTTGCCTGCGCCAGAGCGTTCTGACCGGTCGTTCCATCGACAACAATAAGTGTTTCTAACAACGCCTGCGGATATTCTTTTTCGATAATAGTATGGATTTTATGAAGCTCGTTCATCAGGTTCTTTTTGTTATGAAGACGTCCTGCCGTATCGCATAATAAAATATCAACGTCACGGGCTTTTGCCGCGGCAACTGCGTCAAAAACAATCGCGGCGGGGTCGGAACCCTCCTGTCCGGCGATGATATCTACGCCGGCTCTCTCCGACCACTCCTTCAACTGCTCGATAGCGCCGGCGCGAAAAGTATCCGCCGCCGCAAGAAGAACCTGCTTTCCCTGATTTTTAAACTGTCCGGCTAATTTACCTACGCTCGTCGTTTTGCCAACGCCGTTGACGCCAATCAGCAATAAGACAGATTTTTTATTTTCAAAATCATAGGCGTCTTCACGAACGGTCATCTGTGCTTTAATCGTATCAATCAGCAGCTGCTTGCAGGCGCCGGCCTCTTTAATCTTTTCTTCTTTAATGCGCTCGCGCAGACTGTCAATAATACTCATCGTCGTGTTAATGCCGATGTCTCCCATAATCAGGAGTTCTTCGAGTTCTTCGTAAAAATCATCATCTATTTCGGAAAATCCGGTAAATAACGAATCGATACCGGAAACAAAATTATCCCTTGTTTTCGATAAGCCTCTCTTTAGTTTCGCAAAAAATCCTTTCTTCTCTTCCATAATTCCCTCCATTTGCGCATGCAATATTTTATATTAAAAACAATTAATTGTCTAATTGTTCCTCAATGAGTTTCACGGACACAAGCGTGGATACTCCTTTTTCCTGCATCGTAATGCCATAAAGGACATCGGCTGCTTCCATCGTTCCCTTCCGGTGCGTGATAACGATGAACTGTGTATTTTTCGTCAACTTGTGCAGATATTTAGCATAACGCTTTACGTTGGAATCGTCAAGTGCCGCCTCAATCTCATCCAGCAGACAAAACGGTGACGGTTTGAGATTCTGGATGGCAAAAAGTAAAGCGATGGCGGTCAATGCCTTTTCCCCGCCGGAAAGCTGCATCATATTGCCCAGTTTCTTCCCCGGAGGCTGCGCGTTAATGGTGATTCCCGCCTCCAGAACGTCCTCGTCCTCCACCAGTTCAATCGTACCCTTGCCACCGCCGAACAGCTCGCGGAACACACTGTTGAACTGCTTTTGTATATGTACGAATTTTTCCGTAAACTGCTTGCGCATTTCCTCGTCCAAATCGTCGATAATCTTTCTCAATGCTTCTTCTGAAGCGATGAGGTCGTCATGCTGTGTCTTTAACAGCTCGTATCGCTCCCGAACTGATTTGTAATCTTCAATGGCATTGACATTGACGTCGCCGAGCGTGCGGATTTTCCCTTTGGTATCGCTTACATTTGCTTTGATACGCGTATAGGAAAGCGATTCATTCATCTCATATTCTTTGGCATGGCGATAGGTAATCTCATATTCATTCCACATATGGTTGACGCTGTCTTCCTGTTTCTCTTCCATATTTTGTTTGCGGGATTCGAGACGGAACGTCTCCTTATCCAGTTCGCTTATATGGTTCATCAGGGAGTCGCGTTTCTCAAAAATATCTTTCTGGGAAGCTGTCATTTCTTCTTTTTTATGGTTCTCTTCGTCGATTTCCACTAGCAGCCGTTCTATCTCGTCAGCTAATTCCCGATTCTTTTTCTCAAAACCGACGATTTCCTCTTCCATCTGCGCGACCGAAGCGTCCGAATTTTGCTGCTCCTCTGCCAAATGTTCATATTCTTTATTTATCGCCGAAAGATTCTCCTCCAGACGATGGATATTTTCGGTGACATAATAGTTCTTTTGCTGGAACGAAGATGATTCCAAACGGATTTCCGCAAGTTTATCCTGAAGCTGTATCTGTTTTTCGCGCGTCTCGTCAAGCTGGTCTGACAGGATTTGTACGTGTTCTTTCGCCTCCTGTTCATTCTTTTTGCTCTCTTCTAATTGCCCGTCGATTCGCTCCAGAGAATCGGTGAGCAACGCTTTCTGCGTCTCAATCTCTTTGCCGTCATTGGCGATGGCAAGATATTCCTTTTCCTTTTGCTCTTTTATTGTTACCGCCTGTTCATATTTGATTGTCGCCGTATTTTTTTTCAATTCCAGTTTCTTTAAAGCCTCTGCTTTTTCATTGGCTTGTCCTACTAATTGTTCGACATCTTTTTGCGCATTGGCGATATCCTCTTTACAGCGGGCAATCTTCTCCTGTAGCTGCTGTATCGTCTGCTCCAGTTGGTTCAGTTCCTTCCGTCTGCCGAGCAGATTGCTGTTATTGCGGAACGAGCCGCCGGACAGGGAACCGCCTGCATTGAGAAACTCTCCCTCCAATGTCACAATGCGGAGAGTGTAGCGGTACTTTTTATTGATTGCGAGAGCGTGTTCTATCGTGTCAACTAACAAATAGCGGCCAAGGAGATACTTCACGATATGGTCGAAGCGGCTGTCACAGTTTACTTTAGAGGAAACAACGCCAAGAACTCCCTCTTCTGCCAACATTTCATCCGTAAAAGCGCTCTCCTTTTTGGGCGTCACCGTTGTCAGCGGCAGAAATGTAGCGCGCCCGAAGCGGTTTTTCTTCAGATATTCAATCATCCGGCGGGCGACGTGCTCATCTTCCGTCACAATATTCTGGATATTTCCCCCGAGCGCCGTCTCCACTGCCGTAATATAACGGTCGTTCACCTGAATAATATCAGCGACGACGCCAATCAGGCCCTCCTGTTCGCTCTTTTTCTCCATCACATGCCGGATACTCTGTCCATAGCCGTCGTATCGCTCCGCCATGTTTTTTAACGTATCAAGTCGGGAAGTCAGCGTATGATATTGTTTTTGATTTTCCTGTTGTCTTTGCTGCAGCGCCTGAATTTCGCCGCGTTTTTCATCGGCTTCCGAAAGTAATTTCTTTCTTGCCACATATTCGCTATCCAGCTCTTTCTTTGCCGCTTTGAGAAGTTCCTCTTCCCGTTTCATTTCCGCCTCTGCGGAAGCAAACTGTGATTTATTCGATAAAATCTTCTGATTAAAATCCGCTTTGCGAATCTTATTCTGCTCTAACATTGAAGCCGCTTTTTGGCGTTCCACAGTGATTTTGGAAGTCGTGTTCATAGAATCGATAATATCTTCGTTCTTTTGATTGAGCTCGATTTCCTTTTCCAGTATTTCTTTCTCAATCTGGTTCAATTGCCCGACAATGTTGTTTTCCCTGTCTTCCATATCCGCTAACTGCTGCAGCGCCTCTTTTTGCTCCGACGTATACTCGGACAACTCTATCTCCGCTGTCTGCTTCGCTATTTCCAGTGAATTGGCGCGCTCCTGATAATATTCTTTCCCCTGCGTAGCGGAAGCGATTTTTTCTCTGGCAATGCGCACCTCCCCCTCGAAATTGTTTATGAGCAGTTTATTTTTATTGACTTTTTCCTTTTTTCTTTCTATCGACCGGTCAAATTCGGCAATCCGTGCCTCCGCCTCATCGTATTGGGAGCGCGACTGCTCTCTCTCCTGTTTGGCTTCTTCCAGATTCTCCCGCGTATGGCGCAGATTCTTTTCGATTTCCGCGATTTCCTGTGAGAGACTCTCATAATCCATGCGGAACAGCCATATTTCATAGTTTTTTAAGTCCTCTTTCAGGCGCAGATATTCTTTGGCCTTTCCGGACTGTTCTTCCAACGGGCCCACCTGTTTTTCCAGCTCGCTCAATATATCCTGTACGCGCAGCAGATTTTGTGTCTCCACTTCCAGATTTTTCTCTGCGGCCGCTTTTCTTTTTTTGAATTTTACGATTCCCGCCGCTTCGTCAAACAATTCGCGCCGGTCATCCGGTTTACCGCTCAATATTTTATCAATCTGCCCCTGTCCGATAATGGAATACCCCTCTTTTCCGATACCGGTATCAAAAAACAATTCCTGTATATCACGTAAGCGGCAGGAAGCTCCATTTAACAAATATTCACTTTCACCGGAACGGTACACCCTTCTGGCCACCTGTACTTCTTCATAGGGAAGATTTAATTTGTGGTCTTCATTCGTTATCGTCAGCGCCACATAGGCATAACTTTGCGGCTTGCGCATTTCGGTTCCCGAGAAGATTACATCCTGCATGCTGGAGCCGCGGAGCTGCTTGGCGCTCTGTTCACCCAACACCCAGCGCACTGCGTCGGCAACATTACTCTTACCGCTTCCATTTGGGCCCACGATACAGGTAATGCCATTATGAAATTCAAATACCAGCTTTTTGGCAAAAGATTTAAAACCGTGTACTTCAATACTTTTTAAATACATCCATTTTTCTCCTGTCTCAGTTTTATAATCGTCTCATAAGCGGCTTTCTGCTCCGCCGCTTTCTTCGTCCGCCCGCTGCCGCTTCCATACTCCACGCCATTTACTTCACAGACAACAAAAAAAGTTTTGTTGTGGTCTGGGCCGCTTTCTTTTATAAGCGGATAACAGATTTTCGTGCCCTCGTGAAAATGGCTCTGCACCATTTCCTGCAGGATAGTTTTGCTGTCATGGAAGAGCTGTTTTTGCTCAATATCGGATAACACATATTGATGGACAAATTTCTTTGCGGGTTCGAGACCGCCGTCCAGATAAATAGCCCCTATGACTGCCTCGAACGCATCCGACAGTATCGAATCACGCTTATTCCCTCCCGTCTGGTATTCCCCTTTCCCAAGGAAGAGACAATCACCCAGTCCGAGCTCCCTTGCCGAGGAAGCAAGGCTCATTTCACAGACTAAACTGGCGCGAAATCGGGTCAGCTCTCCCTCCGTCATCTTCGGATGGCTGGCATAGAGATATTCCGTACTGATAAGTTCCAATACCGCGTCGCCCAAAAATTCAATTCGCTCATTGTTGCGCTCATAAGCCCAGTGCTTTTCATTGGCATAGGAGCTGTGTGTCAGCGCGTTGTTCAGTAACTCTATATTGTTAAATTGATAACCCATCTTTTTTTGTAAGCTGTCGGTTTTTTTTGTATTTGCCATATGCGTCTCCTTCAGGATTGCACCATATCTTTAATTTTTTCATTTATACTATTTTCTTTAAAGGCGATACACTGGCCGAGAGCTGTTTTTATTTCCGCACTTTTGGAATTTCCATGAGCTTTTACAACGAGCCCGTTTAAGCCGAGTAACGGTGCGCCGCCCTGACTGCTGACATCAAAAGTACCGAGCAATCCTTTCAGCGCCGGTTTGATTAAGACGCCGCCTATCTTCGTGCGGAAACTTTTCATAATGCCCTCTTTGATACAGCTCAAAAAAGTTTTGGCTACGCCCTCGAAAAATTTCAGGATTACATTGCCCACAAAGGCTTCGCAGACAAGAATATCGGTACTGCCTGCCGCAATCTCTCTTGCCTCCACACTTCCGGCAAAATTAATATCTTTACATTCTTTTAATAAAGGATAGGTTTCTTTTACCAATTGATTGCCTTTTTCTTCTTCCGTTCCGATATTGACAATACCTACCGTTGGATTTTTTTTGCCCATGACGTTTTCAAAATAGACGGAACCCATCTGCGCAAACTGCAGCAAATGTTCCGGTCTGGCGTCTACGTTCGCCCCGCAGTCAATCAGGAGGGAAAAACCTTTCTTAGATGGTAAGAATGGCGCTAACGCCGGCCGTTTGATTCCCTTTATGCGCCCTACGATAAGTTGTCCGCCAACTAAAATGGCGCCGGTACTTCCGGCGGAGACAACGGCATCTGCGTTTCCCTCTTTTACTAACCTCATCGCCACCACAAGCGAGGAATCCTTTTTCTCGCGGATTGCCTTTGTCGGTACGTCGCCCATATCAATGACTTCCGGAGCGTTTACAATATCAATGGCATCTTCTCTATATGAATATCGGGACAATTGTTCTTTTATGAGCTCTTCCTTACCAACTAAAATAACTTTTATCTCAGGATAATCATGGACTGCCTCAACAGCGCCCTTTACCGTTTCTTCCGGAGCATAGTCTCCTCCCATCGCATCGAGGGCAATCACAACTTTTTCACTCATACACAAATCCTCCTTATACCAATTTGTACTCATCAAATATAAAACATTTAATATTCATTGTACAAGAAATATAGGGAAAAATCAACTACTCATCCTCTATATACAAAAAAGAAAGTAAGATAAATCCGTGAGAAACCTTTCACAAGCATTGCCTGTGGCTGTTTCAAGTCGATTTATCTTACTTTCCCCATTATTGTAATAAGCTATCGTTTACTACTTATTTCTTTAATTTTACTGAAGTAATTGTCAACAGACAGTCTTCGCAGTCATTTCTAAAGATTTTGTATCTGGCAAACTCTTTCGAAGAATCTAAATCGAATGACTGTGTCTGCAAACCTTCTCCGGCAGGGAACTTACCGCCCCAGTTGATTTCTTCGTCTGCGGAACTGTCGCTGTAGCGGACAGCCGATCCGAATGAAGAGAATACCGGCCCGTTGTCATCTTCTTTCTGATTACCATCATCACCTAATACAGGAGTTTTATCGGTTGCATCCTTATAAGTAAATTCAATGGACGAGAACTTCTCCGCCACATCATCCGGTACGCTGAACCATACCCCCGGATATTGTGGGTTATAGGTAATTGTTACCGTCTTATCCTCGTTGAAATCTACGCTGGCGCCGCCCTCTTCTTTTACATACTCCTCAGAAAGATCTAACACATACTCTGTCTTATCAGCATTCCAGCCTGCGCCCGCTGTCGGCGTGTCGGTTGGCGGAGTAGTCTGCGTCGGGTCATCCGGTCTGTCAACTACCGGAGGCTTAGCGTCTGCTTCCTGAGATAAAATCCAGGATGCCACTTTATAACCGCTGCCACGGAATACAAAGTAAATATCATGTTTACCTGTTACCGTCTTTGTCGTATTGACATTTTTAAATACATATTTACCATCCGTCGGCTCCATAATATCAATATAGCCAACTTTGTTCTCCAGCTTCGTTGGGCTGTCGATGAACAACTCGATTCTTCCGGCATCTAACTCGGAATTATATTCCACACCGAAGTTCTTGAGACCTTCCGTACCAAAGTTTACACCTTTAATACATGTCCAGTCGCCGGTATCAATGGAATCGATTACCATAGGAGAGCCGTTGATGGAAGACTTAACCATAACATCGTCTCTTGTGGATTTTACACCTGCGCTCTTTGCGGCTGTCGTAGCATTGATATATTTTGGCGTGCCGTCCGGATTTTTGAACGGCTCAAAATCTTCAATCTGTGACGCGCCCTCATAAGTAGGCGTAATCTTGATTTCATCCGTTTCCGTATTTACGCTAATCTCATCTACGTGAAGATTTCTGTACTGCTTGCTGTCACGGAATAAGGTGTTGCTCAATACGGTTGAATGATAGAACATATAGTAATGTCCCTTGAATTCCTGCATATGGTGGTGGTTGTTATAGCTCTCACCATAAATTACACTCGGGTTATCCAAAATGGAGCCAAGATAGTGATGGTATACGCCATCATCGCCGGTCCACTTGTCGCCCTTGTCATCCGGTGCAAATGCAATATTCATCGGGTCGCTGGATACATAAGCGGCAATCTCGCCGGAACGAATCCACTTATCCCCGCCAGGCACATCAAAGTTTGTACAGTAGGAATAGAAATACTTATCGCCAAACTGGTTGATTTCACTATCCTCAAACATATAGTAATTATCCAGTTCCTGTGGGTCACCGTCTAAGAGTACTTTACCGGTTCCTTTTTCAAACTTAATCTTGCACACGCGTGCGGTTTTGCCGTGGGCTTTGTCATTATTTGTACCGCCGCCAAAGTATACATAAGCGTCGCCTTTTTTGTCTACCAGTACGGCAGGGTCAAAGCACCATACAACACCAGAGCAGTTTGGTGTGCTTTGAGAAAACAATACTTTACCAAGGTCATCTTTCCAAGGACCTGTCGGAGAATCACCCTGAACATATCCTACGGCTCCGCCGTTTGTGTAGAAGATGTAATATTCATCTTCGCCGTCGCCGTCGCCGTCAATCTTCAGTCCGGATGGCGCCCATGCTTTCGTTCCCCACTTATTCTTCACCTTGTCTTTCGCTGCTGCGGTGGAAACCTGGTTCGTGAGGTTCTTGTTATCCAATGTTCCCTCATCCGTCCAGTTTACCATATCCTTCGTAGAGAGAATGGTCAGTGAGTGGTTGTTGTATCCATTCTTTGCCAGCTTGCCTTTGGAATAATCAATGCCCTCTGTCGTTCCGTATACATACAACTTGCCGTCGTTTTCACTGTTATCAATCGCAGTCGGGTCGGCTATAAAGTCGAAGTTCGTAAGCATACTGTCAACATCGTGAGCCACGCCGTCGTTCGTCGTATAGCGGATCGGCTGGGTCAGTGTGATTTTATCTTCCCACCAGTTATTGTTCTCAATATGCTGGCCGAAAATATCGTCTTCTTTGAGATTATACACGCCGGCTCCAGCGTCTTTTAACGCCATGCTCTTTCCATCTTTATAAGCAACGACTTTGTTGCCTTTGTAGCCTAACGTATAATCGTTGAAATACTCATAACTCTGAGTCGACGGATGGAATGTCGGTTTAATCGTCGGTGTCACCGTCGGAGTGTTAGGCCCCTGAGACGGTGGGTTCGAAGTATTTGTATTCTGTGGCGGCGTCGGGGTAGGTTTATCCGTACCCTTTGCTTTTACCGTCACCTTACAGGTGAGTTTCTTATTCTTCTTACCTTTCTTGTAAGTCGCCGTTATCTTGGCCGTACCTTTTTTCATACCTTTTACTGTAGCGTATGGCTTTTTCCCCTTAGATTTTTTCTTTGTAATTTTTGCCACTTTTTTCTTACTTGTTTTCCATTTGACTTTTGTCTTTTTCTTTGCGTTTTTAACAGTAATTTTCACTTTGCTTCCTACCTTTATGGTAGCTTTTGTTTTGTTCAGTTTCAATTTCTTTGCTGCCTGTGCAGGCTGAAATGAAAAGGACGAAACAACTAAAGCGAGAGACATAGTTACTGCTAAACCCTTTTTTGTTACCCTCATTCAAAAATCCTCCTTTATAAATTTGATAGTTAATTGCTCGCAATGATACGATAAACTATATCACTATTATATAACATCCGTCCACAAATTTCAACACATCAATTTTGATGTATAATACACCGGAATTGATGTATCACGAACAAACCCTGTGAACAAAATATTCACAGGGTCAGATTTTCTTATTATAGCGGTATTTTTGATTATAGTTCACTGTTTTTCTCATAGAAAAAAGATTTTACTCCCTGAAGCCGGTACTGTTCCGGCCCGATAATCTGCTCAGTACTGCCGACAAACAATATTCCCTGTTCCATCAGGGAGTCTGTAAATTTATGATACATTTTACGCTTGGCGTCGTCTGTAAAATATATCATGACATTGCGGCATACAATCAGGTGCATATCGCACGGGTACTCGTCTTCCAAAAGGTTATGCTGTCGAAACGTTATCGATGATTTTAAGCGGTCGGATACTTTGACAACACCGTCGGGACAGCTCTCGATATACTTTTCCTGAAACTTTTCAGGAAGCCCTTTTATGCTGTTTTTCGTATAATATCCCTTTTTGGCCTTTTCCAGCACTTCATTGTCCAAATCCGTAGCAATAATTTTAAACTGGGTCGGCGGTAAAATCTCGTTTAACACCATCGCCAGCGAGTACGGTTCGTCTCCCGTGGAACAGGCAGCGCTCCATATCCGCAGCGGTCGTCCGAATTTTTTGAGCAGGGTGGGAAAAATAATCTCCTCCAGCACTTTCCACTGTACGGGATTGCGATAAAATTCAGAAACATTTATCGTCAAGTAAGTTATGAAACGGTCATATATTGACTTATCTCTTTTTATCAATTGAATAAATTCCCCGTAAGTTGCAATCTTTTGTTTGCGAATAAAATTGTCAATACGGCGTTTCATCTGATTTTCTTTGTAGGAATTTAAATCAATACCTGCTAATTTTAAATAATCCCTTTTAAAAGTTTCATAACTGTTACTTTCCATTATTCTTCTTCCGCTACCTCTTCTTCTTCCGACGTCTCATCTGCGGATACTTCCTCTTCTTCCTGTTTGTTTTTTAACTCAATCGCCTTAATACTGAGGCTGATTTTCTTTGTATCTTCGTTAAAGTCAACAACTTTGGCAGTAATTTCCTGACCAATCGTCAATACGTCGGCCGGTTTCTCAACATGCTCTATCGAAATCTGGGATACATGAAGCAGCGCGTCAATGCCCTCTTCTAATTCAACAAAGGCACCGAAATCGGTCATACGTGCAACGGTTCCGGTGACAATCGTACCAATGGCATACTTCTCAGCCGCATTTTTCCACGGATTGTTCTCCTCTAACTTCAGTGTCAGGGCAATCTTTGTTCCGGCGATATCTTTAATCATTACATTTACTTTATCGCCTACTTTAAACAGCTTCTTCGGGTCTGCGACACGTCCCCATGACATCTCGGAAATATGAAGAAGACCGTCTGCTCCTCCCAAATCAATGAACGCACCAAAATCGGTGAGATTTTTAACTGTACCCTCAACCATCATGCCGACTTCAATTCTGGAAAGAAGTTCTTCCTGCATTTTCTTTTTCTTCTCGACAATCAATTGTTTGCGGTCGCCGATAATTCTTCTCTTGCGTGGATTTACCTCGGTGAGGACAAACTCAATTTCCTTATCCTGATACTTTGTCAAATCTCTCTCGTACATATCCGAGACAAGACTGGCCGGAACGAACACCCGTCCCTCGCCATAAGCAACGCTCAAACCGCCTTTTAATACCATAACGACTTTACCGGTGAGAACTTCTTTGTTCTCCAGCGCTTCCTGAAAACGCTCGTTCATCTTATCCAGCTGCAATCTCTTGTAAGTAAGTAAAACCTGACCCTCGCCGTCATTTACTTTAAGTACTTTTACCGTCATCTTGTCGCCCGGCTTAACTTCGGCAGTTAAGTCAACATCATTGTTACTATATTCATTCTTCATTAAAATACCATCTGCTTTATATCCAATGTTTAAGATAATTTCATTGTCCTTAACTCCGATAACTGTCCCTTCTACAATCTCACCGTTGTGGATTGTTACTATTGAATCCTCTAATAATTCTGCAAAACTTGCTTCTGACATGCCTCTAAAACCTCCTGTATAATATTATTTGGGGTGGATGCCCCAGCGGTAATACCTAGGCTTGCAAATGAGTCAAAGGAAATCCCTTCTAAATCATCCGCTGTCTGTATAAAAAAAGTGTTCTCACACTGATTTTTACAAATTTCGTATAATTTGCGGGAGTTCGATGAATGTTTTCCCCCAATGATAATCATCGCGTCCGAGCGGGCTGCCAGTTCCTCTGCCTCTTTCTGACGCGTAGACGTAGCATTACAAATTGTATTCACAGCAATTATATCATAACCTTTTTCAGAGAAAATTTCAACTAATTCTTGAAATTTTTTGTAATTAAATGTCGTCTGTGAAACGATGCATATTTTCTCTTGCGGATCAGCCAGTGAAAAATCCTCTGCTTCCTCCGCCGTTTCAATTACCGTGCCCCGTCCGTTTGTCCATCCTAATATCCCCTGCACTTCCGGATGGTCTTTGGAGCCGATAATGATAATCCGGTATGATTTTGCGCTGTACTCCTCTACCGTCTGGTGTATTTTCTTTACAAAAGGACAGGTGGCATCTTCATAGCAGAGCCCCTTTTCCTTTATCCGCCGGATGACGTCCTGAGAGACGCCGTGGGAACGGATTACCAGCGTGGCGTTATCATCCTCTCCCGAAATTTCCTCTGGATTGCATACTACGCCGACGCCGTTGGCATTCAAATCCTGTACGACCTGTTCGTTGTGAATAATCGGGCCGAGTGTATATACTTTTTTTTCTTTGTCTTCCAGTAAGTGATATACCGTGTCAACCGCCCTCTTCACACCAAAACAAAATCCGGCGCTGTCCGCTAATGTTATCGTCATTTGCTGGCTCCTTTCGCCAATTCGCATATCTTTTCAACAACTTCGTCTATTGTCAGATTGGATGAGTCGACAAGCACGGCGTCTTCCGCCTGTGTCAGCGGCGCAATCTCGCGTTTCATATCCTGTTCATCCCTTGCTATAATATCTTTCTCAATCTCTGCCAAATCACAGTCGATTCCTTTTTCTGTTAATTCTTTATAGCGGCGGCCGGCCCGTACCTCCGCACTGGCCGTCAAATATACTTTACATTCCGCTTCTGGCAGAACAACCGTACCGATATCGCGTCCGTCCATAATGACATCGTTTTCGGAAGCCAGTTTACGCTGCAGATTCAGAAGCTTTGTGCGCACTGCCGGATATCTGGCAATCACAGATGCCTGCCTGCCCACCTCTTCTTTACGGATATCCGCAGATACATCGTTACCATTTAAAAAAATATGCTGCTCTCCATTCTGATATTCAATCGTAATCTGAATTTGTCCACAATTGGCTGTGACGGTTTCTTCTTCCGATGGATTGATGTTCTCATTGAGAAAATACAGCGCCATTGTCCGGAACATAGCGCCTGTATCCACATAGACATAATTCAGTTTCTTTGCCGCCAGTCTGGCGATTGAGCTTTTACCGGCGCCTGCCGGCCCATCAATTGCAATATTCATTGTTTTCTACCTCCTGATATTAAAATTCCATTCCGGCCAAATAGCCGGTCGACCATGCAATCTGTAAATTAAACCCACCTGTCAGCGCATCCAAATCCAAAACCTCTCCGGCAAAAAACAGTCCGGATATTAATTTGGATTCCATTGTCGATGAATCGACTTGCGTTACATCGACGCCACCGCGTGTAACAATAGCCTCTTCAATGTCACGCAACTGTTCTAATGGTAACGTATAATCTTTTATTGTGTCAACCAGTTTCAGACGGGTATCTTTTGTGATTTGATTGATTTTTACTTTGGAGTCGATTTCTGCCCGATGTAATACTGCGCTCAACATACTCTTTGGCAGTAAATGACGGCAGGCGTTTTTAATCTCGCTGTTCATGGCGGAAGAAAAATCGTCAACGAGGCGACGGTCAAGCTTTTCGCGCGAAAGCGCCGGTTTCAAGTCGATATGTAACAGCAACGGCTGTTCCTGCAGACGGTCTCCAAGCAGACTGCTCGCCGTCAGCATGAGCGGGCCGCTGACGCCGTAATGCGTAAATAAGAGTTCGCCAAATCCCTCATAGAGCGTCTTTTTCGTGTTGTCCGGTGTAGTGATGCGTGTGCGGACATTTTTCAACGTCAATCCCTGCAGTTGTTTTCCCGTGCCGTCAGAAGACACCCAGCCGGTGAGGCCGGCACGTATTGGTTGAATCGTATGTCCGCACTGGCTGGCCATATCGTATCCGTCTCCAGAAGAACCCGTGGAAGAATATGTTTTGCCACCGGTCGCCACAATAACTTTATCCGCCGTCATTTTCTTTCCGTCAGCCAAAACAACACCTTCGATTCGCTTGTCCGTTATTATGAGCCGGCGCACGGTATGATGAAAACAGACGTGAACACGCTTTCGTTCACACTCCTGCGCGAGCGCCCGTATGATATCAGAAGATTTATCCGATACCGGAAACACGCGCTGACCCCGTTCAATTTTTAGGGGGACGCCAACTGACTCGAAAAACTGCATGACATTCTCGTTGGAAAATGAGTAAAATGCACTATATAAGAATTTAGAATTACTTACAACATTAGAAAATAAATCAGAAATATCACAGGCGTTGGTGACATTACATCTCCCTTTTCCTGTGATAAATAGTTTTTTACCTAATTTTTCGTTTTTTTCAAGAAGAAAGACTTCATTTCCGCAGGCAGCGCTCTGGATGGCTGCCATCATTCCGGCGGCTCCTCCTCCGATTACAATTACTTTTTTCATCTGCAATCCCCGATTATTCAGAGGTATAGACCTCGTTTTTTTTGAATGAATAATTTTCGCTTTTATACGCTTTATCTTCGGAGCGAAATACAATTTTACTGCAACTGTCAAGATTATCCAGCAAACTATTGGCAAAACAGTCCAAAATCAGATTTTCCATTTTCTTAGAGCAGTTTACAAGCGGTTTGCCTTTGGCATAAAAAGACAAAAATACGCAGTTGTCCTCCTGTACCACACTGTAGACACGGATTGTCTCGTCGTCCAGACTGTCTTCAACCAGAGAAGTAATATACGCCGGCGTAATCGCTTCTTTGCCTTTTTTTATTTTGACGGGTACTAATGTCATGGTATCCGTATCAATCGTGTAAATCGACACTGTCTCTATCGTATTCTGATGTGTTGGCAGTGGTGAAAATGATGGGGAGTCGGCCGTTGTATTTTCACAGGCAGTGGTAGACAGGATTGTTATTATCAGGCCGGTACACCATAGTATCTTAATCAATCGTTTCAAGATATACTACTCCTTATTTAAACATTGTATTGCCAAATCCAAAGCGGCTTCCACCGTTTGTCTGCGAACCTCTTCGCGGGAACCTTGAAATACATACTCTTTTACTGCCGTATTCCCATGCAGACTGCATCCGATATATACCAGTCCCACCGGTTTGTCCGCTGTGCCGCCCTCGGGGCCGGCGATGCCTGTTGTGGATAATCCCATATCTGCATCTGCCGTTTCTGCACATCCCTGACACATCTCACTTGCGGTCTCTCTGCTGACAGCTCCATACTTTTCCAATGTAGTATGAGCCACATGAGCGTAAACTTCTTTTGCCTCGTTAGAATAAGTAACGTAGGCGCTGTTTAATACCTTGGAAGCGCCGCTGACATTGACAATGGCCGCGGATAATAAACCGCCGGTACAAGATTCGGCTGTAGTAATTGTATAGCCTTTCTTTGTCAGTTTCTTGACAAGTTCATTTTCTTTTCCCATGACAATTTCCTTTCCACACCGGGATATATAGTCTTATTGGATTTCTTTCATTACATCCCTGTTTTTATAGATGTAGTCAACTAAAGAAATGACCGTTAAAATAAGCGAAGCATAAATTAGTATTAAGTCAATGATTCGAAACCATGGGTGAGTAAAATCAAATATCAGTACTATGGACATTGCCATCTGTACGACGGTTTTTACTTTGCCCCAGTAACTTGCCGCAATCGTCACTCCTTTTTCTGCCGCCACCAGACGGAACCCGCTGATGATAAACTCCCGGCTGATAATAATAATTACGACCCATGCAGGCATCTCGGGATTGTCCTCGGCCAAAAAGCAAATCAGGGCGGCGCACACAAGAAGCTTGTCTGCTAACGGGTCCATAAATTTGCCAAATGTCGTCACCAGATTATGCTTTCTGGCAATATAGCCATCAAGAAAATCGGTAATACAGGCGCCGATAAATAAAACGGCGGCAATATAGTCTGAATATGGCAGTTGATGCCACAGCATCGCCACGACAAAAAGAGGAATCATAGCTACCCGCAAAACCGTTAAGCGATTTGGTACATTCATTTATTCTTCCTCCTCATTCCATAGTTCTCCCACCAAATCATATCCTCTGGCGTCCGTTATCCGTATCGTCAATATCGTGCCGGACATAATTTCATAAGGGGCGGAAAAGAAAACACAGCCGTCGATATCCGGCGCATCCCGATAGGTTCTTCCAACATATACGTCGTCTTCCGGTAAATAGCCATCGACTAAAACGGATAAAACCTTTCCTGTCATCCTTTCGTTCTGCCGGAAAATGACCTCCTGTTCCGCCTCCATAATCTCATCTGCCCATTGCCGCCGAATTTGTTCTTCCGGTAAATCGGACATCGTGGCAGCCGGCGTTCCCTCTTCTGGAGAATACGGAAAAACACCAAGTCGTTCAAACTGGTATTTCACCGCAAAATCCACACATTCCTCGTGCTGTTTTTGCGTCTCTCCCGGAAAGCCGCTGATTAGCGTCGTACGCAGAGCAACATCCGGCAGTACTTCTCTTATTTCATGCAATTTCTGAATCAACTCTTGTTTTGTTGTTCTGCGCCCCATACGCCGGAGTACTTCATCATTACAATGTTGTATTGGCAAATCGAGATAGTGGCATATTTTCGGCTCCTGCTTCATTGTCAGGAGAAGTTCTTTTGTTATCTCTTCTGGATAACAGTACATAACACGGAGCCACTCAATTCCCTCGATACGGCACAGTTCCCGTAGCAGATGTGGCAGGCGCTTTTCTCCGTATAAATCGACTCCGTACAGAGTAGTCTCCTGTGCAATGACAATCAGTTCTTTCGTTCCCCGCTCTGCCAGTAACGAAGCTTCCGACACCAGTTCCTCAATGGGGATACTGCGGTAATTCCCACGCAAATAGGGGATAATGCAGTATGTACAACGCTTATTACAGCCCTCGGCGATTTTTAAATAGGCGGTATGGGCAGAAGAAGTACTAATGCGGGAAATGAGATTTTGCGGGAGATAGTCCGGCTCTGCCAGATAACATCCCTTTTGCCCGCTTATCGTGCCGCGCACAACGTCAGCAATCGTATCATATGCCGTAGCGCCGACAACGGCGTCCACTTCGGGAATTTCTTTGCGAATCTCTTCCGCGTAGCGCTGTGCCAGACATCCGCATACAATGAGGGCAATACAGTTTCCATCTCTTTTATATTCTGCCATCTCGAGAATAGTCTCAATACTCTCCTCTTTGGCATCACAGATAAAGGCACACGTATTTACAATAATGATTTCGGCTTCCTGCGGCACATCAGTAATTGAAATATCCTGTGCTGCCAGCAGCGCAAGCATTTTTTCACTGTCTACAAGATTTTTGTCACAGCCCAGTGATACAAAAAACAGTCTCATGCTTCCTGTATTCCTTTCGCTTCCACACAATTGTTCATCAGCATGGCGATTGTCATCGGCCCGACGCCACCCGGAACCGGAGTGATGGCGGAAGCAAGCGGAGCCACGCTGTCAAAATCGACATCCCCACATAACTTGTTGTTTTCATTGCGGTGAATACCGACATCAATGACAACGGCGCCTTCTTTTACATAAGCGGCAGTGATAAATTTCGGCTTGCCGATTGCCACAATAAGAATATCGGCTCGTTTTGTTACCTCTTTTAAATTTTTTGTCCTGCTGTGACAGACGGTAACGGTAGCGTTCTCGCGAAGCATAAGAAGAGCCATCGGCTTGCCTACGATATTGCTGCGTCCCACAATGACGCATTCTTTTCCCTCTGTCTCAACACCGCTGCGCTTCAGAAGCTGTACAATCCCCGCCGGCGTACACGATACAAAACCCGCCTGTCCGATACTGAGAGCGCCGACACTCTGCGGATGAAAACCGTCGACATCTTTCTTCGGGGAAATCTTCCGGATAACTTTATCTTCATCAATATGTTCAGGCAGGGGAAGTTGAACTAAAATGCCGTGAACTTCATCATCTTTGTTTAATTTCTCTACGAGTTCCAGTAATTCTTTCTCCGATGTCTTTTCCGGCAGCTCATAGGCAAGGGAATGAATACCGATATACTCGCATGCCTTTTTCTTGTTGCCGACATATACGGTAGACGCCGGATCATTTCCCACCTGTATAACAGCCAGTGTGATATCAAGCTGTTCTCTCTTTACCCGTTCTTTACATTCATCTTTAACTTCTGCTGAAATCCGTTTGCCATCAATTATCTTTGCCATTTCCTATCCTCCATTGTCAATTTATTTCTACAATACTGTCCCGAATCGCCTGCATATGAAAATCCGTACGGTTAATGACATCCGCGCAGGCGCGCAGTTCATAGGCGATGTTTTCCGCATCTTTAATATCTTTTTTGTATTTTACCTGATGTTCCAGACTGGCCCAGAAGTCCATGGCAATTGTGCGTATCTGCACTTCCACCCGCATTTGCTCTTTGTGGTCGGAAAAAAAGACCGGCACTTCAACAATCAGATGGTAACTGCGGTAACCGTTCATTTTGGGATTTTTAATATAATCCTTTGTTTTTATGAGGTGGACATCATCCTGCGCAATAAGCATATCGGCTATTTTATAAATATCGTCAATAAAAGCGCAGATGACACGGACGCCGGCCACATCATTCAGATGATTGCGAATCGTCTCAATCGACAGCGGAAGTCCTTTCTTTTTCAGCTTCGTAGCAATGCTGTCAGGTTTTTTAATACGTGTCTTAATGAACTCAATCGGATTGCGTTTGCTCATAATCGACAGCTCGTCATTAAGAACCTGTAATTTTGTCGCAACTTCCTTAATGGCACAACTGTACATCATCATCATTTTGTCAAACTCAATGCTCTCCCCATTAAAAACATTGTCCTTGTCCTTTGGCAGATTTGGCTGTCTCACAAAGGATGTATGTAATTCCTGTTCCAACATAATCATTTCTCCTGTCTGTAAAGCCATAAATACCTACATAATATTATAAGTGAAATAGCGTGAAAGTCAAACAGGAATTCCAAAGAAAAAGAAATTTATTGCCTTTTGGGAGGGAAATCGTTATAATCGTTCATAGACTATGAGGAAAGAGGTGTGCCAATGTTCCGTTTATGGGGGAAAATGATGAAAGAAAACCGGCTTCTCCGCGACACCGTATATGAAAACGGCGACCGGACGCTGAACCGGACAAAAAAGGTATTTGCCGCATTACATGACATTTGCATGGAATTTGACTTGCAGGAACCTATCTGGCTGGATAAAAATATAAACGAATTTAAGCGCGTGGACAAGACAAGATTTGCGCAGGATAATTTTATTGAAAGCATTGATTTTGACTATCTGGAAATTCATGTAATTGAAGAAGATTAATTTTGTATAATTCCACTCCTATGCGGACATACTGTTAAAAAATCTTGTTAGGAGTGTGTGTGACATGAAAACATATGTAGATCAGGATACTTGTATTTCCTGCGGCTTATGTGTATCTACCGTAAATGAAGTATATGATTTTAACGAAGAGGGAAAAGCCGAAGCGATTGTAGACAGCGTTCCTCCGGAACAGGAAGAAGACGCCAGACAGGCCGCCGACAATTGTCCGGTAGACGCCATCGAAATTGAGGCATAAGAAGAACAAAAAAGTAAGATTGCCCTGTGAAAAACGTTTTTCCGCAGCAATCTTACTTTTTTATTTCTAAATTATCCATTCTTTTTGTTGTAATTAATCAGGCAGCCTTTTTTAATGATTTCACGTTCGTCATCGGTTAAGTTCCCGAGATGAAGTTCAAATTCCTGCATACCTTTATTGACAACATAGGCTTTTATCGTATCTTCTTTCGTCTCAATTGCCTTTTTAATATCCCGTACAAAGATATAGTCGTCTTTATCAAATGGCAAATCGCCATCGAATACAAATGGCAGCATACCCCAGTTAATAAGATTGGAGCGGTAACGCTTCGTCGCATACTCCCTCGCGATATTAGCCATGCCGCCAAGGACGCGCTGACAGCTTGCCGCCTGTTCGCGGGCCGAGCCGTCTCCCGGTTTCACGGCAAAGATAACGCTGCCGATTTCCGTCTCTTCCGGCACGATGTCAAATTGCTTTGCGACTGCCTCAAACACTTCTTGCAAGTGAGAATCGGCCGCATACATATCTTCTCCGGCAATTCTGGCTTTTTCCGCTTTCTGTATCTCTTTTGCCTTGCCGACATACGCCGGATCTTTGCGGCTCAGGGTAAATTCAGCAAGTCCCAGCGGATTTGAGCGGTAAGACGATGTCTCGCCGGACGGAATTAACTCGTCTGTCGTCGTCACCGGATCGTGAATCATGGAAACCACTTTTAAGAGCAGATGGTCGGTCAGCGCATACATCTGCGGCCAGTCAACAATATTCGGTCCGAATTTAATCTCAACACTTGGATCCGCTTTGCCCACGCCGTTAAATACACGGTTTGCGTAAATGGATTTATCGTAATAATATTTTGGTTTGGAAAATTCCACGTCAATATCCGTGGCAGCCGTCAGATAGCCTTTGTTTGCTGCCGTAGCGGCGATGGAACGGGCGTCCATAAGCGCAACCGAGGCAATCTGCCCGCTCGTCACTTTTGAGCCCTCGCGGTTCGGGAAATTACGCGTGGAGTGACGGATACTCAATCCCTTGTTGCTCGGAACGTCGCCGGCGCCGAAACAAGGCCCGCAGAATGCGGTGCGCACGGTAGCGCCTGTCGCCATCAAGTCGGCAATGCGTCCGTTTTTGACAAGTTCCATGAAAATCGGCTGGGACGCCGGATATACACTAAGAGAGAACTCGTCCGCCCCGATAGTCTTACCCCGAAGAATATCTGCAGCGTCGCAGAGATTTTCGTAGCCGCCGCCGGCACAGCCGGCAATGACGCCCTGCTCTACATATAATTTGCCGTTGCGAATCTTATCGGTGAGCGTAAAGTTGATGTCTTTATTATTATCCAGACTAATGAGCGCTTTCTTCTCTACATCACGGAGAACATCTTCGAGATTGCTGTTTACCTCTTCAATCGTATATACGTTGCTCGGGTGGAACGGCATGGCAATCATCGGTTTTATTTTGCCAAGGTCAACTTCCACTACCCCGTCGTAATAAGCGGCCTGTGCCGGCTGAAGTTCTTTATAATCATCAACTCTGCCGTGGATATCATAAAATTCTTTCACGGCCTCGTCCGTTCTCCAGATGGAAGACAGACAAGTCGTCTCGGTCGTCATAACGTCAATGCCAATCCGGAAATCGACACTGAGGTTATCGATTCCGTCACCGACAAATTCCATTACTTTATTGTTGACGTACCCGTTGGCAAATACCGCCCCGATAATGGCGAGCGCCACATCCTGCGGGCCCACGCCTTTTTGCGGCGCACCGGTCAGATGGATGGCTACGACTTCCGGCATTGGAATATCATACGTCTGCTCTAACAACTGTTTTACAATCTCCGGCCCTCCCTCGCCGACGGCCATCGTGCCTAATGCCCCGTAGCGGGTATGGCTGTCCGAGCCGAGAATCATGGCGCCTCCGGCAGCCAGCATTTCTCTTGCAAACTGGTGGATTACCGCCTGATGAGGCGGTACATAGATACCGCCGTATTTTTTTGCACAGGAAAGACCGAATACATGATCGTCTTCATTGATTGTGCCGCCTACCGCACAGAGGCTGTTGTGACAGTTTGTGAGTACATAAGGAACCGGAAATTTTTCCAGTCCGGATGCGCGCGCGGTCTGTAAAATGCCGACAAATGTTATATCGTGGGATGTCAATTTATCAAATTTAATTTTTAAATCTTTCGTATCGCCGGAAGTATTATGGGAAGATAAAATATCATACGCCATCGTACCTCTGGCAGCTTCTTCTTTTGTCGTCTTTATACCTGTTTTGCTCTCAACTGCGGCTAAGGCGTCCGCGGAGTCAGCAATTAACTCCGTACCGTTTACCAGATAAGCGCCGCTTTCATACAAATTAATCATAGGGAGCCTCCTTTTATATTTATCCTGTTAAATATTTCACCAAAGTATAGTATACTTGCTTTTCCTGCGGAATGCAAATATTTTTCCGCTAATCTTACATATTATCTTGTCAGTGCTGTAAAAATAAGGTAGAATAGGGTTGGGGTCAAACAGTATTTTGTCCCCTGACATCATTTATTCAGCTTGCTTTCAGGCAGATTGGAGGGTATATGCGACATTTAATGAATGCTCTTGACCTCTCGGTGGAAGAAATCAATCATTTGATATCTCTGGCGGAGACGATTATTGAAGAGCCGGCTCGATATTCCGAAATATGCAAAGGAAAAAAACTTGCCACTTGTTTTTACGAACCCAGCACGAGAACAAGGTTAAGTTTTGAATCAGCGATGATGAATCTGGGCGGACAAGTTCTCGGCTTTTCTTCTGCCGATTCGAGTTCGGCAGCAAAGGGGGAAAGTGTTTCCGATACGATACGGGTGATTTCCGGTTATGCTGATATTTGTGCGATGCGCCATCCGAAAGAAGGAGCTCCTCTTGTTGCTTCTCTTCACTCTTCCATTCCGGTAATCAATGCCGGAGACGGCGGCCACAACCATCCGACACAGACACTGACAGACCTTTTGACGATTAAAAACCTCAAAGGACGTTTAAACAATCTCACGATTGGCTTGTGCGGCGACTTAAAATTCGGGCGGACTGTCCATTCGCTGATTGAGGCGATGGTTCGTTATCCGGATGTACGCTTTGTCATGATTTCTCCAGACGAATTAAAAATACCGGATTATCTCCGCCGTGACACGCTGGACGCCAAAGGAATTGAATATAAAGAAGTAAATGTATTAGAAGATGTTCTTCCCGAACTTGATTTGCTGTATATGACACGTGTTCAGAGAGAACGTTTTTTTAATGAAGAAGATTATATCCGCTTAAAAGACAGTTTTATTTTAGATAGCAGAAAAATGAAACTGGCGCCGGAAGATATGCTTGTCCTTCATCCGCTTCCGCGCGTGAATGAGATATCGACAGAAGTAGACGAAGACCCACGGGCAGTTTATTTTAAACAGGCTCAGTTTGGCGTCTACATCCGCATGGCGCTCATTATGACATTATTGGAGGTGAATCCGGCATGTTAAATATCGGTGGCTTAAATGAAGGAGTCGTTATCGACCATATCAAGGCAGGCGGGGCGATGGAGATTTATAACTATCTGGGGTTGGAAAAACTCGACTGTTCCGTTGCCATTATTAAAAACGCCCGCAGCAATAAAATGGGAAAGAAAGATATTATAAAAATCGAGGGGCCGATTACGGTAAACTTAGATATTCTCGGCGTACTGGACAGCAGTATTACGATTAATGTCATTCGCGACAATGAAATCGTGGAAAAGCGCACGCTTGCGCTTCCGGAAATGGTTACTAACGTCATAAAATGTAAAAATCCACGGTGCATTACTTCCATAGAACAGGAACTGCCGCACCGCTTCAAATTGACGGATAAGGAAAACCGCGTTTACCGCTGTCTGTACTGCGAACAGAAGTTTTCCCGCAGACATTAGACGGAGGATGGCAAGTCGAAAGGGAGTCGACTTGCCATCCTCCGTTTATATATCCCATGCGGATTAAAATAATCCGGTGATTTTACCGTTTTCATTTACATCTACTTTTTCGGCTGCCGGTACTTTTGGCAGCCCCGGCATTGTCATAATCGTACCGGTCAGGGCTACGACAAATCCCGCTCCGGCAGAGACATAGACGTCCCGAATATGAATCGGGAAGTTTTGCGGTCTTCCCAATTTTGTTTTGTCGTCAGAAAGCGAATATTGATTCTTGGCCATACATACCGGCAGTCTGCCGTAGCCGAGTTTTTCAATACGCGCTATCTGCTGTTCAGCCGCCGAATCGAAAATCACTTCGCCGGCGCCGTATATTTCCCGCGCAATCGTCGCCATCTTCTCTTTTAAAGATTTTTCTTCTTCATAGAGATAATGGAAACCGCTTGTTTTTGTTTCTATTGTTTCCACCAGCTTCTTAGCAAGCGCAGTTCCGCCCTCACCGCCCTTTTCCCATACTTCGGAGAGAGCAAATTCACATCCGCGGCTCTCACAGAACTCCTGCACAAATGCCAGTTCCGCTGATGTGTCGGTTACAAAACGGTTGAGGGTGACAACACAGGGAACCCCGAATTTTGCTATATTTTCTATATGTTTTTCCAGATTCACAATTCCGGCTTTTAACGCCTGCATATTCTCTTCGCCCAACTGCTCTTTCGCCGCCCCGCCATTATATTTGAGCGCGCGCACAGTTGCGACTAAGACAATGGCGTCCGGTTTCAGATTGCCGATCCGGCATTTGATATCCATAAATTTCTCCGCGCCCAAATCCGCGCCGAAGCCGGCTTCGGTAATCGTATAATCGGCCAGTTTGAGCGCCGTTTTTGTCGCGCGCAGACTGTTGCAGCCATGTGCAATATTGGCAAACGGGCCTCCGTGTACAAGTACCGGCGTATGCTCCAGCGTCTGTACGAGATTGGGACGGATGGCGTCTTTTAACAGCGCCGCCATAGCTCCCACGGCGTTGATTTGCCCCGCCGTAACCGGCTCCCCGCTATAAGTGTAAGCAACAATAATTTTTGCCAGCCGCTCTTTTAAATCTGCCATATCCTGCGCCAGACAGAGGATAGCCATGATTTCCGATGCCACGGTAATAATAAAATGGTCTTCGCGTGTCACCCCGTCGACTTTACGCCCGAGACCTACGGTAATGTTGCGGAGAACTCTGTCATTCATGTCCACACAGCGTTTCCACACAATCTGTTTCGTATCAATTTGAAGTTTATTTCCCTGCTGGATATGATTGTCAAGCATGGCGGCCAGCAAGTTATTGGCTGACGTTATCGCATGAAAATCACCGGTGAAATGCAGGTTCAAATCGTCCATCGGTACGACCTGCGAATACCCGCCGCCGGCGGCGCCGCCTTTCAATCCGAAACAGGGGCCGAGAGACGGTTCACGCAAGGCAACTACCGCCTTTTTCCCAATCTGCTCCATCGCCTGCCCGAGTCCGACTGTAATCGTCGTTTTTCCCTCTCCGGCCGGAGTCGGGTTGATTGCCGTCACTAAAATAAGTTTGCCATCCGCACGGTCTTTGATGCGATTCCATAATTCGTCTGTCAGTTTTGCCTTGTACTTACCGTACAAATCCAATTCATCTTCCGCAATATCCAGTCTTGCTGCTACTTCCTGAATCGGTTTCATTTCTGCTTCTAACGCAATGTCAATATCTGTCTTCATTACCTACCTCCATATCAATCACACCATATTCGGATAACAATCGTTTTTATTATACACATTATCCTGCCTTGTTGCAACCGCATTTGCATAAGTCTAATCTTTTGTCCATATGACGGATATCTGCTGTATCTCATCCGGCACACAGCTCCCAACGAAAAATAAATTGTTTCCTTTGTGTACAGAAATCTTGCGCCGCCCCTCGCAAAACTCGCTGTCTGCTGTGTCGTTTTTTCCTGACTTTTGCAGCATTGACCGCTCGCCGGTCCTTACGCACCGCCTATTGTTACTCATTACTGCGGGCGGCACCAAAGGTGCCGATTTCGGGAGTAAGAAAGCGAAAATAAATTTATTTGTTTTCGCTTTCTTACTCCCGAAACAGATGCTTCGCATCTGCCCGCAGAATAAATATAATTATTCCGGTGGTGCGTTAGTACCGTTGCGTAGCGGTCTAGTGCAAACGGGCTGTCAAAAGTCAGGAAAAAACGACAGCAGACATCTCAGACAATTGCTCGGGCGGCGCTCTGTACACAAAGGAAACAATAATTTTTCGGGGAGTGGTGCAAGGACAAGATACAGCAGGATATCCGTCTCGTCAAAAACTACTAATTAGTGTCTGCTGATTAAGCAGAGATTTGTATATTCCAACCTTCATATCTGTTCCT